>DASYTG010000033.1:0-62457 GCA_036002525.1 Candidatus Limnocylindrales bacterium
GTGCTCCAGAGGCGGATGTACGCGTTCGGGGCGTACTGGTTCTGGATCCCGCAGATCTGCTCGAGCACCGTCGGGATCGGCTCGTCCACGCGCTCGAGGAGCAGCTGGCGCGCGAGGAGCGCCCGGTTGAGGTCGCGCTGCGTGAGGACCCGCTCGCTCACTCCGGCTCGTAGCGGAAGCGATCGCGGTCGCGGACAAGCCGCCCGACCGGGCGGAACGGCTCGTGCGAGAGGACGACGACCCAGCCCTCGTCGGCGGCGCGGGCGAAGAGCGACGCCTTGACCTCGACCGAATCGAGCGGAAAGTCGTCGAACGCCGTCACCCAGCGCGGGTTCGCGCTCCACGGCCGCATGCACAGGTCGCCGAAGAACGCGACGGTCCGGGCGCCCGCTCCCCCACCCCGGATGACGATCGCCTGGTGACCGGCCGAGTGACCGCCGGTCGGGACGACCGACACGCCCGGCAGGATCTCGCGCTCGCCGTCGGCCCAGCCCTCCGCGCCCCAGTCGCGGACGAGCTGGAGCTCCGGCTGGACGTACGACGCAACGAGCCTCGGGTTCGACCCGAGAGCGATCTCCCACTCGGCCTTCTGGGCGACGATCCGGGCTCGCGGGAAGGCGCGCGAGCCGTCGGCGGCGAGGAGCCCGCCCGCGTGGTCGAAGTGGAGGTGGCTCATCGCGACGACGTCGACCGAGCCGGGGTCGAAGCCGGCGGTCCGGAGGGCGGGCACGATCCACGGCCCCTCGACGTGGCGCATCGAGCGCGTCTTCTCGTCGATCCGCCCGCCGATTCCCGTCTCGACGAGGACGCGGCCGGCCGGGGTCTCGATCAGCAGGCAGTTCAGCGCCTGGAGCAGTCGATGCTCGTGGTCGATCTCGTCCTCGACGAGGCGGTCCCAGAGGAGCCGCGGGACCGGCCCGAACAATGCCCCCGCGTCGGACCGGAAGGTGCCCGCCTGGACGAGCGCCGCGCGGAAGCCACCGCCCAGGTCGCGCGACCAGTCGACAGCCTCGTTCAGCGCCGTCGTTCGGCCTCGGGTGCCTTCTTCGCGGGCGTCGCCGGCTTGGCCGAGCGGCCGTTCTCGAAGTCGCGGTGGAACGCGGACGCCGTCGGTTCGGACTGTCCCTGGTACTTCGAACCGAGCTCCGGCGACCCATACGGCCGATCGACCGGCGAGCTCATCCTGAAGAACGAGATCTGGCCGATCTTCATCCCGTGGTACAGGGCGATCGGCAGGTTCGCGACGTTCGACAGCTCGAGCGTCAGGTTGCCCTTCCAACCGGGATCGACGTAGCCCGCCGTGGAGTGAATGAGGAGCCCGAGCCGACCGAGGGAGCTTTTGCCCTCTAAGCGGGCGACGAGATCGGCCGGCAGCTCGACCCACTCGAGCGTCTGGCCGAGCACGAACTCGCCGGGATGGAGGACGAACGGCTCGTCGTCGGCGATCGTCAGGAGCTCGGTCAGGTCCGGCTGCGGCGCACGGACGTCGATGTACGGGTAGCGGTTGTTCCGGAAGACGCGGAAGCTCCGGTCGAGATGGAGGTCGACCGACGACGGCTGGAGGTCTTTCGGGTCGTAGGGCTCGATCCGGACGTCGCCCGCCTCGATCGCAGCCCGGATGTCCCGGTCGGAAAGGACGCTCACGCCGCCATCATGCGCGATCAGGCCCCGGTCGTTCCCGGCCGGCGCTCGTTGAACAGCGTGTCGACCTCGCGCTTGAGGTCCTCGAGGCCCTCGAAGCTCTCGTGGACGCTGGCGAACCGGATGTACGCGATCTGGTCCATCGCCCGCAGCTTCTCCATCGCGAGAGTTCCGACCCGCGCGGACGGCACTTCGCTCAGGCCGGACGCGCGGAGCTCCGCCTCGATCTCGTCGGCGGCCTGCTCGGCCGCACCGTCCGCGACTGGCCGGCGGGTCAGCGCCTTGCGGAGGCCGGACGCGAGCTTGTCGCGGTCGAACTCCTGGCGGGTCCCGTCGCGCTTCGCGACGACGAGGCGGGCGGCCTCGACCCGCTCATAGGTCGTGAACCGGGCCGAGCAGGATCCACACTCACGGCGGCGGCGGATCGTCGCCGCGTCATCGAGGTCGCGCGAGTCGACGACCCGCGTGTCGGGTCCGCCGCACTGGGGGCAGCGCATCGCTCTCCTGTCTCCGAACCACTATCCCTTGTGGTGCGTGCGCAGATTACCACAAGATGTGGGAGGGGCAAGACCCCGGCCGCCAAGGCGTGTTTCGCTGAGGGAACGCTGCAGCGCAGGAACGGCGCGGGAACGCGCGTCCCTCGATGATCCACTCGCCCAGCGACTGATTCGTCGGCTACAGGCCCTGAGTGTGCTCCCGGCCGCCGTAGGAGTTGCTGAGCGAAACACTGCCCCTCGAGCCGCGTCAGGCGCGCCGCTCGAACAGGCCGCCCGTCTCGCGCTTGCCGAGAGCCGTCGTCCGGGCCGCGTGCCGGGCGATCGCCTCGCGGGCGTGAAGGACGTTGAGGTAGCCCCGCTTGATCGAGGTTTGCGCCTCGAGCTCGCGGCTGCCGATCCGGGCCGACGTGAGGATCGCGCAGCCGTGGTCCGCCATCTCGAGGGCCCGGGCCGCCCGCCCCAGCTCCCCGACGATCGCGTCGCGGATCTCGTGCGCACCGGCCGGACCGCGGAGCGCCCGGGCCTCGGTCTCGTAGCGGGCGACCGCCTCGCGGGCGGCCGCGATGTTCTCGCCGATGTCCTCGGCCCCGGTCGTGTGCCGGCGGACGGCATCGATCCGGCCGGCGACGCCCTCGAGCGACTGGTCGACCCGCGTCGCAAGGTCCGCGACGCGGCGCTTGAACCGCTCCGTGTCGCGCGTGTCGGCGATGAGCCTCGCGCCACGCCGGACGACGATGACGATCGCCAGCACCAGCGCAACGGACGCGGCAATGGCGAGCAGCTCGGCCAGCTGGATCACGCCGTTCCTCGCATCCGGGTCAACCAGTCCGGGCCTTGAGCTCGCTGAGCATGGCGGGAACGACCTCGAACAGGTCGCCGACGACGACCATGTCAGCGTACTCGGCGATAGGGGCGTCGGGATCGCGGTTCACCGCGACGATCGTCTCGGCGGTCTGCATGCCGACCTTGTGCTGGATCGCGCCGGAGATCCCGAGCGCGAGGTAGAGCTGCGGCTTGACGATCTTGCCGGTCTGGCCGATCTGCTGGCTGTAGTTGATCCATCCCGCGTCGACGGCGGCCCGCGTCGCGCCCACCGCTCCGCCGAGCGCGTCCGCCAGCTCCTCGACGAGCTTGAATCCGTCTGCGCCGCCGAGCCCGCGCCCGCCGGCGACGATGACCTTCGCCTCCTCGATCGGCGCCGCGGCGCCGGCCTCCACGACCTGCTCGACGACACGGACCGCGGGCAAGACCCGCTCGCCGGGCGCCTCTGCGGCTTCGACTGTCCCCTTCTGCGCTGCCCGCTCGGCGTCCACGACGTTCGGCCGAACGGTGATGATCCCGTGCTCGCCGGTGAAGCCGCTCCTCGTCGTGAGCTTGCCCCCGAAGACGCTCATCCGGACGACCGGACCGTCGTTCCACTCGACCCCGGTCGCGTTCGTCAGGACGCCCCAGCCGAGAAGCGCCGAAAGGACCCCGGCGAGGTCGCGGCCATCAGGACCGGCGCCGGTGACGATGTAGTCAGGCTCGCTTTCACGGGCGAGGGCGGCGACGCGTTCGGCGGCAACCGTCGCCCAGGCGTGGTCCGCGGCCGCCGGTTCGGTGATCGCGAGGACCCGCGGCAGGTACGCCGCCAGCTCCTTCGCCGCAGCGTTCGGCTCGCCGGCGACGACGACCCCGACGACGTCCCGCCCCGACCCCTCCCCGAGACCGCGGGCGAGCGTTCCGACCTCGGCGCTGATCCGGGCCAGTCCTCCTTCGGCGGTCGGCTCGCCGACGACCCACAGAGCGCCCATCAGACGATCCTCCGCTCGACGAGGAACGCGACAAGCTGCTTCGCCGCCTCGGGCGCGGGCTCGCGGATCACCCGGGCGGCGCCCCGAGCGGGCGGCGCCTCGGAGTCGATGACCTTCGTCGTCGCGTCCGCCCCGCCCACCTCGCCCTCGGCGACCTCGACCGGAACGTCGCCCAGGGACTTCGTGGCGATCTCCTTCGACCTCGCCGCCATGATTCCCTTGAGCGACGGATAGCGCGGCTCGCCGAGCGCCTGGGTGCACACGACGAGCGCGGGCAACGGCGACTCGAGGACGTCGTAGCCGGTCGGGCTGATCCGCCGGACGCGGACGGTGCCCGCGGCCGGGTCAGGCTCGATCTTCGCGGCGTAGGACAGGTAGGGCAGACGGAGCAGCGCGGCGATCCCCGCCGGCACGACCCCGGCGCCGCCGTCGGACGTGTCGGCGCCGGCGAGCAACAGGTCGTATTCGACGTCCTTGAGCGCAGCCGCGAGGACCCGGACGGTCGACAGCGTGTCCGATCCCTCCAGCGCCGGATCGGTCACGTGGACGCCCCGGTGGGCGCCCATCGCGAGCGCCTTGCGGAGCGTCTCCGGGGCGGACGGAGGGGCCATCGAGACGAGCGTCACCTCGCCCCCATGGGCTTCGACGAGCTTGAGCGCGGCCTCGAGGGCGTACTCGTCGTTCGCGTTGACGACGGCCGGGACGGCCGCCCGATCGAGCCGCCCGTCGGGCCGCAGGCGCTCGCCGCCGGAGGCGGTGTCGGGGACCGGTTTGACGAGGACGGCGATGCGCACGAGCGGCGAACCTCCTGGCCGGGCGTCCGACGACGCCGGCGTCAGCTGCGCCCGAGGAGGGCGCGGGCGATCACGAGGCGCTGGATCTGCTGCGTTCCCTCGTAGAGCTGGGTGATCTTCGCGTCGCGCATCATCCGCTCGACGGGGAATTCGTCGATGTAGCCGTACCCGCCCAGGACCTGCACGGCGTCGGTGGTCACCCGCATGGCGGTGTCACCGGCGACGAGTTTACACATCGCCGACCAGCGGGCCGCCTCGGCCGACCCGGCCTCGATCTCGACGCATGCCTTGTACAGGAGCTGGCGGGCGGCCTCTGTCTGGGCGTCCATGTCGGCGAGCATCGCCTGGATCATCTGGAGCTCCCCGATCGGCCGGCCGAACTGCTTCCGTTCGCGGGCGTAGCGGGCCGCGACCTCGAGTGCGCCCTGGGCGAGGCCGACGGCCTGGGCGGCGATCCCCGGGCGGCTTCGATCGAGCGTCCGCATCGCGATCGCGAATCCATCGCCCGGAGCCCCGAGGCGGTTCGCCGCCGGAACGCGGACCTGGCTGAACGTCAGCTCAGCAGTCGGGCTCCCGCGGATGCCCATCTTGTGCTCGAGCCGGGCCACGGCGAAGCCGGGGCTCGAGGTCTCGACCACGAAGCACGACAGGCGCTTGTGACGCTGGACCTCCGCGCCCTCCTCGGTGACGGCGAAGACCGTGACGAGGTCGGCGACGCTGCCGTGGCTGATGAACCGCTTCGACCCGTCGATGACGTAGCTGTCGCCGTCGGGTCGTGCGGTCGTCCTCGCGGCGGCGGCATCGGAGCCGGCCTCCGCCTCCGTCAAAGCGAAGGCGATCAGCGTCTTGCCAGCGGCGAGGTCCGGCAGCCAGCGCCGCTTCTGCTCGTCAGTCCCGGCGAGGAGGATCGGCAGCGCGCCGAGCTCCTGGACGGCGAGGATCAGGGCGCTGGTGGCGCATGCCCGGCTGATCTGCTCGATCGCCAGGCAGACGCTGAGCAGCTCCCCGCCGATCCCGCCGTACTCGGCCGGGAACGGCAGGGCGAGGATGTCATGGGAGGCGAGCAGGTCCTTGACGTCCAGCGGGAACTCGCCGGTCCGGTCGATCTCCGCGGCCCGCGGCCCGATCCGCTCGTCGGCGAGGACGCGGACGGCGTCGCGGAGCATCTGCTGCTCTTCGGTCAGGCGGTACGTGGGGGCGCTCGTCTGGGTCGTCAACGGTGCCGATCGTACATCGGGGCTCCGCGGATCCCGATGACTCCTGACACCGCGATCGTCCGGAGTTCGTACTACCCCGGTCTGCCCCAGACCGACACGGCCCAGTGTGACCCCCCGTTACGACCGGGCGATTGCCGTCGGCGACCGGGACCCGTACTGTTTGTCACCGGGCGGCGAGTGCGATGCCGAGGGGCCTCGGCTGGAGCCGCCGAGGGCTGGCGGTCATGGAATACGAAGCGCAGATTTTCCTGCTTTTCGCGGCGGCGACGGTGGGGCTTCTCGCGGGGCTGGCCATGATCCTGAAGGAGCGGCGCGAGGCGGAGGCGACCGCCGAGAGCCCCTTCGGGGTGTCGACCGAAGGCGAGAAGCGGTGCCCTCATTGCGGAATGGGCAACCTCTGGACGGACCGCAACTGCATCACCTGCGGGAAGCGGCTCCCGGGCTGACCGTGGGCTGGTCCAAGGCCGAGTTTCCAGGCACGTTGGACAGGTCGGCCGTAAATCACCAGGCTCGCGGCCTGGCTGCGGATCGATCGCGCCGGTTCTCCAAGTGTGCTGGAGAGTCGCCTCCGGCCACGGCCTTTTGGGGCCATCGCCGAGCGTGACCCGGCCCTGCCGTCCGATGTAGCTGGAACTCTGCACTGACGGGTTACAGCTGCCGTTCGACCGCATCTGCATAGCCGCGATATCGAGGGCGGACGTGTGCTGTGGCGGCAAGGCCCACATACGCGACTCGCCGGCCCACCCTCCCGGCCGGGTCGAGAACAACCAGCGTGCTCGTCGGGCTGGATGGCCGCGGCACCGAGCCCGACCACCACGCCTCGAAGTCGTCAGCGGGATTCGGGCAGACGGCCTCGAAGCTGGCGCGGCGGAGGCGCAGGATGTGAAGCACTTCGGCTGACCAAAGGGCGGCGATAGCGTGCGTCACGACATCCCAGCCGTGTTGGAGGCCGAGCGGCTGGGCAAGCGCGGCGGGCAGATAGCTCCGCTTCGCGTTGTAGCTCCCGAACGCGTCCTGAATGTTCGGAAATCGCGTGCGGTTCTCGATATGCAGCAGGGCCCGTCGGTCCAGGTCGTAGGCGAGTAGATCAGCTCGACCGGCGAACTGGTAGTGCTGGAAGGGCTCGTCGAGGGCGATCCTGAAGCCGTGGGCCGAGAGGTTCCTCGCCTCGAGCTCGCCCATCGCAGCGTGCACCGGGTCCTCGGGCCGTCCGGTTCGCCCTCGTGCCCGTGGATCGACAACCTGGAGCTCGAGCTGCAGATCGAGCGCCTCGGTGAGGCGAATGTACGTCGCGAGACCTGCCGGGTTGCCGGTCTCAGTCCACGCGACCATCGAGGGCGACAGCCCGGCGCGTTGGGCGAGGTCGCGGATGGTCCACCGACGCCGGTGTCGGACTTGGCGGATCGTCGCGCCCGCGTTGCCTGCCAGGCGACCCAGCGACCGATCGAGACTTCGTTCGGATGTCATTCCAGCAGCATTGAACAGCGCGGCCCTCTACCGGCGGTTGTCGGGCGGCTACTGGATCACCGGTAGGTGCCGGCCACCTGGCTGAGTCGCTGCCAAGGAGCCGGCCAACACCTCCGCGATGTCACGCGCGGTGACCGACCCCGCGGCGGCGTCGGCGAGGCCGTCCTTCATCATCACCATGCAGAACGGGCAGCTGGTCGCAACGGTCGAGGCGCCCGTCTCGAGCGCCTGACGCGTCCGCTCCGCGTTGATCCGCGTGCCGCGAGTCTCCTCCATCCACATCCGGCCGCCGCCCGCGCCGCAGCAGAACGTCGACTTGCCGGACTTCTCCATCTCGCGCAGCTCGAGACCAGGCACCGCGCCGAGCACGTCGCGCGGCGCGGCGATCACGCCGTTGTAGCGGGCCATGTAGCACGAGTCGTGGAACGTGACAGAGCCGGCCGCGCCGTCGTCGGCGACCCGCAACCGTCCGTCGCGGAGCAGCCCCTGGAGGAACACCGAGTGGTGGACCACCCGGAACCGTCCGCCGAGCTGGCCGTACTCGTTGCCGATCGTGTTGAAGCAATGCGGGCAGGCCGTGACGATCGTCCGCCCCCCCATCGCGTATCGGTTCAACGTCTCGACGTTGCCGCTCGCGAGGATCTGCCAGACGTACTCGTTGCCCATGCGCCGGGCCGGGTCGCCTGTGCACGACTCCTCCTGGCCGAGGATCGCGAATCGCACGCCGGCGGCGTTCAGGCACGTCGCGAAGGAGCGGGCGACCTTCCTGTTCCGCTCGTCGAACGCGGCCGCGCAGCCGACCCAGTAGAGGACCTCGACCTGGTCGAGCCGGCCCTCCGCAGCGAGCGACGCGACCGTCGGGACCTCGAACGGCAGGCCCTTCGTCCAGTCCGTCCGGGCGGCCGGCGGCTGGCCCCACGGGTTCGCCTGGCCCTCCATGTTCCGGAAGGCCGCGGTCAGCTCCTGCGGGAAGCGCGAGTCCTCGAGGACCAGATTCCGGCGCAGTCCCACGATCTTGTCGACGTGCTCGATGAGCACCGGGCACGCTTCGACGCACGCGCCGCAGGTCACGCAGTCCCAAACCGCCTCGTACGGGATTGCGTCGTCGACGATCGGCTTTGCGACGGCCGTCGCCGCGAGCCGGTCGTCGAGGCCGTACGTGTCGCGGACGAGCGGCGAGTTCGGGATGAGGTTGAGCCCGTGCTCCGCCTCGACCGACATTTCGCGGATGCCCATGATGAACGTCTTCGGATTGAGCGGCTTGCCGGTGTTCCACGCCGGGCAGGCCTCCTGGCACCGGCCGCACTCGGTGCAGGTGAAGCCGTCGAGCAGGTCCTTCCAGCCGAGATCGGCGAGGGTCTTGACCCCGAACGTCGCCTTCTCGTCCTCGAGATCGATCGAGGGCAGCTCGCCGCGCGGGGCGAGCTTGCGGAAATAGATGTTCGGGAAGCTCGTCGCGATGTGGAGATGCTTGCTGAACGGGAGATAGACGAGGAACGCCGCGACGAGGAGGATGTGGGCCCACCACGCGGCCGCGAAGGCGACTTCGAGCGAGCCCGCGTCGATGGCCCGCAGCGGACCCGCGAGCGCCGCCGACACGAACGCCCCCGGCTGATTGCCGTGGACCGCGAACTCGAGGGCTTCGGCGACGAGCTCCGTGGCGACGACGCCGCCGATCATCCCGAGGATCAGCAGGGCGTCGCGGTTGTACGTGAGCCGGCGCGGCTTCGTGACGAGCCGGCGCCAGAAGGCCCACACGATCGACACGAGGACGATCACCGCGACGACGTTCTGCATCGCGCTGACGGCCGCCCACAGGGCGCCGTGGAACGGGGCCGAAAGGACGGTCTCGACGATCCCGCCTGTAACGACGTTCACCGTGCCGATCGTCAGCAGCACGAATCCCCAGAAGATCCCGGCATGCATGACCCCGGCCCGAAGGTCCTTGAACATCTTCGTCTGGACGAACGCGTACTCGATGAGCCCGACGAGGCGAGCCGGGATGTTCGAGAACGGACTCGGACCCTCGGCCCGGGCCGCCGCGAAGACCCGCAGGTGGCGAGCCATGACGAGGACGAAGATCGCGAGAGCGCCGTAGAACACCGGGAAGACGAGGGGGTATCCGGGGACCGCGGCGAACGGCTCGAACATCAACGGACGTCCTGCGGCCGGCGCGGTGGCGCGTTCCCGACCGGCTCGCCAGGCGGCAAATCCGCCCGACCCCGGGCGGCCGCGTGGTCGAAGGGCCCGGCCAGCGTTTCGAGCGCGTGGTCGAGGACCGGAACGAGGGCCTCGAGCGACTCGAGCGCGCCGTTCGGACTGCCGGGCAGGTTCGCGATGAGGCTGCCGCCTCGGACCCCCACCACTCCCCGGCTGAGCGCGGCCATCGGCGTGCTCCGGCGCCCTTCGGCCCGCATCGCCTCGGCGAGTCCAGGGACCTCGTAGTCGACCACCGCGAGGGTCGCCTGGGGCGTGACGTCGCGCGGCGTCAGCCCGGTCCCACCGGTCGTGAGGACGAGCCGGTGTCGGGTCGCCGCGGCGACGAGCGTGGCCTCGATCCGGAGCCGGTCATCGGGGACGACCATCCGCTCGACCTGGTAGCCGAGCGCCTCGAGGCGGTCCGCGACAGCCCGGCCGCTGGTGTCCTCGCGCTCGCCTGCCGCGCTCCGGTCGCTGGCCGTGATGACGATGGCGGTCCGGGTGGCCGGCGGGCCTCCGGGCTGTCGGGACACCGTCAGCTCTTCCTCCGTCCTCCGCCGATCCTGCCGGCCGTCCGAGGGCCGCGGGCAGCCGGACGGCCTCCGCCGCCGGCATCTTCGCGGTGCCACTCCCCGCTCCTGCCGCCGGTCTTCGAAACGAGATGGATGGAGCGAATCTCGATGCCGCGCTCCACCCCCTTGACCATATCGTAGACCGTGAGCGCCGCCACGGACGCCGCGGTCAGCGCCTCCATCTCGACCCCGGTGGGGCCGGTCGTCGCGGCCTCGGCCCGGATTCGCAGGCCGCCCGCGGCACGGTCCGGCGTGACCGAGACGACGAGGTCGGTGAGCGGGAGTGGGTGGCAGAGCGGGATGAGCTCGCTCGTCCGCTTGCCGCCCATGACTCCGGCCAGCTCGGCCACGCCGAGGACGTCGCCCTTCTCGTTGCCGCCGTCGATCACGAGGCTGAGCGTCTCGGGCGAAAGGGTCACAAGGGCCTCGGCGACCGCGCGGCGGGCCGTGGCGGGCTTGGCCGACACGTCGACCATCCGCGGACGCCCGGCCCGGTCGACGTGGCTGAGCCGCCGGCGCTCGGCGCGCGGGGCGGGCTTGCTGCTGGGCGGTCCGGGCGGTCGATCCATCGGTCCTCCGTTAGTCAACGTGGGGCTCAGGGAGTGAACGTGCGGCTCAGGGCTGGTCGAGCCACCACAGCTCGACCTCGCGGCCGGCCGGCAGGTGGTCGTCGGCCTCCGGGATCACCGCGAGCGCGTCGGCCGTGGCGAGGGCCGACAGGACGTGACTTCCCTGCCCCCCGGCAAGCCTGGTCCGGACGCGGCCGCTGCCGTCCCGGACCGGGCGGCCCGCGTCGTCCCTGTCGGCGACGACACGGAGGAACGCCCGGCGGCGATGGCTCTTCGAGACCGGCTCGTCGATGACCGCTCGATCGACCGGCCGGAGGAGTCGGTGGTGGCCGGCGAGCCGGCGGAGTGCCGGGCGGACGAAGAGCTCGAACGTCACCAGGCTCGAGACGGGGTTGCCGGGCAGGCCGAACATCAGCACGGGTGCGCCGTCCCCGCGGCGTTCCGCGGTCCCGAACGCGAACGGCTTGCCCGGCTGGACCGCGACACGCCACAGCTCGACCCGGCCGACGGCTTCGAACGCCGACTTCACGACGTCGTACGGGCCGACGGACACACCGCCCGAAACGATCACCGCGTCGACGTCCTGGACAAGAGCGGCGTCGAGCCGGGCGAAGACGTCGTCGACGCGATCGGCCGCGATCCCGAGATCGATCGGCTCGCTGCCCGCGGCCGTGACCTGGGCGAGCAGCCCGGGGCGATTCGCATCCGGTATCCCGGCCGGTCCCAGCGGCTCGCCGGCATCGCGGATCTCGTCGCCCGTCGCGAGGACCGCGACCCGCGGCCTGCGGTGCACTCGCACGGTTGCTGCTCCCGCGCCCGCGGCGAGTGCAACGGTGGAGGGCGTCAGCGCGTCGCCGGCAGGAAGGACCTCCGAGCCCGCGGTCAGATCGCTCGCGACGGCTCGGACGGACCCGCCCGGCGCGACCGATACGTGGACGAGCACCGTCGCCGGCAACGGTCCCGACGCGTCGCGGCTGCGGTCCCCCGGCCGACCATCCGGGTCGACGGGCGTCGTCCCCTCGACGGGCACCACCGCGTCGGCACCGGGCGGAATCGGCGCACCGGTCGCGATCCGGACCGCCGTGCCCGGCACGACCGTCACGTCGGGGGCCGCGCCGGCGCGCACCTCGCCTGTCACCTTCAATGGGGCCGGGCCCGCCTCGGACGCAGCGGCGGTGTCGGCGGCTCGGACCGCGTAGCCGTCCATCGCCGAGTTGTCCCACGGGGGCAGGGACGTGGCCGCGACCACCGGCTCGGCGAGGACCCGGCCCAGTCCCGCGATCACCGGCACCGACTCCGACGGGAGCGGACCGGGCACAGCGGCGAGAACCTGGTCGCGCGCCTCGTCGACGCTCAGCAGCCGCGATGGACGTACGGCCGCCGGGTCCGTTGCCTGTGCGTTCACCGGAGGGAGACGCCTTCGGTTCGTGCCCGGCTCTGGATCGTGGCGACGATCGCCTGCCGCGTGACGACGCCGAGCAGCCTGACGCCTTCGACGACCGGCAACCCGTCGAGGCCGGTCCGGCGCAGTCGATCGAGCGCCGACCAGAGCGTGTCCTCCGGCCCGACGAGCGGCAGCGTCGGGGGCGCGACCATGAGGTCCTCGGCCCTCGTCGTCTCCCACGCCTTGCGGCGGAGCCGCCGGAGCTGCGACGCGCCGATAAGCCCGACGACCGCCTCGTCCTGGAGGACAGGCATCGCCACGCCGTCGCCCCCTTCGAGGAGCCGATCCGCGAACGTGTCAACCGTCAGGTGCGGGGCGACGGAGCCCACCTCCTTGTCCATGACGTCGGCAACCCGGACGTCCTTCAACAGCTCCTGGACCGCGAGCCGCCGCATGATGCCGCGCGAAGCCCCGCCGAGGAACCAGCCAGACAGGCCGAGCATGAGCCCGTCGACGACGTCGTCCATGAGGATGAGCAGGAGGCCGGCGCCCACGAGCGCCCAGCCGACGTAGCGGCCGGATGCCGCCGCCGCTCGGGCGCCCTCACGCTCGTCGTTCTTGCGCGCCCAGACGGCGGCGCGGACGAGGCGCCCGCCGTCGAGGGGGTAGGCCGGGATGAGATTCGCGCCGCCGAGGATGAGATTGAGCACGGCGAGGACCAGGGCGATGATCGCGGCCGCCTGGCCGACCGGGTGCCCTGTCGCATCTGCGAGGAATGCGACGAGGACGAGGACGAGCCCGATCGCCAGGCTGACGACGGGACCGGCAAGGGCGATCGCAGCCTCGTCGCGCGGCCGGTCCGACTCGAGCTGGAACGAGGCGCTACCGCCGAAGAAGTAGAGCGTGATCGGGCCGACGTCGATCCCGCGCCGACGCGCGACGATCCCATGGGCCAGCTCGTGGGCGAGGACCGAAAGGAGGAACGCGCCGGCGGTCACGGCGCCGACGAGCCAACCCGTGACGGGGTCGAGGCCGGTCGAGATCTCGCGGACCTGACGTTCCACGATGACGGCCACGACCGCGACGATGAAGATCCACGACGGGTGGATCCGGATCTCGAATCCGAACAGCCGCGCGACCGGGATGCCGTTCACCTCGCGGCCTCGACGGCGACCTGCCGGGTCGCTGATTGACTCGGCTCCGTCCCGAGCCGGCGCTGGGCGAGCCACGTCGTGACTGCGGCGAGGGCGATCGCAACCGACCCGACCGCGAACGAGGTCTCGACCCAGAACTGGTACGGGAAGAGCTGGACGAGCCGGTCCGTCGCCGGATCGAACGTGTAGTTGCCGCCGGCGAAGAAGAGCCGATGGAAGGCCTCGAACGCGGCGTCGAACGCGAACATGCCGACGACCCCGACGGCGACCAGCGCGACGGCCAGCCCGATCGCCCCGGCCCGGACGGGCCGCCAGAAGGCCGCTCCCCGGCGAGCCAGGCGGTGGGCGGCGAAGAGTACGACCGCCGACACGACAGCGACGAGGCCGAATCCGGCGAGCACGCCCCGGACGTCGACCATGTGACCGCGCTCGCTGGCGGTCAGGACGGGCACTCCGCGGACCTCGACGTCGAAGTCCGGCGGGCCGAGCAGCAGGTCGGCGAGGATCGCGTCCGTCGCCGTCCGGAGCTCCGCCGGCGTGTAGCCAGTCCAGGCGTCCGCCCGGCTCCGGTCCTGCTCGAACGAGACCCAGCCGGGGTTGAGGAACGGCAGGATCGCGAGCGCGAGGATCACGACGGCCGTTGCGAACGCGACGACGATCGAGGCCGCGCCGCGCGGCAGACGCTCGTTCACCCGAGCATGGTAGCCCGTCCCCGCTCGACCGCCGCCCGGGCGAGGCCAGCGGATGAGTCCGGGGCGGTCCTCGCTACTCGTCCTCGAGCGTCCGGGCCTGCTCCCACCAGCCGGCGATCGTGAGGTCGCTCGGCGGCTTCATGTTCAGCTCGGTCGCGGCCTGGTGGATCCGGCTGCGGAACGTGTCCCCGTCGAGCGCGAGGATGTCGCGGAGGCCCTCGATCCGCGCCTGGATCATCAGCTGGTGCTCGTCCGGCCCGAATCCGGCGAGGTTGAGCATGAGCCCCTCGTCCCGCCAGGCGAGCACGTCGTTCGGGCTGGCGTCGACCTGGTCGGCCAGGTACTGGCGCCGCGTTGGCGTCTCGGAGACCTCGAGCAGGAGCCCGGTCGTGAAGACGCCCTGGGCGGCGAGGCGGTCGAGGTGAACTGGCTCGATGCGAGTCAGCTCGGTGATCGGGGGCACGGACGGTGGAACCTCCGCGGGGATTTGATGGCACGCTCGATGATGCCATGCCCGAGACAAGGTGAAGGCGCCTCCCCCCGGGTTGGCGCCTTCACATCGGAGAAGAGCAGGCTAACGGTTCGAGCCGCTTCGGCTCTGGCCACTGGCCTGACCGCCCTTTCGAGCGATCTCGCGCTGCTTCTCGTCGTCCATGGCGGCGAAGCCCCGCTCGCTCGAACCGCCACCGCGGCCGCTCGTTCCCGCGAACTGACCCTCGTCGTCACGTTGCTGCTTTTCAGCGCTTGCTTCGCCGCCCTTGCGGGCGATCTCGCGCTGCTTCTCCTCGTCCATCGCGGCGAATCCACGCTCGCTTGAACCGCTGCTGCGGTTGCCGCCCTGGTTTCCGCCGCGATTGCCGTTGTCCGCCATCGGACACCTCCAGTCGGTGGCCTTCGGAGGGAGGGAAGGCCGGCCTCTTCGGGACACACCAAGGGTCCGCTACCCGGATGGCTGCCGCCCAAATTCGAACCATGGACGCCTTGCCATCGCGTTGCGGTTGACGGGAGCGTCTGCGACCCAACGGGACAGTCCGCCCTTGGTGCTAGCCTCTGACCGAGGAGTAGTGCGATGCGCCTCGTTGCTTTCGCCGCCACGTGCATCCTCGTCGCCGGATGCACTACTCAGCCCGTCGCTTTCACCCCGCCCACGCCGATCGTCGCACCATCGACCGTCGCACCGTCGACCGCGCCTGGCGGCCTCACGGGCGAGGTGAGGGTAATGGGCGGCCAGCATGTCGGTACCTATCCCCTCAGCGCCGATGCGGCTGACGTCGTGTGCGCCCGGGGCGAGAATCAGTGGAGCACCGGGTTCGCCAGCCAGCAGCTGACCGATGGCGTGACGACACTCGTCGTGAGCGGTTCGTCGCTGGAGGCCGGGGCCCCGGTCGACGACTTCGAGATGACGATCGGCGCAACCACTGAGGCGAACACGATCCTGATCCGGCCGGGCCAGTCGCTCGGGACCGGCACGACGACGTTCCGCCTCGAGGGGGACGTCGTCCAGGTCGACATGACCGGTGTGACCGCCGAGGGCGTTGGCGTCAACGTCAGCCTTGCCTGCACGCTGCAGCCGGGGCCGTAGGCAGCCGGCGGGCTCGGGCTACGGGACGTCGAGCCGCCTGATCTCCCGGCCTGCGCCGTCGACGAGACGCCAGCGCGCGCCGAGGGCCTGGTCCCGACCGCTGAGCACGGCGTCGACGGCCCGCCGGACGGCCTCGGCCGGATTCTTCGCGGCCTGTGCCTCCTCCAGCTGGCGCTCGAGCGCGAGCCGAGCGAGCGCGGGCTGCTCGTCAGCAATTTCCGCCCGCGCGACGTCGTCGGGGTTCGGCACGTCGGCGGCTTCGAGCTTCTTGACGAGGGCGCGGACTCGTCGGCGGTCGGCCTCGTCCAGCTTGCGCAACCACGCCGGCTCGGGCGGCGCTTCTGGCTTCGCGGGCCGCTTCTCCTCGCGCCGCGGCGTGCGGGCAATCTGTTCGGCCAGTGGCGACTCTGCCGGTCCCCTCCCGCGAGCATCGGCAATCACTTCCCGGGCTGTCGTCAGCGACGGGTACGGGCCGCGAACGAGGGGCAGGCCCAGTTCATTGGTCTGAGTGTTATCGACGATGACCCAGGTCCCGGACTGCGGCTCGATCGTGAATCGTCCATCCTTCGATTCCCAGCGCCCGCCGCCGAGTCGCTTGAGCGTCTCTACCTCTGCCATCCGCGAAGAATAGGTCCCTCGTCGCCCTTTTCGCGCCTGGTGCAGTTGCGCACCGGAAATCGCCTGTTACTGTTCACCGTCCAATGCGATTGATCGAGGGATTCGACCCGTGCCCACCGTAAGATGGGCGTCCGCCCGATCGGAGCGTGCGGTGGAAGCCGGTCGCCGGAAGATCGCCCGTGGCGAGCGCCCGCTCTACAGCCTCGCGGTCTCGGACGGCTTCGGCGGATTGCTCGAGGCGCGCTGCATCGAACTGCCGACGGTCAGCGTCCTGGCCCGGAGCCGCAGCGACGTCGTTCGCGCCGCGCGCGAGGAGATCGCCGTCCAGCTCGGCGTCCGGGACGACGACTTCGAGGTTGCGGTCGACGCCCTCGAGTAGAGACTCGACTCCGTTTCCCGAGTCGGGCGGCCCGCGATCAGGGCACGAACGTGCCAGGGCAGCCCCCGTCGATGGCCGACAGGACATGCGCCATCACACCCGGATCGTTGTCCATCTCGTTGTGGCCGATGCCATCGACCCTGACGTGGCAGGCTCCGCCGTCCAGCCGAGACGCGTCGTTGGGAACGTATTGATCCCCGGTCGAATAGATCGTCGTCCAGGCCGTCGTCCCAGGCGTGTCGTCGCCGGCATTGAGGTTGGCGAGGAACGAGCTCGTCGGGCACATCTGGCCGCCATACCATGACGGCAACACGCAAGCAGACCAGATGCCGTACTGCGGTGTCCCCAGCGACACATAGGCATCGACCTTGACGCGCGACGGGACGAACTTGACGAAGTGCCGGCTCGACAGGCCGCCCATGCTCTGGCCGACGAGGTCGACCTGCTTCCAGCGCTTCTGTTTCAGGAAGTTCGCGATCGCCTTGGCGTTGACAACGTTGTCCTCACTCGTCAGGTCGATCACGGCCACCACGCGGCCCTGGCTCTCGAGGAAGGTCTTCATGTCCGCCCAGGTCGACGGGTCGCCACGGAAGCCGTGAACGAGCAGTACCGGATCATGTTCCTGGGCAGTCGCGATCGTCGGCGATGCTCCGAGCGCGCCGATGGCGACGACCAGGGCAGCCCAGATGCCGGCTCGGCGTCGTCCGGAACGTGAGCCCCATCCGAACGCCTTCATCGCCGCTCCTCCCAGGCTGATCACGTTCGTAGTCTGCCCTCCGGACTTACTCCGCGGGCTCGTCGCCGAAGATCGTGTAGGGGCCGGCCCTTCTCCGGCCGGCGTGGAGGTCGATCGTTCGGTCGTCGTCATCGCCCGAGTCTACGCTGGGCCGGCCGGTCAGTCCGGGCGCTCGTCCAGCGGCACGTCCCAGTGCGCCTCGAGGAGCTCGAACCGGCGGCGCTCGTCGTTGCGGTACTTCTTCTGGTCCGGGAAGAGCCGCTTCGCTATCTCCGCATCCGAGTGAGCGTCGACGGCCTCCCAGTCGCGGTACGTGATCGTCACGAGAACGTCCCAGTCGGCCCGCCCGTCGCCATGGAAGCGGGGCACGTAGCGCCGGACCTGAACGATCCGCCCGGTCTCGACCTGGGCCTGGAGGATCGGCAGGTGGTTCTGCTCGAACAGCTGGACGAACTCGTCGTGCGAGCCCCAGCGGGTCTTGTAGAAGTACACGACCGTGACCGGTCCCGGCATCGCGGGCCTCCTCTTACGCGCCAAGTCTGTCCGCCTCCCGGCGGAGCAGCTCCCATGCCCGCTCGACGTGGCGGGGCTCGGTCCGCAGGTTGCCGATCGCGACGCGGATCGCGAACCGGCCGGCGAGGCGGGTGTGCGACAGGAACACCTCGCCATTGCGATTGACGGCGTCCATCAACGCGGCGTTGAGCTCGTCGGTCTGGGCGTCGTCCTCGGCGAGCACGGCGGGGCGGTAGCGGAAGCAGACGGTCGAGAACGGCACCGGCGCGAGTCGCTCCCAGCCGGGTTCCGCGTCGACCCAGGCGGCGAAGGTTTGCGCGAGCTCGATGTGGCGTTCGATCCTGCGACGCAACCCGTCGAGCCCGAACCAGCGCAGCTGGATCCACAGCTTCAGCGCCCGGAACCGCCGCCCGAGCTGGGGCGTGTACTCGTTGTAGTCGCGGACGGGCGTCTCGCGGTCGAGGGTGCGGAGGTACTCGGGGACGAGGCTGAACGCGTCGCGGAGATTGCTCATCCGGCGAGTCAGGAGAAGCGACGCGTCGAGCGGCGTGAAGAGCCACTTGTGCGGGTTCACGACGACCGAATCCGCGCGCTCCCAGCCCGCGAACGGGGCGCGCCGGTCCGGGAGGATCGCGGTCGCGCCGGCGTAGGCCGTGTCGACGTGGAGCCAGAGGCCTTCGCGCTCGGCGATGTCGGCGATCGCGTCGACGGGGTCGACCGAGGTCGACGACGTCGTCCCGACGGTCGCGACGATCGCGATGGGTTGGTCACCTGCTGCACGATCGGCGGCGATTGTTTGTTCGAGCGCGTCGACGCGCATCTCGTAGTCGGCGTTGACGGGGACCTTCACGAGCGCGTCGCGGCCGAGGCCGAGAGTCATGCAGGCCTTGTCGATCGAGCTGTGGGCCTCGGCGGATGCGTAGACCCGAGGGGCCCCGAGGTCCGCGCGCCCGGCCAGCCCGTGCGCCGAGGCTTGGAGGCCCGCCGCCTCCCGGGCCGCGGCGAGGGAGATGAGCGACGATGTCGAGGCCGTGTCGGTCAGCAGTCCGTCGAACGTCTCGGGCAGTCCGAGCGCCTGGCGGAGCCAGTCGACAACGACCTGCTCGAGCTCCGTCGCGACAGGCGACGTCCTCCAGAGCATCGCGTTCGACCCGATCCCCGCGGTGAGCATCTCGCCGAGGATCCCCGCGGCCGAGGCGGTCGTCGGGAAGTAGGCCATGAACCCGGGGTGCTGCCAGTGGGTGACGTTCGGCTCGACGAGGCGCCGGTAGTCGGCAAGAATCGCGTCGAGGGGTTCAGGCACCTCGGGCGGCGAGGCCGCGAACAGCGGCCGCAGCGAACCCGGCTCGATGTTCGGAAAGACCGCGTGCCGCTCGACGGACGTCAGGTAGTCGGCAATCAGGTCGACGACCTCGTGCCCGGCGGCCCGGAACGACTCCGGGTCCATGTCGGTCAGCCCGGTCGCCTGCTCCGCGTCGACCTCGGAACCCGGGGTCCCGGGCGCCACGTTCTGCTGGCTCAGACCTCGACCGGGACCGGATAGACCTCGGTCGCGGGATGTCCGGCCTTCTCGTGGATCTTCCGAACGGCCTCCGCGTTGGGCGCCTCGGAGATGCACCAGACCATGCCGGACTCCGGATCCCCCCATGCCTTCTGGAAGTCGACGCCCTCTTCATCCTGGATGTCCAGGTCCGCCTGGTGCGCTGCCTGGAGCGCCGCCGGGGTCACGCCGTGCATGCCATGGTGAACGTCCATGAACTTCGGCATCGCTGTCTCCTCCTGGGACGGCCGGTGGCTCCACAGCGGAAATGGGCCGGGGGTCAACCGTCAGGTCCGCCGACGACGGTATCACACACGAACCGGCCAGCCGAACAGGTCGACTGGCCGGGGGTCGTGCGCCCCGATTGCTACCTCCCCACCGGGGCGAGCCGATCCAGCGGAGCGCGAACGAAAGGTTGCCTCCGAACCGAACTTTCGGGTCATGCGGCCGGTGCGCCCGCGGCCTAGGATGCCCGGACGTGCTCGCTCCCGAGCGCAGGAGGGTGCTCCTTTGGCCCCACGTCGCCGGACGCCCGGTCCCCTTCCTGACCACCCCATTCGGCTCGTCGTCGTCGAGCCCCGCGCCATCATTGGCGTCGGTGTTCGCGAGATCCTCGATCGGGAAGATGACTTCGACGTCGTCGCCTATGTCGCCACCCCCGCCGAGGCCATGGCAGTCGTCGACCGGGCGACTCCGGACGTCGTGCTCGTGGACGTCGCGCTGCCCGAACCGGAAGTGACCGCGGCGACCCGACGGCTGCACCAGGGGGCTCCCGAATCCGCCCTCGTGGTCATGGGTCGCGACGACGACGACGCGAGCATCGTCGGGGCGGTCGAGGTCGGCGCGGTCGCTCACGTCGCAGAGACGGCCGCGCCCGCCGAGCTCGTCGCGACGATTCGGCGTGCTGCCGACGGCGAGGACCCGCTGACGGACGAGCTCATCGGCCGGCCCGACCTCGTGGAGCGAATCGTGGAGAGCATCCGCGAGTCGATCCTCGCCGACGCGCGCCCGACGAACCCGCTCACTCCGCGCGAGCTCGAGGTCCTCGTCCAGGTCGCTGCCGGCTCGCGAAATCGAGACATCTCGGCGACGCTCGGTGTGAGCGAGCAGACGATCAAGAACCACCTGTCATCGATCTTCCACAAGCTCGGCGTGCCGAACCGGACGCACGCGGTAACGTACGCGACTCGCCAGGGATGGCTCGACCTCGAGGACGCTTCGACCGAAGACGCAGTCCCGGAGGGCCGGCCCTGAGCGGCTCGACTCCTCGGTGATGACGCCGATCTCTGCCCGTCCTCTCGCGCTCGTTGTCGAGCACGATCCGGCGGTCAGGAGAGAGGGAGTTGGTCGGGGCGGCCGGATTTGAACCGACGACCACCAGTCCCCCAGACTGGTGCGCTACCAGACTGCGCCACGCCCCGATCAGGCCGGTTGAGTCTATCAGAGGGCTCCAGCGCCGCCGCTCAGCGAGGAATGCCCACCTCGGCGAGCCGGTCGAGCCAGCGCCGGAAGTCGGCCAGCTCGTCCTTCGACTCGCGCGACAGGAGGTCGACGAGGCAGCGCTGGACGCTCTTGCCCTCGAACAGCGCGTTGTGGACCTCCTGGGCGATCGGCATCTCGACGTCGTAGCGGCGGGCGAGCGCGAGCGCGGCGTCGACCGTGTACGCGCCCTCGGCCACGCCCGGAAGCGAGGCCTCGATGTCGACCCACTTGCGGCCCTTCGCCAGCTCCTCGCCGAGCCGGTGGTTGCGCGACAGCCGCGAGCCGCAGGTCGCGATGACGTCGCCGATCCCGGCCAGGCCGGCGAACGTGAGCGGATTCGCGCCGGCGGCGATCCCGAGCCGCGTCATCTCGGCCAGGCCGCGCGTCATCAGTCCGGCCTTGCCGTTGTCGCCGAACCCGAGCCCGTCGGCGGCGCCCGCGGCGATCGCGAGGATGTTCTTGAGCGCCCCCGCGAGCTCGACGCCGAGGACGTCCGAATTGACGTACAGCCGGAACTCGCGGCGACCGAGCCGCTCGACGACCCGGTCGGCGAGCGCCGGGTCCTCCGCGGCGACGACGGCGGACGCGGGCAACCCCCGGGCGACCTCCGATGCGAGGTTCGGGCCGGATAGCGCGGCGATCCGGGTCCGCGGCAGCGCGCCGGCGTCGGCGATCACCTCGGTCATTCGGAGCAGCGTCCCGGGCTCGAGGCCCTTCACGACCGACAGGATGTCCGCCGACGCGGGCACGAACGGCGCGATTCGCGTGACGGTGTCGCGGACATGCTGCGAAGGCGCGGCGACGATGACGAGGTCCGTGGCGTCCTTGAGCCGCTCCGGCTCGGCGGTGGCCTCGAGATCGTTCGGGAGGGCGATCCCCGGGAGGCGCCGCTCGTTCCGCCGCTCGCGCTGGATCCGCTTGGCCGATTCCGGAGAGTGCGACAGGAGGAGGACCGGCTCCTGGCGGCCGAGGATCGCGGCCAGAGTCGTGCCCCACGCCCCTGCCCCGACCACGGCGACGCGCGGTTGCCCGTTCGAGGGCACGATCAGCTCCTCGGCGCCCGTGTTCTGCGGCCCTTGCCCGCCGCAGCGCGAGCCGCGCGGGCCGGCCGTCGGCGCGGGAGCTTGATCGAGCTCCGGTCCCGGAAGATCAGCCGGATCGGCGTCCCGTCGAAGCCGAACGCCTCGCGCAACCGGTTCTCGAGGTAGCGCCGGTAGCTGAAGTGGATCGAGCCGGCCTCACTGGCAAAGAAGACGAACGTCGGTGGCGCGACCGCGACCTGGGTCGCGTAGAACAGCTTCGGCCGGCGGCCCTTGACCATCGGCGGGATGTTGCGCTCGGCGGCGGTCGAGACGAGCCGGTTCAGCTCGCCGGTGGACACGCGCTTGCGGCGCTCGCCCCAGATATCGACCGCGGCCTCGAGCACCCGATCGACGCGCTGACCGGTTTTCGCGCTGATCGACACGACCGGCGCGAAGTCGAGGAACGGCGCCTGACCGCGGATCCAGTCGACGTACTGGTCGAAGGTCCGGTCCGTCTTCTGCGCGACGAGGTCCCACTTGTTCACCGCGACGACGAGGCCCTTGCCCTCCTCGACGATGTAGCCCGCGACGTGGGCGTCCTGCGCCGTCAGCCCCTCGACCGCGTCGATGACAAGGACGGCGACATCTGCGCGCGAGACCGCCTTCAGCGCGCGGAGCGTCGAGTAGCGCTCGGCGGCCGGCCCGGACGCGACCTTGCCACGCCGCCGGATCCCGGCAGTGTCGATGAGGACGATCTCGCTCCGGCCCCAGCGGAGCCGCGTGTCGATCGAGTCGCGGGTCGTCCCGGGCACCTCGGACACGATCGAGCGCTCCTCGCCGAGGAGAGCGTTGAGGAGGCTCGACTTGCCGACGTTCGGGCGGCCGACGAACGCGATCGCGGCCGGCGACCGGTCCGACTCCGCGGCGATCTCCGCATCCCAGCGGGCGGCGGCGATGTCGTCCTCGGCGGTCGGGGCTTCCTCGTCGCCGTCGGATTCGGTCTCGTCCCCCTCGCCGATCACGTAGGGCTCGAGGCGGCCCGCCGCCATCTCGCGGGCGAACTCCTCCGCGTCTTCCTCGCGCGTCTTGCGCGCTCGCTCCTCCTCGCTCTCGGCCGGCATCGCCGCGACGAGCGCATCGAGCAGCTCCGCGACGTTCCGGCCGTGCGACGCGGAAATAGGATGGGTCTCATCCCAGCCGAACGCGTGGAACTCGGCGGCCTCGAGCTCGCGCCGCTCGTTGTCGGCCTTGTTGACCGCCATGAGGACCGGCGCCTTTGCCGCGCGCAGCAGCTCGGCGGCCTCCTGGTCGGCCGGGGTGATGCCGGTCGCGGCGTCGACGACGAACAGGATCGCATCGGCCTCCGCGATGGCGAGCCGGGCCTGCTCCTGGACCTTCAGCTCGATCGCGTCGTCCGTCGACACCTCGAGTCCGCCGGTGTCGACGACGACGAACCGCCGTCCGTTCCACTCGGCCTCGCCGTACAGCCGGTCGCGCGTCGTCCGGGCCCGATCCTCCACGATCGCGGTCCGCTCGCCGACGATCCGGTTGAAGAGCGTGCTCTTCCCTACGTTTGGTCGCCCAACGATGGCGACGATGGGGATGCCCCGCTCCGGCCCGGCCACGGCTTAAGCCGCGCCGGCGGTCGGCGTGGTCTTCGGAAGCGAGGTCGTGCGCCCGGCCGGTGTCGCGGCCTGGGCGAGTGCGGCGCCGGCAAGCTCGTCGGCCCGAGCGGCGACGTCGGGCGTGCCGGCCATCTCGAGGATCCGCCGGGCGACCGCGTGGAGGTCCTCGATCGGTGTCGAGGTACCGCCCGTGACGCCGACGACCCGGACGCCGTCGAAGACCGACGCGTCGTCGAGGTCGCGGGCGCTCTCGATCTGGATCGCCGGAGTTCCGGCAATCCCACACAGGCGGGTGAGCTCCTTCGTGTTCGCGCTCGAACGCCCACCGACGACGACCATCTTGTCGACCTCGCGGGCCGCCTCGAGCGTGTCCTCCTGGCGCCGGATCGTGACCGGGCAGACCGTGTTGACGATCTTCAGCTCGTGGCTCCGCGAGACCATGTACGCGGCGAGCTGCTCGAACTTCCAGGGCGGCTGGGTGCTCTGCGAGATGAGCGCCATCTTCTTCTTGCGCGGGATCTTCTCCCAGTCGTCCTCCTCGTCGACGACGATCGCGTCCGGCGCAAAGCCGAGCATCCCGACCACCTCGGCGTGGTTCGGCGTCCCGAGCAGGACGATCGTGTAGCCCTCCTCGACGAGCTTCGCCAGCTCCTTGTGCTCCTGGAGAACCCACGTGCAGGTGCCGTCGATGACCTCGAGGCCGCGGGCGTTCGCCCGCTCCATGACGTCCGGCCGGACGCCGTGGGCCCGGATGACGACCGCGGCCCCGTGGTCGACGTCGTCGAGCGCGTCGACCGTCTGGATCCCGAGCTGCTCGAGCTCGGCGATCACGCCCTCGTTGTGGACGACCTGGCCCAGCGTGTGGGTCGCCTTGCCGGCGGCCGACGCCTCCTTCGCCTTGTCGATCGCCTCGCGCACGCCGTAACAGAACCCGGTGCGCTTCGCGATTCGGACTTCCTGGACGGTTCCCATGGCAGCTCAAGTATCGCACGGGGGCCCCTTCTGACCCCCGCCACCGCCTCCGACGCGGCGCCGCGGCCCGTCGTAACAACTTTCCATCCAGGGTGAACAGAAGCCGCGGAATTGCGCCTTCCCAGCAGTGGAAAGGGCCAGGCGCGACCCGCGGCCGCTCCGAGACAGGCCGAATCGACCGGAATCCGGGCCCGGCAGCTCCGAACTGGTGCGGAATCGGGCCCTGTTGTTCAACGTGGCTGGAAAGTTGTCGGAATGCGGGCCGAAGGAGGCCCGGCCGTTCACCGTGGGTGGAAAGGCGTCGTCCCGGCTGGGTTTTCATGTCATACGCCACGCCGGCTGGCCCGAGCCACGGTTTGCCGGCCAGCCAGGCACCGCTGATGCCCAGGCCAAGCACGGGTCGCGCTCCCGACCGGTGCCAAGCTCGCGGAAACCGCCTCTCCGGCCATGGCCGGTGGCCCATGACAGGAAATCGACTACGAGGCAGTGTCCCCGTAGACGCCGCGATGGCGGGCCGGCAACAGCTCCGCGATCCGGCTCATGAGCGCGGTCGTCGCGAGAGACTTCGCCTCGCGGCCGCCGACACCCGGCGGCAGCAGCTCGGCAAGGCGGAACGGCCGTCCGACCTTCACGGTCACCCGGCCGCCCGGCCGCGGCAGCTTCGCACCCTTCGGCCAGACGCGGTCGCTGTCGGCGATCCCGATCGGGACGATCGGCGCGTTGGTTCGGAGCGCGAGCATCGCCACCCCGTCCTTCGCCCGCTGGAGCCGGCCGTCGGGGCTGCGGGTGCCTTCCGGGAAGACGAACAGCGGCTGGCCCTCGTCGAGGATCCGCTTCGCGAGGCGAAACGCCTCGACGTCGGCGCCCGATCGATCGACCGGGTGCATCCCGCCGTGACGGGCCGCCCAGCCGAGGATCGGCCAGTCGAAGATCTCGCGCTTCGCGAGCCAGTGAAGCCGCCGCCCGACCCGCGGTGTCAGCCACGCGCCGATGACGACCGGATCGGCGTTCGAGATGTGGTTCGCGGCAAAGATCACCGGGCCTTCGCGCGGGATCTCGTCGACCGCGCCGCCAAACCGGACCCGGGTGAACGCGCGGGCGACGAATCGGGCGCCCATCGCCGTGCCCCAGATGAGCGGCGTGACGTGCGACTCGATCGGTCGCGGTTCGGTGGTCGATGGTTTCACCTCGGGACTCCGAGGCGATCGCTCTCGTTCGGCCGTCCGGATCGCATCGGTCACCATGCCGACCGTCTGCTCGAACCGGTTCCCGTCGGTGACGAGGATCCGGGCATCGTCCGCCGGTCGGAGCGGCGCGACCGTGCGTGTGCTGTCGATCTCGTCACGTCGCCGCAGCTCGGCCAGGATCGCCTTGCCCTCCGCTCCCCCGGGATCGATCCCCCGCTCCTCGGCCCGCCGGCGCGCGCGTTCCTCGGCCGAGGCGTTCAGGAAGACCTTCAGGTCGGCGTGAGGCAGGACGACGGTCCCGATGTCGCGCCCGGCGACGATGATCCGGCCACCGTCGGCGATCGCCCGCTGCCGCTCGAGTAGCGATGCCCGGAGCTCCGGGACGCGCGAATACGCCGAGACCTGCGCGTCCACCTCCTCGGTGTGGACGTCGTCGGTCTCGTCGACCCCGTCGACGAGCACCCGGGCGAGCCTGCCCTGTTCGTCCTGCGCCAGCTCCACCTCCCCGACGAGGCCGACCAGCTCCTCGACGTCGCCCGGTTCGATGCCCCGCAGGCGCGCGAGCCACGTCAGGGCGCGATAGAGCAGGCCCGTGTCCATGAACCGGTAGCCGAGCTCCAGCGCCGCCGCCGCGCCGACGCTCGACTTGCCCGACGACGCGGGACCGTCGAGCGCCACGACCAGGCGCGATTCGTCAGCCATCCCGGCGAGGATAGCGGCCCCCGCCACCCGCCAGCCCGCGGACCTCATCGGCCCGGAGCCGCCTGACGCGGCCGCTCGGCAGGTCGTCGATCCGGAGCGGCCCGATCCGGACGCGGACGAGGCGGTCGATCGGGACGCCGACCGCCCCGAACATCCGGCGGAGCTGCCGCTTCCAGCCCTGGCCGAGCACCGCCCGATACCACGTGAGCCTCTCGGCCGGCGGATCGAGGAGCGACAGGAGCCGGCGGGTCTCCGCGGGCGTCGCCGCCCGGAGCGGCTGGGCGAGTCGGGCGAAGCCTTCGTCGAGGGGGATCCCGGCCCGGAGCGCGGCGATCTCGCGCTCGTCGAGCGGCATCCGGGTGCCGACCGCGTACTCCCGCTCGACCCCGAACCGCGGGTGGAGGACCCGCTCGGCCCATTCGCCGTCGTTCGTCAGGAGCAGCAGGCCCTCGGAGTCCTGGTCGAGGCGGCCCACCGGGTAGAGGCGGGCGCCATCCGGAATGAGCGCGGTCGGGACGAGGTCGAGAACGGTCTGGCCGGCATGGCGGTCGCGAACGGTCGACATCACGCCGGGCGGCTTGTGGAGGGCGAGGTGAACGTGGGCCGAGGCGCCCGGGATCGGCCGGCCGTCGACCTCGATCCGGGCCGTCGCCGGGTCGACCTGGTCGCCGATCGCCGCCCGCCGTCCATCGACCGTGACGCGACCGGCGGCGATAAGGTCCTCGCTCGCCCGGCGCGATGCGACCCCGGCAGCGGCGAGGACCTTCTGGAGCCGCTCGGGCGGCATCAGCCCGTGCTGTCGCCTGTATCGTGGCCGGCCGGTTCGGTGGCAGTTTCACCGGGGACAGCCGTGTCCGCCAGGGCGCTGCCGCCTTCCTCCGCGAGCCGGGCCGCCACGTCGACGTCGAGCGGCGGCAGCTCGTCGAGGCTCGTCAGCCCGAACCGCTCGAGAAACTCGAACCCCGTGCCGTACAGGAACGGCCGGCCCGGGCCGTCGGCCCGACCCAGCTCGACGATCAGCCGCTGATGAAGGAGCGTCCGGATCGTGTATTCCGAATCGACGCCGCGGATCCGCTCGACGGCCGACTTCGTCACCGGCTGCCGGTACGCGACGATCGCCGCGGTCTCGAGGGCGGCCGGGGACAGACGCACCGCGTCCGCGCCGACGTACCGTGCCACGAGAGCCCCGCCGTCGGGCGCCGTCACGAGCTCGATGCGGTCGCCCGATGCGACGAGCCGGATTCCGCGACCGGCAAGGCTCACCTCGAGGTCGCCGAGGCGCGCGTCGACCGTGGCCCGATCCACGCCCGCCAGCCCCGCGATCTCGCGACGGCTGAGCGGCCGCTCCGCGACGAAGAGGAGCGCCTCGAGGGCGGCCTCGGTCAGCCCACCCGGTGGCGGGCTGCCGCGAGTTTCGCTTCCCGGTGACGGCTCGCGCGGCTCCGTCCCGTTCTCGGTGTCGGTCATGCGAACGAATCCAGCGACTCGTCGATCGGCTCGTCGAGCGCGGCGGCCGCGGCCCGCTCCTCCGGGGTCACGTTCCGGGCGACGATCGGGCCCCACGGCTCGGCCTGCTCGACGACGATCTCGCGCCGTTTCACGAGCTCGAGCATCGCCAGGAACGTCACCGCCACGACGACCCGATCGCGCACGCCGCGCAGGAGATCCTGGAGCACAACCGCGTCCGCGTCACCGAGGGCGGACCGGATAACGGCCGCGCGTTCGGCGAGCGTGATCACCCTGCCGACGACCTCGGGCGGCGGCTCGATGGGCGGCGCGATTCGAGCGAGGCCCTCGAGCGCCCGACCCAGGACCCGGGGGTCGAGCGGCGGGCCCTCGGGCGGCCTGGCGCCGGCGAGGGCCGCCGCCTGGGCGACGAACGGCTCGCGGCGGAACAGCCCGACCCGGCGAGCCGCCTCTCCCTGGAGGCGGACTCCGGCGTCTCGATAGGCCTTGTAGAGGAGGAGCCGGGCCCGGAGCTCGGCCTCGGGATCCATCTCGTCGCCGAGGCCGCTCACCGGAGCCTGCGGCTGGCGCGGCAGCATCGCCCGGCTCTTGATGAGGATCAGCTGGCTGGCGATCGCGACGAAGGAGCTGACGTTGCCGATCCGGTCGCCGTCGAGGCCGGCGAGCGCGTCGAGATAGGCGTCCGCGAGCGCGCCGAGGGGGACCGTGAGGATGTCCAGCTCACGAGCCTCGATGAGCGACAGGAGGAGCGCCAGCGGTCCCTCGAACGCGTCAAGCAGGACATGGGTGGCGGCCTCGGGCCGGGGGCCCTCGCCGAAGACGACGGCCGGCGCACCTCCACCGACGCCACCGACGCCCGTCGCCGTCGGGTCGAGTGCCATGTCAGTTCGCCTCGTCGGCGAGCCGGAGCAGCTCGCCGAACTCGGGGTCGATGGGGTCTTCCTGGTGGCGGATGAGCTCGACGGTGCGCCCGCTGCAGCCCGCCTCGGCTGCGAGCCGCGCCGAGCGACCCGCGTGGTCCCTGAGGCGGTCGAGCGGAGCGCGGAACCCCGGCACGACCGCGGCGACGCGCCAGACCCACGGGCCATACGCCTGGCCGAGCGAGTACGCGACCCGCGGCCAGACTCCGGTCTGGCCCTTCCCGGCATCGTGGAGCAGTCCCGCGACGAGGACGTCCGGGTCGCGGATTGCCTGTCCGCGCAGGGAGGCTACGACGTCGAGGCCGTGCCGCCGGTCGGCGACGTGCATCGCGTCGAAGAGGCGGAGCTGGGCCGGCGACAGCCAGCCGTCGAGAGCCGACCGCTCCGCCGCGCTCACGCGCGCCCGGAGGTGGCCGGCGAACCGGCGGACCTTATGCCCCCACCAGGAAGCCATAGATCGCATTGAGGATCGGGATGAGGATCCGCGCCCCGATCGAGGCACCGGGCGGAAAGAAGAACACGAGGATCAGGATGATGAAGCCGTACTGCTCGAGGATCGGACGCCATTGCCAGACCGTCCGCGGATTGAGAAACGCGAAGAGGACTTTCGAGCCGTCGAGTGGGGGAATCGGAAAGAGGTTGAAGAGCAGCAGGATGATGTTCAGTCTGACGAAGATCTCGAGGATGGGCCCGAGCAGGCCAACCTGCTGGTACAGGTCCGGGTGATCCAGCAGGTACCGCAGCGGGATGGCGGCGGCGGCCGCCAGGATGAGGTTCGCCGCCGGACCGGCAAACGCCACGATCGCCTCGCCGTAACGGCCGTACTGGAGGTTCATCGGGTTGACCGGCGTGGGCTTGGCCCATCCGAAACCGAAATTGCCCCCGGACGCGATGACGGACGCGGCCAGCAGGATGCCGCCCAGCGGATCGAAGTGGGCGATCGGGTTGGCCGTCAGCCGCCCAAACAGGCGGGCCGTCCCGTCGCCCAGCCGCCAGGCCGCGAAGGCGTGAGCGAACTCGTGGATCGGAAAGGCCACCAGCAGCATGACCGCGACGACGATGACGGCCGGGATCAGATCCGAGAGGGGCACGCAGACCTCGGGGAAGGGTCGGGACGGAACCTATCGTAGCCGGACGAAGCGGGACGCCGCCGTCCGGGCCCGGCGCTCAGAGGCGGGCCAGGAGCTGCGCCTTCTTCGCCTCGAATTCCTCGGGGCTGATCGCGCCGCGATCCCTGAGGTCGGCCAGCCCGGCGAGGGCCCGGGTCACCTCGTCGGCGTTCATCTCGCGCGGCGGCGGAGCGGGCGCGGCTGGCGGCGGCATGGTGACCCCCCGGAGCGGCGGGGCCGGCAGCGGCCGGCTGAATTCCCCCTCGAGGTCGTGCTTCTGGTTGAGCATCTCGCGCTTGAAGAGTGGCGCCTTGTTGAGCATCCGGTACTGGTCGATCGCGACGTCGGCGGCGGTCAGGATGTCGAGGTCGCCGTAGTTGAACAGCCGGCCCCAGAGGTCCTGGGTGAGGACGGCGTCGTTGATCTTCTCGAGCGAGCTGTCCGCCGAGCGCTTGTTGATGATCCCTTCGACCTTGATCACCCGACGGTTCGTGATCATGTAGTCCTGCGAGAGCCAGCTCCAGTAGATCTTCCCGAGCCACAGGAGCGAGATCACGAAGCCGGCCAGGACGAGGTACCCGACGACCGTCCGGAGCTGGCCGTCGGCCATGCCTTGGCTGAGGATCAGGAGCACGAAGCTGCCGATGAACAACAGCCATGGCCAGCGAGCTTCGATGATCGTCGCCAGCGGGTGCTGGCGCGTCCGGAGGGCGACCTCCTCGCCTTCGGACAGGAGCGAGTCGGCGTAGCGTGTCATCCCTCGGTTGCTCCTCCTCAGGCCCGCGGGTGGGCGCGGGCATAGACCGCTCGGATCCGCTCCCCAGTGACGTGGGTGTACAGCTGGGTCGTGCTGATACTCGCATGACCGAGCAACTCCTGGACGATCCGCAGGTCGGCGCCGCCCTCGAGGAGATGGGTCGCGAAGGAGTGGCGAAGCGTGTGGGGGCTGACCCGGTCCGCCAGGGCGGCCCGCCGGGCCGCCGATTTGACCGTCCCCCAGGCCTGCTGGCGGGCAAGCCGACGTCCGCGATCGCCGAGGAACAGGGGTCCGCCGCGGGGCGGACTCACATGGCCCACGTTCAGCAGGCCCGGCCGCCCCTCGGCGATCCAGCGGCGCAGCCAGTCCACCGCCACGTCGCCGACCGGGACGAGCCGCTCGCGATCGCCCTTGCCGATGACCCGCACGGTACCGGCCTCGAGCGACAGGTCCTCGCGATCGAGCCGGAGCGCTTCCGAGATCCGCAGCCCCGCGGCATAGAGCAGCTCGACGAGGGCCCGGGCGCGGAGGGCCGCGGCGGGTGCGGCCTCCGGCGCGGCGGCGCCTTCGAGCAACCGCTCGACCTCCTCGACGGTGAGCGTCTCGGGGAGGAGCCGCGGCTGGCGCGGCAGGTCGAGGCGGGCCGCGACGTCGACTCCGATCAGGCCCTCGCCGTAGGCGAACCGGTACAGGCCGCGGATCGCCGCGGCTCGACGTCGAAGGCTCGTCGGGGCGAGGCCCGGCGCGGCACGCGAGCCGCGCTTCGTCCGCTCAGCCAGGTAGCGAACTGCGGTCGCCGGAGAGGCGGCCCAGTCGGGGTCGGCCGGCCCGTCCGGCTCGTCCGGCCCGTCCCGCTCGTCCGGCCCGTCCCGCTCGTCCGGCGCACGTCCGATCGCCCCGCCGAAGTCGCGGAGGTCCGCCGCGTAGGCCCGGATCGTCGCGGGAGCCAGGCCCCTCTCGACGCGAAGGTACGTGAGGTACTCGTCGACGGCCCGCTCGAACGGAACCCGCGTCGCGATCGCCACGCCGCTCAACCCGAGGCGAGGAGCTCGCCGCGCCAGGCGTCGGCCCGGTCGAGGAGCTCCCGCGCCGACGCGAGAGCCGTCGTGGCGCCGCCGCCGCCGAGCATCTGGGCCAGCTCCACGATTCGCCCCTCGTGGTCGAGCGCCCGGACTTCCGTGACGGTCCGTCCGTCGCGCTCGCGTTTGCCGATCTGGAAGTGGGCGTCGGCGTAGGCCGCGATCTGGGGCAGGTGGGTGACGCACAGGACCTGGTGGCTCCGCGCCAATCCCCACAGGCTGCGGCCGACGGGATCCGCGCTTCGGCCACCGATCCCGCCGTCGACCTCGTCGAACACGAGCGTCGGCGTGTCGTCCGCGGCCGCCAGCACCTCCTTGATGGCGAGGGCGACGCGCGACAGCTCGCCGCCCGACGCGATCTTCGCCAGCGGCCGGGGCGGCTCGCCCGGGTTCGGTGCGAGCCGGTACACGACCTGGTCGATTCCGGAAATGTCGAACGCGACCGCGTCACCGTCGATCTCGATCGCGGGCTCGTCTCGGCCGGCCGGCCGCCGGCCGAGCGCCACCTCGAACACTCCGGCCGGGAAGCCGAGCTCGACGAGCAGCAGGCCTACGGCATCGGCGAGCGCGTTCGCGGCCTCGCGGCGCCGGGCGGACAGCTCTCGGGCGGCCGCGGCCACCTCGACGAGGAGTGCCGCGTCCTCCGCCTGCCGACGGGCACGCTCGCCATCGAGGCCTCGCAACCGCTCGGCCTCCGCGGCGGCGTTGTCAGCGTGGGCGAGGACCGCGGCCTCGTCGTCGCCGTATCGCCGCTCGAGCCCATAGATCAGCGACAGCCGCTCCTCGAGGCGGGCGAGGGCGGCCGGGTCGTGGTCGACCCCCTCGGCGAGGGCCCGAGCCTCGGACGCGACGTCGGCGAGGTCGGCCTCCAGCCCGGCGAGCCGCTCGGCGATCGGCTCGAAGCGCGGGTCGACGCGGGCGAGGACCCGTGCCTCGCGCAGGGCGACGGCCGTGGCGTCACGCGCTCCCCCGTCCTCCCCCGTCATCGCATCGACCAGGGCGAGGCTGCCGCGGGCGATCGCCTCTCCATGCTGGGCGGCCGCCAGCCGCGCCCGGATCTCCGCCGCCTCGCCCTCGCGGAGGCGGGCAGCGGCGATCTCCGCGGCCTCGTGCTCGAGCAGCTCGAGCCGCCGGGCAAGCTCGCGCGGATCGAGCGACAGCTCGGCGAGCGCGGCCCTGTTCGATCGCCACCGCTCGACCGCGTCGGCGACCGCCGCGCGGGCCTCTACGTGCCCCCCGAACGCGTCGAGCAGGTCCCGCTGCCAGCGCTCGTCGAGCAGCCGCTGCTGGTCGTGCTGGCCGTGGATCTCGACGAGCGGACCGGTCGTCTCGGCCAGTCGGGCGGCCGTGATCGTCTCGTCGTCCAGCCGCGCCGTCGACCGTCCCGAGGCGGCCACCTCGCGAACCGCGATCAGCGGCTCGGGCAGCCGATCGAACAGCGCCTCGACGCGCGCGGCATCTGCACCGTGACGGACGAGGGACATGTCCGCGCGCGCCCCGACGGCGAGCCCGAGAGCATCGATCAGCAGGCTCTTCCCGGCCCCGGTCTCGCCCGTCAGGACGTTGAGCCCCGGGGCCAGCCGGAGCCGGAGGCGATCGATCAGGGCGAGGTCCGTGACGGCGAGCTCGAGAAGCCGCCCGGGGCGGCTCTCGCCTCCTACCCTCACCGCGGCCCCCGCCGCCCGCGGCTCGCTCACGATGGCAGCAACTCCACCTTCGTCCGGACGAGGTCCCAGAAGGGCTGTGACCCGCGCGGCTCGACGAGGCGGATCGGGCGCTCGGCGGCGCGAACCTCGACCACGTCTCCGACGGCGATCGGCAGGTCCTCGCGACCGTCGACGCTGACGAGCGCCTCGTGGGCATCGACGACGCGGCACCGAACTGTCTGGTCCGGGCCAACGACGACTGACCGGATCGCCGAGAGGTACCCGGCGATCGGGGTGAGGATGAGGTTCCGGGCGACGGGGTCGACGATCGGGCCGCCGGCCGAGAACGAGTAGCCCGTCGAACCCGTCGGGCTCGCGACGACGAGCCCGTCGGCAACGAACGTCGCCAGGTGCGACCGGTCGATCGTCACGTCGAGCCGGCAGACGCGAGCGAGCGCGCCGCGGGCGACGACGACGTCGTTCAGCGCGTAGTGATCGAACCCGTTCGAGGCGCGTCCGCCAGCCAGGATCCGGGCCTGGAGCGTCATCCGCTCGTGGACCCGGTACTCGCCGGCGATGAGCTGGCCGAGGACGGTTTCCAGCTCGTCCGCCTCGACCTTCGAGAGGAAGCCCACTTTTCCGAGGTTCACCCCGACGATCGGCACGTCGATCTCGGCGACGGCACGCGCCGCGCGGAGGAACGTTCCGTCGCCGCCGAGGACGACGAGGATGTCCGTCGTCGGGAGCTCCTCGAGGAGCGTCGCCAGCTCCCCGGACGGCGCCGCCCAGTGCTCGACCCCGCGGACACGGCACCAGCCCGCGGCCCGCTCACGGAGCTCGATCGCGGCGTCGTTGGTCGGGTTGTACGCGAACCCGAGTCGCTTCGCGGTCATCCGCCGGCGACCTCGGCAATCCGCTCTCCGAGCTCCGCGCAGTCCGGGCCGGTGCCGAGGTAGACGAGGAACTCGCGGTTCCCCTCGGGGCCGAGGATCGGCGAGGCGACGACCCCGCGCGTCCCGAGGCCGAGCCGGCGGGCATCGACAACGATCCTCTCGAGGACCGCGCGGTGGGCCGCCGGGTCGCGCACGACGCCGCCCTTCGCCTCGCCCCGTCCGACCTCGAACTGTGGCTTGACGAGCGCGACGATCTCGACGGGCTTGCCCCGGAACGTGGACGCGACCGGGCCGAGGACGAGCGCGAGCGAGATGAACGAGACGTCGATGACGGCGAGGTCGATCGGCTCGGGCAGCGCGCCGGCCGAGAGCAGCCGGGCGTTCGTCCGCTCCATCGAGACGACCCGCGGGTCGCGTCGCAGCGAGTCGGCCAGCTGGCCGCGCCCGACGTCGACCGCGTAAACACGGGCCGCGCCGCGCTGGAGGAGGACGTCCGTGAATCCCCCGGTCGACGACCCGACGTCCAGGCAAACGCGCCCCGCCGGGTCGATCTCGAACGCATCGAGCGCCGCGGCCAGCTTGTGGCCTCCCCGGGACACGTACGGCTCGGGCTCGAGGACGCTGACCGGCGTCGCCGCGTCGAGCAGGTCGCCCGGTTTGCGGTCGAGGCGCGCCCCGTCCCCCTCCCCCACCCTGACCTTGCCGGCGAGGACGAGGGCCTGGGCACGGCTGCGCGACTCGACCAGCCCACGATCGACGAGCAGCTGGTCCAGGCGCTGGCGCGACGATCTCGGCGTGGTCGCCCGGCTCACCGGGCTATCGTGGCACAGCCGCCTCCACCGCGACTCATCGCGCCGCGGCCGAAGGCTCCGGGGCGGCACCCGGCCTAGACGGCGGCCGCTTCCTCTGCGAGCCCGGGGGTGGCGCGCAACGCCTCGAGCGTCTCGCGAACTTGCTGGGTGAGGCCGGGGGCATCGAGGCGGAGCATCCGGCGCAGGTCCGCCACGGACCCGTGGTCGACGAAGCGGTCGCCGGGGATGCCCACGATCCGGACCGCGAGGTCGCGGAACGCGGGATCGGTCAGGCGGGCCTCTTCGACAACCTCGAGGACCGCGCTCCCGAAACCGCCGGTCACAACGCTTTCCTCGAACGTCACGAGCAGCTTCCGGCCGCGGGCCTGGTCGAGGATCAGCTGGCGGTCGAGCGGCTTCGCGAAACGGGCATTGATCACGCCGACGGACCAGCCCTCGGCCGCGAGGGCCTCGGCCGCCTCGAACGCCCGGGCGACGATCGGGCCGAACCCGACGAACAGCACGTCGCTGCCCTCGCGCAGGACCTCGGCGCGCCCGACCGGCAGGACCGCGGGCGTGACCGGCGGGAGGCCGAAGCCGGCGTCGCGCGGGTAATGGAGCGCGAACGGATGGCCCTGGGCCATCGCCGTGCGGAGGAGTGAGCGGAGCTCCTGCTCGTCCTTCGGCGAGGCGATGACGAGATTCGGAAGCTGGCGTTGGGCCGGCAGCGTGAACATCCCCTGGTGGCTGGTTCCGTCCTCGCCGACGAGGCCGGCCCGGTCGACTGCGATGAGCACCGGCTGATCGTTCTGGCAGACGTCGTGGACGGTCTGGTCGAACGCGCGCTGGAGGAACGTCGAGTAGAGCGCGACGACCGGGCGCAATCCGCCCATCGCGAGTCCGGTTGCGAGGGTCATGGCGTGCTGCTCGGCGATGCCGACGTCGAAGAACCGATCCGGGAACTCGGCCTCGAACTTCGAGAGGCCGGTGCCGGTCGGCATCCCGGCGGTGATCCCGACGATCCGGCGGTCCGACCGTGCCAGCTCGATGAGCTCTGCGACAAAGACCGCGGTGTAGTTCGGGTGCTTCTTCGGGGCGGCCGTCGCCGCCGGCGCCGCGTCGTCGGCCATCGTCTCCGACGGCAACTCGGGCGGCAGTTCGGCCGCCGGCTCGACCTTTCCGTTGGCTCCGACCGACACCCCCGGCTGCGTTGACGCGCCGACGGGACCGGGCCGGCCATCGTGCGCGTCCGCGTTCGGGGCCAGGGTCATCGGCGGCAGCGCAGCGCCGTGGAAGGCGACCTGGTCGGCCTCCGCCGGGTGGTAGCCGCGGCCCTTCTGGGTCCGGACGTGGACGATCACCGGCTCCTCGAGCTCGAGGGCCCGCTCGAACGTCTCGAGCAGCGCCCTGATGTCGTGGCCCGGGACGACGCCGATGTAGGTGATCCCGAGGTCCTCGAAGAGCTGCCCGGGCTGGGCGAAGTTCACGACCGACTTGCGCAGCCGCCGGCTCAGTTCGAGCGCCGTGGGCCCGATGAGCGGGATCCGTTCGACGAGGTTGTCGTACGCGGTCCGGCTTCGGCGCCAGGCCGACGTCAGCTTGATCTGGGACAGGTAGTGCGAGAACGCCCCGACCGTCGGACTGATCGACATCTCGTTGTCGTTGAGGACGATGAGCAGCTGGGTCTTCCGGTGGCCGATGTCGTTGAGCGCCTCGAGGCTGAGGCCGCTCATGAGCGCCGCGTCGCCGACGACGACGGCGATCCGCTCGAGGCCGTGGCGCAGGTCGCGAGCCGTGGCGAGCCCATCGGCGATCGACAGGCCGGTCCCGGCATGCCCGCCGTCGAACACGTCGTGCTCCGACTCCGACCGGCGCGGGAAGCCGCCCACGCCGTTCAGCTGTCGAAGCGTCCCGAACCGCGCGAGCCGCCCGGTGAGGAGCTTGTGGGGATAGGCCTGGTGGCCCGTGTCCCAGACGATCCGGTCGCGGGGCGACTCGAGGAGCCGATGGAGGGCGATCGTCAGCTCGACGACGCCGAGCGACGAGCCAAGGTGGCCACCGGTCCGTGCCACGGTGGCGACGATCGTCTCCCGGATCTCGGCGGCAAGCTGGCGGAGCTGCTTCTCCGACAGCCCGCGAAGGTCGGCGGGGCCGTGGAGGCTGGCGAGGATCGACAAAGCGGCAACGCTCCTGCTGAGTCGGCGGTCCGTCCACGGACGGCTCGAACGATGGCGGCGTGACGCCGTCCCGGTCCGCGCCTCCGGTCGGCCGAGTCTAGCGCGCCGCCCGGTATCGGGCCCGGCACGGTTACTTGATACCACAAGAGCGCACGTTTCGCAAGCCGTGTTGACTTCGAGCGACCGGGCACGGATGCTGCCCGGACCGCACGAGAGGAGCTCAGTTGGCGATCGATACCCGGCTGGACGGTCTGCGTCAGAGTGTCGCCTGCGAGGTGATCGCCCCGAGCGACTCGGCGTACGACGAAGCACGCACCACGTTCAACGGCACGATCGACCGCCGGCCAGCGGCCGTCATCCGACCACGTTCGCCAGGCGAGGTCGGCCACGCCGTGCGCTGGGCGCGCGACGCCGGCCTGCCGATCGCCATCCGGGGCGGTGGCCACAGCGTGGCGGGTCACGCGGTCGCCGATGGCGCCGTCGTCATCGACCTCCTGCGGTTACGAGACGTGGCCGTAGATCCGGAGCGTCGCCGGGCGATGGTCGGCGGCGGCGCCCTGTGGGAGGACGTCGATCGCGCGACGGTCGCTCACGACCTCGCGACGCCGGGCGGAACGTTCGGCGACACGGGCGTCGGCGGGCTCACGCTCGGTGGCGGAATCGGCTTTCTGATGGGAACCGCCGGGCTGACCTGCGACAACCTCGTGCGGGCGGAGGTGGTGACGGCGGACGGGTCCATCGTCGTCGCGGGCGAAGACGGCGATTCGGAGCTCCTCTGGGCCCTTCGTGGCGGCGGCGGCAACTTCGGGGTCGTAACGAGCTTCGAGTTCGCCCTCCATCCGCTCGGAGCTCTCTACGGCGGGTACCTCTCGGTCCCGATCGGAGCCGCGGCGGACGCGCTCGGAGTGCTCGCGACGATGGCCGCCGACACGCCGCGGGAGCTCGTGCTGTTCGCGGGAGGGCCGTCGACGATCGACGACGCCCCGGACTCGCCGGTCGTGATCAACCTGACCGTTGTCTACCAGGGGACGGCGGACGAAGCGGAACGAAGCATCCAGCCACTGCGCAGCCTGCCTGTCTTGCAGGACGGCCTCGCTCCCAGGTCGTACATCGAGATCCAGGAGATGAGCGGCCGGTTGCCGTTCGGACTGCGGAACTACTGGAAGGGCCAGTTCATCCGCGACCTCGACGGCACGGCGATCGATGCATCGGTCGCGGCGATGGCCGACGGACCGGGCTCGTCGTCGTTCCTCCTCCTCGAGGCGATCACGGGCGTGGCCCGGGAGGAGCCGCCCGGCGGCGCGGCATTCGGGCAACGAGCGGCTCGTTGGAATGCAAGCGCGATCGGGATCTGGGAAGACCCGGCGGACGATGCGGTCCAGATCGCCTGGGTCCGGGACTACGTCGACGCCCTCCGACCGGTCTCACTCACCGGAGCCGGCTACGGCAATTACGCGCCGGTCGACGAGACGGCTGAGCGGGTGCGCGCATCGTTCGGCAACGAGCGTTTCGAGCGGCTCCAGCGGGTGAAGCGCCGGTACGACCCGGACAACGTGTTCCGGTTCAACCACAACATCCCGCCAAGCCCGCCAGACTGACGCGAGCCCTCAGGCGTCGGCCGGGTCGCGCGCCTCCTGGGCCTCCTCCGGCCGGACGTCGACCGCCTTGAGGGTGCCGGCCTGGGCGACGAGCTGCTGGACCCGGAGCTGGGCGTCCGTCAGGAGCCGGTTGCAGCGCTCCATGAGGGCCGCTCCGCGCTCGTGCAGCGCGAGCGCACGCTCGAGCGGCTGGCCGCCCGCCTCGAGCTCGGCGACGGTCCGCTGGAGCTCGGCCAGGGCCTCGTCGAAGCCGAGCTGCTCGATCGGGGTGTCAGTCGCGTCGGTCATCGGCCTACTCGTCGTCCTGCTCGACCCAGCGATCGAGCCGCGGGCCGATCAGAAGGATACCAATCGCCACTCCCGCTACCCCCGCGACGAGCACGACCGCTCCGAACACGATCAGCTCGGCGGTCACTTGCGGGGGGCCCGCTTGGGAGGACGATCGGCGTCCGTCGTCGCGAGGACCTCGCCGCGCGCGACCCGGAGCGCGAGGTGCGTGCCGGGTGGTGCCTCCGCGGGGTCGCGGACGATGCCGCCGTCGGCCGTCCGGCGGACGATTGCATAGCCGCGGTCGAGCGTCGCCTGGGGACCGAGGACGGCCAGTGCGCCGGCGGCCGCGTCGAGACCGGCCCGGGCGGCGGACAGGCGGGCAGCCGCGAGGCGCGGGAGGGCGTCGGCGGCCCGCTCGAGGCGGCGCCGGTCATGCCCCAGGCGCTCGAGGATCGCCCGGGTCAGCCGGTCGAACAGGAGCCCGGCCTGCTCACGAGCCGTGGCGAGGCGGGCGATCGGGTTCGCCCGGTCGAGGGCGCGACGCTCGGCAGCCAGGTCGCGCGCGGCCGCCGCCAGCCGGCGCTCCGAGGCGACCGACAGCCGGCCGCCGGCCCGCCGGAGGGCGCCGGCGAACTCCGCCCGGTCGGGGACGACGATCTCCGCGGCCGCGGACGGGGTGGGCGCTCGGACATCGGCCGCGAAGTCGGCCAACGTGACGTCCGCCTCGTGCCCCACCCCACAGACGACAGGGACCGTGCTCGCGACGACCGCCCGGACGACCCGTTCGTCGTTGAACGGCCAGAGATCCTCGAGCGAGCCGCCGCCGCGGGCGAGGATCGTCACCGCCGGAGCATCGTGGGCGCGGCCCGTGGCGCGGCACTGGTCGCGGTACCGCTCGATCCGGCGGAGCGCCGTGACGATGCTCGCGGGCGCGCCCTCGCCCTGGACCTGGGCCGCGACGAGGACGACGGCCGCGAGCGGCCAGCGGCGGGCGAGGACGTGGCAGATGTCGCGCCACACGACGCCCGTCGGGCTCGTGACGACGCCGATCGTCGCCGGGCGTTGCGGGAGCGGCCGCTTCCTGGCGGCATCGAACAGGCCCTCGGCCGCCAGGCGCGCCTTCAGCGCCTCGAACCGCAGCGCGAGGTCGCCGAACCCGGCGGGCTGGATCGACTCGACGTAGAGCTGGAGCGCGCCCTGGGGCTCGAAGAGGTCGATCCGGCCGTGGACGACGATCCGCAGCCCGGCCTGTGGCTCGAACGCCGAGCGGAGCCGCTCGTCGCGGAACCAGACGCACTGGAGCTGGTTGCGCTCGTCCTTGAGCGCGAAGTAGGCGTGACCGGCACTCGAGATCGTGACGCGGCCGACCTCGCCCTCGACCCACAGGTCGCGCAGCCGCTCGTCGCCGCGGACGGCCTCGCGGACTGCCCGGGTGACGTCGCTGACCGCGAGGATCCTGAGCCCGAACGTCCCGGGCGCGGTGGGGCCGAGTCGTCGGCTCCGCTCCTCCGAGGTGCTGTCCCAGCCGGGCAGAGCCCAGTCCGGCGGCGTTGGCCTGGTCATTGCTTGGCCGCCGGGCCGCCTAACGGGCGAACGGGCGAGGCCATCTGGGCGGGTTGGGCCTCCCCGATGGTCACTTGGGCCACCGGACGGCCCAACCGGCGAACGGCGGCCGCAGTCAAGGTGGTCTCGGCGTCCCCGATCGTCACTTGGGCCACCCGGCGGCCCAACGACTCTGGCCTGGTCACCCGCGGGCCGTCAGACCCGGGTCTGGTACTCGCCGGTCCGGGTATCGACCCGGATCGTGTCGCCCTGGTCGATGAAGATCGGCACCTGGACGACGAGCCCCGTTTCGGTCGTCGCCGGCTTGCGGGCGCCCGACTGCGTGTCGCCGGCGAAGCCCGGCTCGGTCGCCGTGACCCGCAGGTCGACCGTGACCGGCAGCTCGACTCCGATCGTCTCGCCCCGGTAGCTCGTCCGGTCGAGGGTCATCCCGTCCTTCAGGTACTGCGCCGCGTCGCCGAGCTGGTCGCGACGGAGCATGAACTGGTCGTACGTGTCGACGTCCATGAAGTGAAAGTCGTCGTCGTCGTCGCGGTAAAGAAACTGGACGGGGCGGCGCTCCATCGAGGCCCGCGGCCACTTCGTCCCGGCCTGGAACGAGCGCTCGATCGTCTGCCCGCGCTTGACGTTCCGGAGCGTGATCCGGACCTGGGCCGATCCGCGGCCCATCTTGATGTGGTGGTAGTCGAGGATCTGCCAGAGGTCGCCGTCGAGCTCGATTGCGACGCCCTTCCGCAGTTCGCCGGTGCTGATCATCGCTGCTGGGGCTCCTGGACACCGGGCGTGCGGACCCGGTGGGATGTGCGTGTTCGGTCACGAGATTGTACCGACTGCGCGGCGCATTTCCTGTCATGCGCCACCCACGAGGGCGTAAGGATCCCTCAGAGCCCTCGGTTGCGGCGTTATCGGGCTTTTGGTAGACCGTCACGGCTAACTCGGGGCCCCCAAGCGGTCCCGAACCCATGACCACCACTCCTAATGCCACTGCCAGGAGCGTATGACAGGAAACCGGCGTGCGCCGGGCTTCAGGTCCCTACGACGAGCACCTCGCGGGGGAACCCTGTCAGCCGCCGGACCACTCCGGCGGACGCGTCGATCGCGAGGTCCTCGATCCGGACGCCGATTCGGTCCTCGAGGTAGATCCCCGGTTCGACCGAGAAGACAGTCGGCGACGGGAGCGGCGATTCGGGGGCCGTCTTGCCGAGGCTCGGCGCCTCGTGGGTCGCGAGGCCGATCCCGTGGCCGGTCCCGTGGCCGAAATGCTCCCCGTGCCCGGCTCCGTCGATCACCGCCCTGGCCACGGCATCGATGGCCCGGCCGCTCGGCAGCGGCACCCCACCCTGGGACGCCGCCTCCACGGCGCTCTCGATCGCTTCGATCGCCGCCTGCTGGGCCCGGGCCACAGTCTCGTAGACTGCGACGTCCGCCGCCGATGGCTCGCCGACGAACAGCGTCCGCGTCATGTCGCTCCGGTAGCCCGCGACCTGGGCCCCGAAGTCGAAGAGGAGGACCTGCCCAACCGTCACCGGCCGGTCGCCCGGCGAGCCGTGCGGGAGCGCCGCCTGCGGGCCGGCGAGGCAGGCGACGTCGAACGCGAGCGCCTCGGCGCCGCTCGTCCGCATGAGCCACTCGAGCTCCAGCGCGAGTGCCGCCTCCGTCGCCCCGGGCTTGATCCGGGGAAGCAGGGTCGCGAGCGCGCGGTCGGCGATCGCGCAGGCCGCGGCGATCCGCTCGAGCTCCGCCGGCTCCTTCGTCGCCCGGTCCGCCTCGACCCAGCCCTCGAAAGGGATCAGCTCGACCTCCGGTCCTGCCCCGGCGAGCTTCGCCCAGACCGCCTGGCTGACGAACGCGGCCTCGACGCCAACCCGCCGCGCCCCGACGGACCCGACAAGCTCGGGCCAGCGGTCCGGGAGGTTTCCGTACGCCTCGAACAGGCGCGCCTCCGGCGCCTCGCGCCGCGCCTGGATCGTGTACCGGCTGTCGGCAAGGATGACGACCTCGTCGCCGGCGACGAGGAACTGGCCCGAGTTGCCGGCGACCTTCTCCTCGCCGTTGCCGAGGGCGAAGCCCGTCAGGTAGCGCATGTGCTCCGGCCGGACGCCGAAGTACGCGTCGATCCCCGCTTCCGCGAACCGGGCCCGCAGGCGGCCGAGGCGCACCGGTCGGGCCGCCCGATCGACCTCCGACCACCGCGCCAGGTCGGCGGCGTTCGGTGGACCGGCGAAGTCGGCCGGCTGAGATTGTCGGCTCACGTATAGCCGTACTTGCGGAGCTTCTCCCTGTGCTCGTCGATGGTCTTCGAGAAGTCGTGGGCGCCGTCGCCGCCGGGGATCGCGACGAAGAACAGGAAGTTGTCGGTCGTGTCCGGCTCGAGGGCGGCGTCGATCGAGGCGACGCTCGGCGTGCAGATCGGACCCGGCGGGAGGCCGCGGACCCGGTACGTGTTGTAGCCGGCGAGCTCCTCGGGCAATTCGACTTCCGCCAGGGGAATGCCGGCGGGGTTCCAGAACGCGAATGTCTTCCAGTCGGTGAACGGCATGTCGTCGAGCTTGACGGTGTCGATGGCGTAGAGGACGGTGGGATCTGCCTCGAGCAGGCGGGTCTTGTTACCGCCGTCCAGCCGGTTCTGGTAGACACCGGCGATGAGCCAGCGCTCGTCGTCGAGGACTGCCTCCTTCTCGACGATCGAGCCGAGGGTGAGGACCTCGTAGAACGTCATCTCGCGCGACGCCGGGACCGCCATCCGCTCGAGCCCGACCTGCTTCTCAAACGCATCGAGCATCTGGCGGACGAGATCCTCGGCGGTCGACTCGGCGACGAGGTCGTACGTCGCCGGGGCGAGGAATCCCTCGAGCGACGCGCCCTCGGGGAGCCCGGCGTTCTCCGTGAGCCACGGGTAGTCGGCCAGCAGCTCCGCCGGCGGGTTCTTCACGATGTCATAAAACTCCTGCGGGTCGATCGAGACCGGCGGCTCGAGGATCTGCAGCTTCGCGGTGATCTGCTCGAGACGGAGGCCCTCCCGGAAGTTCACCGGCACGACAGTGATGACGATCCGGTTCTCGACGAGCGCCGAGACCACCTGGTCGGGCGTGAGGTTCCGGGCGATGTGGTAGTTGCCCGCCTGGAGCTGCGGGGCGAGCCCGCGGCGCGTGGCCTCGAAGATGAACGCGCGCTCGTTCTTGATCAGGCCTTCGGCCATGAGCCGGCCAGCCAGCGTCCGGGGTGTGTCCCCGACGACGATCTCGAACTCGACCTCGGTCGGGTCGCCGCTGGCCGGGTCCGTGAGCTCGGCCCCGAGATGCTCGCGGACGATGTCCGCGACCAACGGGACGCGCAGTGCGCCGGGATTGTCGTACGCCCAGTCGACGATGGCGCCCGCGACGACCGGTCGGAGGACGGTCAGCAGCGCGACGAGGACGATCGTCGCCATGACGAGGGCGAAGAGCATGAACCGGAGGAAGCCCCCGATCCCGCCGCCGCGCCGGACGGTTCGCGGCTCACCCGCGGCCCACCGAGGGTCGCCCGGCGTCCAGCCGGCATCGACGTAGGCCTCGTCGTCGAACGGCACCTGGCCGCGTGGATCGCGCGGTCGTCGGCCGCCGCGAATCGTCATGTGGTCGTCTCCGTGGCACGTGGATCGGTCGCCCGGGCGCCGGGTCCGGGCGCGTCTGTCGGGGCGCCCGCGGCCGCGCGCGCTGCGAGCTCGTGCTGGAGGATGATCGCGGCGGCCTCTCTGTCGATCCTCGCACGGTACGCGTCTCGCTGCATGGGCGTCGGCGGTCCTCCGGATCGGCCCCGCTTCATCGGCCCGACGCGCTGTTCCGCCAGATGGCTCGTCAGGCGCTCGTCACGGAAGGCCAGCGGCACGCCGAGGCGGGCAGCCACATCCTCGGCCCACGCCCTCGTGAGCTGGGCCTGCGGTCCTTCGTCACCCGATGCCTCGAGCGGCAGGCCGACGACGAGCTCGGTGGCACCCTGCTCGCCCAGGACGCGGGCGAGGGCGTCGGCGTCCGCCTGCGGGTGTCGGCCCCGGCGGATCGTGGCGAGCGGCCTGGCGCCGGCGTCGGGCTCGCCGATCGCGAGGCCGATCCGTCGCTCGCCGAGGTCGATCCCGAGAAGGCGCGTCACGGCGCGGTCGTGCCGTCGGCAGGGCTCGGCGCAGGGCTCAGCGGCGCTGGCCCGACCTCGAGCTGGAGCCGGGCGTCGATCGTCGGGATTGTCGTCACCCAGTCGGGCCAGACCGACATCTCCACGTCGCCGAACTCCTCGAGGATCGACCGTGCCTCGGCGAGCGACCGGCCCTTGATCTGTCCGCGAAGGGCATCCGCCTCGAGGACGCGGACCTGGGCCGCCCGAACGGTGACCGGGAAGCTGACGTTCTCGCCCTGGACGAGCGCCTCCCCGATGTCGATCTGAATCGAGCTTTCGACGAGCCGGTGATCGGCCGTCACCGTGTCGCGGACCCTGCTCTCGGCGATCGTCGCGACCGGCGACGTGTCGACAGCGGTGACGGTGCCGGTCGAGGCAAGACTGAGCTCGAAGCTCTCGACCTCCTGCCCCACGAGGGACGCGGGATCGACGCTCGGCTCAGGATCGGCGATCGATCGGGTCTCGAGGAACAGGGTGAGGCCGTCGGGCGTGCGAGACGGGTCGGCGAGGATCGCGTCGAGGTCCGTCCCGAGCTGGAGGGTCAGCTGGTCGACCGCGGCGTCGACGTCGGCCTGGCCGATCCGCGGAAACTCCTCCCGGGTCCCCCCGGTCGTTGGCTCGGGGTTGTTGACGGTGGTGACCTCGGGGTTCTCGCCGGGCGGGACGACAGTGATCGCGTTCGCCGGGACGTTGCCGCTGGGCCCCTTGGCGAGCGCGTCCACGGCAACGCTCCCCGACGACGGCAGGACGGTCCCCGGAAGTACGACCCGGGCCCGCGCGAGCGTGATTGCGGCGCGCGTCCGGAACTGGATCCCACCTTCCGTCGACACGACGCTGCCGCGGGGGATCGAGTTGGCGGCGACCGTGTTGTAGCTCCGGAACGTCACCGTACCGCTGGCCGCCGTCTGCTCGATCCGCTTGTCGGTCGCCGTAAACGTGTCGGTCGCGAGGAGGTCGAAGCTCAGGCGCTCGGCAGGGACGACGCGAGCCGCCGGATCGGGCACGTCCGCGGCCGGGTCGGCGCGGATCGTCATCTCCAGCGGCCCGATCGCCTCTTCGCGGGCGGTCACGACGATCGAGGCCGACGGCAGCAGGAGCCACGCCCCGATGGCCACGACGACGACGGCGAGGCCGGCGACGCCCGACGCGACGAGGGCAGTCTGGCGTTCCATTGCCCGCAGCCGGTCGAGCGCGGCCAGCGGGTCGAACGTGGGCCACCGGCGCCGGCCGACGACCGGGATCGACGATGATCGGGCGGCAACCGGAGTCGTGGTCGTCGCGGGAATGCCCAGGACCCGGGTGGCCTCGAGATTGGTCGGCCCGCCGTCCCGGCCACCGGGAGGAGGAGTCGTCGACGGCAGGCGCGCGGCGACTACCGGGGCCGTGGCCGGCCTGGGCCGCGCCTTCGATCCTGGTTGCGCGACACCACAGCCGGCCGCGGCGGCGACGGTCGGAGCGTCGAGCGCACCCTCGTACTCCGAGACCGATCCGAACACTGGCAACCCGGCCGACGCGGCGAGGGCACGCGTCGCGGCATCTCCGGCGACGATCGACAACCGGCGATCGCGGGTCTGGGCCTCGCGGGCGAGCAGCCGGAAGTTGATCCGCGACGTCGCAAGCCGCGAGCCGTACGGAATCACCAGGGCGACCCGGCCCTCGTCCCCGGATCGGATCCGGGCGGCCGCCGAGGTGATCTCGTCGTCGACGTCGAGGTAGACGATCGCCGCCATGGTCAGACCTTCATCGCCCGGAGGACCCGCCGGAGGGCGACGTCGAGCGGATGCTCGGTCGCCTGGAGCTCGATTGCCTGGTACGCCAGCCCGAGAGGCGTGACGTCCTGCTGGTCGACGAGCAGCTCGGTCGCGTCCTCGATGGTCTCCACCTGGTCGGGCGACATGATCGTCACCTCCGGCGGCCGGGCGAATGCCAGCCGCTTCCAAAACTTCTCGGCGGCGAGGGCGGTCGGGATCTCCGGCAGTCGGGAGCCGCCCCCGCACAGGTAGATCCGGCCCGGCAGGAGGTCGCCGGCCGCCAGCTCCTCCATCACCAGCTCGACGCCGGCCGCCCAGACGGCGACGTCGTCGGCCACGATCTCCGCGATCTCGTCACGCCGCTCGACGGAGATGCCCCGGGCGTAGTCGACCTTCAGCGCCTCGGCCCGTGGAAAGGGCAGGTCGAGCCGGTCGGCCAGGCTCTTGGTGAATGCCCGGCCGCCGAGCGCGAACATCCGGGTGCCCTCGATCCCGCCGTGGCGGACGAGCGCGACGTCGGTCGTCCCGCCGCCGACGTCGACGAACAGGGCGCCCGACTGGCGAACCTGGTCGCTCGCGAGCACCCGCGCGACGGCGTACGGCTCGGCGACGATCTCGAGCAGCTCGAGGTCGAGCTGCGATGCGACGCTCTGGAGCGCGCCGAGGTGGACGAGCGGGGCGAACGCGTTGAAGATCCCGATCTTCACGTGGCGGCCCTGGAACCCGACCGGGTTCGTCAGGGCGTAACCGTCGATCGCCGCTCCGGTGATCGCCGCGTGAACGAGCCGGACGTCGACGTTCGGCAGGCCCGTCTCCCACGTGATCGCCCGCTCGGCGTCGCGAAGGGCCTCGCGCTGGACGCCGTCGATGAGCTTCTGGAGCTCGCCCTCGCTGATCGGCAGGTCCGGCCGCTTGCGCTCCTGACTGTGGGTCGTGGTGAACCCCTTGACGAGCTCGCCGGCGATCCCGATGACGACCTGCCGCGGACGGAAGCCGGCCATCTCCTCGGCTTCCTGGAGCGCGACGGCGCAGTTGTCGACGACTGCGGCGATGTCGGCGACGGTGCCCGACTGCATGTGGCTCAGCCCCTGCCGCTTCCGGCCGACGCCGCGGACCACGCCGTGGCCGGCGTCGTCGATCTCGAACACGAGCGCCTTGGCGAATTCGGTGCCGACGTCGAGCGCGGTGCAGGCGGCGAGCGTCGGTTCACCGTCCCGCTGCCAGATCCGGCGCCAGAACGCCATCAGGCTCCAGGCTTGCGGCCGTTCCGGAGCGCAGCCCGAACGGCCTCGAGCGCGGCGGCGAGTCCGTCGCGTCGGGTCCCCCGGCCCTGGGCCATCTCGGGCCGCCCGCCTCCCTTTCCGTCGAGCGGGGCGACCGCGGCGCGGACGAGCTCGCCCGCCGCGATTCCCCTGCCGACGAGATCGTCGCTCACGGTGACGAAGACCTGCGGCTCGTCGGCGTCGAGCCCGAGGGCGACGACGCCGGACCCCAGCGCCCCCCGGACGTCCTTCGCCAGCCCCTTCATCGCGTCGATCGAGTCGAACGGTCCGGCGAACGTCACGAGCCGGATCCCGGGCGCAACCTCCTCGGCCCGCGACGCGAGCTCGCCGGGCTTCGGCAGCCCGGGGCCGCCGCCCGCCCGGAGCCGCCGGCGAGTCTCCCGAAGCTCCTCCTGGAGAGCCGCCAGTCGCTCCGGGAGGACCTCGATCGACTGAGCGCCGACGAGCTCCGCGGCCCGCTCGAGCGCCGCGAGCCGGTCGCGGACGAACCGGTCCGCCCCGGCGCCGGTGAGGGCCTCGATCCGGCGCATCCCCGAGCCGATGCTCCGCTCGCCGGTGACGACGAACGCGCCGATCTGGCCGGTCGCCCGGCAATGCGTGCCGCCGCACAGCTCGTGGCTGTAACCCTCGACCCGCACGGTCCGGACCGTCTCGCCGTACTTCTCGTCGAAGAACGCGTCGGCGCCGGCGTCGATCGCCCCCTGGAGGGGCATCCAGGCCGGGATGACGGGGCGATCCTCGCGGATGACGCGGCGGACCTCGTCCTCGATCGCCTGCCTCTCGCTCTCGGTGAGGCCGCGGTCGAACGGGAAGTCGAACCGCAGGTAGTCCGGCGTCACGAGCGAGCCGGCCTGGCGAGCCCGCTCGCCGACGACGTTCCGCAGCGCCCGGTGGAGGAGGTGCGTCCCGGTGTGATTGCGCATCGTGTGCTCCCGCCGTTCGTCGTCGACGACGGCGGCCAGCGGCTCCCCCAGCCGGAGGCGGCCACGGAGCGTCCCGCGGTGGACGATCAGGCCGCCGACGGGCTTCTGCGTGTCCTCGACGTCGAACAGCACGGCTCCGTCCGGCGCCCGGAGCTCGCCGCGATCGCCGATCTGGCCGCCGCCCTCGGGGTAGAACGGTGTCCGGTCGAGGACGACCTCGGCGTGCGCGCCGGCTTCCGTCCGGAGCTCGGCGTCGGGCCGTGCCTCGAGCTCCTCGAACTCGATGCCTTCGCGGAGGATCGCCGCCACCCGGCCCTCGGCCGAGGTCGTCTCGTAGCCGAGGAACTCCGTCTCACCGACGCGGGAGAGGATCGACTGGTAGAGGCTCGACAGCTCGGCCTGCTTCGCGAGCTCGACCTTCTTGCCGCTCCGGCTCCGCTGTCGCTGCTGCGCAAGCGCCTCCTCGAATCCAGGGCGGTCGACGGCGACCCCGTACTCGGCCGCGAGCTCGACGGTGAGGTCGATCGGAAATCCGAACGTGTCGTGGAGCCGGAACGCGACCTCGCCGGGGAGCGTCGGGGCGTCCTCGGGCAGCTCCTCCGGCCGCCGCCCGACCACCCGCTCGGCGGACGTCAGCGGGATCAGCGCCTCCTCGAGCTGGACGGTACCCGCATCGAGCGTCCGCCCGAACTGCGACTCCTCGCGAAGGAGGCCGCCGAGGATCTCCTCGCGCCGCTCCTCGAGGAACGGGTACGCGTCGCGCATGACGTCGATCACGACGGCGGCGGTCTGGGCGAGGAACGGCTCCTTGCGCCCGAGCAGCCGGCCGTGGCGGACCGCGCGGCGGACGAGCTTGCGGAGGACGTACCCGCGGCCCTCGTTCGACGGCAGCACGCCGTCGGCGAGGAGGAACGTCGCCGCCCGCGAGTGGTCGGCGATGACCTGGTAGCTGAACCGCTCCTGCTCGAACGCGTCGGGGTCGTGGCCGAGCAGCTCGCGCATCCGAGCGTGGATCGGCGCGAACAGGTCGGTATCGTAGTTGGACGGAACCTGCTGGAGGACGCTCGCCAGCCGCTCGAGTCCGAGGCCCGTATCGACGCTGGTGAACGGCAGCGGCACGCGGCCCTCGGGGCGCTGGTCGAATTCCATGAACACGAGGTTCCAGATCTCGAGCCAGCGCGGGCAATGCTCGCTGTGGTCCGGGATGCAATGGGGTCCCTCGCTGAGGTGCGCCCCGCGGTCGAAGTGGATCTCGCTGCACGGACCGCACGGGCCGGTCTCGGCCATCCGCCAGAAGTTCCTGTCGTCGCCCTTGTCGACGTTGCCCCACTTCGCCATGCGCTCCGCCGGCAGGCCGATCTCGTCGCGCCAGATGTTCCACGCGACCTCGTCGTCCGTGTACGTCGTGGCCGCCAGTCGCTCGGGCGGCAAGCCGAGGTCGCGGGTGAGGAAGTCCCACGCCCAGCGGATCGCCTCGCGCTTGAAGTAGTCGCCGAAGCTCCAGTTGCCGAGCATCTCGAAGAACGTGTGATGGCGGGGCGTCCGGCCGACCTCCTCGAAGTCGTTGTGCTTGCCCGCCACCCGGAGGACCCGCTGGTAGTCGACGGCCCGGGTGTAGCTGCGGGTCTCGGCACCGGTGAAGACGTCCTTGAACTGGACCATCCCCGAGTTGGTGAAGAGGAGCGTCTGGTCGCCGGCCGGGACGAGGCTCGCGCCGGGCACGATCGTGTGGCCACGCTCGGCGAAGAACTCGAGGAAGCGGCGGCGGATCTCGGCAGCGGGAAGGCTGACGATCCGCGGATCTCGTTCGAAGCCCGGGGTCCCCATCGCGGCCAATGGTACCGAACGGGAGGTCCCGGTCGTGATCGGGGCCCGGCTAGTTGTTACGCATCCTCAACCTCGGACCGAGGCCGGACGGCGCGGCTGGCGCGTGGCCTGCCGTACGCTGGCCGGCCGAACGGAAGGGAGGCCCAAATGGCTCGCCTCATGCGGAAGTGCTCGCAGTGCGGCAGCGTCGACACGAAGGACTCGTGGTCGTCGCTCGACGACGCGACGAAGAACGGCGCCTTCGACAGGCCCTGGACGTGCCCGAGCTGTGCGTGGCCGGAGTTCGAGCTGGCCGAAGCCGACCAGCAGGCAAAGGCCGACCAGGAACCGGCGGCCGACCAGGAACCGGCGAAGGCCTGACCGACTCTCAGGAGCTTCTCATCGGCCACGCCTGTCATTGCCGGTGACGCGCCCCCGACCGGCAAACCAGCGAGGAGCTCCCCATGCCGCGATCCCGACTCCGTCTCATCCTGCCCGCGACCGACCTGGATGACGACGACCGTCCGGTCGGCCGGTTTCTGAGCCGCCGCGAGATCCTCGTCCTGTTCGGCGCGGCTGGGACCGCGACGGCGGTCGCGGCCTGTGGCCCGACGGGGACGTCGCCGTCGGCATCAGCGACCGCCACCGCGACCGCCGCCGGCACGCCTGGGGCCTCCGCAACGGCGGGTGCCGTGCCGTCGTGTGTCGTCGTCCCGGAGCTGACCGAGGGCCCGTACTACGTTGACACGGACCTCGAGCGCTCCGACATCCGGCCCGACACGACGACGGGCGAGGCCGCGGCGGGCACGCCGTTGACCCTCGCCTTCGTCGTCTCGATCCTCGACGGGGGTACGTGCGTGCCGCTGGCCGAGGCGGTCGTGGACGTGTGGCATTGCGATGCCCTCGGCGTGTACTCGGGGGTAAGCGGGAACAGCGGCAACTTCCTGCGCGGCGTGCAGCGAACCGACGCTAACGGGGCGGCCACGATCACGACGATCTACCCCGGCTGGTACACGGGGCGGGCCGTGCACATCCACTTCAAGGTCCGGACGGAGCCGGACGCCGATGCCGGGTACGAGCTCACGTCCCAGCTGTTCTTCGACGACGAGCTCAGCCGCCAGGTCTACGCGGCAGAGCCGTATTCGCAGAAGGGCGCGCAGGACATGACGAACGACCGCGACGGGATCTACCAGCAGAGCGACGGCACGACGCTCCTCAACGCCCAGCCGTCCGGCGACGGCTACGCGGCCACGTTCTCGATCGCGCTCCAGACGACCTGAGGCGGCCGTCAAGCCTGCTCGGGTTCGCTCGGGGCGCCCGGAACGGTCTCGTCGAGCGTTTCCTCACTCCGCGCGCGCCGCGCTGGAGGAGCGCCGAGCCAGCAATCGCCGCGCCGACGAGCGCTCCGATCGCCAAGCCGCGGAGGAATGTCGAGACCGTCGGCGACACGTCGTCCGGCGGGGCGAGATCGGGCAGGAGCCGCTCGAGGGGGGAACGTCCGTGCCCGGCGGTCATGGGCCGACTCTCGCCCGCGTCGGGCCGAGGATCGCGACGATCGCGACGATTCCGATCCCCACCCACGCCAGCGCCGACGCGGAGACGAGCCGGAAGTCGCCGATCCGGAGGAAGTCGATTCCGAGCCGCGCCCCGAGCGCATCGCCGGCGAGCGCGCCGAGCGCGGCCGCGACAACGAGCAGCGGCAGCTGGCCGCGCGCGCTGCCGCGGATGAGGACGAACAGCGCCGTGTGGAAGATGCCCACGAGCAGGGCGAGGATCGGCGCCGGCGCCACGCTCAGGCGCTCGCCGCGAGGGCCGCGGCCGTGAGCGCGGGCGCCGCGGCGGGCCGGGCGATCCGCCCACCGCCGAGCACGAGATCGCCGTCGTCGAAGACGCAGGCCTGGCCCGGGGCCGCCGCCCAGACCGGCTCGTCGGTCTCGACGATCCACCGCCCGCCCCGCACCGGCTCGTCCGGCCCGGCCGGCCGGACCCGCGCCTCGACCGGGGCCGCCCGATGGCGGATCCGGACGGACGCCCGGAAGCCACCCAACCCGGCGTCATCATTGACGACCGGTGGCTCACCGGCGACGAACGTCACCCGCTCCACCTCGAACGTCCGCGTCTCGAGGTCCTCGCGGCGGCCGAGCTGGATCGTGTTCGACAACGGGTCGATCCGGGAGACGTACCGCGGCGCGCCCAACGCCACGCCGAGGCCCTTGCGCTGGCCCACGGTGTACCCGGCGGCGCCGGCGTGCTCACCCACCCGCGCCCCGTCAACGTCGACGAGCGGCCCCGGCTCCGGCCGCCAGCCGGCCCGCTCCGTGAGCGCAGAGCGGTAGTCGCCGCCGGGCACGAAGCAGATCTCCTGGCTCTCCGGCTTGGCGGCCGTCACCAGGCCCAGCGAAGCCGCGATCTCGCGCACCTCGGGCTTCGTCAGCTCACCGAGCGGGAAGCGGGCATGGGCGAGCTGATCCTGCCGGAGGCCGTAGAGGAAATAGGTCTGGTCCTTGTCCGGATCCCGGGCCCGGAGGAGAGTGGCCCGCCCGTCGGCCGCGACGGTGCGCCTGGCGTAGTGGCCGGTGGCGACGGACTCGCACTCGTACAGGTGACGCGCTCGCCCGAGCAGCGCCCCGAACTTCACGTAGGTGTTGCAGTCGATGCACGGGCTCGGGGTCCGGCCGTCGAGGTAGGCGTCGAGGAACGGCTGGAGGACGCCGGCATCGAACTCCCGCTCGAGGTTCATCACGTAGAACGGGATTCCGAGCTGGCCGGCGACCCGGCGCGCGTCGTCGGCGGCATCGAGCGAGCAGCAGCTCTTCTTGAACTCGGAGTACGTGTCGGCGACATCGTGGAGACGCATCCACACGCCGACGACCTCGTCGCCCGCCTCGTGGAGGAGCGCGGCGGCCACGGACGAGTCGACCCCGCCGGACATCGCGACGAGGACCCGGCTCACGTCCCGACGCCCTGCCCGAGCGGGTCCGCCGCGACGGCGACCGCTCCGGTCCGCATCGAGGCGATGACCCGCGGCACGACCTCGCACGCGGTGTCGATCTCCTCGTCGGTCGTCGTCCGCCCGAGCGACAGCCGGAGCGCGCCGCGGGCCTCTTCCTCCGGGTAGCCCATCGCCGTGAGGACGTGCGAGACCTCGGTCGAGCCTGTCGTGCAGGCCGACCCGATCGAACAGGCGATCCCCTCGAGGTCGAGCGAGAGCGCGACGGCCGAGCCGTCCGTCTCGCGGGCAATGATCGACAGGATCCCGGGCAGCCGCTCGTTCGGATGGCCCGTCAGCTCCGTCCCGTCGACCGACAGTGCGGCCGTCTTCAGCCGGTCGCGCTGGCGGCGGAGCCGACGGTTCGTCTCGGGCCGCTCCTGGCATGCCAGATCGAATGCGGCCGCGAGGCCGATGGCTCCCGCCACGTTCTCCGTGCCGGCTCGGCGATGGCGCTCCTGGGTTCCACCGTGCTGTTGGGCGAGGATGTGCGTGCCGTGGCGGACGTACAGCGCGCCGACGCCCTTCGGGCCCTCGAACTTGTGCGCCGCGATCGCCACGAAGTCCGCCCCGAGCTTCTCGACGTCGATCTCGACGTACGGTGCCGCCTGGACCGCGTCGACGTGGAACAGCACGCCCTTGTGGCCCTTCACCCGCCGCCCGATCTCGGCGATGGGTTGGACCGTCCCGACTTCGTTGTTCGCGAGCATCACGCTGACGAGGATCGTCCGGTCGGTGATCGCCGCGTCGAGGTGGTCCGGGTCGACCCGCCCGTACCGGTCGACCGGCAGCTCGACGATCTCGAACCCGAACTTCTCGAGGTACCGGACCGTGTGGCCGACGGCGTGGTGCTCGACCGACGTCGTGACGATCCGGTTGCCGCGGGCCTTGCCGGCCCAGGCCGCGCCCTTGATCGCGAGGTTGTTGCCCTCGGTTCCGCCCGACGTGAACACGATCTCGCGCGGCTGGGCGTTGAGGCGGGCCGCGACCCGCTCGTGAGCCTCGTCCAGGGCGGCCCGTGCCGCCCGGCCGAACGAGTGGGACGAGCTGGCGTTCCCGAACGACTCGGTCAGGAACGGCAGCATCGCGTCGAGCGCCTCGGGGCGCAGCGGGGTGGTCGCGGCGTGGTCGAGGTAGATCGCCATCGGGCGGCGATTGTACGTCCGGTGCTGGCAGCCCAGCGCGGGCGGCCCTCGGCGGTCAAGCCTCGACGGGCTCGGCGCGGCCCCGGCGCCGGCCGAGGAAGGCGACCAGGATCCCGAGCAGCAGTCCGAGCCCGATCGCCGCCGCCGGGGTGTACTCGGCGAGCGGCAATGTCGAATAGATGACGAGCATGATCGCCGCCCCCAGGCCCATCGACAGCCCGCCGACGACGGCCGAGATCCGGTGTCCGCGCAACCCGCGGGCCTCGAGCACGGCGCCAAGAGCGAGGAGGATCAGCCCGAGCCAGAACGGAGCGGTTCCCAGCGGGTCGCCGATGAGCTTGAACCAGCCCGATCCCGCGCAGCTGCCGCCCTCGCCCTCGTAGGTGCCGGTCACCTTGAAGAGGCCGGTGAGGCGGAACGGCGCGTTCGCGGACACACCGACCGTTCCGCCTCCGTCGACATCCTCCTCATCGTTCGCGCCGGCTCCCCGCAGGGGCGTCGGGATGCCGAGCACGTAGACCTGGTAGCTGTAGTTCTTGATGATGCTGGTGGTCGTGCCTGTGTAGTCGACCGAACCGGCCCAGTCGACGAGGATCGGATCGGACTGGGTCCCGTCGCTCGCGCCGGACTGGGCCGTGTCGATCGTCGCCCCGTTGGCATCCTTCGACGTCAGGCTCAGCTGGCACTGGGTCAGCGGAAACGCCGCGACGGGCGCGGCCGCCGCGAGCAGGAGGGAGGCGGTCAGAAGGACCGCGGCCGCGACGGACCGACGCATCGCTCACCTCGCGTGACGTCTGCGAGACACCCGGATGGGTCCGCTCGCACGGTACTCCACCGCCCGCCCCGCGACAATGGGTTCGGGGTCGCCCGGCGGGGGCGCGGCTAGTCGAACGCGGGGTGTCGCCGGAGATCCTGCTCGCGACCGCGTTCGCGCCGCCGGTCATGCTGGGAGAGGGCCCGCTTTCGGAGCCGGATCGAGGCCGGGGTCACCTCGACCAGCTCGTCGGCCGCGATGAACTCGATCGCCGATTCGAGGGTGAGTGGCCGCGGCGGCGTGAGGCGCAAAGCCTCGTCGTGGGCGTGGGTCCGGATGTTCGTGAGCTTCTTCTCCTTCGTCGGGTTGACGTCGAGGTCGCCGGATCGGGAGTTCTCGCCGACGATCATCCCCTCGTACACGTCGACGCCGGAGCCGATGAACAGCTCCGCCCGCTCCTGGAGGTTGAAGAGGGCGTAGGCGTTCGAGATTCCCGACCGATCGGCGACGAGGACGCCGTCCGTCCGGTGGGTCACGTCGCCGGCCCACGGCCCGTAGCCCTCGCCGATCTGGTGGAGGAGCGCGGTCCCGCGGGTGTCCGTGAGTAGCTGTCCGCGGTAGCCGATCAGCCCGCGGACCGGCAGGACGTACTCGAGGCGGATCCGTCCGTCGGCGTCGGTCGACATCTGCTCGAGCCGGCCCTTGCGGCCGGAGAGGGCGGACTGGACCTCGCCGATGTAGTCGGGCGGGATGTCGATTGTGACCCGCTCGTACGGCTCGTGGGTCGCGCCGTCGACCTCGCGGAGGATGACCTCCGGCCGCGAGGCCGTCAGCTCGAAGCCCTCTCGCCGCATCTGCTCGATCAGCACGGCGAGCTGGAGCTCGCCCCGGCCGCGGACCTCGAACGTGTCGCCGGATCCGGTCGGGTGGACCTCGATCGACACGTTGCCGAGGACTTCGCGATCAAGGCGAGCCTTGATCTGGCGCGACGTCAGGTAGCGGCCGTCGCGGCCGGCAAGGGGCGAGGTGTTGACGCCGAACGTCATTCGGAGCGTCGGGGCGTCGACGTCGAGGCGCGGCAGCGGCCGCGGATCGGCCGGATCGGTCAGCGTGTCGCCGATCGTCACCTCGGGAAGGCCGGCGACCGAAACGATGTCGCCCGGCCCGGCCGCCGCGATGTCGACCCGCTCGATCCCGCGGGCCGTCTGGAGCGCGGTGACCGTGCCGTTGAGCGTGACGGTGCGTCCGGGCTCGATCGCGCCGGCCGTGTCGTCCGGCTCGTCGCGGACGACCGTGATCCGCTGGCCAAACCTGATCTCGCCGTTCCGGATCCGCCCGACCGCCATCCGCCCGACGTAGTCGTTGGCCGACAGGTTCGTCACGAGGAGCTGGAGCGGGTGGCCCGGCTGGTGGATCGGCGGCGGCGTGACCTTGACGAGCAGGTCGAAGAGCGGCCCAAGGTCCGTGCCGGCCTCGGCGAGCGAGCGGGTCGCGGTGCCAGCCCTCGCGTTCGTGTAGACGACCGGGAACTCGATCTGGTGCTCGTCCGCACCGAGATCGATGAACAGCTCATATATGGCGTCGAGGACCTCGGCCGGACGGGCGTCGCCGCGGTCGATCTTGTTGATGGCGACGACCACCGGCAGCCGCCGGGCCATCGCCTTCTGGAGCACGTAGCGGGTCTGGGGCAGCGGGCCCTCGGCCGCGTCGACGAGCAGCAGGACCGAGTCGACCATGAGGAGGCTTCGCTCGACTTCGCCGCCGAAATCGGCGTGGCCGGGGGTGTCGACGATGTTCAGCCTGACGCCGCGGTAGTCGACCGTCGTCTGCTTGGCGAGGATCGTGATCCCCTTCTCGCGCTCAAGATCGCCCGAGTCGAGGACCCGGTCGACGACCGCCTGGTTCGCCCGGAACGCGCCGGTCTGGCGGAGCATCGCGTCGACGAGCGTGGTCTTGCCGTGGTCGACGTGGGCGACGATCGCGAGATTCCGGAGGTCAGCGCGGACGGTGGGCGTGCGGGAGGGCGTGCGGGTGAGCGTGCGGGAGGAGGCGGCATCGGTCATGGGCCGGCGGATTGTGCCATAGCCGGCCCGCTGCCCTGACCGGCCGGGCTAGACTCCCGTGGTGACCGTCGCCGCCGTCGTGCTCGCCGCGACTCCCGACTCAGCCCTCGCGGACGCCGACGGGATGCCCTCGGTCCGCCGGATCGCCGACTCGGCCTGGTCCGGTGGGGCGGTCCCGATCGTCGTCGTCGCCCACGACCCGGACGGCTCCGTGTCGACAGCTTTGATGGGCTCGCCGGTGACGCTGGCCGAACCGGCGCCGCTCGATCACGGCCCGGTCGGCCAGATCGTCCGCGGGATCGAGGTCGCGGTTGGGCAGGTTCGGGAGACCGACGCCGCACTCGTCTGGCCGGCGCGGTTCACGTGGGTCGGCCCCGAGACCGCCACCTCGCTGATCGAGGCCCACGGGACGGCCCCGGGCGCGCTTCTTCGGCCGTCGTACGAGGGCGAGGCCGGCTGGCCGGTCCTCGTCCCGGTGGCATTGCTAGACGGGCTGGGCGCGGTCGCGCCCGACCGAATGCCGGACGACGTCGTCGCGGACATCGTCGCCGGCGGCGCGCGGGAAGTCCTCCTCGAGCTCGGCGACCCCGGCGTCCGCCACGACCGGACGGTGCCCCGAGCGTCTCTGCCGGCCTACATCGGCCCAACCGAGCCGCCGGCCGGCCACGTCCACGAGTGGGAAGCCGCGATGGCGGATGTCTCGGAGGAGGTGCCGCTCCAGGGCCCGGCGCTTGCCCCCTATGGACAGGCCGCAGCCGAGGACCCGGATCAGCCGGGCTGACGTCTGCCAGGTCAGCCGCAGTTCGCGGGCGGCAACGGCGAGACCAGTTCGACGCGCCGGCCTTCAAAGCTGAAGACTGATTCCGCCCCAAGCCGAATGTCGCCAATGGGGGTCACGTGGAGCGTGAGGCGCGTCGGTTGGCCCTTCGGCGTCAGCGAGACCAGCTGTGCGCAGCCCTCACCTCGGACGGTAAGTCGCCACTCGTCCGTCGGACCTGACCACGACGCCGAGAGGTTTCCGCGCGTGTGAGCGGCGAGAAGGAGCATCCTCGTCTGGTCGGTGACGACCTCCACGATCACATCGCGGTCCGACTCGTTGAGCGCCAGATAGGAATGGCCTCCGTAATCGGTCCCACAGGAAGACGACGCAGAAGCGGCGAGCGTCACTGCCAGTACCCACAGAGCGAGATTCCTGCGCGACATACCCAGATCCTGGGAGTCCGTGGGGTGTCGCACAAGGGCGCCATGGGTCATGGCAGCCATGGCTCCTTCGTGGAGCCTGCCTCAGGGAGTGCCGGCCGGTTCGAGGACCCGACGAAGGCGATCGATCGGCACCGTCGCGATCGCGATCCCGCCGACGACCAGCGCCACACCGACGAGCTGCGCGATCGATGGCGCCTCGGCCAGGAGGACCATCGCCAGACCCATCGACATCACCGGTTGGACGAGGAGGATGATCGACGTGAGGACCGCCGGCAGTCGCGGCAAAGACACCGAGATCAGCAGGTACCCCAGCGACTGCGACGTCAGCCCGTAGATTGCGAGCCAGCCGTGGGCCGGCCACGAGGGGACGAGGTTCAGGTCGCCTAGCGGGACGCCGATGATCCCGGCGACGACCGCAGTCGACAGCGTGGAGACCGCGACCGGTCCGGCCGATCGACGCTGGTCGCGTCCGCCATGACGGATCACGAGCAGATATCCGGCGTAGCAGATCGCCGTGAGGATGCCGAGCAGGACGCCTAGCGGCGGGTTCGCGCCGTACGCGTCCCCGCCGACGACGCCGGAGATGAGGACGACCCCGCCGAGCACGACCGGCAGTGCGAGGAGGACCGCCCGCGACGGTCGCTCCCCGAAGAGGAGCCACGCGACGATGCCGACGACGAGCACCTGGAGGTTGCCGAGGACGGTCGACAACCCGGCACCGACCGCCTCGATCGCGTGATGCCAGAACGTCAGGTCGCCGGCGAAGAACACGCCGGCGACCGCCGCGACCCGGACGGTCGACCACGGCATGCCGCCGTGCCGACGGTGCTCGACCCACGCGACCGCCGCGAGCAGCGGCAGCCCGTACAGGCACCGGAACACGGTCGCGGTCGAGGGCGAGACCTCGGCGTAGCGGTAGAAGATGCCGGAGAACGCGATGCACGTCGCTCCGAGCAGGGCGGCGAGCCGCGGCCGCTCGGAGAGAAGCGGGATCACGCCTCGGCCGGCACCAGCGTCGACGGCCGCTCCGCGTTGCTCGGCGCCCTGGACCGCGGCCCGCGGAGGAACGGCAGTGTGGCCGTGATCCGGTCGGCGAGCAGCAGGACGATCCCCATCGCAACCAGGACCGCGGGCAGCTCGAGGTCCCGGTGGCCAACGAGCGCGACCCCCCAGCCGATGAGGATCCAGTGGATGCAGTACATCGACGTGACGCGAGCGCTCCATCCGTAAAAACGATCGAACACCGGGTTCGATCGCACGCGCGCGACGACGACGTCGGCGAGCGCCAGCCAGCCGAGGACGAGACCGAGGATCGCGAGGAGGACGCCCGGTCGCTGCCGCCAGTAGTCCTCGACCCCGATTGCGGGATGGAGGACAGCGATGACGGCCACGCCCGCGAGCATGATGACGACCCCGACGATGCCCATCCTCCTGACGAACCGGCGTCGGTCCGGCTGCCCCACCAGCGTTCGGCCGTAGGCGAAGCCGACGAGCGGGTATACGAGCCACGGGAACAGCGGGAAGAAGACGTTCCACTCCGTCCCCCACAGGAGGGCGAGGCCGAGGTCGACGGGCCCGATACCGGTCGTCGTGCCCCACAGCAATGGTGAAACCAGCCCGACGACGACGGCGAGCCCGACAAGCACCGCCCGGAGGGCCGGACCGCCGGACAACGTGAACAACACCGTCAACCCGGCGATCACGAGGAGCGCCAGCCCGGCCATCTGGTGGATGTCAACGAGGGTCAGGAGGGTCCCCGGCGTGTACGGCCAGATGTCCGCCTCGGTGACATAGCCGCTCGCGAGTCCCAGCGTCGCGGGCAGCGCGCCGCGCAGGACGTGCAAAGTGTAGGCGAGGAACAGCAGCCACAGCCCGCGCCGGGCGATTCCGACTGTCGACGCGCGCCGCGAGAACGCGAGCGACGCGCCCATGAGGAACATGAACACGGGCGCGGCGGTCGGTCCGCCGAGGAAGATCACCGCCTGGCCCAGCGGCGAGGCCCACGACGCGTCGTTCCCGTAGTGGCCGAGAACGTGGACCATGACCATGAACACGATGGCCAGGCCCCGGGCCAGATCGAACGCGCGGATCCGCCCGTCGGGGGTCGTGGTCGTCGAAGGGGCCGCGGTGGCCCCGCTCATTCGGCCTTCGCGCCCGGCTCGCGCCGCGGCGGCCCGACGAACTTCAGGCCCAGCTCCATCAGCTGAGCCGTGTCGACCGGCGACGGCGCACCGAGCATGAGGTCCGTGCCGGTGCCCGTCTTCGGAAACGCCATGACTTCGCGGATGTTCTGCTGGTCGGTGAGGAGCGCGGTCCAGCGGTCGATCCCGAGGGCGATCCCGCCGTGCGGCGGCGGGCCGTAATCGAACGCCTCGAGCAGCGTCCCGAATTTGTCCCGCATCTGCTCGGCGGTCAGGCCCATGAGGGCGAACGAGCGCTCGAGCAGGTCGCGGCGATGGATCCGGATCGAGCCACCGCCCAGCTCCCAGCCGTTGAGGGCGATGTCGTGCTGGAGTGCGCGGGCCTGGCCGGCCGGATCGTCCGGCGACGGCTTCGACGGGTCGCCCGATCCGGTGACGAGCAGCTCCTCATCTTCAGGCATGACGCCGCTGAACGGGTTGTGAGTCGCGTCCCAGCGCCCGTTCTCATCGTCCCACTGGTACATCGGGAACTGGTACACCCAGACGTACGACAGCTCGGCCGGGTTCGTCACGAGGCGCAGCCGGTCGGCCAGCTCGACGCGGAGCTTGCCGAGCACCTCCTGGGCCAGGACGTCGCGGTCGGCGACCGCGAGGACGAGATCACCCGGACTCGCTCCGGCCGCCTCGATGAGCTGCTCGGCCCGGCCCTCGCCGAGGAACTTCCCGATCGGCGACCGGACGGTCCCGACCTCGTCGACGGCGAGGTGGACGAGCCCTTTCGCCCCGAACTTCTTCGCCCGCTCGACGAGCTCATCGATCTCTGAACGCGAGGCGCCGGCCATCCCGGGCGCCGCGAGACCGAACACGCGTCCGCCCGCGCCGAGTGTCTCGTCGAAGACGCGGAACCCGCTGCCGCCCGCGATCTCGCCGAGGTCGTGGAGCTCCATGCCGTAGCGAACGTCCGGCTTGTCCGACCCGAACCGGTCGAGCGCCTCGCGATACGTGAAGCGCGGGAACGGCGCCTGGCGGAGCGGGCGGTCCGGGACGACCGCCCGGCTGACCTCGGTCACCATCGTCTCGACGAACGCCATGACGTCGTCCTGGGAGACAAAGCTCATCTCGAGATCGAGCTGGGTGAACTCCGGCCCGCGGTCGGCTCGCGAATCCTCGTCGCGCATGCAGTGCGCGATCTGGAAGTACCGCTCGAGGCCGGCGACCATCAGCAGCTGCTTGAGCTGTTGCGGGCTCTGCGGCAGCGCGTACACGGAGCCCGGCTGCTGGCGCGACGGGACGATGAAGTCGCGCGCGCCCTCGGGCGTCGACTTGATCAGGAGCGGCGTCTCGACCTCGACGAAGCCGTGGGCGTGATGGACATCCGAGATCGCCCGCAAGAGCCGCGACCGGAGGAGGAGCCGGTCGCGCATCGGTTCGCGGCGGAGGTCGAGGTAGCGGTAGCGGAGCCTGAGGCTCTCGTCGATCTGCGCGTCGGGCTCGTTGATCGGGAACGGCGGCGTCCGGGACTCGGACAGGACTGTCAGCTCGCTCGCCCGGAGCTCGATCTCGCCGGTCGGCAGCTTCGGGTTCTCGGTGCCGGGCAGGCGACGGGCGACGTCGCCGGCGACGGTGACGGTGAACTCCGGGCG
>DASYTG010000034.1:0-118457 GCA_036002525.1 Candidatus Limnocylindrales bacterium
ACGCGGAGCGGGTGGGTCGCGAGATGCTGCGCGGTCCGGCCGCGGTTCCCGAGTGCTGACGGGCCGATGTCCCGAGAAAGCTCGAATCTGCCCCGCTCGCGACCCCTCCGTTTCGCTGAGCGACGCAAACGTCGATCGGCGGGCCGATTCCGCGCCCTCCTCCGACGATCCATTCGCTGGGCGGAGCAACCGTCGGCGGAACGGGCGCCCAGCCGACGGAACATTTCGCTGAGTGAAACGCCGGGGCAGGCTGACCGGGCGATGCCGCGTTGAGGAGACGCGAATCGATCAGGAGGCCGGCGGCGTGTAGACGACCCGGATCGTCTGCTTCGTCGATTGGTCGTCACCGATCCGGAACGTCAGCCGGTTATCGCCGTCCTTGAGGCCCACCTTGATCGCCCAGTGGCCCGTCCCGTCGACGGTCGTGTGCTGGTCCGGCCCGAAGCTGATGTCCTGGGTGATCGTCAGTCCCGGAGGCGCCGTCCCGATCACCGTGACCTCCTTCGTCGCAACGACCTGGCCGTCGGTCGGGCTGAGAATCGTCAGCCCGACGATCGGCGCCGGGACCGGCGTCGCCGGCGCCGCCGGGTTGCCACCGCCTCCCGGGGTTCCGCCCTCCGGCGCCGGGGGCCGCGTGATGAGGCCGTAGCCGATCAGGCCGATGGCGACCAGGAGCGCGGCGAGGACGATGGACGACCCGACGGACCGACCCACGGCCGCCCGAAGCCCGCGGCCCGGCGCTTCGCCGCGGGGCGCGTCACCAACGTCGCCGACCTTGAGTCCGCACGCCGGGCAGAACGGCATGTCCGGCAGGAGGGCCTTTCCACACCGGGGGCAGAAGCGATGTCCGGCTTCGGTCATCGGCAGTCCCAGAACGAGTCGGCCAATGCTACGGCCCCGGACCCGTGCCCGTCACCGGCCGGGCCGGGGACATTGCCACGCGCTCGCAAGCTCGGCGAGCGAGCCGCAAGGCGGACTGCCACTCATGGCCGGTCAACTACCGCGAGCGGGCGTGGCCCCCTTGCCATCAATGCGCCCGGAGGAGGCTTTCGATGGACGCGCTCAGGCTGCTCAAGGCCGACCACGACAAGGTCAAGAAGCTCCTGACCGAGCTCGACTCGACGACCGACCGAGGGATCAAGACCCGCCAGGAGCTGTTCGCCACGATCAAGGGCGAGCTGACCCTCCACGAAATCGTCGAGGAGGAGATCTTCTACCCGGAGCTCAAGAGCCACCCGAAGGCCAGGGAGATCGTGCTCGAAGGTTACGAGGAACACAATGTCGTGGACAAGCTCATGGGCGAGCTCGAGGCGCTGTCGGTCGAGGATGAGACGTGGGGCGCGAAGGCGAAGGTCATGAAGGAGAACATCGAGCACCACATCGAGGAAGAGGAAGGCGAGATGTTCCGCCAGGCGCGCGAGGCGTTCGACGAGACCGAGCTCGAGGACCTCGGAACGCGCATGGAACAGCGCAAGCAGACCGCCGGGCGCGAGCTGGGGGTCCCGGTCGGGCGATAGGGGCCAACGACGGATGACGATCGATCAGAACAAAGCCCGCGTCCGCCAGTTCGTCGACGACGTGTTCGTCGCGGGTCGGATGGACTCGGTCGACGGTCTCGTCGCCCCGGACTTCGTCCCCCACAGCTGGCCGGGGACATCTTCCGGGTCCGCGATGGAATGATCGCCGAGCACTGGGTCCAGGCGGACCTGCTCGGGATGATGCGCCAGCTGGGAGCGATGCCGGGTCCGACCTGACCCGATGTCTCGCTATCCGCCAGTCGAGCCGAGCAGGGCGATCAGCCCGATCATCAGCAGGAATCCACCGGCGAGGACCGACCCGAGGTAGAGCCACTGGGCCGTCGCGTTGACCTCCCGAAGGTGCTCTTCGCGAACGTCGTCCTCGGTCACCTTCAGCTCGCGCCGGAGGTCCTTCGTCACTTCTTCTCGACCTCCTTCGCGAGGAGGGCCACCTGCGCTTCGATCCGGCGAAGGGCCGCCTCGGTGTCGTAGTCGGTGTCCGGCGACTCGTGGCTGCTCCTGTGGACGAGGAACGTCGTGAGGAGGATGAAGACGAACACCTGCAGGAATTCGGACCGCCAGTTCTCGAACGTCGCCTGGCCCCAGCGCCAGAAGTAGCCCCCGGCGCCGAACGCCTCGGCGGTCTGGCCGTGGGCCTGCTGGACGGCGACGAACTCCACCCAGCCCATCCAGGTCTGGAGAGCCCAGCTCGCGAGGAACAGGACCACGAGCGTGATGCTCAGCCCGTAGTCGCGCCATAGCTGTCTCATCGCAGCGGACTACACCGCAGCCAGTAGCCCATTCGTATCGCTGCCGGGGCCCCACGGCCTATCAGGCTCGTGGAGAAAGTCCTCCCCGGACACGCGTCGGCCGGCAGCCCGCGGGGCGGGCTGCCGGCCGTGTGCCGCATCGGAGCCGTCAGCCGGTCGAGGCGTCCGACTCGGTATCCTGCGCCTTGTCCGGGCAGAGGCGGTCCGGTCGGGCCGACTCGGTCGGCGTCGTCGTCCCGTCGTCGGACGGCTCCGCCTGGGTGCTGGGTGTCGTCGACGCGGAGGGATCGGGGCTCGCCGCCGAGACGGCGGCAACGCCGGCCCCGACGAGCAGCAGCCCGGTGAGCGCCGCGGTCATCACCCCGCGGCGAATTCCGCCGATCGTCCGAATGGTCGAGAGCGCCGGCAGGGCCGGCTTGTCGCTCCAGTCCATGGCTTCTCCTTCGTTCATTCGTGTCTGCGTGGGTCGTGGTTCGGCGGTCGATCGTCTCTTCAGGTCATTACGAGCCTCCAGCGGACAGTGGTCGGACCGGCTGTCCTCCGGATCCTCCTCAGCTCCGGACCGGATGCTGGGTGCGCAGCCTGAGAACGTCGTGAGACGGCGGGGATCAGCGCGGCGGGCGGGTGGCGACGGGACCGGGCGGTGCCGCCGGCGCGGCCGCGGGACCCCCGACCGGCTCGGGCTCCTCGCGCTGGTACGGGACGTCGACGATCACGGTGTGGGGCCGCCCCAGCAGCGCCGCTCGAAGGCGCCTCGCCGACTGGTTGTACAGCAGGCGCTCCCACCACGAACGAGCCACGTACTCAGGGATGACGACGAACGTGATCGGCGCCTCCCGATCCGGCGGCCAGGCCATGTCGAGGACGTCCAGGTAGGCGATAAGCGGGCCCACAAGCGCGCGGTACGGCGACTCGACGACCACGAGCGGCACGCCTGGCAGCTGCCGTTCCCAGCGGGCCCGGATCTTCGCGGCCTCCTCGGGCTCGTCCGACACGAGGACCGCGATGACGTCGTCCGAGATCGAACGGGCGACGTTGACCGCCTGGACGACCGCCCGGTTGATGCCGGGCACCGGCACGATCGCGCGCTCCTCGCGGTGCGGCGGCCGGATGACGATTTCCGGCCGAACGGCGAGCCTCGCCGCCGATGCCCGGTACTGGCGCTGGATGAAGACCATGATGAGGACGAGTGCCGGAATGACGACAGCGACGAGGAGGGACGGGGGTGCCTTGGCGATCGTCACGACGAGCGCCACAAAGCCGGTCAGGACACAGCCGAAGCCATTGAGCGCGAGCTTCCACGGCCAACCCTGGGTTCGTTCGCGGAGCCAGTGGACGACCATCCCGCCCTGGCTGACGGTGAACGAGACGAACACCCCGACGGAGTACAGCGGGATGAGCGCCGTCGTGTTGCCTTCGAAGACGACGAGCAGCAGCACCGCGACGAGACTCAGGATCAGGATGCCCGAGGTGAACGCCAGCCGATCGCCGCGGAAGCTGAACTGGCGCGGCATGTAGCCATCCCTGGCGAGGATCGCGGCGAGGCGCGGAAAGGCGTTGTACGAGGTGTTCGCGGCCAGGAACAGGATCAGCGCGGTGAAGGCCTGGAAGAGATAGAAGCCGACCGAGCCGTCGCCGTAGGCGAGTGCTGCGACCTGGCTGATGACGGTCCTCGGCGACGGGTCGTCGATCGCGACGATGCCGAAGCTGTAGGCCACGAACGTGATGCCCAGGAACAGCACCGCGAGGAGGACTGCGACGACGGTGAGCGTGGTCGCCGCGTTCCTCGCTTCGGGCGGCTTGAACGCGGGGACGCCGTTGGCGATCGCCTCCGTGCCGGTGAGGGCGACCGATCCGGACGCAAACGCCCGGATGATGAACATCACGCCGAGTGGCTCGAGGGCGCCAGGCGCGCCGGGGAGCGGATCGGGCGGCGGTGCTCCCTCGCCATTCACGACGATCCGGAAGAGCCCGATCGCGATCATGAACAGTGCCGACCCGACGAACAGGTAGGTGGGGATGGCGAAGATGTTGCCGGACTCGCGGATCCCGCGGAGGTTGCCGAGCGTGATGAGCGCGACGGCCGCCGCGCCGATCGCGATCCGGCCGGCCTCGGCCTCGGGGACCGCCGAGATGATCTGCTCGACTGCGGACGCGGTCGAGACCGCGACGGTCATGACGTAGTCGACGAGGAGTGCACCGGCCGCGACGAGCGAGAAGATCGTCGGCAGGTTCGCCCGGGCGACGGCATACGCCCCGCCACCGGACGGATAGGCATAGCCGATCTGCCGATAGCTCGTCGAGACGATGAACAGGAGGAGGGCGATCGCCGCGGCGATCGGCAGGCTCAGGAAGAGGAACGAGGCACCTGCCACGACCAGGACCCGGAGGATCTCCTCGGTGGCGTAGGCGGACGAGCTGATCGGATCGGAGCTGAAGATCGCGAGCGCCTTCTTCTTCGGGAGCCGCTCCTCGATCTCCTCGTGGATCGACAGCGGCCGGCCGAACAGCACGGCCCGCGCCCGCGCGAGCGCCCGCCCGAGCGGCGTCCTCGGCCGGCTGGCGGCCTCACGTGCGACGAGCTGGCCCGGTCCGGCGTACCGGAAGAGCGCGGCATACGGCCGCTCGACTCGGACCCGGCGGTCCCCGACCTTGCGGCCCTGGAGCGGCCGGCGACCCCCGATCACTCCTCGGCGGGGCCGACGACGACCGTGGCCGGACCGTTCCGCCGGTCGCGCTGAAGGGCGAAGCGGACGCCGGCAGCCTGGGCGAGCGCGAGGGCGTCGGAGGCGATCTTCTCGGGGAGCTGCAGCCCGGACAGCGTGACCCGTCGCGCGCCCCCTGTCGCGACCAGCTGGATCGCGGCCGCGACATCGGCCAGCTCCTGGTCGTACGCGGTCGTGGGCAGGCGAATCAGCCGTGGCGCATCCACGACTCGAACGTACGCCCGGGCCCCAAGACCAGCCGCTCGGGCGGGCCTCGGGCGGGCTCAGGAACGGCTCAGGATTTTCGCGTCCATCACCCGGCCCGCACCCGGTAGCCGACGCCCGGCTCGGTGACGATCAGCTCCTGGAGCCCGCCGCCCGGATCCGCCGCCGCGAGCTTCCGGCGAAGCTGGCTGACGAACACGTGGACGTAATGGTCCTCGGCGCTGTACGCCTCGCCCCAGACCGCCCGGAGCAGGCGGCCGCGGGTCACGAGCCGGCCGGCGTGCGACAGGAGCACCCGAAGGATCTCGAACTCACGGGGCGTCAGCTCGAGCCGGCGGCCGTCGACGGTCGCCTCGTGGGTTGCGGCATCGAGGACGAGGCTCCCGGCCACGATCCGGCCCGCCGGGTCCGCCGCGGGACCGGCCGCCCGGCGGATGGCGGCGCGGAGGCGCGCGTTGAGCTCGGCCATCCCGAACGGCTTCGTGACGTAGTCGTCCGCGCCGAGCTCGAGCGCCTCGACCTTCGTGGACTCCGCGCCGCGCGCCGAGAGCACGAGGATCGGGGTCGTCGCCTCCCGCCGGATCCGCCGGATGATCGCCAGGCCGTCGAGGTCCGGCAGGCCGAGATCGAGCAGGACGACGTCCGGGCGGCGGGCGGCCCACCGCGCCATGGCGGTCGCCCCGTCGGGCACGTCGTCGACGCGATAACCGCGGGCGACGAGGTCGCGCCGAACGGCTGCCCGGGTCGCGTCGTCGTCCTCGACGAGCAGGAGACTCGGGCCGGCCTTCGTCCGGGTCGTCACCTGCTCACCCGACGACGCCGGACGGAACGCGCGCGACCGGGAGGTCGAGATCGATTGCGAGGCCGCCCAGCTCGCTCCGTCGGGCGGTCACCCGGCCATCCATCGCCCCGGCGAGTCCCCGCACGACGGCGAGCCCGATCCCGGTGCCACCCGAGCCACGCCCGCGGTCGGCGGCGCGGTAGAACTTCTCGAACAGCCGGTCCAGCGACTCGTCCGCAACCCCCGGCCCCGAATCCTCCACGGTCAGTCTGACGAACGGCTCGTCCGGCAGCTCGGCGGCCGACAGGCAGATCGTCGTCCCCGCCGGCGTGTGGCGTACCGCGTTGTCGACGATGTTCGCGAGCGCCTCGTCGAGGAGGACAGGGTCCGCCCGCACCGCCGGGGCGGCAGCGAGATCGAGCTGGATGGCCCGGTCTCCCGCCAGGTGCGCGACCCGCCCCACCGCCCGCGACGCGAAATCGTCCAGCTCGAGCACCTCCGCGCTGGCCTGCAGCACGCCGCCTTCGATCCGCCCCAGGTCGAGCAGGTTGGACACGAGCCGGTTCAGCCGCTCCGCCTCGCGATCGATCGACGCCGCGCTCGCCCGTGCTTCTCTCGCGCTGAGGGCAACGCTCGGGTCCATGAGCGTCCCGGCCGCGGCCCGGATCGATGCGAGTGGCGTTCGGAACGCGTGGGACACCGACTCGATGAGGGCCGTCTTCAGCGCGTCGCTCCGGCGGGCGACCTCGGCTTCACGCGACGCCGCGACCAGGCGGTCGTGGGCCAGCGCCTGGCCGACCTGGTCCGCGGTCGCGGCGAGCAGTCGCGTCGCCGTGCGGTCGGGATCGCCCGCCTCGCGGCGCCTGACCGCCCAGATCGAGCCGAGCGTCGCCCCGCTGGCCTCGATCCGGATCCGGAACCGTGCCTCCCCCCGACCCGCGCCAGGGCGGGCCGCTGCGTCGTGGACGTGAACCCACTGCGCCGGCAGGTCGCCCGGCATCCTCCGCAGGACCGCGTGGCTGCCGCCGCCGGCGGGAGGCCGGCCGTTGCCCGTGTCCGCGACGACCCGCTCTCGCGCGTCGTCCGGGCCCAGCGCGAACCACACCCGATCGAGCCCTGTCTCCTCGCGGACGGACGCCGCGATCGCGGGCAGCACGACGTCGGCGGTCTCGCGCGTCACGAGCGCGCGGCTGACCCGGAACAGGGCCCGCGCCTCGCGTTCGCGAGCGAGGGCCAGCTCCGTCCGTGTCCGCTGGAGGCCCGCGAGCTGGCCGACGGTCACTCCAACGAACAGCAGCAGCACGAGGTTGAGCCACTCGCCCGGATCGGAAACGTTCAGCGTGTAGCGCGGCTCGGTGAACAGGAAGTTGTAGGTCAGGACGCTTCCCACGGACGCGAGTGCCGCGGCCGGGACCCCGGCCGCGATCGCGGCGAGGACGACGGCGACGAGGTAGACACTCGACGCGTTCAGGACGGCGGCGCGGTCCTCCAGCAGGGCGACGGCCACTGTCGCCGCCGCCACCGCGACGGCGGCTACCACGGCGGCGCGGGCGAGGCGCTGAGCGATCGATCGCGGCCCGGGCATCCGGCTGATCGTACGCCCGTGGCGTCGGCGTGCCGAATGGCCTCCGCGGCTTGCCCCCGGCGGATGGGACGACCCGCCGCCTGCTTTGGATCAGGCGAGGGCCAGCTCGGCGAGCGACGCCATGTCCGGGACCGCGAGATCGGGCGATGCCTCGGCCGGCGGGGTGGCGCCGAACCCGTGCCGCCCGGCTCGCCGGTGGATCCACGCGGTGGCGAGCCCGAGGCGCCGCGCCGGGACGTGGTCGTGGAACAGGCTCTGGGCGACGTGGAGGATGCGATTCCGCGGGAGCCCGATTCGCTCGAGCGCGACCTCGAAGTTCCGCGGGTTCGGCTTGTACGTCTCGACCTGCTGGGCCGTGACGATCCAGTCGAACGCGACCCCGAGTCGCCGGTTCGAGAGCGCAAAGAGATCGTCGTCGCAGTTCGTGATGACGCCGAGCCGGAAGCGTGCCTTCAGGCGGGCGAGCGCCGCCGTCGAGTCCGGGAACGCGGGCCACTCCCCCACCGATCCGCCGAACGCCGCGACCTGGTCGTCGGTCGGCTCGATGCCGTGCCCGCGCGCGACGCGCCGGAGCCCCTCGCCGAGGATCTCGCGGTAGGGACGGTATGGCCCGGCTTCGAGATCGGCCTCGGCCCGCGCATACGCTTCGAGCAGCTCGTCGTCCGTAGCGGCGACGCCGTGCGTCTCGAGAACCCGGCGGAGACCCGCAACGATGCCCGCCTCCCAGTCGATGAGCGTCCCGTAGCAATCGAACGTGAGGGCGTCGAACCGCCCGAAGTCGAGACCCCCGTCCACTTCGCTCACCCGCGGATCCGGTCGGACAGCCGCTCCTGGCGGTCCCGGGCGGCCCGGTAGCGGGTGACCCGCTCCGGGTCCGGCACGACGGGCCGCGCCGGCGGTGGCGGCACCTCCGACGGCGACCCGATGACCGCGGCCGCGGCGAGGGCGTGGAGCGCGGCGCCGCGCGACGAGGCCTCGCCCTCGGTCGAAGCCTTGATCGTCCGTCCCAGCGCCGCCGCCAGGACGTCGACCCACAACGGCGAGCGCGCCAGCGCGCCGCCGGACGCCACCACCTCGGGCGGCTCGCCGGTGAGCTCGTGAAGCCGGGCGTCGAGCATGGCGAAGCGGAGGGCGATCGACTCGAGTACCGCCAGGTAGACCTCCGCCGGCGACGTCCGGAGCGAAAGGCCCGCCACGACGCCCCGTGCCTCGGCGTCGTAGCCCGGGCCGCGCTCGCCGGCCAGATGGGGCAGGACCGTCAGGCCGTGGCCGTCGGGCGCCAGGTCGCGGGCCGCCGCCTCGAGGGCCCGGGGCGAACGCCCCAGCAGCGCGGCGATCGCCGCGGCAACGGCCCCGCCCTCGCTCAGCTGGCCGCCGACGAGAGCCGTCCCGTCGGCGAGACGATGGCCGAACAGCCCGATCGGGACCGGTGGGACCGGGTCGTCGACGACGATTCGGATCGCCCCGGACGTGCCGACCTGGAGGGCCGCGCCGCGGCCGGCCGTGCAGCCGAGCCCGACGTTGCCACACAGCGCATCCGACCAGGGCACGAACCACGGGACGCCGCCGAGCGCCGGCCAACGGTCGGCCGCCCAGCCGTCGAGGCGGGCCCACGTGCCGGCCGGGGCGATCTCCGGCAGCGCCGGCGGCTCGAGCTCCAGCTCGCGGAGGAGGCCTTCGTGCCACGTCCCCGTCCGCCGGTCGAGCAGTCCCGTCCCGGACGCCTGCGACAGGTCGATCGCCCGGCGGCCCGTCAGCTCGGCCAGCAGCAGGTCCGGCGCGCCGGCGAACGTCCGCGCCCGATCGCCGGTCGCCGCCCGGAGCCGGAGGACCTTCGCCGGCCAGTAGCTCGCGTGAAGCGGGCAGCCGGTCTCCTGCCAGAGCGCCGCCTCGTCCACCCGGGACCTCAGATCAGCCGCCTGGCGAGCGCTCGTCGTGTCGGCCCAGGTCAGCAGCGGAGTGATCGGCCGGTCTGCCGCGTCGAGGCCGGCGATCGAGTGGAGGAAGCACGCGATCCCCACCCCGGCCACGTCGGCCAGGGCCGTCCCGGCCCGCTCGACGAGCCGGTCCACGACTTCGGCCAGGACTTCCACGAGGCGATCGACCTCGACCGACGCGCTGCCCTCGGAGTCGATCGTCATCGCGTAGCCGACCTGGGCGAGCGAGCCCCGGCGCGGGCGCCCGGCCCGATCGAAGAGCCCGGCCCGGATCGAGGAGCTGCCGACGTCGATCGCGACGACGAGCGGGCCGCGCGCTGGACGGGGACAGGACGTGGTCACGCCTCGCCGGGCCCCGGGTCGGCGGGGAGCGCGGCGGGGAACACGAACATCGCCGCCCCGGCCGCCACGGCCGCGACCGCGACGACGAGCACGCCGGCATGGATGTCGACGGCCTCCCACAGGTTGGCCGCGGCGTTGGCTCCGACCACGATCCCGAGCGTCGACAACGCGCTGATCGTGCCGAACAGCCGGCCACCCCGGACGCCGCCCGTCGCGGTGACGAGGAGCGCATACCACGCCGCCTCGAACCCGGCGACCCCGCCCCCGGCCGCGATCGCCGCGGCGAACACGATCGCCTGCGGCGCGCCGGCGACGAAGACGAGGGTGAAGGCGACGATCGGGATGCAGGCGAGGATCGCGATCGGCCGGCGGCCGCGGCGATCGGCGAGATTGCCGAGCCACGGGCCGACGACGATGCTCCCGAGGCCGAAGAGCGCGAACACGATCCCGATCTCTGCTTTCGACCAGCCGAGCTCGGCCGTCGCGAATGGAGCGTACGTCGTGATGAACGCCCCGAAGCCCGCGAGCAGGGCGACGTTGGCCGCAAGCAGGATGCCGAGGACGCGACGGTCCGGAACGACCTCGGGCTCGGCGGCGGCTGCCGCGGCGGCGATCTCGGCGGTTCTCGGCCGCGGCAGGAACAGCGCCGCGCCCGCGGCCAGTGCACTGGTCACCGCGACGAGGATGAACGGCAGCCGGAGATCGGCCGAGGCCAGGATCCCGCCGACCGCCGGTTCGGCGACGGTCCCTGCCGAGCCGGCCGCGGACAGCAGCCCGTTGCCGAACGACAGCCGGGCCCGGTTGATCACCTGCGACAGGTAGAGGCGCTCGCTCACGAGCCCGAGCCCGCCCCCGAGCCCGGCGACCGACCGCCATGCGATGAGCGGCAACGCGGCGGTCGCCGTCGCGATCAGCGCGTTCGCTCCCGCGTACAGTCCCATGCCCGCCGGGACGAGGCGGCGCGGACCGACCCGCTGTGCGAGGAACCCGGCGGCCAGCTGGCCGGCGGCGTTCGTCAGGGCGAAGGAGCTCGTGAGCAGCCCGAGGATGCGCGGCGTCGCCCCGAGCGTCTGGGCGTACAGCGGAAGAAGCGGCAGCATGACGGCGACGCCGATCTGGGTGATGAAGGCGATCGCGGCGAGTAACGCCAGCGAGCGGTCCAGCCCACGCCCGAGCGCGGCCGCCCGCGCCGCGAGAGAGTCGACGAGCCCCGCCATCTGGCTCGGCAGTGTAGGTGACGGAGCATCGGTGGAGGCTACGATCTTGGGCGTGCCGGAGCCGCCCGACGACGCCGCGAGCCGCCCGCCGACGATCGCCGTGATCGGGTCGCACGGCGTCCGCAAGAGCACGGCGGTCGCCGGGATCGCGACCTCCTGCGAACGGCTCGGACTGCGGGTCGCGACGCTCGGCGAGGTGATCCGGACGAGCCCGCTCGGACATAACGAATCGGCGACGGTGACCGCCCAGCTGTGGGTCGTCGCGACCCAGGTCGCTCGCGAGATCGAGACCGGCGTGGGCGCCGACGTCCTGGTCACGGATCGGTCGGTCGTCGACAACTACGCGTACTACCGGCGCGCCGCGGGCGACGACGATCCCTTCGGGGTCGAGCCACTCGTCCGGCGGTGGGCAGCCGGCTACGCGCGGCACCTCCGGCTGTTGCCGGACATGCCGCTCGTCAGCGACGGCTTCCGCAGCCCGGCGCCGGCGTTCCGCGACGAGATCGAAGTCCTCCTCGACCGGATCGTGGCGGGCATCGTCCCGTCGGACCGGCTCGTGACGATGCCGGCCTCCGCGGTCACGCCGGACCGCGCCTGGGATCCGGCGGTCCGCGAGTGGCTGGGTCTCTAAGGTGGCGAAGCGGGGAGCCGCCGCTCCCGGCTGGTCCGTCCCTCGGCCGCGAGCCAGATTTCCAACCTGGTTGGACAAACCTCGCCATTGGCGCACAGGCGAAGGGGCGGCCGCATCGAAAACACCCGCGGCAGCGCCTCCGGACAACCTTCGCCCATCCGCCTGCGTGGGGTTGCGGAGCCAGAGGACCAAAACGCCCAGGACTGCTCGATGTACCTGGAAAAGTGTGCCTGTATGCTGCCGTCCATGAAGGGCGATCGCGTCGAGGCCGTCGTCGACACCGGCCAGGGCGTCCAGCGATTCGAGATCGCCGCGACGCGGGCCGGGCGGCGGATCGAGGTGACGACCGCGCGCGGCGTCGTGGAGGTCACCGAGGTCACCCGCGGCGGCACGCCGGTACGGACGGGCCGGTTCATGGCCAGCCGGCTCATCGCCCTCGTCGAGCACCCGGCGTCAGAGGGCGACGGCGCGCGCGTCGACGTGACGACCCGGCGCCGGATGCGGCCATCCGCGGAGCTCGTCGACGAGGGGCGCGGCTGACGCCCCTCGACCGGGCTACTCGGTGGCGTCCGTTCCGGCGACCTCGACTCCCCCGATCCGGCCGATCTGCTCGATGGCCCCGGCGAGACTCGCTCCGCCGCCCCGGCGCCTTACGTCGAACGTGACGGCATAGCGCCGTTTTTCGAGCCGCTCGGTCTGGACCCCGGTGATCTCGAGCCGGTGGGCGGCGAGGGCCTGGGAGATCTCGCCGATCGCCTCCAGCCGGTCGACGGTCACCTGGATCCGGCCCGCCTCGCGGTCAACCGCGTGGAGCCGCTCGGCCACCCGGTTGAGCGGCCAGAGCGAGAAGATGATGATGATCGCCCCCGTCCACGCCACGGGGTACTGGGCTGCGCCGGCGGCGAGGCCAACCGCGGCCGTCGCCCACAGGCTCGCGGCGGTCGTCAGGCCCCGGATCGTGGCACCTTCCTTGAGGATCGCCCCCGCGCCCAGGAAGCCGATCCCGGACACGATCTGCGCCGCGATGCGCGACGGATCGAGGCCGGCCTGGCCTGGTTGGCCGAAGCCGTAGATCGAGAGGACCGTGAAGATCGCCGCGCCGAGCGCGACGAGGAGATGAGTCCGCATGCCGGCCGGGTGGCCGTGGATCTCGCGCTCGACCCCGATCAGCGCACCGAGCGCCGCCGCGAGCAGCAGCCGGAGCGACAGGTCGAACTGGGCGACCAGCTCGTTCATGGCCGCTGAGTGTGCGCCCTTTCGACGGCCCTCGTGCGGGTCGATCGGCGGTCGGTCAACGTGTTAGCGCGTCAGCGTGTTAGCGCGTCAGCGTGTTAGCGCGTTAGCGCGGGCCTCAGCGCGTCAGTGTGACCTTCCGGATGTGGCGCGGCGAATCCGGGTCGTGACCCTTGGCGCGGGCGAGGTGGAAGGCGAGGAACTGGCCGGGGACGATCGACGCGATCGGCATGAGCCAGTCCGGCAGCCCGGCCGGTAGTCCGAGGCCGGCGGCACCGAGGGCGAGCGCATCGTCGCGGTCCGAGATCACGATGAGGTCCGCGCCGTAGTCGTTGCGGAGCGTCGCCAGCAGCTCGAGCAGACCCGCAGCCGCGGCTCCGGACGGCGCGATCGCCAGCACCGGGAAGCCCGGCTCGACGAGCGCAAGCGGGCCGTGTTGGAAATCGGCCGCCGAATACGGATCGGCGATGACCCGGGCCAGCTCCTTGAGCTTGAGGGCCAATTCGCGGGCGGTTGCGTACTCGAACCCGCGGCCGAGGACGACACACCCGGCGATCGCGGCGCGGGACGCGGCGGCTCGCGCGGCGTCGGCCTCGGTCTCGAGCGCCCGCTCGATCGCTCCCGGGACTCCGTCTAGCGCCCGGAAGGCGTCCGCGTCGCCGAGGAGCGCGGCCGAGAGCATCGCGACCGCGGTCAGCTCGGCGGCGTACGTCTTCGTCGCGGCGATCGCCACCTCGGGGCCTGCCCGCAGGTCGATCGCTTGCTCCGCCGCGGTCGCGAGCGGCGACCCGGGCGTGTTCGTGATCGCGACCGTCGGAACGCCCTGGCGGCGAGCCGCGGCAACGACGCCGACGACGTCCGGCGACGCGCCCGACTGGCTGATCCCGACGACCAGCGACCGGCTGAAGCGCGGCTCGACGCCGTAGAGCGAGGTCAGCGACGGCGCGGCCAGCGCGACCGGCAGCCGGTGTCGGGCGCCGAACAGGTACTGGGCGTAGATCGCGGCGTGGTCGGAGGTGCCGCGGGCGGCGATCACGACGTGCTCGATCGGTTCGGACCGCAGCTTCGCAGCGATCGCCTCGACCTGGCCGCGACCGTCGGCGAGGAGGCGGCGGACGACCGCCGGCTGCTCGCGGATCTCGTCCCTCAGGCCCATCGTTCCCCGTCTCCGTCGTCGTCGCCGTGGATCGCGACCCCGCGGGCGATCGTCGCGACGACCTCGAGCCCGGCGTCGAGGACGACGACATCCGCCACCGCCCCGACCGCCAGCGCCCCACGATCGCGCTCGCCGAGCAGCGCTGCGGGCACGCGCGTGACGGCGTCCGCCGCAACCGCCGCCGGCGCGCCCGTGTATGCGACGAGGTTGCGCAGCCCCGCATCCAGCGACAGGACGCTCCCGGCCAGGCGGCCGTCGGGCAGCTGCGCGCCGTCGTCGCCCACCTCGACGTCCACCCCGCCCAGGGGATAGCGGCCCGGCGGCATCCCAAGGGCCGCCATCGCGTCGGTGACGATCGAGAGTCGATCGGCCCCCGCGACGCGCCACGTGAGATCCACGACGAGCGGGTCGACGTGAACACCGTCCGGGATGAGCCCGACGATCACCCGCCCATCGCTCAGCGCCGCCCCGGCGAGACCGGGCGCGCGGTGCCCGAGCGGCGGCATCGCGTTGAACAGATGGGTCACGTAGCGGATTCCCGCGTCGAAGCCTGCCGCCGCCTCCTCGGCGGTGGCGAGTGAGTGGCCGGCGGCGACGACGACTCCCCGCCCGGCCAGTGTTCGAACGAGCTCGAGCGCGCCGGGCAGCTCCGGGGCGAGTGTCACGATCCTCACGCCGGTCGCGGCCGACCAGCCGGCGGCGAGCGCCGGGTCGGGGGCGCGGAGATGCGCGCGGTCGTGGGCGCCGGACCGCCCGGGGTTGAGGAACGGACCCTCGAGGTGGAGGCCGAGCGGCGTCGCGCCACGCCAGCCCGGCGGCGGCCCGCCGGCCAGCACCCGCGCGGCAGTCTCGGCGACGGACGGGGGCGCGGTCACGATCGTCGGCAGGAACGCCGTGACGCCGTGGGCCGCGATTGTGGCCGCCACGTCCCAGACGGATCCGGGATCGGCCGACAGGTCGTGACCCGCGGCTCCGTTCAGCTGGAGGTCGATGAAACCGGGCGCCATGAACAGCCCCTCGCCGCGGAACCGCCGCGCCCCCCGCCCGCCGCCCGCGACCGCGTCCCCGCCCCGTGCCGCGATCCGTCCGCCGGCGAGGAGGAGCGCCTCCGGCTCGGTGGCCCCGAGGACGGTGGCGCCCTCGACGAGGATCGGCCGGGGGGCCGCGCGGCCCGTCACGGCGGCCGCCCCGTCACGCAGCGGCGCCGGCCATCGCTAGCCCTTCACCGCGCCGGCCAGGCCGCGGACGAAGTAGCGCTGCACGGCGAGGAAGAAGATGAGGATCGGCACCACCGTCATCGTGACGCCGGCGGCGATCGCCCGGAAGTCGGAGCTGAAGAACCCCTGCAGCGCCGCGAGCCCCACGGGCAGGGTCTTGTTGTCCATCGTCGGCAGCATGAGCGACGGCCACAGGAAGTCGTTCCACGACGTGACGAACGTGAAGATCGCGACCGCGGCGAGCGACGGCCGGACGATCGGCAGCATGACGTTCCACCAGATCCGCCACTCGCTCGCGCCGTCGATCCGGGCCGCGTCGAGCAGGTCGTTCGGGACGCTCCGGAACGCCTGGCGGAGGAGGAACACGTTGAACGCGCTGACGAGGCTCGGGAGGATGACCGCCGGCAACGAGTCGTGGTAGTCGAACACGCGGACGGCGAGGACGTAGCTGGGGATGTACGTCAGCTGGATCGGGACGATGAGCGTCCCGAGGAGCAGGTAGAACAGGGCCTCGCGGCCGGGGAACCGCATCTTCGCCAGCGGGTAGGCCGCCAGTGCCGCGATGAGGGTGTTCAGGACGGTGACCGACACGGTCACGATGATGCTGTTGAGGAAGAACCGGGCGACCGGCAGCGTGTCGGCCACCCGCGTGTAGTTCGCCAGGGTCGGGTCGGTCGGCAGGAACTGGGGCGGCACGGAGAAGATCGCGTCGTTCGGTCCCTTGAGCGACGTCAGGAGGATCCACACGAACGGGAACACGGTGACGACGCTCATCGAGAGGAGGAGCGCGTACCAGAAGGCCGCCCGGACCGTCATCCGCCGGCCACGGCCGCGCTCGACGCGGACCTGCAGGGCCTCGACCCGCACCGCAGCCATCAGTCGGCCCCCCGGCCGCGCTCGAGCAGCCTGATGTTTACGATCGAGAACGCGAGCGTGAGGACAAGCAGGACGATCGCGATCGCCGACGCGTAGCCCGCGTGCGACAGCACGAATGCCTGCTTCCACAGGTAGAAGACGACGGTCACGCCGCTGTCGAGGACGCCGCCCGTTCGGTTCGTCAGGACGTAGATCTCGTCGAACACCTTGAGCGCAGCGAGGCTCGAGATCACCGCCACGAACACGATCTGTGGCCGCAGGCCGGGCAGGCTGACGTGCCAGTGCTTCTGGAAGTCGTTGCAGCCGTCGATCCGGGCCGCGTCGTAGAGCTCCTCGGGAATGTTCTGGAGGCCGGCCAGGAAGATCACCGCGTAGTAGCCGATGCCGGCCCAGATCGTCAGCAGGATCGCGATCGGCAGGATGAGCGACGGCTCGGTGAGCCACTGGATCGGCTCGTCGATGACGCCGCCCCACAGCAGGACGCCGTTGAGGAACCCGTTCCGGTCGAACAGCCAGCGCCACGAGATCCCGATCGCGATGCTGCCGCTGACGGCCGGGATGTAGTACAGCGCCCGGAACACGTGGATGCCGCGCAGCTCGCGATTGACGACAATCGCCAGCGCGATCGACAGGACGATGAGCGTCGGCGTTGCGACGAGATAGATGATCGAGTTGCCGAGCGCCTTCCAGAACGTCGGGTCGCCGAGAAGGCGCTCGTAGTTCTCGAGCCCGACCCACACCGGGGGCCGGACGATATCGTAGTCGGTGAAGCTGTAGTAGACGACGCTGAGGATCGGGTACAGGACGAACACCCCGATGACAATCAGCGCCGGCGTCAGGAACAGGTACGGGGTCGCCGTGAGTCGGCGGGTCATGCGCTCACTCCTGTCCCGCCAGAAGTTCGGTTCTCATCGGTCCCCGCAGGGAACGCGAGACACACTGGCGGCCCCACCCACAGGCGAGCCCGCGCACGCTTCGAGGGCGACGCATTGTCAACTGCTTCCACGGGGAACCGTTGGCGAGACATCGTTCCGTGCGGTCCTCCGGGGAGACGGCTGGCAGACGTCGAGGCTGCTGGGGCGGCCGGATGGTTGTGGGGCCGGCGAGCTGGGGGTGAGCCTCGCCGGCCCCGGGATTTCACGCCAGTCAGAGCAGCGCGTTGGCCTCCGCAACCGCGTCGGACAGCGCCTTCTGGGGATCGACACTGTTGAACAGGGCCGATTCGATCGCCTTGCGGACGATCTCGTTGACGTCGGCCTTCTTCGGGACCGTCGGCACGATGTCCGCGAGCTTCGACACGACGTCCTTCGCGATCGGCTTCGCGCTGTCCTCGATCGCGACCGGGGGAGCCGAGAAGAACGGATCGTCGTACGACGCAGGGGTCGACGGATAGATCGGGACGATCTTCGCGAACTCGAGCATGCTCTTCGGGTTCGTGAAGAACTGGGCGAGGGCGATCGACGCCTTCGGAAACTTCGTGTCCTTCTTGACCGCGATGCTCATCAGGCCCTTGCCGACGACTCCGGACTTGCCGACGGGAGCCTGGACGGCGCCGAGGTAGCCGTACAGGGCCGGGTTGTTGGCGCGGACCACCCGGATGAGGTTCGGGCCGGTGATGTAGAACGGCGCCTCGCCGGACGTGAACAGGTCGAGCCCGACCCGGTCGTCGCCGAGCAGCGCGCTCCGGTCGACCGTCCCGGCCTTGACCATGTCGACGTACATCTTCAGCCAGGCGACGGCCGCCGGCGAGTCGAAGGTGAACTTCCCGTCATCGCCGATGATGTCGACGTCGCCCTCATAGACCATCTGCGCCAGGAGGTCACTGACCGTCAGGCGGATGTCGCACAGCTTGCCGGTCTTGTCCTTGATCGTCTGGCACAGGCCCGGGATGCCGTCGATCGCCTTCGGGAAGTCTCCGACGACCAGCCCCGCGCCGCCGGTGTACTCGAGCGGGTCGGAGTTCGGGACCGGCGTGCCGGTGTAGATCTGGGTGTTGATCAGGGCGACGGACAGCCCCTGGTACCACGGGAACTGGAAGTTCTGGCCGTCGACGAGCTGCTGGTTCCACAGCCCTTCGAAATAGACATCCTTGATGCTCTGGTCGACCTGGTCGTTGAGGCCGAGCAGGAGGCCGCGAGTCGCGTAGTCGCTGACCCAGCCTTCGCTGACGGACAGGTTGATGACGTCCGGTGCGCTGTTTGCCGCGAACGCGTTGTCGAGGTCCTCCTGGAACGTCGCCTGATGGTCCTCCCAGTTGACCTTGACCCCCGGGTAGGCCTCCTGGAACCGGGCGATCGTGTCCTTGATGTACTGGTCGAAGGTCGGCGACAGGAAGAACGTCCAGAACCCGATCTCGGCGCCGGCCTCGACTCCGTCGATGACCGCCTCGGGGTGGGCCGCCGTCGGAGACGACGGGCCGGGCCCCGAGGCTCCCGGCGTCGTCGCCGGGGCGCTCGACGATGGACTCGCGCTCGGCGTGCACGCGCCGATGGCGAGCACGAGCGCGATCAACAGCCCTGACAGTTGCTTGACTCTCACCGCGGATACCTCCTCGTGGACGGAACGACCGATCTCCTCGTAGCCAATCTCATTCGCTGCTCTCCTCCTCGTGAGCCGTCCGGCGACGGCGCTGCGGCCCGTCCTCTACGCGTCGCCCACCTCCCTCCCCGCGACCGGTGACGGCCGGTCGCCGGACGCCGCGGACCGAGCCAGGGCGACGGCGCCCCAGGCCCCGGCTTCCGATCCGGCGGGCAGCAGGTGGATGACGCCGGGCCGAAGGACCTCGCGGGCGAGGGCGGACGCCTCGCGCAGGCGGTCGAGAGCCCGGAGGATCGGGTCGAGGAAGGCATCGCCGGCTCCGGCAACGCCGCCGCCGAGGACGACGACCTCGACGTCGTAGGCCATCACGAGCAGGTGAACGGCCCGGGCGATATGGGCTCCGACGTCCGCCGCGATCTCGCTCCCCAACGGATCTCCCGCGGCGGCGGCCGCGTAGACGTCGGCGGCGGTGAGATCGGCCGACGGCAGGCTCGACGGGCGCCCCTCGCGCAGCGCCGTGGCGGCGCGCATGGCGACCGCGGGACCCGCGGCGAGGACCTCGAGGCAGCCTCGCAGGCCACAGGGGCAGGGCGGCCCGGCCGGGTCGACGACGATGTGGCCGACCTCGCCGGCGAGCCCCCGGGCCCCGCGGTGGAGGCGGCCGTCGAGGACGATCCCCGCGGCGACCCCGGTCCCGACGCTGAGATAGGCCAGGTCGGCGACGTCGCCGAGGACTCGGCGCTCGTAGAGGCCGTACGCGGCGGCGCGCACGTCGTTCTCGAGCCGCACCGGCGTGCCAAGGCGGGCCTCGACCTGCGGTCCGAGCGGGAGCTCGTTCCAGCCGAGGTTGACCGCGAGCGAGACGGTGCCGGAGACGGGATCCACCCTGCCCGGCACGCCGATTCCCACGGCCGCGACCCGGTCGAGAGCGGCCCCGGCGTCGCCGAGAGCGGCGCCGACCGCGTCGCCGATGACGTCGGCTGCCTGCTCCTGGCTCCCGACCTCGGTCGGCAGGGCGAACCGGCCGCGGACCCCGAGCGCCGGCCCTGCCACGAGCACGGCGATCTTGCTCCCCCCGACGTCCACGCCGACGAGCAGGTCGCGCTGCGCCGCGAGCGGCGTCATCGGCCGGGCACGAGCCCGAGCTCGCGGGTCATGAGCAGCGCGGAGGCGCCCAGCACGACGACGTCCTCGGCGGTCCGCCCGAGCTCGATCCGCGTCTGCCCGGCGAGCATCCCGAGCGCGCGTCGAGTCGCCTCGTCGCGGACCGCGGCGAGCCACGCGTCCCCGAGCGCTGCGACGCTGCCGAGCAGGACGATCCGGTGGACGTTCAGCGCCCCGATGAGCCCCGCGACCGCCTGCCCGAGGAACCGCCCGGCAGCGGCGACGATCGCCGCCGCGTCCTCATCGCCCGCGTCCAGCGCGGCCCGGACGTCGGCGATGTCGAGGGCGCCCATGGTCGCGAGGCGAAGGCCGAGAGGCGAGCCCGGCGACCGGCGGCCCGCCTCGGTCGCCCGGGCGAGGATGGCGCGCGAGCTGGCAACGGTCTCGAGGCAGCCGAACCGGCCACAACGGCAGGGGTCACCATCGTCGACGACGGTCGTATGGCCGATCTCGCCGGCGCCGAAGCCGTCCCCGTGGAACAGCTCCCCGCCGAGGACGACACCGGCGCCGATCCCCTGCCCCACCTTGATCGCGACCAGGTTCGGCGTTCGGCTGTCGCCGGGATAGAGGTACTCGGCGAGCGCGGCTGCGCGGGAGTCGTTGGCGACGTAGGTCGCGACCCCGTAGCGCTGCTGGAGGAGCCGTCCAAGCGGGAGGTCCTGCCAGTCGAGGTTGACCGCCCAGCGGATCGTGCCGTGCTCCGCGTCGACGATGCCCGGCGTCCCGACGCCGATCCCGAGCAGCGTTCCCCGCCCGTCGGCCGTCAGCTCGTCGACGAGACGGTAGACGACCGCAAGCGCCGCATCCCCGTCGAGGCCGTCCACCGGCAGCGTCGCGGTCCGGCCGATCTCGCCCCGCAGGTTGACGACGGCCCCGCTGAACGCCCGCTCGCCGAGGTCGAGCCCGATGACATGGCGGGCCTCGTCGACGACCTGGACGAGGATCGGGGCCTTGCCGCCGCTCGACGGCCCGCGCCCGACCTCGCGGGCGAGACCGTCCGCGACGAACTCGCCGACGAGCTCGCTGACGGTCGTCCTCGTGAGCCCGGTGAGGCGGGCGACCTCCGCCCGGCTGACGGGGCCACGGTCGAACAGGGTCCGCAGGACGAGCCCCTGGTTGTGGGCGCGCGTCTGTCGGTGGGTCGCCTTGCCCGGTAATCCGGTCCCTCGGGCCATGCCCCTCCGCCACTTTGCCAAGTGTCTTTACAAAGTGCACTTTAGGGGCCTTTGTCAAGAGTCTGGACAAACTCGCCAAGCGCGGGCGGCGCGCCCGCATGACCCGGCCCCGCGCCGGAGGGTGCAACGCACCCGTAACCGCGCCGGATGACGCTGCCAGCGCTCCATCCGTCGTTTTCGGGCATCATCCCCCGGAAGCGGAACGCCTCCCCAGCGGAGCCCGAATGCAGTCCGTCCCCGACCGCGACCCCCCGTACCCCCGCGACTACCGCACCGCCCGGATGACCTCCCAGCCCCCGCGACGCCGACAGTCGACCGCCGGCTGGCTGGCGATGATCCTGTTCGCCCTCCTGGCCGCGATCGGAGCCCTGGCCGCGGTCGCGGTGATCGGCGGCTACTTCGTCGTGGCCGGCGGCCTCGAGCCGGTGACCAATCTCAACGAGTTCCCGCTCGCCGAGGAGTCGATCGTCTACGACCGGACCGGAAAAACGGAGCTGGCCCGGTTCGGCCAGTTCAAGCGCCAGATCGTGACGTTCGACGACCTCCCGCCGGTCCTTCTCGACGCGACGACCGCCGTCGAGGACCGGACGTTCTGGACGAACACCGGGTTCGACCCGGCGGCAATCGTCGCCGCCGGCCTCGACGCCCTGCGAGGCAATGCCCGCGGCGCGTCGACGATCACCCAGCAACTCGTCCGCCAGCGACTTCTGCCGTCCGATCTCGTCCAGTCACGGGGCCGGACGGCCGAGCGGAAGCTCAAGGAGATCATCCAGTCGATCCGCCTCACGAAGTACTACCGGGGCGAGGAGGGGAAGCGGGAGATCATCACCGCCTACCTCAACCTGAACTTCTACGGCAACAACAGCTACGGGGTGAAGGCCGCGGCGACGAGCTACTTCGGGGTCGGCCTGGACGAGCTCAGCCTCGCCCAGGCCGCGATCCTCGCCGCCCTCCCCCAGTCGCCGTCCGCGTACGACCTCGTCCGGAACGCGGTCGACGACGATGGCAAGCTGGTCGTGCCGCCCGATACGGACATCGTCCGGCGTCGGAACCAGGTCCTCGACCTGATGGCCGCCGGGCGCACGCCGCTCCTGACGGCAGCGGGCGACACGCCATCAGCGGCCGAGTTCGAGCAGGCGAAGCGGGAGGAGGTCGTCCTCGCGCCCCAGGTCGACGAGCCGTGGATCGCGCCGCATTTCGTGTGGGCGGTTCGCGAGGAGTTGACCGACAGGATCTGCAACGAAGCCGAGACGTGCGACAAGCTCGAAGAGGGCGGCTTCCGGATTACGACGACCATCGATCTCGAGCTCCAGGCGATCGCCGAGAAGTGGGTCAAGGCCTCCGCGATCGTGCCGAAGGCGGACGATCCCGAGGCCGCGGCCAAGGCGCTCGGCTTCGAGCGCCTGGAGCGGTGGATGAGTCGGCTCCGCGATAAGGACATCAACAACGGAGCGCTCGTCGCGCTCGACTACGAGACCGGTGAGCTCATTGCCTACGTCGGATCGGCGGACTACAACGCCGACACGGACACACCCAAATTCCAGCCGAAGTTCGACGTCGTCGGCGACGGCTGGCGGCAGCCCGGATCGGCGTTCAAGCCGTTCAACTACCTGACCGGGATCGACGACCGGACGCTGACCGCGGCGTCGATGTTCATGGACGTCGGGACGGACTTCGGCGGCGGCTACACGCCGAACGATGCCGACCTCCTCGAGCGCGGCCCGGTTCGGGTCCGGAACGCACTCCAGTTCTCGCTGAACATCCCGAGCGTCAAGGCAACGGCCGTCAACCGGCCGGAGCGCGTGTTCGAGCGGGCGATCGACTTCGGAATGCGGTTCCGGACCGAGACCCCGAACGCCGGCCTCGCCCTCGGTCTCGGTGTCCAGGAGGTCCGGCCGATCGACTTCGTGACCGCGTACGGGACGATCGGAAACCTCGGGCGGTACGTGCCGCACACGACAATCCTGCATGTCGTCGACAGGGCCGGGGCCGACGTCGTGCCGCCCCACCAGGCGCCGGCCGGCGAGCAGGTCGCCAGCCCGGAGGCGGCATCGATCGTGCTCGACATCCTCGGCGGCAACACCGATCCGTCGGTCAACCCCTTCTGGGGCGAGTTCCGAATCACGTCGTCCGAAGGCCGCCGGCCGGCGGCGCTCAAGACCGGCACGAACAACGACGCCAAGGACCTCAATGCGTACGGCCTCATCGCCCCGCCGACGGCCGAGGGCCGCCAGGCGGGCGAGTACGCGCTGGCCGTGGGGGTGTGGAACGGCAACTCGGATAACTCGGACGCGTCGACCCTCGAGAATCCGGTGTTCTCTATCGACGTGTCGACGTTCGTCTGGCAGGGCTTCCTCAACGAGGCGACCGTGGACTGGGCCATCAATCCCCTGCCCCGGGCCGCCGGTCTCACCAGCGCCCGGGTCGATCCCTGGACGGGCTTCCTTCCGGCGCCGGGCGACGAGGGTGTGGCGGAGCTCTTCATCCCGGGCACCGAGCCGACGAAGAGGATCGGACCCGACGCGGGCTTGTGCGGCGAGAAGATCCTCGAGGCGACGGGGTGGGAAACGAGGTTCGAGAACTGGCTGTCCGCGGATCGCGAATGGATCTCTCGTGCCGAGCGTGGTCCGGGCGTCCGGGGCGGACCGGACCGGACGAAGACGACCTACTTCTACAACAACGGGTTCAATCCGTACGGCCGGTCGTGGGGCCCGCTCCTCGACGGCGGCGGATGCGGGACGCCGGCACCGTCGCCGACCTGCTTCCCCGTCCCGACCCCGGACGCGAGCGGCATCGTGCCCTCATTCGAGATTCCGACGCCGGCCGAGTCGGGCGTACCCGCGGCCGAGCCATGCCCAACACCGTCTCCCTCGCCCACGCCATCGCCTTCGCCGACCGAGGCGCCCACCCCGGAGATCACCCTGCCACCGATCGAGACGCCGCCACCGCTGCCGACCCCGGAGCCGCCCACGCCGGAGCCGCCGTCATTGCCGCCGGTCGATACGCCGCTCCCGTCGGAGCCGGCGAGCCTGGCGCCGGGAAGCCTCGTTCCGCGAGGCGGTTGATCGAAGCAGCCCTGTCGACGGCCCGAGCGGCGGCCGGCGCCCGGGGCGCCGGCCGCTTCGATTCCGTCTGCGACCCGCCCTCTACTTCGGAAGCGGCGGGAAGGTGTCGCCGGCGAGCGCCGAGACCGTGCTCATGACCGTCCAGGCGAGGGCGATCGCACCGGCGAGGGCAACGCGAAACGAACGGACGCGCATTTCTCGAACCTCCACAGACCTCCGAGCGCCGCGCCGGGGCTGGCACGCGCGCTCGCTCGGCATGCTAGAGTCCCTTCGTGCGATCGTCAAGTATTTCTAAACAACGGAGGGCTGGAACCGGCACTCCTTTGGCCGACGCAATCGGGCGCGAGCTGTATCGCCGACGCAGGGCCAAGGGGCTCACCCAGGCCTTGCTCGGCGAGCCGTTGACCCGGGCCTTCGTCTCCGCGGTCGAACGGGGTCACACGGTGCCGTCGATCGCGGCGCTCGCCCTCCTCACGGACCGTCTCGAGACAGGCCTTGACGATTTTTTTCGAGGGGTCAACGAGCAGATGACCAGGGTGTACACTCCGGCCCATGAGCACCACGACCCGGACCCGACGTCGCGTCGTCGTCGATGACCGCCCGCTGGCTCACGCGATCGGCCAGCGGCTCCGCCAGGCCCGGTTGGCGGCCGGCCTGACGCAGCAGCAGCTCGCCGGCGACCGCTACACGAAGGCCTACATCAGCGCCCTCGAGAACGGAATCGCCAAGCCGTCGATGGCGGCACTGAACTACCTCGCGCCGCGGCTCGGCAAGACCGCGTCGGAGATCCTGTCGGATCCCGCGGCTGCCTGGGCCCGCCTCGAGGCGGACCTCGCCCTTGCGGCGGGTCGCTGGCGCGATGCGCTCGACGGATACCAGGGGCTCCTCGAGCGCGCCCAGGACCGCGGCACGCGCGCGGATCTGCTCACCGGTATCGCCGAGACGCTCTGCCGCCTCGACCGGCCGCAGGAGGCGATCCGGCCCGCAACCGAGGCCGCCGGCCTGTTCGGCGAGCTGGAGCGACCGGTGGACGTTGCCCGTGCCGAGTACTGGCTCGCCTCGGCCCAGTGCCAGCAGGACAACCCGGACGAAGGACGGGCTCTCCTCCGCTCGATCCTCGACAGGGTGCGGGCCGGGCTCGACCTCGGGCCGGACTTCGCCACCCGCCTCCTGATCGGGCTCGCGACGCTCGAGTCATACCAGGGCCAGCCGACGACCGCCCTCGCCTACCTCGAGGAGGCGCGCGGGATCGCCGCCGACCTCGACATGCGCCGCCGGGGAGCCTTCCTCGCCGCCATGGCCTCGGCCTACCGGAACGCAGGCGATCTCGAGGCGGCCATCCGGACCGCGATCCAGGCGCTCGCCCTGCTCCGGGCCGCCGAATCCGGCCTCGAGGCCGGGATGGTCGAGAACCAGCTCGCGATGGCATACGCCGCGGCCGGCAGCACGGGTCGGGCCCGGGAGACCGTGCGTCACGCGCGGGAAACGACCACCGACGAGCGACTCCTATCGTCGCTCGCCGACACCGAAGCCATGATCGAGCTCGAGTCGGGCGACCCGGAGAAGGCCCTCGGCCTGGCGGACGAGGCGATCGGCCTCGCCGAGCGGACCGGACACCAGAAGGCCCTCCTGGACGGCCTCGTCACCCGCGCCCGCGCGCTGGCGGCGCTCGGCCGGGCCGAGGAGGCCGCAGGCACGTTCGAACGGGCCGCAGAGCTCGCCGAGCGAGCCGCCCCGGCCTCCCGACGTCGCCAGATCCTCAGCGCCTGGGCGGACAGCCTCGCCGCCGTCGGGCGTCACGACGAGGCCTACGCGCTGGCCCGGCGCGCGCTCGAAGCGCGCTGACCCGGCGACCCCGCGGTCGTGACTTCCTCGGGCAGGCGGCTGACGCTCTCCCCGATCGGGTTCGACATCGTCCTGTCCCTCAGCCAGGCGCCCGACGGCATGCGGCTGGCCGACCTGGCTCACGTCATGGGCTCGCCCGTGAGCTCGGTCCAGACGGCGCTCCGGGTGCTCATCTCCAATGAGCTCGTGCGACGCGACCAGGTCGAGCCGCCGCGCTACCGGCTGACCCCGGATCACCCGGCCCGCGAGGAGCTCGCGTCGCTCGCGACCGTCCTGCCCGAACCGGCCCACGCCATCGGCGTGATCCTCCGCGCCAACCCGGTCGTCACCTACGCGGCCGTGGACAGCCAGGGCTTCATCGTGGCCGAACGAGACGAGGCGCCGGAGGCTCCCCGGGCGGCGCTCGACCGGCACCTCGGGCTCATCGCCGAATCGCGTCCGGAGACGCCCGGCGTCATGCGGGCGACGGAGACCGAGCTCGATCGGCTCATGCGGGTCGCGGTGGGCCTCGCGGGACGAGCCGCGAAGGCGCTCACGATCAAGGGCCGCCCGCCCGTGCTCGCCCGACGAGATCGCGGAGAGGATCCGGGCAACCGCGCCGGCTGACGGCAAACCGCGAGGCTGCGGTGTGCGAACCTCTAGGCATGGTCCCCACCGTCGCCCGGCAACTCATTCAGCCCTGGCAGGCCGCCATCGCCGGCCTCGTGGCGGCTGCGGCTGCGCTCGGCACATCGGAGCTGGTCGCCGGCCTCGTGCCCGGGGCTGCTTCGCTCGTCCTCTCCGTCGGCCGGGCGGTGATCGACCTCCAACCGCCGGGCGCGAAGGACTTCGTCGTGGGCTTGTTCGGGACGAACGACAAGCTCGCCCTCGAGATCGCCGTCGTCGTCGTGTCGCTGGCGATCGGCGCCGGGCTCGGAGTCCTTGCGCTGCGCCGCCCCGGTCTGGCCGCCGCGGCGTTCGTGGCCTTCGCGGCGCTCGGCTTCCTCGCCTCGCTGCGCGATCCCGCGGTCAGCCCGGCGATCGCGGCAGCCGTCGCCGGTGCGGCCGCGATCGCCGGCGTCCAGGTCCTCCAGCGACTCGTCGCCCTCCTCGGCGGCGGACCGGCCGAACGGGCGGCCGGCGCCGCGACGCCGGACTGGCGGAGACGGACCTTCCTCGTACGTACCGCGGGTCTGGCCGTGGGGGCCGTCGTCGCCGGTGCGGCCGGACGGGTGCTCCTCGAGCGGCAGCGTCTGTCGCCGGGCCAGGCCGCGGGTCACCTCCCGCTACCCGGCGAGGTCGCGTCGCTGCCGCCGGGCGCGGAGCTGGCCGTCGCCGGCCTGACGCCGCTGGTCGTCCCCAACGACGAGTTCTACCGGATCGACACGGCACTGATCGTCCCCAACGTCGACCTGCCGTCGTGGCGGCTTCGGATCCACGGCCTCGTCGAGCGCGAGACGACCCTGCCGTTCGACGAGCTGGTGGCGCTCGGCACGGTCGAGCAGTACGTCACGATCGCCTGCGTCTCGAACGAGGTCGGCGGCGATCTCGTCGGCAACGCCAAGTGGACCGGCGTCCGCCTCCGCGAGGTCCTCGGGCTGGCCGGCGTCAGGCCCGAGGCGACGCAGCTCGTCGGCCGCGCGGTCGACGGCTGGACCGCCGGGATGCCGACCGCCTGGGTGATGGACGAGTCGCGTGAGCCGCTCGTCGCCGTCCAGATGAACGATGCACCGTTGCCCCTCGCCCACGGGTTCCCCGCCCGCCTCATCGTCCCGGGCCTGTTCGGCTACGTCTCCGCGACCAAGTGGCTGGCCGAGCTCGAGCTCACGACGTGGGAGGCGTTCGACGCCTACTGGGTGCCCCTGGGCTGGGCGAAGGAGGGGCCGATCCTCACCCAGTCGCGGATCGACGTCCCGCGCAGCCGGGCCACGCTGGGCGCCGGCCGGACGACGATCGCCGGCGTGGCGTGGGCGCCGGACCGCGGCATCGCCGGGGTCGAGGTGGCGGTCGACGGGGCGTGGCAACCGGCGACGATCTCACGGCCGATCTCCGACGCGACCTGGGTCCAGTGGCGGCTCGACTGGGAGGCAGTCACGGGCCAGCACACGCTGGCGGTCCGGGCGACGGACGGCGACGGCACGGTACAGACAGACCAGCACTCGCGGCCCGCCCCCGACGGCGCCCGCGGCCACCACACCATCCGGGTGACGATCGAGTAGAACCGGCAACCTTGGCTTCGATAGGCCACCCGCTCACCGAGGTTCGAGGCCGAGCCCCGCGAGGCCATCGACCCGAGGTCGCGAGGGGTCATCACACAATCCGCGTCACGGTGGAATGAACTGGCATCCGCTACGTCGGTTGCTGCCCGCTCACCGAGGTTCGAGGCCGAGCCCTGCGAGGCCATCGGCCCGAGGTCGCCACCACACGATTCGCGGCGACGTGGCCTAATTCGGACATGACGCGACGCCGCTTCGTCTTCGACCCACCGGATCGCTTCGTCGCGGGAACCGTCGGCGAGCCGGGTGACCGGACATTCTTCCTACAGGCGCGCGACGGCGGTCGGGTCGTCAGCGTGGTCCTCGAGAAGGTCCAGGTCGCGGTCCTCGCCGACCGGCTCAACCAGCTCCTCGACGAGCTCGAGCGGCGTGGGATCACCGAACCCGAGCCACCGCCACCGACCGACGGGGAGCCGCTCGACGAGCCGATCGTCGAGGCGTTCCGGGCAGGGACCCTGACGCTCGGCTGGGACGGGTCGACCGACCGCGTCCTGGTCGAGGCCCGGGCCCAGACCGAGGACGACGCCGGGGAGCAGCTCCAGGCCGAGGCGCTCGAGGACGACGAGTCCGAGGATGGCCCGGACCTGTTCCGCGTCCGGCTCACGGCCCCGGCCGCTCGCGCCTTCGTCGAGCGGGCCGCACGCGTCGTCGCGTCGGGTCGGCCGCCGTGCCCCCTGTGCGGTCAGCCGCTCGATCCGCAGGGCCACATCTGCCCCCGCGGGAACGGCCATTACGTCAACTGACCCGGCTCCCGACCCGCGGGCCGTGAACCCGTTCGACTCCGCGGCCGCGCTCGATATCCTGCGCGACGGCGAGCTGGAGGTCCTCGGCCGCCTCGTCGCGTCGACCAACGACGCGATGTACAGCCGGGTTACCCGGATCTGCCCGGACCCGGAGCCGCCGGTCGTCCTCGACGCGGTCTACAAGCCCATCCGCGGCGAGCGGCCGCTCGACGACTTCCCCGACGGCACCCTCGCCCGCCGCGAGGTCGCGGCGCACGCGGTCTCGCAGGCGACCGGCTGGGCGATCGTGCCACCGACCGTCATGCGCGACGGGCCGTTCGGCGAGGGAATGGTCCAGCTGTGGATCGACGTGGACGAATCGGTCGACGTCGTCGCGATGGTCGTCGAGGACGATCTGCGGCTCCGGCGGATCGCCCTGTTCGATGCCGTCGTCAACAACACCGACCGGAAGGGCGGGCACCTGCTGCCTGTCCCGGGCGGCCACGTGTTCGGGGTCGATCACGGGGTCTGCTTCTCGACGGTGCCGAAGCTCCGCACGGTCCTCTGGGGCTGGCGGGGCGAGGCGATCGAGCCCGACGAGGTGGCGGTTCTCGAGCGGCTCCGCGAGGACCTCGACGGCGGGCTCGGCGAGGAGCTGCGGGAGCTCCTCCTGCCGGTCGAGGTCGCGGCCACGATCCGTCGAACGGACCGGCTGCTCGCGACGCGGCGATTCCCCTGGCCGTCGCCCGGCTGGCCGGCCGTCCCGTGGCCGCCGTTCTGACCGTAACGGGTTCGCAACGCCGGGACCGCCGCTCGCCCGCACGGCATGCGCCGCAGCCGCCGCACCGTGGGTCGCGTCGCAACCCTGCAGGAGGACGATCGGATGCCGAAGGCCTGGAGCGACAAGCGCGAACGCCAGTACGAGCACATCAAGGAGTCATACGAAGAGCGCGGCCGGTCCGAGGACAAGGCCGAGGAGATCGCGGCTCGGACGGTTAACAAGGAACGCGCCGAGGCCGGCGAGGCGAAGACCGCCCGGCGGAAGCGCTGAGCCCTACCCCGTCCCGGCGACCGGCGGGACCAGCTCGACGAGGACGGCGCCGGTCACGTTGACGAGCGTCGTCGGGCCGACGACGACCTCGAGCGATGGCACCGATGCGGTCGTCGTGTGGCCGTGCAGCCAGAGGGGCGGCCGGAGCCGGTCCATCAGCCAGCGGTACGCCCGGAACCCGAGGTGGTATGCGTCGGTCGCGACGTCGCCTGCCCCGGCGGGTGGAGCGTGGCTGATCACGAGGACCGGTTCGGTTCGACCGCCGGGGCGCGACGCGACCGCGCGGCCGGCGATCGAGAGCACGTGCCACCAGGCGAGCCCGTCACGGCGGGCATTGCCGCGCTGGCGGACCCCCGGCCACTCGAGGCCGGCGACCTCGATCCCGGCGAGACGGGTCGTGTCGCCCGCCCCGAGCGGCTCTGGCAACCGGCCCCGCGGTTCCTCCCAGGCACCGCCCCGGTCGTGGTTCCCGCGGACGTAGACGAGCGGGGCGTGGAACGAATCGGCGAGGAACGCCAGCCAGTGGGGCTCGAGGTCGCCGCAGCCGATCACTCCGTCGAGAGGTCCGAGCGCCGTCCGATTGACCTCGTACTCGAGGGCGGGGTCGGGATCGTCGGAGGCGGCGAGGAAGCGGATCGCCCGGCCGCCACGCCCGGCAAATGGCCGTGCGTCGGGCCACGTGAGACGAAATCGGCGGATCATCGGTCGTCCGGCGGGCCCTCGTCGTGGCCGTGGAGATGCTCCTCGAGCTCGGTGCTGGCGCGGCCGCCCTGGCCGGCGGCCCGGAGTGCCCGCGCCCCGAGGAGGACCGGGGCGAGTGACGTCGGCCGCTCCGACGGCCGGCCACCCGGCGGGACGAGCTCGACGACGTTCGCGTCGATCTCGACCTGCCCGCCGTACTTCGCCGCCGCCACGCGATTGTGGCCATCGAGGACCCAGTAGGCGTCGCGGTAGCGCACGACGTCGATCGGCGGCAGGATGTCCATCCGGCTCATGGCGTTTCGGATCCGCTGCCAGCGGTTGATCCAGTTCTGGGAGCGGAACGGCCTGAGCGGCAGGAAATCTGCGCCGCGCTGGGTCGCCCCGCCGACCGCCGTGCCGAGGATCTCCTCGGCGTCGAGCGAGCGGACGCCGAGCTCGCGGGGTACCGCCCGGCGCGCTTCCGGGTAACGGTCGTAGAGGTACGGCAGGGGCGTTCGGGACAGCCGTCGCAGGCGGCGCACGCGCGCCCCCGGCCGCTCGTCCCAGCGTCGGGCCGCGGACTGGACCGCGTGGACGGCGCCCCCCACCGCGTCGGCCGCACCTCCCACGGCGCCCCCGACGGCTTCCTCGACGGCCGATTCGACCTTGCCCGCCACGGTCCCGATCCGGTCGCCGACCTGGCGGCCGGCCGACGGATCGTGGCGCGGGCGTCTTCCCTTCGTCATGCCGACATCTTCGGGCCAGCGTCCGTTCGACGCAGGATTCGCTCCCGATGCGGATCGGTCGCGTTCCGTATCATCGGCAGGACGTGCCACTCGCCGTCCAGGTCGGGCCCTCGACCGTAACGATCAACCGCGACGACCGCGTCGTCGTCTGCCAGCCGGACGCGCGGATCGACGCGGCAGCGAACGACGGCTTCTTCGCGCGCGACACGCGGTTCATCTCCGGCTACGACCTTCGGATCAACGGGCGCCGCCCCGTCCTCCTCAACGCGTCGCCGATCGAGTTCTTCTCGTCGCGTTTCGAGCTCACGAACGACGCCCTGCTCGACATCGGCGGACCGATCCTGCCGAGCACCCTGTCGATCCGGCTCGACCGCACGGTCGACGGCGGCGTCCACGAGGACCTCGACATCGTCAACTACGGCCGTCGCGAGGTCCGTCTGACAATCGAGATCGAGATCGATTCGGACTTCGCCGACATCTTCGACGTGAAGCTCGGCACGATCGTCCGGCGCGGCTCGATCAACAGCCAGTGGTTCCGGTCGCGGCGGGAGCTGCGCACGACGTACGTCAGCCGCGACTTCCGGCGCGACCTCGTGGTGCTGGTGGAGAAGGCCGACGCCATCCCGCAGTTCGCCAACGGACGCCTCGTGTTCGTGGCGCCGATCGCCCCGAAGAGTGTCTGGCACACCTGCGTGAAGTGGCTGCCGGTGACGGGGTCGCGCCGCCGACCGGCGACGCTGCCTTGCAATGCCGTCGGCCCGGCCGGGCCGACTCCCGGCCCGCACCTGCCGAAGGTCCGGGTCGAGACGTCGAACGAGACCGTCCGCCGGGCGTGGGACCAGGCGGTGCTCGACATGGAGGCGCTCCGCCTCGAGGACCCGATGTTCGAGCGGGGCGTGTTCATCCCCGCGGCCGGCGTCCCGTGGTTCGTGACGCTGTTCGGCCGCGATGCATTGATCGTGTCGATGATGGGCATCTCCGGCTACCCGGAGCTCGCCGCCGGCGCGCTCCGCCGCCTCGCCAGCCTCCAGGCGACCGGCGACGACCCCGAGCGCGACATGGAGCCGGGCAAGATCCCCCACGAGATCCGCCACGGCGAGCTCGCCCGGCTCGGGATCCTGCCGTTCACCCCGTACTACGGCACGCACGATGCCACGAGCCTGTTCCTGGTCGTGCTGTCGTACCTCTACCAGTGGCTCGGCGACACGACGCTCCTCGAGCGCTACCTCCCGAACGCCGAGGCCGCGCTGCACTGGATCGACCGCTGGGGCGATCGGGACGGCGACGGATTCCAGGAGTACAGGACCCGCTCGTCGCACGGCTACTACAACCAGGGCTGGAAGGACGCCGGCGACGCCGTCCCCCACGCCGACGGCTCGCTTGCCCCGCTCCCGATCGGTGTCTGCGAACTGCAGGGCTACGTCTACGACGCGAAGCTCCGAATGGCCGACATCTACGCCCGGGTCGGGCGGGAGGAGGACGCCGAACGGGTCCGCCGCGAGGCGCTCGAGCTCTACGAGCGCTTCAACGACGTGTTCTGGTGGCCCGAGGAGGGCACGTACTACCTCGGCCTCGACGGCGACAAGAAGCCGATCCGTTCGGTGGCCTCCAATCCGGGCCACCTGCTCTCGTCGGGGATCGTTCCGCGCGACCGCGCCGGCCTGGTCGTGAAGCGGCTCATGGCCGAGGACATGTGGTCGGGCTGGGGGATTCGCACGCTCTCCTCGGACCATCCCGCCTACAACCCGTTCAGCTACCACACCGGGACCGTCTGGCCGCACGACAACGCGATGATCGCGGGTGGCTTCCGCCGCTACGGGTTCGAGGTTGAAGCCGCCCAGGTGGCGCGTGGCATCTTCGACGCCGCCGAGCGGTTCGTCGCGACCCGACTGCCCGAGCTGTTCGCGGGCCTGCCGCGCCAGCCCGGCAGCTTCCCCGTCCAGTACCTCGGCGCGAACGTGCCGCAGGCCTGGGCGGCGGCATCGGTGTTCCGGTTCGTCGCGATCCTGTGCGGGATCCACGCCTCGACCGGACCCTCCGGCTCCCGCCTGTACGTCAACCCGGCACTCCCCGACTGGCTCCCCGACCTGACCCTGCGCAACCTGCGGGCCGGACGGGGCTCGGCGTCGATCCGTTTCGTGGACGGCGAGGCGACGGTGCTCGCGAACACGACCGGCTACGAGGTCATCCACGGACCCGCCCCCCGACCGGAGCCACCGGGCTACAAGGCGAGAGCGAGACGGCGCCGGCGGATGCGCTAGTGCGGCGGTGGAACGGCTGGACGGACGAGGGTGACGATGTCGGGCTGCCGGACGGAGCGGCGCGCCTGCTCGATTCGATCGTGGGACCGGGCCGGCGACCGCGTGACGCGACCCTCGACGAGGTCGTGGCCGGCGTCCGCCCGTCGCGCCTGCCGCCCCATCCGCTGGCGAGCGGCGACCCGGTCGACCGGATCCGCCACGCCCGCGGCCAGTCCCTGCCCGACTGGATTGCCCTCCGGTCCGGGCGGCTCGGCGCCGTCCCGGATGCGGTCGCCCGCCCGTCGTCCGTCCCCGAGGTCCGCGAGCTCCTGGCGTGGAGCGCGACCCACGGCGCATCGGTCGTCCCGTACGGCGGCGGCACGAGCGTGGTCGGGGGAGTCACGCCCGCGGACGACGGCCGGCCGGTCCTCACCCTGGCCCTGGAGCGGCTCGCCGGCTTGCGCGGCCTCGACCCGCGGAGCGGCCTCGCGACGTTCGGCGCGGGCACGGTGGGGCCCGACCTCGAGGCGGCGCTCGCCCCGCACGGCCTGGGTCTCGGCCATTCCCCGCAGTCGTTCGAGCGCTCGACGGTCGGCGGGTGGGTCGCCACCCGCTCGGCGGGTCACCAGTCGATCGGGGTCGGGCGGATCGAGGCGCTCTTCGCCGGAGGCCGGGTCGAGGCCCCGGCCGGGACGCTCGACCTGCCGCCCCACCCGGCGTCGGCCGCGGGCCCGGACCTCCGCCAGCTCGTCCTCGGCTCGGAGGGCCGGTTCGGCATCCTCACCGAGGTCACGGTGCGCGCGCTCCCGAGGCCCCAGGCGGAGCGGCTGGGATCGTGGTTCCTGCCGGACTGGGAACGCGGCCTCGACGCCGCTCGCGTCCTAGCCCAGGCCCGACTCCCCCTGTCGATGGTTCGCCTGTCGACGCCCACGGAGACCGCCACACTCCTCGCGATGGCTGACCGGACGCCGACCATCCGTGCCCTCGACCGGTACCTCCGCCTCCGGAGAATCGGTGAACGGCGCTGTCTGCTGATTGTCACGGCGGCCGGGCGTCGCCGGGTGGTGGACGCCGCGCTGCACGAGGCGCGCGGCATCGTCGGGCACAGCGGCGGGGTCGGCGTCGGGGCGTCGGTGGGGCGGCAATGGCTGCGCGGTCGACTGCGGGCGGCCGGGATTCGGGACCGGCTCTGGGAATGGGGCTACGCCGTCGACACGCTCGAGACCGCGGTCGACTGGACCGCTCTCCCGTCCCTCGCGGAAGCCGTCGGACGAGTCCTGCGCGACGGCCTCGAGCCAGACGCGGAGCGGGTCCACGCCTTCAGCCACCTGTCCCACGTCTACGGGTCCGGCTCGAGCCTGTACACGACGTTCGTGTTCCGCCTCGCCGCCGACCCGGACGAAACGCTCGACCGCTGGCGCCGGCTCAAGCGTGCGGCGAGCGACGCGATCGTCGAGCACGGCGGGACGATCAGCCACCAGCACGGCGTGGGACGCGACCATGTCCCCTGGCTCGAGGCGGAGAAGGGAGCGCTCGGCATGGCAACCATCGCGACGATCGCCCGGCGGCTCGACCCGGGCGGCCTGATGAATCCGGGCGTGCTCCTGCCCGCCGACGGCGCCGCCGTGGCCCACGATGCCGCCGCGGCCGGTCGATGACCGCCCCGCCGGGCGACGACCTCGTCCTCGCGATCGACGTCGGCACGCAGAGCGTTCGCGCCCTCTTGTTCGACCCGCGCGGGATGCTCGTCCGGGGCGAGAGGATCCCGATCGATCCGTACGTCTCTCCCCGTCCGGGCTGGGCGGAGCAGGATGCCGAGCTCTACTGGCGATCGATCCGCGAAGCGTGCGGCCGGCTCTGGTCGCAACCGGGCGGCGCGGCGGACCGCGATGCGCTCGCCGGGCTGGCGATCACGACCCAGCGCGGCACGATCGTCGTCACCGACGACGCCGGCCAGCCGCTCCGCCCGGCAATCGTCTGGCTCGACCAGCGCCGTGTCGAGGGGCTGCCGCCGGTCGGCGGCTTGATGGGCCTCGCGTTCCGGGCGCTCGGGGTCCGCGACACCGTTGCCGCGTTCCAGGCGGATTGCGAGGCGAACTGGATCCGGGTGAACGAGCCCGAGACCTGGGCGCGGATCCGGCACTACCTCTTCCTGTCCGGCTTCCTCGTCCACCGCCTGACCGGGCGGTTCGTCGACTCGACCGCCGCCCAGGTCGGCTTCGTCCCGTTCGACTACAGGACGCACCGCTGGGCGAAGGCCGGCGACTGGAAATGGCACGTCGCCCCGGTCGATCCCGCCTGGCTCGCGGAGCTCGTGCCGCCGGCCCGGCCGCTCGGCGAGCTGACGGGAGCCGCGGGCGCGGCCCTCGGGCTCCCGGCCGGCCTGCCGGTCGTCGCGGCCGCGGCCGACAAGGCGTGCGAGGTCCTCGGCTCGGGCGCGGTCGAGCCGCACATCGCGGCGCTGTCGTACGGCACCGCCGCGACGGTCAATACGACCCACCGCCGATACGTCGAGGCGGTCCCTCTCGTGCCGCCGTTTCCCTCGGCCGTCCCCGGCGCCTACAGCCTCGAGGTCAGCGTGTACCGCGGCTACTGGCTCGTCGAGTGGTTCCGCCGCGAGTTCGGGGAGCGCGAGGTCGCCCGGGCCGCGGAGCTCGGGGTCGCGCCGGAGTCGCTGTTCGACGAGCTCGTCCGCGAGACGCCGCCCGGGTCGATGGGCCTGCTCCTCCAGCCAACCTGGTCGCCGGGCGTCCGGATCCCCGGCCCCGAGGCGAGGGGCGCGATCATCGGCTTCGGCGACGTCCACACCCGGGCCCACGTCTACCGGGCGATCCTCGAGGGCCTCGCCTACGCGCTCCGCGAGGGCGCCGAGCGGAGCGCCGCCCGGACGAAGACGCCGATCCGCGAGATCCGCGTCTCGGGCGGCGGGTCGCAGTCGCCGGCCGCCGTCCAGCTGACCGCCGACGTGTTCGGCCTGCCGGCAGCCCGGCCGCACACCCACGAGACATCGGGCCTCGGCGCGGCAATCGACGCGGCGGTGGGCCTGGGGCTTCATCCCGACGTCGAGAGCGCGGCCGCGGCGATGACCCGGGTCGGCGAGGTTCACGAGCCGGACGCGAAGAACGTCGCCCTGTACGACGACCTCTACCGGTCGGTCTACCGGCCGCTGTACGGACGGCTCAAGCCGCTGTACGAAGAGATTAGGCGGATAACCGGCTACCCGGCGAGCTGAGGCCCGGTCAGGCCAGGGTCAGGCCCGGATCTCCTGGCGCATGAACGCGATGTAGGCGGCGGCGAACACGAGCACGGTCAACGCCAGCAGGGCGACGATCTGGGGCCACACGAGCAGCAGGCTCTGCTGAATCGACAGGATCGACGGGATCCTTCGCTCGTCGGCGGCCTGAAGCAGCTCGTCGATGGAGCGGGCGGCGTAGTTTGCCGCGCCCCCCTGGGCCGTGACCGGATCGACCGGGCTGAGGATCGCCGACGTCGCCTCGACGTAGAGCGTGTGCGGCGAGAGGCGGGTGATGAGCTGCTGCGTCTGGAGGGCGGCCAGCTCCTGCTCCTTGTCCTCGAGCGTGGCAACCGTCGCCGGCAGCGGGGCGATCAGATTGGCCAGCAGGGTGATGAGGAGCGCTCCGAAGATGACGACGCCGAGCCACGTCGCGAACCCGATGAGGGCCGACGAGGCGGCGCGGCGGAGCAGGACGGACAGGAGGAGGGCGAACGCCAGCCAGAAGCCGACGTAGAGGATCGTCAAGGCCAGCCACGCCAGGATGCGGCCGATCTCGTTGATGTCCGGGACGTGCCCCATGCGAAACATGCCCACGCCGGTCACGACGGCCACCATTCCCGCCAGGGTCAGGGCGATGATCGCGAGTCCCGCCGCGAACTTCCCGTTGATGACGTCGTCCCGGTGGATCGGCTGGGACACGAGGCGGGGCAACGTGCCTTCGCTGCGCTCGACATTGATCGCATCGAATCCGAAGGCGATGCCAAGCAGCGGCGCCAGCAGCGAGACGAACGTGTCCGCGCGGAGGAAGGTGAACTGCTCCGAGCCGAGGGTGAACAGGGCGAGGAAGATCGCGGGGACGCCGCTGGCCTGCTGGGCGGCGTCGCGCAGCTGACCGGACGCGAAGTACAACGGCACGGCCGCCGCGATTCCCAGGACGACGAGCAGCACGATGAACCGGATGCTCGTGATGTGGTCGGCCAGCTCCTTCGCCGCGATCACCCGCCAGCCCGCCGGGAGCGGGGACTGGTCCGTGACGGGTCGTCGCAGCGGAGCGAATCGCCCGACGAGGCCCCGAAGCCCGGCGAGCCGGTCAGTGGACGCGTTCATCGGGCACCTCTGGCACGAGGTTGCGGTAGATCTCGAGGAGGTCCTCCCCCCGCCGGCGCAGGTGGTACACGGAGTGGCCATCCGCGGCCAGCGATCCGGTCAGGGCGGCCGCCACGTCACCGGTGGCGTGGACGAGCCATCTGGGTCGGTCGCCGGCGTCTCGCCCGACGTCGGTGACGCCGGGCACGCGGCGAAGGACGCGCTCGATGTCGGCGGGGTCGCCGTCCGCGCCAACCTCGAAGGCGATCGCGGTGCCACCGGCGCGGTTCCGCAGGTCTTCGAGGCGCCCCTGGGCCACGATCTTGCCCGCCGAGAAGAACGCCAGTCGATCGCAGATCGATTGGACCTGCCCGAGGAGGTGGCTCGACAGCAGGATCGTCAGATTGCGTTCAGCGACCAGGCGCCGCAGGAGACCCAGGATCTCGTCGACGCCCGCCGGGTCGATGGCGATCGTCGGCTCGTCGAGCATCAGGACGGTCGGGTCCTTGACCAGGGCGTCGGCGATGCCGAGCCGCTGGCGCATGCCCCGCGAGTACGTCTCCACCTTCCGGTCGGCCGGTTCGGTCAGCCGCACGTCATGGAGCAGGCTGTCGATCCGCTGCTCCGCGACCGACCGCGGCAGGCCGTTGAGACGGGCCGTGTAGCGCAGGTTCTCGCGGCCCGACATTCCCCCGTAAAAGCCAACCGAATCGGGGAGGTAGCCGACGAGGCGCTTCACCTGGAGTGGCTCGCGAGCGGGGTCCAGCCCGACGACGCGCGCAAACCCCGCGCTGGGCTCGGACAAGCCGAGCAGCATCAGGACCGTTGTGGTCTTGCCCGCACCGTTCGGGCCGAGCAGGCCGAACACCTCCCCCGGCCGGATGGCGAGGTCCAGCCCGTCCACGGCCGTGAAGTTGCCGTACCGGCGGGTCAGTCCGCGGGCGAAGATGATCGCGTCACCGATCTCGGCCGACGTCGGCGCGCCGGGAGCCGCCACCGCCGCGTCGTCGGCGCCGGCGGTGCCCGGCGCCGAGGCGCGGGGACGCCGGGCGGTCGGTGGCGGCGGAGGCAGGTCGGCGGACCGGCGACCGGCCCGCAGCGGCTTCGATCGGAGCGGCCGGCCGCGGGGGCTGTCGCCGGATGACGAGCTCACCTCAGCGCCGGCCGTAGCGCTGGAAGACCCACGACAACCCGACGAGTGTCAGGAGGATCAGGGCGATCCCGATGAGCCCCCACGACCAGGGTGTGTCGACCGTGACCCGCATGTTGATCGCCTGGCTCGTCCCGTCCGCGGCGCTCGCCTTGAGGGTCACGACGTAGTCGCCGGCGATCGCACTTCCGGACGGCGTCAGGTGCACGGTGGCCGTCTGGGCCTGGCCCGGCAGCACCTGGGGGATCGACTCCGGTTCGAACGTGATCTCCCAGCCCTGGGGCGCCGTCTGGGAGAGGGTCACGGCGGTGATGGGGGCGGTTCCATCGTTCTGGACCTGGACCTGGAGGTCCTTCTGCCGTCCGGCCTCGGCGTTGGCGCTAAGCCGCTGGTCCGGCGTCGTGAGGACCATCTCGGTCTTGCCGACGATCTCGACCTGGAGCTCGGCAGTGGCGCTCTGGTCGCCCGCCGTCGCCGTCACCGTGATCGGATAGGTCCCGGCCGCGACCGTGTCCGGCGGGTCGACCGAGACGGAGATCGTCTCCTGCGCTCCGGCCGCAACGGCGAAGCTGGCGACCTGCGTCTGGCCCGACGGGGTCGCATTGACGATCCAGCCGACGCCCGGGTTCTCGGTCGAGAGGGCGAAGGTCAGCTCGCGTGGCGTGCCGTTCTCGAGGTTGAGGCTGAACGGGAACGTCGATTCGGCGTCGTCGCGGAGGGCAGGGTTGTCGGTAGTCAGCGTCACGCTGCCGCCGGCCGCGGCCGCGACCCGGAGGCTCAGGTCCAGGGTGTCGACGGCAGTCCCTCCGCCGGACGCTCTGACCGACACCTGGTATGCACCGTCGGTCGCCGCGTCCGGCACGTCGACGTCGAGGGTCAGCTCGGGTGCTCCCGACGGACCCACCGTGACCCCATCGACGATGAACCCGCCCCCGCGGATCGTCGCCGTCCAGCCGTCGGGCACGGACGTGACGGTGAGGTTCACCCGGCGTTCCGCGTTCGACGTGAGGTCGAGGTCGAAGGATGCCGTGTTGCCCGGCTCGACCGCGACCGCCGCGTACGGCGTCGACAGCTCGACCCCGCCGGCAGCCCGGGCCGCCGGCGCCAGCTGCAGCGCGGCGAGCCCGGCGACCGCCAGCCCGGCCGTGAGATGGCGCCCGAGTCGCGATCCCGTGCGACCGCGTCCGGTGTCAGTCGAGTTGGCGGTGACCATGCGGCAGAGCCCTCCCGGCGATCGATGTGCAGGCCGCCCGGTCGGGGCCGGCTAGACCGACCCCGCCCTCCTCGCGGGCGGTTCGAATCTCCACTCTTCCACGCGGCCAGACAACCAAGGCCGGGTGAGCGGACGGTAACGAGTTCTGAATCTACGCGACGGGACCGGTTTCGTGGGCGCGGGCCGGTCGGTCCTCCGACGACGCGTCGACGATCTCGACGGGGACGCCGAGATCGTCGGCGAGGTCGCGTTCGCCGGCGGGCACGACCACCAGCCGGGCGCCCTGCCCGGCAGCGTATTCCCGGAGCGCGTCGCGATCGGCCTTCTCGGGGAGCCAGCCGAAAGCGTCGACGCCGAGGGCCCGGGCGTCGCGGACCTGGTCGGCGATCGGCCCCCTGCCGAGAGCCTCGAGATCGCCGATCGTGAGACGGTTGCCGAACTGCTCCTCCTCGCCCTGGGCGGACCAGTTCGTCGGGCGGGGGCTCTCGAGCAGACTCTGCCCGGCGTCGAGATCGAACAGGACGAGCGTCGCTCCGCTTTCGCGGGCACGCTCGATCGCCCGCCGTCGGACATGGTCGAACCGGCCGTCCTCGGCGACCACGGCCACGATCGTCCTCGGCTCCCGGGTTTCGGTCACGGTTGGGTCTCCTCCTGGTGTGCGTGGGACGTCATCGTCTCTCACCGCGGGGACTGGCGCATTGCGCCGAGGAAGTCGAGGACGAGCGGGTCGAACAGCTCGGGGCGCTCCCACATCGGCGCGTGGCCGGCGCCGGGGATCGAAGCGAACCGCGCCCCCGGGATCACGCCGGCGAGGCGCCGGCCCTGGGATGGCAGGATGAGCGCGTCCTCCTCTCCCCAGACGACGAGCGTTGGCGCCGTGATCGCGGCAAGGCGGGCGGACAGGTCCGAGGCCAGGAGTTGGCGGGCCGCGCCGACGATCACGATTGGGCCGGCGCGGGCGATGTCGACGATCGCGATCCGGACGAGGGCGCGCTCGCTCCGGCCGCCGCCCCGGAGGAGGTTGCGGACGTGGCCCCGGACCGGCCCCTCGAGCGGGAGCGCGGCCGCGTCGACGAGCACCAGCCGGTCGACAAGATCCGGTCGCGCCGCCGCGAGGTCGGCGGCGACGTAGCCGCCCAGCGAGTGGCCCACCACTGCCGCCGGACCGGCGCCCACCGCCTCCAGCCACCGGCCGAGCCGCGCCCCGGCCGTCGCGAGCCTGAACGGCTGGCGCCGGCTCGCCCCGAAGCCCGCGAGGTCGACGACGAGGAGACGGTGCCTCGCGCCGAGCGCGGAGAGGTTCCGTTCCCACCACCAGCCCGATGCCGCGAGACCGTGGACGAGGACGATCGGTGGACCGGCTCCCGTCTCCCCCCAGGCGAACCGCAGCCCCTCGACCTGGGTCGTGTGCGGCACGAGCCTCCCGCCCGCGCCCGCCAGGCGCTCGATCAGGCTCACCGAACGGCCGTCGTCTGACTGGTCATCGCCGCAAGCTTGACGGAATCGCGAAAAGGAACGATGATTCTTCTTGCCCGCCGCGCAGGCGCCCACGGAGTCCATCACGCTCCACGCGCGCCGCCCGGGCATTGAAACCTCGCTCCGGCCCTGTATCGGGCCGTGGAGCGAACCACCTGCCGCGACCGGGTCACGAACCGGGGCGCGGCGAGAAAGACCCAACCAGAATGACATCGCGAACACTCCCTACAGCCGTCGCCGGGCGCGCGCGCTCGATGCGCCGGCAGCGTCGCCGCACGGCCGCCGCCGGTCGCGTCTACTGCCGAACGAACGGCTGCACGAGTTTCCTCCAGGTCGACCCGACAACCGGCGTCTCCCGCTGCGCGATCTGCGGCTACACGCGCCGCAACCGCTGACACGGCTCGATCGCCAGGCGGCGATCATGGCGCCGTGCGATCCGCCCTGATCCTCGACCGTTCGCGGCTCGCGCGGCTCATGGAGCGCGAACAGTGCGACTTCGTCGCCCGCCCCTCGACCGCCATACGGCGATCCTCGCGGGCCCCGTCGGAGCCCTGTTCGGCCAGCTCGCGGCTGCGCCGGACTTCCGGCCCTCGGGGCCGGTACGAAATGACCACCGCTGGCCATGTCCGGGTCGCGGACCGGGAGGCTATCGTGGCGGTCCCGGGTCTGTCTGGTGGGCCCGGAAGAACCGTCACGAGGGTCTCCCCCTGAGCGTCGGCCTCACCCTCGTCGGGCAGGCATCGAAGCGCGGCATCCGCCCGCGCCTGCCGTCCGCCGAGGTCCTCCTCAACGATCTCGCAGAGTGGCTGGCCAGCGAGGCCGCGGACACGGCCGGTCCCAGCCGGCGGACCGGCGCCGGGACGGACGAGCCGGGCCTCCGCGTGCTCCTCCATCCGGCCGCGTCGGACGTCGTGTTCAGGGCGAACGACCTCGGGCGGGTCACCGTCAGCGCGACGACCGCCGAGGTGGGTCCCGGCTACCACACGTTCGTCTGTCAGCTCATCCGCCGGATCGGTTCGGACCTGTCGATCGCCTGGGAGCCCCCCGACCCCGCCGCCGGCACGGGCGACGAGACGGGGTACTTCGAGTCCGGCAACCGGGCGGACGTCGAGTCGGCCCTGCTGATCTGGCTGCACGACGCGCTCCAGGACGCCCGCGCCGCGCGGGCGCGCGGAGAGCAGCGGATCCACCTCGTCGCGTTCGGCGATCACCGGTTCGTGTTCGACGGGGCGATCGCGACCGCCCTCGGGCCCCGGGACGACGAGTGGCTCGCGGCCGCGGTGAACGATCCGCGGATCGCGGTCGACGTCTGGCCATGGACGACGGACGCGATGGACGCGCGATACCTCCTCAACCGTGCCCTCGTGCTGATGTGGACCGAGGTCCGCTGGCGCGCACCCGCGACGGACGAGGAGCGGGCGACGATCGATGAGGTCCTCCGGCTCCTCCGGAAGGCCTTCCCGTTTGACACCTCGCTCCCCTACCCGTGGCGCGAGTGGAAGGAGCTCATCTTCCTCTCTGGTGCGTCCGATCCGCTGTCCGACCGGATCGCGAAGGAAGCGGTGGCGGCCGGCGCCGGCGGCGGGTCTCCGATCGGCTACCGGCGCGATCCCGTCGTCGCCTTCCACGGCGGGTGGGCGCTCGAGATCCCGGGCTCCTTCGCCGAGCGGCGGACCGCCGAGGAGTGGTGGGCAGGCGAGGGCGGGCGAAGCATCACCCTGGCCGCCGTCTCGACGGGGACCGACAACGGGCCGATGACCGCCGAGGCCTTCCTCGAGAAGGTGTCGGGGGATCTCGGGAACGGCGCGCTCCATCACCGGAACGGGCAGATCGTCGGCAAGGCGCGCCTGGCGGTCGACCACGCCTCGGAGGTAGGGCTGGCGGTCCTGGACGCCTATTCGGCCGTCCGCGGCAGCGGCGCCGCGCTCCGGATCGAGATCCACGATCCGGCCGACTGGGAGTGGGCTCTCGGCATGTGGCGGTCCCTCCGGCCCGCCTGACCAGGCACGCGTCCGCCGGAGCCGTGACAGGCGAGCTGGCGCGGATCGCGGGTATCGTTCGGCCGTGAGAGTGCGGTGCAGCTGATCGACGGCCGGCCCGTCTTCGCCGCCACGGACCTCGTCGGCTACCTCGCCTGCGAGCACCTGACCGGGCTGGAGCGCGCGGCGCTCGCGGGCCTCACTCGGCGGCCGGAGCGGAGCGACCCGGAGCTGGACGTCATCCGCAAGCGCGGGTTCGAGCACGAGCAGCGCTTTCTCGCCGATCTCCGCGGCCAGGGCAGGAGCGTCGTCGAGATCTCGCTCGACGGCTCGATCGCCGACCAGGGCGACCAGCTGCGGGCCGCCGCGGCCGCCACCGAGGCGGCGATGGTCGCCGGTCCTGACGTCATCTTCCAGGCGACCTTCTTCGACGGAACGTGGCGCGGCCACGCCGATTTCCTCCTTCGCGTCGAGTCGCCCGACAGGCCCTCGAGGTTCGGGCCGTACCACTACGAGGTCGCCGACACGAAGCTCGCCCGGCACGTCAAGGCCAGTGCCGTTCTCCAGATCTGCAGCTATGTCGATCAGCTCGAGCGGATCCAGGGCGTCCGACCGGAGTGGATGCACGTGGCCCTCGGCGGAAGCGCGCGGACCGTCGAGCGACTCCGCGTCGACGACTTCATGGCCTACTACCGGACGGCCCGCGACCGGTTCCTCGCGACGATGACCGGGCCGCCCGCGGCGTTCCCGCCGCTCGGCACGTACCCCGAGCCGGTCGACCATTGCGACGTCTGCCGCTGGGCTGCGGAGTGCGTCGTCCGCCGGCGGTCGGACGACCATCTCAGCCTGGTCGCCGGGATCTCGTCGCGCCAGAGACGCGCCCTCGAGGACCGGTCCGTTCGGACGCTCGCCGACCTGGGCCGGTTGACGCTGCCGCTCGACCCGCGGCTCGAGGGAACGAGCGATCAGGCCCTCGTGCGGGTCCGGGAGCAGGCCCGGCTCCAGCTCGAGGGACGCCTCGAGCGGCGGATGAAGTACGAGCTCCTCCTCCCCGCGACCGGCGAACCGATCGACGCGGAGCGCGGGCTCGCGATGCTTCCGCCGCCGTCACCGGGCGACCTGTTCTTCGACATCGAGGGCGACCCGTACGCGTTCGAGGACGGGCTCGACTACCTGTTCGGCGTCCTCGAGACTGACGGGACGTTCCACGCCTTCTGGTCGCGCGAGGAGGACGGGACCTTCTCGCTCGCGGCCGAGAAGCAGGCATTCCAGCGGCTGATCGACTTCGTCGTCGAACGGCTCGACCGGGACCCGGCACTCCACGTCTACCACTACGCGGCCTACGAGCCGACCGCGCTCAAGCGGCTCATGGGCCGCTATGCCACCCGCGAGAGCGAGGTCGATCGCCTCCTCCGCGGCGGGGTCCTCGTCGACCTCCTGCGGGCCGTCCGCCAGTCGCTCCGGGCGTCTGTCGAGAGCTACTCGATCAAGCGCATCGAACCGCTGTACGGCTTCGAGCGCCAGGTCGACCTGCGCGATGCGGGGTCGAGCATCGTCGCGTTCGAGGAGTGGCTCGAGCTCGGCGAGGGCGAACGACCCGCGGCCGGGCACCTCGAGAGGATCGAGCGCTACAACCGCGACGACGTCGTCAGCAACGCCCGCCTCCGCGACTGGCTCGAGACGCTCCGCGCCGAGCTGGAGGTGCTCACCGGGCAGCCGGTTCCACGGCCGGGAGAACGCCAGCCGGAGCTGCCCGAGGAGCTGCGCGAGGCGCAGGCCCGTGTCCAGGCCCTCGCAGACGCTCTCGCCAACGCCCCGCTGGACCCGGCTGCCCGCACGCCGGAACTGCAGGCGCGCTGGCTGCTTGGCCAGCTGCTCGGCTGGCACCGTCGCGAAGACAAGTCGATGTGGTGGGAGTTCTTTCGCTGGATGGAGCTGTCGCCGGACGAGCTGGTGGACGAGCCCGAGCCGATCGGGCGCCTCGTGCCGGTCGGACCGCTTGACGACGGCACAAAGGGCAGGCAGACCTGGCGATACCGGTTCCCCGCCCAGGAGTTCGAGGTCCGGGGCACCGCCTACGACCCGGCCAGCGCCCAGGCGCGTCCGAAGGACTCACCGTTCACGTGGACAGCCGGCGAGGTCGTCGCCACGGATCCCGCGGCCGGCACAGTCGACATCAAGCGCACCGCAGACGGCCCCCATCCCGAGGCGATCGTCCCGCTGAACTACATCCCGACGCGGGAGCACCTCGCGAACCTCGTCGCGATCGGCGAGTGGGTGCTCGCCCACGGGATCGACTCGGCCGGCCCGTATCGGGCCGCCCGGGACCTGCTCCTGGGCCGCCCGCCGCGCGCCGGGCAGCGCGCCGGAGCGGCCCTTTCGATGGCGGGCGAATCGGATCTGGCGGCCGCCCGTCGCCTGGCGCTGGCGCTAGATCACACGACACTGGCGATCCAGGGCCCGCCGGGCTCGGGCAAGACCTGGACCGGCGCGCGGATGATCTGCACGCTCCTTGCCGCCGGGAAGCGGGTCGGCATCACCGCGACGAGCCACAAGGTGATCGGCAACTTCCTCGGTGCGACGCTCAAGGCCGCCGAAAGCGAAGGCGTCGAGGTGCGCGCCGTCCAGCGGGCCGATAAGGACGTCGTCCTGGTCCACGATGCCGTCACCCGTGGCAAGGGCAACCCCGACGTGCGTGTCCAGCTCGAGGCGGGGGCCAACCTCGCCGCCGGGACGCCATGGCTCTGGGCCTCGGGCAAGATGGCGGACGCTGTCGACGTGCTCTTCGTCGACGAGGCCGGCCAGATGTCGCTGGCCAACGTCATCGCGATCTCTCCTTCCGCCGAGAACCTGGTTCTCCTCGGCGACCCGCAGCAGCTCGACCAGCCCCTCCGCGGAAGCCACCCGCCGGGCGCCGAGCGGTCTGCCCTCGCTCACGTCCTCGGCGACGCGGCCACGATGCCCCCCGCGCGCGGCCTGTTCCTCGAGACGACATGGCGCCTCCACCCGGACCTCTGCCGGTATACGTCGGAGGTGTTCTACGACGACCGCCTCGAATCGGAGCCGAAGCTCGAGCTCCAGCGCCTCGTCGCGGCCCCTCCGCTCCACGGCGCCGGGCCCCGCTTCCACGCCAGGCAGACCGCCGGCTACGACAACGAGTCGCCCGAGGAAGCGGCGGAGGTCGCGGCGCTCGCGCGAACGCTCGTGGGCGGGGGCGCTACGTGGGTCGACAAGGACGGCGACGAGCGCGGCCTGACCTGGGAGGACGTACTGATCGTCGCCCCGTACAACGCCCAGGTCGGGGCGATCACCCGCCTCCTGCCGCCCGGCGCCCGGGTCGGGACGGTCGACAAGTTCCAGGGCCAGGAAGCGCCGATCAGCATCTACTCGATGACGACCTCGGCGCCCGAGCTCGCCCCCCGCGGCCTCGACTTCCTCTACAGCCGCCACCGGCTGAACGTCGCGACGTCGCGTGCCCGCTGCGTGGCGGTCGTCGTCGCCTCGCCGGACCTGCTCCGCGTCCGGGCGCGCACGCCGGCCCACATGCGACTGGTCAACGCGCTGTGCCGGTTCGTCGAGATGGCCCCGGACATGGCCGCGGAGCGTCCGGCGACTGGCGCCCCGGAGCCGCTGACCCTCTGGGCGACGACGATTGGCGATAGTCGCCGGCACGACCGATGAGTTTCGGGCCGAACCGTCGTCTGAGTGGTTGGCGCCGGCGAATCAATGACTCGCCGGCGCCTCCGCTTTCCCGCCACCGGGTGCGCTACCGCCCCGTCAGCTCCCTGACCAGCCACGCCGCGAGGACCCGTGCGCAGTCCCCGACCTGGGCGAGCGGGACGTGCTCGTCGGCGGAGTGGGCGACCCGGATGTCGCCCGGGCCGTAGATCACCGTCGGAGTGCCGCCCTCGTTGACGAGCAGCCGCATGTCCGCCCCGTACGGCTCGCCGATCGCCTCGGGCCGCCGCCCGAGCACCCCTTCGGCGACGGCCTGGAGGCCGGTCGGCAGTGGATCGTCGACCGGCACCGAGGCGGACGAGAACCGACCGCCGACGATGTCGACCTCGGCGGGGTGCTCGCGCAGGAAGTCGTCGGCCTCGCAGGCCGCCGCGATGCACGCCCGGAGCTCGGCTTCCGCCTCGCGCCACGTCTGCCCGAGCCGGACGCCGTAGCGTCCGTCGGCCTCGACCCGGTCCATGACGGTCGACGCCCAGTCGCCGCCGCGGACCTTTCCGACAATCGTCGGGTACGGCAACCCCAGCGCGGTCATGAGCGGATCCGACTCCGATTCGTTCCGCCGTGCTTCGTCGGCCTCGAGCGCATCGATCAGCACGTGGAGCTTGTCGAGGGCGGACACGCCCTCTCGCCGCTTCGAGGCATGGGCGGCCCGGCCACGAACGGTGAGCCGGAACGTGATCGCGCCGGCGTGGGCCACGACCACCTGGAGATCGGTCGGCTCGGTGATGATCGCGACGTCTCCGGTGACGCCGGCCCGGATCGCGGCGAGCATCCCCTGGCCGCCGTCCTCCTCGGACGGGACGAAGGCGAGAACGAGCTCGCCGGCGAGAGCCGTCCGGTCCGCAACGGAGCGAAGGACCCGGGCCGCCTCGAGGATCGCCGCCACGCCGCCCTTCATGTCGCAGGCGCCGCGACCGTACAGGAGGCCGTCGCGGACCTGAGCGCCCCACGGATGAACGGTCCACGTCGCGAGGTCGCCCGGCGGCACGACGTCGACGTGGCCCACGAGCAGGACCCTTCGCCCGCCGGGGCTCCCGATCCGCCCGAGGACGATCGGCAGGCTCGCCCGCGGCATCTCGGCGCCCGGCCAGTCCGGGTCGGCCTCGGCCTCCTGGGGAGTCGGGGTGATGCGCTCCACCGGGATGTCGGCCGCCTCGAGGAGCCGGACGATCTCGAGCTGGATCTCCTCTTCGTGGCCGGTGATGCTCGCGATCTGGACGAGGCCCACCAGGTCGGTCTGGATCCGGGCAGGGTCGACGGCGGCGACCGCGGCGCGCTCGAGGTCGTTCATCGACGGGCCTCGGGCCGCCGCGCGACCCAGATCTGCTCGCGGCCGTACACCGGGGGCGAGCCGGCGTAGTCACTGTATTCCGCGATCGGCTCGAAGCCGCCAAGCTCCAGCAGGTGACGCATCTCGTGGCGGTAAGTCCACCGTAGCTTCAGCTCCTCGAACTCCTCGCGCACAACGCGACCCTTGGGATCGAGCTCGCTGAATCGCCAGCGCTCGCGCAGGCGCTGGGCGACCGGATCCGTTTGGCGCTCGACCGCGGTGACCCGGACGCGCGTTCCGCCCACCTCGTACTCGCCACGCTCCTCGGAGGGATGCAGACCAGGCACGCAGCGGTCGAGGAGCGGATCGAAGACGTCCAGCGCGAGCAGGCCGCTGGGTCGGAGGTGGCGGCGGACTGCGGCGAGCGCCGACCGCTGGGCTGCAACGTCGAGCAGCGACATGAAGACCCGGAAGACGGCGAAGACGAGCCCGAACCGGCGGCCGAGCCGGAAGTCCGTCATATCGCCCTCGACGAACCGCAACCGGCGACGCGTCGCCGCTGGCAGTCGAGAACGCTTCGCGGCCGCGACGGCGAGCATCGCCGGCGAGCGGTCCAGCCCGACGACGTCGATCCCCGCCACGGCGAGGGGGATCGCCACACGTCCGGTGCCGCACCCCAGCTCGAGCACCGGCCCGCCCGCGTCTGCCGCCAGGCGCTCGAAGAAGGCGATGTCGTCGCCGCCAGGGACCCCCGGGTGCATCACGTCGTAGACCCTGACGTGGAGCCCGTCGCGGCCGTAGAACGGGGTCGTCGCCGGCGTCATCCGCGGAGGATGGGGCGGGTGAGGCACGTCGGGCCGCCCGAGCCGTTGATCCCGATCTCGGTCGCTGCGTAAGTGTGCACCTCGCAGCCGCGAGCCTCGAGGGCGGCCCTTGTCCGGGAATTGCCGTCGGCGGCGACGAGGACTCCCGGGCGAACCGCCAGCACGTTGCAGCCGAGCGTGGCGAACTCGTCCTCCGGGACCTCGATCAGATCGATTCCGAGCTCCCGGAGGAGCTCCCAGAGGCCGACCGGCAGGAGCGGCAGGAACACGACCGCCAGGTCGTCAGCGACCGGAGAGACCACCGAGAGCAGGTGGATCAGCTCGGCGTCGCCTCGCCAGTACGGGACGTCGAAGACCCGAACGTCGCCCCCGACGAGCGCCGCCAGCTGACGGGCTCCCTCGGAGTTCGTGCGGAGCGTCCGGCCGACGCAGAAGAGGTCCGGCCGAAGCCAGAACGTGTCGCCGCCCTCGACCGTGCCGGGCGCCTCGATCCGGCCGATGGTCGGGATGCCGGCGCTGGCCGTCCATTCCTCGAGGAGGGCCGGCTCCAGCCGCCGGTTTGGCTTGCCCGGGCGGAGGGGGATCGCGCCATGGTCGGTGACGAGCAGGGGATCGAACGTGTAGACGAGGTCGGGGCTCGGGCTGTCGGCCTCGAGGGTATGGACGGTCGGGCCGAGCCGGACGAGCAGGTCGACGAAGGCGTCGTGCTCGCGGCGGGCAACGTCGAGGTCGACCGGCCGGAGGAAGCCGTGGGCCGGATCGTCGAACGCCGCGCCGAAGGCCGCGTCCGGCCGCTTCACCAGCACCTCGCGGAGGGCTGCGGTCATCGACTGGGCGCCGAAGCGTCGCTCGGTCAGGGTCATCGGCGAAGGATACGGCCGCCGGGCTTCCCGGAACCGGTGGGCAGGAGTAGCCTGTCGGCGGGATGGCCGGGTACGCGGCGGCGATGCGGATCGAGCGGATCGAGGTCCGGGGCGGCCTCGCGGCGCGCCCCGATCGGGCGGGCTCGGCATTCCTCGAGGCAGCCGAAGCCGTGGCGGTGATCGAGCTGGCCGGCAGGGAGCCCGGCGAGGATCTCCGCCAGCGGCTGGCCGATTTGCGGATCTATTTCGGCCAGCTGACCTGGTATCTCTTCAACGCCGAGGGCTGGCGCTGACGGTCGTCAGGGGGCGACACAAGCCGATCGGGCGGTTGCGACGCCCCTCGGGCCTGTCGAGATTCGTCGCCCGGGCGGCTGGACGGTCCGGCGCGAGACGGGAGACCTGGGTGTTGCACACCGACTTCGTCAAGGCTGCCCGCGGCAGGTCGCGACTCCGGTTTGCAGCTGCCGTCACCGCGATCGCCCTGCTCGCCGGGGCGGGCCCGGCCGCCGGCACGGCACCACGCCCCACGGGGGAGGCCGCGGCGGCCCCGACCGCCTACAACCCCACCGCCGTCACGCTCGGTTGGACGAAGGTCGTCGAAGGGCTGTCGAAGCCCGTCCTCGTGACACACGCGGGGGACGCGTCGGGGCGCCTGTTCATCGTCGAGCAGTCGGGACGAATCCGCGTGTTCAAGGGCGGCTCGCTCCTCGCCGCCCCGTTCCTCAATCTTTCGGCCTCGATCTCGACGGGCTCGGAGCAGGGCCTGCTCGGACTGGCCTTCCATCCGTCGTTCGAGACGAACGGCAAGTTCTACGTGAACCTGACGCTCAAGGACGGCACCACGGCGATCAACGAGTACCGCGTCACCACGAACCCGGACGTCGTCGACTGGCGGACCGGCCGCCGGATCATGACGATCGCCCAGCCCTACCCGAACCATAACGGCGGGCACCTGGCGTTCGGGCCGGACGGCTACCTCTACATCGGCATGGGCGACGGTGGCTCGGCCGGCGATCCCGGCAACCGGGCCCAGAACCTCAACAGCCTCCTCGGCAAGATGCTCAGGATCAACGCCAACCTGCCATCGGCATCGGGCGCGAGGAATTACCGGATCCCCCAGACGAACCCGTACGTCGACAAGACGGGTCTGGACGAGATCTGGGCGCGCGGCCTCCGGAACCCGTGGCGATTCTCCTTCGACCGGGCGACCGGAGACCTGTGGATCGGCGACGTTGGCCAGAACCGGTACGAGGAGGTCGACGTCTCGCGCGCGGTCAGCGGCCTCAACGCCGGGCGCGGCACAAACTACGGCTGGCGGATCATGGAGGGCCGTCACTGCTACAACCCGTCGAGCTGCAGCTCAGGCGGCAAGGTCCTCCCGATCGTCGAGTACGGTCATGCCGTGAGCGGCGAAGACAACTGCTCGGTTACGGGCGGATATGTCTACCGCGGGTCGGCGTATCCGGCGCTCGTCGGCGCGTACGTCTTCGGCGACTACTGCTCGGGCCGGGTATGGACGATCTCGGCGACAGCCACGTACCCGCCGGTCCGGGTAGAGCACCTCAACTCCGGCTTCAACATCTCGTCCTTCGGGGAAGACGAGGCCGGCCAGCTCTACGTCGTCTTCCTTCAAGGCCTCGTGTACAAGCTGACGGCCGCCCCCAAGTAGCCTCTCCGGTCAGGGCTCGCCGAACCGGGCAGGATCGAGGGCGGGCGGCGGCTTCGCGCGTCGCCCGAGCACCACGTCGGCGAGCAGGCGCGCCGTTCCCGGGCCGGTCGAGATTCCCCACGGTCCGTGGCCGGCGACGACGAACAGGCCGTCGAGCCACGGGATCCGGCCGACGAGCGGACGGCCGTCCGCGCTGAGAGGCCTGGCACAGCTGCGCATCCCGATGAGCGGCGCGTCGCCAAGCGCCGGCACGAACCTCGCGCCGTGCCGGCGGAGCGCCGGCGCGAGCGCGTCCACGTCCGGCTCGGCCTCGAAGAACGTCGAGCCGAGGACGGACCGCCCGCCGGCGGTCACCAGGCTGAAGGCGATGCCGGACGGTCCCTCCTCGCCGCCCGGCTCGATCGTGTCGTCGATCTCCGCGTCCTCTAGGACGTGGCGCGGGGGCGAGGCGAGCTCGACCTCGGCGACGACGCCCCAGAGCGGCAGGATGGGCCGCCAGCGGCCGGACGGATCCACGAAATCCGGGGACCACGGGCCGGCGGCGACGACGACGGCCCCGGCCATGATCCGATCGATCCCGCCGGTCTGAATGCCGATCGCCCTGTCCCCCTGGCGAAGGAGCCGGGCCGCCAGCCGGAGACCGACCCTCACACCCCGCCGCTCCGCGAGCGCCGCGTAGGCGCGCGTTGCCGCGGCGGGCGCGACAGGAAAGCCGATCGCCACCCGGCAGGCGGCGACCGAGGGGTGGAGCGACGGCTCGAGCGCCGTCAGCGCGTCGCCCTCGAGGAACTCCGGCTCCAGCTCGGGATGGGTTGCGGCGAGGTCCGCCGCGAGCCGCCGGGCGACGGCCGGCCGGCGGGTGACGTGGAGCAAGCCGGCAGGTTCGGCCGGCAGGGCGAAGCCTCCGCTGCCGGCATCCTCGAGCCGCCGGTACTCCGCCAGGGTGTCGCGGTATAGCCCCGCGAGGATCGGATCGAGGGGGGCCTGGACGACACCGGAGTTGCGGCCGGACGCGCCCGACGCGATCGCCGTTCGTTCGATCAACGCGACCGACGCGCCGCCCTCGGCGAGGAACGCCGCCGTGGCGGTGCCGGCGATCCCGCCGCCGACCACGACGACGTCCACCCGGGTCGGCAGCCCGCCGGACACCCGCGTCAGGACGCGGTGGTCGCCGGGACGGAGCTGACGACGATCCGCCGGATCGACTCGACCAACCGATCGACCTCTGCCGCGGTGTTGTAGTGGGTGAGTCCGATCCGCAGGACGCCGCCCGACTCGCCCAGCCCGAGGCTCTCGATGAGCCCGGTCGCGTAGAAGTCACCGTGCCACGTGGCGATCCCCTCGCCGCCGAGCGCGATCGAGATCGCCTCGGGCGAGTGGCCGTCGAACCGGATCGCGGCGGTCGGCGTCCGGTCCCCGAACCGCGCCCGGTCGGCGATCCCGTACAGCCTGAGCCCGGGGATCGACTCGAGGCCGTCGAGGAGCCGGGCGAACAGCGCCATCTCGTACGCCCGGATGGCGTCCATGCCGGCGAGGATCGCCGGGCGCCGGCCGGTCGAGACGCCCCCGCCTCCCTGCCGCCCGACGTCCGCGATGTACTCGATTGCGGCGAGGACGCCCGCAAGGCCTTCGAAGTTCATCGTTCCGGTCTCGAACCGGTGGTGGGCCGGACGGATCTTGTACGACGGCAGGCGCTCGAGAACCTCGCGCCGTCCGTAGAGCACGCCGGCGTGGGGCCCGAAGAACTTGTACGCCGAGCAGGCCAGGAGGTCGACGTCGACGTCGCGCACGTCGATTGGCCCGTGAGGCGCCCAGTGGACGGCGTCGACGTAGACGAGGGCCCCGGCGGCATGTGCTCGCCGGGCGATCTCCCTGACCGGATTCACCGTCCCCACCGCGTTCGACGCCCAGCCGAACGCGACGAGGCGCGTTCGCGGCCCGAGCACCCGATCGAGGTCGTCGAGGTCGAGCGTGCAATCCTCCGGGCGGATCGCGACGGCCCGAACAGTGAGCCCGCGGTCGGCGGCGATCGACCGCCACGGCCCGATGTTCGCCTCGTGATCGAGACCCGTGACGACGATCTCGTCGCCGGGCGCCATCGTCGCGCCGAGCGATCGGCTCACGTGGAGCGTCAACGAGGTCATGTTCGCTCCGAACGTGATCTCGTTCGGCCCGTCGGCGCCGAGCAGGTCCGCGGCGGCGGCGTGGGCCTCGGCGACGATCGCGTCGGAGCGGATGCTCGTCGGAAATGGCCCGCCGGCATTCGCGTTCGACTCGCGGTAATAGCGGCTGACTGCATCGATGACGGTGTCGGGCACCTGCGTTCCACCCGGCCCGTCGAAGAACGCCATCGGCCGCCCCTCGTGGGTCAGCGACAGGGCCGGGAACCGGCGCCGAACTGCCTCGACGTCGAAGGCGGTCATCCCTGGAATGCTAGCCGGTCGCCCACACCCCCACCGGCGTCCACCTCAGGGGAACGTCCACAAGGATGAGCTCGGATGGCTCGGTCGCCCCGATCCGGAGGTCAGGCTGGTCCCAGGCCCGAGCCGCCGCGCCCTCGGCCGCGGGCTCGTCGTCGAACGTGCCCGCGCCGCGGATCCGGTAGGCATAGACGCCCCGGCCCTCCCCCATCGGGTGGCGCACCTCGGCGCCCGGGTCGAGCAGCGCCACGTGGACCGATGCGTCCTGGTGGATCTTCACGGGGTCGTCCGGCGCCGGGCCGGCGACGCGGAGGAGCCGGTTCGTGCGGTCGGCCGCAGAAAACGTCCGCTGGTCGACCGACGGCGGGAGGTCCGCGGTGTCGGGCAGGATCCAGAACTGAAGGAAGCGCAGCGGGTCTGTCGGCGAGCCGTTCTTCTCGGAGTGCCACATCCCCGATCCGAGGGTCGCCCGCTGGAGCGAGCCCGGCGGGAGGATCCCGCCATTGCCCATCGAGTCCTCGTGCTCGAACGTCCCGTCGACCACCCAGGTGATCCCCTCGATGTCGCGATGGGGATGAAGCGGCCAGACGGCCCCCGGGACCAGCCGGTCGTCGTTGAACACCCGCAGGGGGCCGAAGCCCATCTGCTCGGGGTCTCGATACTGATCGAACGAGAAGTGCCAGCGGGCGTCGAACCAGCCGCCCTGGGTCCGGTGGATCTCCTCCGGGCGCCGCGTCACGAGCACGTCAGGCCGCCACGTCCCTGGCGGACGCGACCTCGGGGGGCGCGCCCCCGGCCGCTGCAACCTCGTCGGCCGCTGCAACCTCGTCGGCCGCCGCGACCTCGTCGGCCGCAACCTCGATGGCGAGCTTGATCTCATCCCCGACGAGCCAGCCACCGGCCTCGAGCGCCATGTTCCAGTTCAGCCCCCACTCCTTCCGGTTGACCCTGGCCCGTGCGCTGAAGCCGGCGTGGCGAGCGCCGCTCAGGCCCCAGGTCGTTCCCAGGAACTCGACGTCGAATGTCACCGGTCGGGTCACGCCCCGGATCGTCACATCCGCCGTCACCGCGTAGTGGCCGCCGTCGGAAGGCTCGACCGACGTCGTCCGGACGAGAATCCACTCGTGACGATCGGTGTCGAAGAAGTCCGCCGAGCGGAGATGCTGGTCGCGTGCCTCGAAGCCGGTCGACAGGCTCGCCGCTCCCACCCGGAGCTCGCCGCTCGACCGGGACGGCTGCTCCTCGTCGAGATCGAGGGCGCCCTCGACGCGATCGAACTTGCCGCGGACGGTCGTGATCATCATGTGCTTGGCCGAGAACGATACGTCGGTGTGAGCGGGGTCGATCTTCCAGGTGCCCATCGGGTCCTCCAGCGGCGGCGGTAACGCCACGCATAAGTTGTTGACTCCGCAACCATATCGCGAAAGTCGTTGCAATGTCAACGATCGGCCGTGTATCATCCGCCCATGACCGTCGCACGGGCACCAGCCCGGGACAGCGCCTCCGATCGGCGAATTGCCGCGGGCGACGCACGCCTCGACGCCTGGCGAGCGTTCCTCCAGGCCCACGTCCGGCTGTTCCGTCGGCTCGACGAAGACCTTCGTGCGGAGCACGGCCTCTCCCTGGCCGAGTACGACGCGCTCCTCCAGATCGCGCAGGCCCCGGAGCGGCACCTCCGGATGAGCCAGCTCGCCAGTCGCGTCCTCCTCAGCAAGAGCGGCGTCACGCGGCTGGTGGACCGACTCGTCGCGGACGGACTCGTCGAGCGGACCCAGTGCAGCTCGGACGCCCGGGGCGCCGAGGCCGCGCTCACGGCCGACGGGCTGGCGCGCCTGCGGGCGGCGGCGCCGACGCACCTGCGGGGCATCGACGCGTACTTCATCTCGGCCGTCGAGCCAGCCGACCTCGCGGTCCTCGAGCGATCGATGAATGCGATCTCACGCCACACCGGCGATGCCGGCTCGGCGCCCGATTCGGACGCAGCCTGCGATCCATCCGATGGAGTCCCCGGCGGCTGAGGACGCCGGCGTCCCTGGCTCGAGGGGGCGCCTGTACGTCGGGACGAGCGGGTTCGCCTATCCCGGCTGGTCGCCCCTGTTCTACCCGGCCGGCCTGCGGGGCGATGGGCTGCTGCCGTTCTACGCGCGCCACTTTCCGGCCTGTGAGCTCAACAACACGTTCTACCAGCAGCCGTCGGAGTCGAAGGTCGCGGCGTGGCTGGCCGCCACCCCGGCCGACTTCCGGTTCGCCGTCAAGGCCCAGCGCGGCGGCTCGTTCCGGGCGCTCAGGGTCGATCCCGTCGCCAGCGTTCCCTGGCTGACCGCACCCCTCGCCCGGTTCGGCGATCGCCTGGGCAGCGTGCTCTTCCGGGTCCCGGACAACGTGCCGATCGACGTTTCCCGCCTCGAGGCGCTCCTCGCCGAGTGGCCGCCCGGCCTCCCGCTGACCCTCGAGTTCCAGGACCCGTCGTGGCATGTCGACGAGGTCTTCGACGCCCTGACCCGGGCACGCGCCGCGCTCTGCGCGACCGACCTCCCGGACGACGAGGGCCCGCCCCCGCTCCGCCTGACCGGGCCGTTCCTGTACCTCCGCCTCCGGCGCCACGAGTACGAGCCGGCCGACATCGGAGCGTGGGCCGCGCGCCTGGAGCCGTTCCTCGATTCCGGGACGGACGCGTTCGTCTTCTTCCGACACGACGAGACGGGCCGGGCGACCGAGTTCGCGACCGCCCTCACGACGGCCCTCGCGGGCGCAGCCGCGGGCCCGCTAGGCGGCCGGCCCGGTCCGGCCGGCTGATCCCTCGGCCGGCGCGAAGAAGACGAGGACCCGGAGCTCCTCCTCGATGCCGTGGAACCGGTGGGGCACCGTCGCCGCGACGTAGATGACGGACCCGGGCCCGACGACCCGGGTCTCGTCCCCGACCGTGATCCGGCCGCGCCCCTCGACGACGTGGTAGACCTCGTCTTCGTCGTGCGGCTGTTGCCGGTCCACCGCGCCGGCGCCGAGGACGTACAGACCGACCGACAGGGCGGGCCGCCGGACAAACTCGAGATACGGCCGGTCCGCCGACCGCCGCGTCTCAAGGAGCGTTGACAGCTCGTGCGCCTCCATGGACTCCTCCCGGAACGAGTCTCCACGTTCGAGCGTATCAATGGGCAGGAGAGCCGGCCGCCGGCCGGCCCGCCGGGCGGGACGATCGCCGCACTCGACTAGGATTCGCCGATGACCCCCTGTCCACGCCGCACGCCGCGGCCCGCCACCGCGTTCGCCGGGCTCGTCTTCGTCGTCTTGGCCCTCCTCGCCGTCGGATGCGGCTCCTCGACCGGCACGCCGACGCCCCGCCCTTCGACGGTCGAAGGAGGTCCGTCGCCGACCGCCCGGCCGGGCGCGAGCACGGCCCCGGGTGCCTCCCCCTCGGAAGCGTCGTTCGATCCGGCCGCCGTCGGGATCGAGCTCGAGACGGTCGCCGCGATCCCCGGCCGGCCGCTCGCCATCGCCACCCCGTTCGACGGCAGCGGGCGCCTGTTCGTCGCCGAACAGGGAGGCCGGATCTGGCTCGTCCGCGACGGCGCAGTCGCGGAGACGCCGTTCCTCGACATCGAGGCCCGCGTGACGGCCGGCGGCGAGCAGGGTCTCCTCGGCCTGGCGTTCCACCCGTCCTTCCCGGACGATCCGCGATTCTTCGTCTACTACACCGACCGCGACGCGCGCCAGGTCGTCGCCCAGTTCAGCGTCCCGGCGGCCGACGCGGACGCGGCGGATCCCGATTCGGAGAAGGTCCTCCTGCGGATGGACGACTTCGCCGCGAATCACAACGGCGGCGCGCTCGTCTTCGGGCCCGACGACAAGTTGTACGTCTCCACCGGCGACGGCGGGGGCGGCGGCGATCCGCGCGGCAACGGCCAGAAGCTCGACACCCTCCTCGGCAAGATCCTCCGGATCGACGTCGACACGACCTCGGCCGGCGGTCCGTACGGGATCCCCGAGGATAACCCCTTCCGGGAGGAGGCCGGCGCCCAGCCCGAGATCTGGGTGACGGGACTCCGCAATCCCTGGCGGATCTCGTTCGACCGGGCCACCGACGACCTCTGGATCGGCGACGTCGGCCAGGGCTCGTTCGAGGAGATCGACGTCGTCCGGGCGGGATCAGGCGGTGGCCAGAACTTCGGCTGGAACGTCACCGAGGGCTTCCACTGCTTCCCGTCCGGTGAGGCGTGCCCCCCCGACGGGCTCACGCCCCCGGTCACCGAGTACGACCATGGCTTCGGCTGCTCGGTCACGGGCGGCTTCGTCTACCGGGGTGCGGCCCAGCCGGGCCTGGTCGGCGGGTACGTCTTCGCCGACTACTGCTCCGGGAACGTGTGGCTGATCGACGCCCGGGCGGACGAGGTGCGCGAGCCGCGGCTGGTGCTCGAGAGCGGCCGCTCGATCAGCTCGTTCGGCGAGGACGAGGCCGGGGAGCTGTACGCGACGGACCTCCAGGGGGAGCTGCTCCGCGTCGTGGCGGTCGCGCCCTGAGCCCGTTCCGCAGCCTGCAACACGCCTGATAGCCAGGCCCGAGAGCCCGCGCGGCCGGGCGTGACGGGCATCCCGGCAACATCCGGGCGTGCACTCGCGCCGACCGGGTCGATATCGCACGGCCGCCTCCGCCCGGACGCGGTTCGGCCACGCCCATTCCCACGGCCATTGGCCGGCCCAGGCGCGTCTCCCCCGTCCCGTCCATCACCATCGCCACGGCGGCAGCAGGGCCGTCGCGATCGTGCTGACGTTGCTCCTCGTCATCGTCCTCGTCGTCGGCGGGACGGTGGGGCTGTTCGGCGTCGCCGCCATCGCGACCGTCGGCGCCCTCTCCACGGACCTGCCCGACCCGTCGGGGTTGCGGAGCATGACGTTCAGCCAGCCGACCGTCGTGTACGACCGGAGCGGCGAGGTGGAGCTGGCTCGCTTCCAGCGCGAGCAGCGCCGCGTCGTCACCTTCGACGAGGTTCCCCGGCTCATCCTCGATGCGACGACCACCGCCGAGGACCGGACGTTCTGGGAGAACGACGGCTACGACCCGGGCGCGATCCTGTCGGCGATGGCCGAGAACGCGAGCGGGCAGAGCGAGCGGGGCGCATCGACGATCACCCAGCAGCTCGTCCGGGCCCGGCTCCTCCCGGACGAGTACACGAGGCCAGGCGCCGACCGATACCTGCGCAAGGCGAAGGAGATCATCCAGTCGGCCCGGCTGACCGAGGCCTTCCCCGGGGAGGGCGGCAAGGAGCAGATCGTCACCGCCTACCTCAACGAGATCTTCTACGGCCACGACGCGTACGGCGTCGCGGCCGCGGCCCGGATCTATTTCGGCGTCACCGATCTCGCAGAGCTCACCCCGGCCCAGGCCGCGCTGCTGGCGGCGTTGCCGAAGTCACCCACGACGCTCGACCCATACCGGTTTGCGAAGCCCGACGAGGACGGCCGGCTAGTCGTCCCGTCGTCGGCCCCACCGGTCGTCCGGCGGGACTGGATCCTCGACAACCTCGCGACCTCCCGCTGGACCCGGCTGTCCGAGAGCCAGCTGAAGCAGGCGCTCGCCGAGCCGGTCGTGCTGGCCGGCGATCAGCCGCTCCGCTTCCGGGCGGCCCACTTCACCTGGCAGGTGCGGCGCCAGCTCGAGTCGATCCTCGGCGGTCCGGACGTGGTCGATACCGGCGGCTACCGGGTGATCACTACGCTCGACTGGAAGGCGCAGTCGCTTGCCGAGCGGTGGCTCGCGGCCGCGGCCATCGCACCGAACCTGTCAAAGAAGGAGGCGAACGCACTCCTCGACGCGTACGAGATCCCGGATGGCGACCGGGGCTGGATCCGCGCCCTGCGGGGCAAGGACATCCACAACGCGGCCCTCGTCGCACTGAACTACAAGAACGGCGACGTCCTTGCCTACACGGGGAGCGCCGGTTACTACCGGGACGACATCGCGAGCCCGAAGTTCGAGCCGAAGTACGACGCGGCGGGCGACGGCGCCCGGCAGCCCGGATCGGCGTTCAAGCCGATCGTCTACGCCACGGCGTTCGAGCAGCGCGCCCTCACCCCGGGCAGCCTGCTGCTCGACATCACGACCGAGTTCAACCGCCGCGCCCGGTGGGCCCCGCGCGACGCGGACCAGCTCGAGCGCGGTCCGGTGCTCGTCCGCCGGGCCCTCCAGTTCTCGCTCAACATCCCGGCCATCCGGGCCCTCGAGCGGGTCGGCAACGAGGCGGTCGCCGACCAGGCCGAACGCCTCGGAATCCGGTTTGCCGGCGGGAAGACGGCGTTCCTCCAGGCCGGGCTGTCGGCGGCGATCGGGACCGTCGAGGTCCGGCCGCTCGACCTGACGGCTGCCTACGGCGCGCTCGGGAACGGCGGCCAGCGGCCGCCGCCCCGGATGATTCTCGAGATCCGCGGGCCCGACGGGCGGCTCGTCTGGCAGGCGCCCGAGCTCCGGGTCGAGGCCGCCCTCAGCCCGCACGCAGCCTTTCTCGTGACCGACATCCTGGCCGGCAACACGGACCGCCGCCAGAACCCGATCTGGGCCCCGAAGCTCGAGGTCCGCAACGGCCCCGGCGGCAGCCGCCGGCCGGCCGCGGTGAAGACCGGCACGGCGAACGACGCGCGTGACCTGGCGACGTACGGCTATCTCGCCCCACCCGAGGACGATCAGCACCCGGGCCTCGCGGTCGGGATCTGGATGGGCAACAGCGACCACTCGAATCCCCGGACGCGCAAGCCCGCGACGTCGATCACGGCGGCCGCACCGCTGTGGCGGGCGTTCGTCCGCGACTACTCCCGCGGCTGGCCAGTGACCGACTTCAACAAGCCGGGCAAGATCGTCGTCGCATCGATCGACGCGTGGTCGGGCGGTCGGCCGGGTCCGTGGACCCGCGACCGGATCCGCGAGTACTTCCTCGCCGGCACCCAGCCCGGGACGCGCAGCGCCGTCGATCCGGCCGGGCTCCTCTACTCGCCGGCCTGTGGGGGATGGCGCGTCGACCCGGTGAAGGCCGAGCTCGGGCCGGCGGAGTGGCGTGCCGACGTCCGTGACTGGGCCGAGCGGGCCCGCCGGGGTCCGGGCGTCCGGGGCCGGTACGACTCCCGGACCGCCTACTTCTGGGGCGAGCGCAGCTGGGGTGGCCAGATCGTCGGCCCGTGCCCGAAGCCCAAGCCGCCCAAGGACGACCACGGCAAGGAGGAGAAGCCACCGAGAGACGGAGGCGACGAAGGGCCGCCCGATCCCACTCCGCCCCCGGACGGTGGCGGCGGCTGACGCGGCCCGACGATGCGCGGCGAGTTCCTCGCCTGGATGATCAGGGGCGCCGCCCTTGCGGTCGGGGTGGCCTTCGTTCTGGCCCTGGCCGCCCTCGGAGCGGCGGCCGGGCGGGTCCTGCTGCTCGTGTTCATGGCCGTCCTTCTCGCCTCCGCGCTCGAGCCGATGATCGGCTGGATTCGGGGCCACCTCGGGCTGGGTCGGGGGGCGACGATCCTCCTCGTGTACGCCGGCTTCTTCCTGACCGTCGTCGGCCTGACGCTCGTCGTCGTGCCTGCCGCCGTCACCCAGTTCAACGACATCGTCGCCGGGCTGCCGCCACTCGTCGAACGGGCGCACGAGTGGGCGTCGAGCCTCCGGCCGCGGGCTCTGTCGACGAGCATCAGCGCGCTGATCGACGAGGCCGAGAAGGTGCTCCGGCCGATCCCTCCGGACCCCGACGCGGTGATCGAGGTCGGCGTAACGGTGGCGGAGGCCGTCGTCTCGGTGGCGACCATCCTGGCGATCGTCTTCTTCTGGCTCACCGAGCACGCCCGGCTCCAGCGGTTCGCCCTCGCGTTCCTGCCCGCGCGGCGGCGGGCCGGGGCCCGCGAGGCCTGGAACGAGGTGGAGACCCGCCTGGGCCTGTGGGTCCGCGGCCAGCTCATCCTCATGGGGACGATCGGGCTCGCGACCGGAGTCGCGTACACCCTGCTCGGGCTGCCGTCCGCCCTCCTGCTTGCGCTCGTGGCGGCGGTGACCGAGGCAATTCCGATCGTCGGACCGCTGCTCGGGGCGATCCCGGCGGTCCTCGTCGGCGCGACGGTCTCGCCCGAGCTGGCGCTGACCGTCGCCGTGATCTACGTCGTCCTCCACGTCGTCGAGGGCAACGTGCTCGTGCCACTGGTGATGCGGAACACGATTGGCATCTCGCCGTTCCTCGTGATCGTCAGCGTCCTCGTCGGCGCGGCGGCCGGCGGGGTCCTGGGAGCGCTGTTCGCCGTACCGGTGGCGGCCGCGATCGTCGTCGTCCTCGAGCGGCTCCAGGCACGCGAGGTCCCGGTCGCCCAGGACCCGGGCGGCGGCGAGTCGGCGGAACCGGAGGAGGCCGAGGGGCCTCGCCGCTCGTTGCCGGATGGGGCCGCGGCCGACCCGCAGGTCAGAGGAGCGGCGCGACCTCGACGGTCTTCGGCTCGGGCCGCCGGCGGCGCCGGCGATCGACCGGCGGGCCCAGCGGCCGCCAGCCCTGGACCCGGACGCCCGACCTCACCGCTGCCGCCGGGGTGAAATCGATGAGCGCGGCCGGGTCGGCCGCGAGGAACCGGTGGCCAGGTGGCCCGCTCTTGCAGTAGTAGACGTCGCCGGCCGTCACGACCTCCACGTCGTCCTCCCACTCGATCGCCAGGCTGCCGGCGGTCAGGAGTCCCCAGTGGGGCAGGTCGCAAAAGGCCGAGGTGTAGCCGCTTCGGACCCCGAACCGGGCGCGGGTGAGGATCCGCTCGCCCATCGCTACCGAGCTCGCGACGATCTCGCCCGCGTCCGGCTCGGCGGCCAGATCGACGCCCGGCGGCGGAACGACCACGCCCGGCAGAACGGCCGGCGGGCGCGGCAGGACCTCGTAGCCGTCGGCCCGAAGGCGCTCGTCGCTGAGGTCGCGGTCGGGATCGACCGGCTCGAAGGCGGCCAGGTGGGCAGGCCCGTCCGAGAAGATGCGGTGCTCGATGCCCGGCGGGACGTAGAAGGCGCTGCCGGCGTCGATCGGGTGGCGTTCCCCGCCGGCCTCGATGTGGATCGTCCCATCGACGACGAACGCCCAGTGCGGACGGGTGCACGGGTCTTCGAGGACCGAGCCGGCCGAACCGGTCTGCGGCAGCTCGGCCAGGACGTAGGCCGTGTCCCCGAGCATCGCGAACCGGAGGATGAGGCTCCCGCTCCGAACCGAGCGGAAGTCGGCGGGGGCGACGTGCATCGGTTCCTCGTGGCGTTGCCCCTGCTCCCGCGAGGCTGTGACGGACTGGGGGAAAGAATAGCGGACGATTGGCCGTCCGCAACGGACCTGTAACACCCGTCCCACGACTCGCAGTCGGGTCGCAACGGCCGATGCGCTAGTCCTGCCGGGACGTCCGCACCGTCACGACTTTGTCGTGCCCGCGACGCCGGATTCCGGGTAGCAGCAAGGGGTGCCTTGATCGAGCGCGCCGAAGAACGTTCCACCCCCGGATCGCGTAGCCGGGCGGCCATCGCCGAGCGGCTGGGCGCGGTCCTCGACTCGGTAGACGACGGGATCACGGTCCAGGACACGGACGGGCGGGTCGTGTATGCCAACGCCCATGCCGTTCAGCTGATCGGGTTCGCCTCATCCGAGGAGCTCCTGGCCGCCGAGCCGGTCGAGATCATGTCGCGGTTCGAGCTGTTCGACACGACCGGGGCGCCGCTGCCGGTGACCACTCTGCCGGGCCGCCGAGCGCTCGCGGGAACCGCCGAGCCCGCCGCGACGATCGGCTTCCGTGTCCGCGCGACGGGCGAGATGCGCTGGTCGCGGGTGCGTGCGCAGCCCCTCCTCGATGAGGGGGGCGCGGTCCTGTTCGCGATCAACACGTTCCACGACATCACCGACCAGGTCCTGATCGAGGCGGAACTCCGGAGCAGCGAGGCCCGCTACCGGCAGCTCGTCGAGGCGATGCCCCAGATCGCCTGGACGACCGACGCGTCGGGGCGGCTCGAGATGGTCAACCGGCGCTGGTCCGAGTACACCGGGCTGGCGGGCTCTCCGCGGGCGCCCCTCGCGACCGAGGGGGCCGTCCACCCGGACGACCGTCCGGCGCTGGCAGCCGAGTGGGAGGCCAGCCTGGCCAGTGGCCGGCCGCTCGAGGTCCAGTGCCGGATCCGGCGAGCCGACGGTGTCGATCGCTGGCACCTCGTCCGGGCCGTCCCGCTCCGCGAGGCCGACGGGCGGATCGGAGGCTGGGTCGGGACCGGCACCGACATCGACGAGGCGGAGAACAACCGCCGTTTCCTCGCCGATGCAACGGGTCTCCTGTCATCGTCGCTCGACTACGAGGAGACGATCAGCCGGGTCGCCGAGCTCGCCGTCCCGCGGATCGCCGACTGGTGCGTAGTCGACCTCGTCGGACCGGACGGCCGGATCGAGCACCTCGCGATCGTCCACGTCGACCCGAAGAAGGTCGCGCTGGCGCGCGAGCTCCGCGAGCGCTATCCGCCGCAGGCGGACGCGGCGGGCGGGGTGAGCGCGGTCATCCGGTCGGGCAGGTCGGAGCTCGTCAGCGAGATCACCCCGGCAATGCTGGACGCGATCCCCGACCCCGAGTACCGCGGGATGATCGAGGCGCTCCAGCTCACGTCGTACATGTCGGTCCCGCTGCTCGCCGGCGGAGAGGCGCTCGGCGCGATCACGTTCGTCGGCGCGGAGTCGGGCCGGCGGTTCGGACCGGACGACCTGGCACTCGCCGAGAGCCTCGCGGGTCGGGCCGCCGCGGCGATCCAGAACGCCCGGCTGTTCCGCGACGTCGGGCGGTTCAAGCGGATCCTCGACGCGACCCTCGACGCGGTGTTCATGTTCGACCCGGGCTCACTTCGCCTCTCGTACGTCAACCAGGGCGCGATCGACCAGGTCGGCTTCACCCGGGAAGAGCTGCTCGACCTCGATCCGACGGCGATCGCCGACGACCTCGATGAAGCCCGACTCCGGGCGCTCGTCGCGCCGCTCGTCGAGCGCCGTCTCGAGTCGCGGACGGTCACCCTCACCTATCGCCACCGGTCCGGCCGGCGGGTGCCGGTGGAGGTCCTCCTCCAGCACGTCGAGCTGCCGGGCGAAGCGGGCAGGATCGTGGCCATCGCCCGGGACATCGGCGACCGGGTGGCCGCCCAGGCCCGCCTCCAGCGGCTGGCCGAGGCCGAGCATTCGCGCGCCGCCGAGCTGAATGCGGTCATCCGGGCGATGGGCGAAGGCGTGGTCGTGTGCGGCCCGGACGGCCGGATCACGCTCGCCAACCCGGCCGCGGAGGAGCTCTTCCCCGACGTGGCCGCCGGCGCCTACCAGGACATCGTCGAGCGCCTCGAGGACCCGAATGGCGTCGCCCCGGCCCTCGGGGCGACGGGTGGCCCGGTCGAGCTCCGGATCCGGGGCGACGTGGACCGCTGGATCGAGCTGAGCACGTACCCGGTGGGGGCGCGGGGCGGTCTCGAGACCGCCGGCGCGGGCGAAACGATCGTCCTCCTCCGCGACGTCACGGAGCCCCGTCAGCGGCAGGCCGTCCGTGACACCTTCATCGGCGTCCTGTCGCATGAGCTGCGGACGCCCGTCACAACGATCTACGCCGGCTCGAAGGTCCTCGCCCGGGGGGGCGGCAAGCTCACCGACGAGCTGCAGCGGAGCGTGTTCGAGGACATCCATGTCGAGGCCGAGCGGCTCCACCGGCTCGTCGAGGACGTCATCGCCCTGACGCGGTTCGGCGAGGAAGAAGGCGACGTCGGGAACGAGCCGGTGCTCCTCCAGCGGGTGCTGCCCGTGGTCGTTCGATCGGAGGAGCTGCGCTGGCCGGGGGTGGTCTTCGAGCTCCGGGTGCCCCACGGGGTCCCGACGGTCGTCGCCGACCCGACGTACGTCGAGCAGGTCGTCCGCAACCTCCTCTCCAATGCCGCGAAGTACGGCGGCCCCGGCTCGGTCGTGGAGACGGTCGTCGAGGCCGCCGACGGCGAGGTCCTCGTCCGCATCCTCGACAACGGGCCGGGCTTTCCCGGCGAGGAGGCGGACCGGCTGTTCGAGCTCTTCTTCCGCTCTCCATCGACCGCCGGGAGCGCCAGCGGCGCCGGGATCGGACTGTTCGTCTGCGCCCGCCTCATCCGGGCGATGGGGGGCCGGATCTGGGCCCGGCCACGCGACGGCAGGGGCGCCGAGTTCGGGTTCAGCCTCGAGGTGATGCGGGCCGACTGACGCCGGCCGACTGACGCCGGCCGACTCCGGACCAGCCTCGCGGCCGCCGGTCAGATCCAGCGCCGCAGCCGGGCCGCGACGAGGATCCCCGCGGCGAGGACCACCATCGCGCCGAGCACCAGCCAGACGTTCGACGGCTCGTTGAAGAACGGCAGCTTGAAGTTCATCCCCATGATCCCGGCGAGGACGATGCTGGGAAGAAGCACGGACGACACGATCGTCAGCGCCTTCATCACCTCGTTCGTCCGCTGGGCCGCCCGGCCGAGATAGATGTCGAGCGAGCCGACGAGCAGGTCGCGGGCGTTCTCTGCCGTGTCGATCACCCGCTCGAGGCGATCGACCAGGCCGGGCCACGGCCGGCCGAGGCGCTCGTCGAGCTCGAAGTCCGGGCGGACGAGCGGAGCGAAGGCCTCCCGGTGCGGGACGATCGTCCGGCGCACGAACGCGATCCGCCGGCGGAGCCGATGAACGTCGACGAGGAACCCGTTGCTCGTCGGGCCGCGCAGCGCCAGCTCGTCGAGACCTTCGATGTCCCGCTCGACCTCCTCGATCCGGTCGAACCAGGTGGCAATGACCGAGTCGACGAGGGCCGCCAAGAACGAGCCCGCATCGAGACGGCCCAGAAGCGTATCGGAGGGGAGGTCTCCGGCAAACCGTTCGAGCGCATCCACGGGCCCCTCGTGGACGCTCACAACGAAGTTCGGTCCCGCGACGAGGTCTACTTCCCGACGAACGAAGTTCCGCTGGTCACGCTCGATCGCCTGGACGGTGAGGTGGATGACGCTGCGATCGCGGACGAGGCGGGCCCGGCCATGCTCCTCGGCGAGGGACTCGACGATGGACTTCGGCAGATCGAGGAGCGAACTGAGCTCGCCGACCATCTCCCGATCCCGCGCCGGGAGGTAGACCCACAGGATCTTGCGGTCGTCGAGCGAGCGGACGAGCTGCCGGGTGAGCGTGACGTCCCGATCCCGGCGGTCGGCGTCGTACAGTCGGGCCCGATACGGCGTGGACATCGACGTCGCGGCAGAGGAGGGCTCGGGCCGTGGCGCGCGGGTGGCGCGGCGCCGGCCGGAGCCGTTGGATGCGTCCGCTCCCCCGCGCGTCCGGGCGCTGCGGGGCTTCGAGGGTATCGTGGCCTGACCGCCCCCCGCCCGGGGCGTGTCAGCGAAGCGACAGCAGGAGCGCCGCCGCGACCGCCATGACGGCCATGGCGTACTCGACGAGTCGCATCGAGCGCTCGTCGCGCGTGAGCTCTACAGGCTCGACGCTCTGGATCCGGGTCCGGTCGATCATGCCTCGGAAGCCTCAAGCGGTTGTCAGGTCAGGCTGCTGCGAGGACTCTCGCGCCGAGTCCCTGCCAGCCGCGCGCGCGCCACGCGGGCGCTCGTAACAGGCCTGTTGCACGGCCCCCGGAGGGGCCGGCACGTGGTGCGTCTTGTCAACGGGCAGGCCGGCTGGAGGGTTGCCCACCCGCCCGGACCCGACCGGACCCGGAGGCTGCCGGATCCCGGCCCGGAGATGTCAGACGGTTGTTAGGCGGCAACCGGCACACGTTGTCGAGGCCCGAAGGCCCGACCGGCCACCCTGTCTGGGTCCGCCTGACGCGGCTCAACTCAAGGGACGGAGGTATCGATGAGCATCATTGCCTGGATCGTCCTCGGGGCGATCGCCGGCTATCTCGCCGGCTTCCTCGTCCGTGGCGATGAGGGTCTCGGGGTCATCGGCCACATCGTGCTCGGCATCGTCGGCGCGCTGGTCGGTGGATTTCTCGCCGGCGCCCTCTTCGGCGTCGATCCGATCGACGGTCCGCTTGACATCAGCTCGATCGTCGTCGCGACGATCGGCGCGGTGATCACGGTCGTCGTGGTCAATGCCCTCACGGGCCGCACTCGGACCGGCAGCGGCGCGGTCTGACAGAGCGGGGCCGACGCCCCAACGAAGCCCAGCGGAACGCCCACCCGAGCGGGTGGGCGATCCGCATTTCGTCGCGCGCCCACGGCGATTGGCCGGACCGAGTGATATGCGCCTGCAATGGTCCGCGCGCGGCTTCTGAGCCTCCTGCACCTCGGCCGTTCGTAGGCTCCGCTCGTCGGTGGGTTCACTTGCCGGCGACCATGGCCATCCCCTCCAGGGGGCGCTTGTGACGGGGCGTCCCCTCCCGTTCCCACGGACGGCTCGAGCCCCCTCCTCGAGCCGTCCGTTCTTTTCTGCCCGCCGCCTCGTCGGCGGGAACGGTCACGGACACAAAGAGGACGCCCGCCGGGCCAACCCGGCGGGCGTCCTCGTCGTGGCTCGGGCTAGTAGCGACGCTCGGTCTCGTCCTGGACCTCGTCCTTGACGTCGTCGACGCCCTCGCGGAGGTCGTCGCCGGCATTGCCGGCGTCCTTGCGGATGTCGTCGCCGGCGTTCCCGACCTTGTCGGCCAGGTCTTCCTCGCCGTCGGCCTTCCGCCAAGTCTCCTTGGCGGTCTCCTCGGCTTCCCGATAGGTCTTCTTCATGTCGTCCACGGGGTGCCTCCAGATGGGGGCCCGGAGCCGAACGACCCCGGAGGGCCTCGACCGTAGGTCAGGCGGGCTCTCGCAGCGAGCCCGCCGGCGCGGCGGCGGCTATCAGCGGGCTTGCATCGGGGCGATGGTGGCGTCGGTGGCGTCGGGTGGCGTCGATTCGCCTGTCACGCGGCTGCAAGCGATGACGCCCTCCCGGTCGAGCGCCCCACGCGCCTGCCCTCCTACCCTCCATCGGGAGGCCGGAGTGGCGGCGAGCCGCGAGCCGTCCCGAAAGGAGGCACTGGATGACGACAGCGAAGTCGGCCGACATGTCGACAGCAGAAGCCGGTGGACGGGCCGGCGGAACCCAGTCAGGTACATCGCCGCGCGAGGTCGTCGGCGACGTTGCCAACGGCGTCAAGGGAGCGGCGGAGACCGTCGTCGCCAGGCTGCCGGAGGCCGCAGCGACCACCCGCGCCGCGGTCGACGAGGCCGCCCGCCGGATCGAGACAGGATCCGACGAGATGCTGACGGCAGGCGCGACCCTGTCGCTTGGCCTCGCGATCGGCCTGCTCATCGGCGGTGCCAGCCGGATCCTCGTGGTCCTTGCGCTTATTCCGGCTGCGGCAATGGGGATGACACTCCTCGACCGGAGCAGCCGGAACGGCGGGCGTGCGAGGCGTCAGCCACTGAGCTGACCTCCCCTCGCGCGGCAGGCCGCGCAGCCGCCCCGGACAACCAACGGCCCCCGGACATCCGGGGGCCGCTTCGACTCTCCGGCGCCGGGGGTTCAGGCCTGGGCCGCCTCGACGTGCCGCTCGGCGGTGGTGGCGGGGAGCGCCGGTCGCGCCACGACCCGCTCGGGCAGGCTGTCGGCGATCGGGGGCCGCCCGAATTCCGTGGCGCACCAGGCACAGAGGGTCCAGTCGAGGCCCATCGAGCGGTGGCACGACAGGCACTGGTGGGCGAGGCGTGTCCGGCACGACGGGCAGGCGAGCCATTGTTCCTCGACGGCAAGCCCGCACCCCGGGCAGTGGAGGCTCTCGGCGGCCTCGAGGCCGAGGAGGCGGTCGTTGAGCTGCCGCTCGCGCGACTCGGCCAGGGTTTCGCCCGGCCGAACGATCCGGTAGACGATCACCGCCAGCGGGAAGAGCAACGGTGAGGCGAGGATGACCGAGGCGGCCGCGACGTACGGCAGAACGGGGTCGCGATGGCGGCGACGGAGGTCGTGGAACGCCCAGAACGCCGTCGCCAGCCAGACGAGAACGAAGTAGATCGCCGCGCCGGTGAGGACCGCTCGCACGACCGGCTGATCGGTGAACGCCGCGATCGCCTGGCCGAACTGGTCCAGCAGGTTGTCCATCGTCGCCTCCTCGGCCCGGCTTCCCTACCCCTGCCGCCCCGCGGCGGACAGCGGCAGCGCGGCGGAGATCGGCAGCCACGCCTGGGCGAGAACCTCATCCCTCCGGCGGGCCATCCGGGCCCCCAGGTCCGCGAGCTCGCGGCGACCAAGGGCCTTGCGCGCCCGGGGGAACATCTCGACCTCTTCCTCCTGCATGTGGTGCTCGATGTTGCCGATCATCACCCGGCAGCGCGCGCCCCAGGCCTCGTGGTCGAACGGAAGTGCGTCGAGCTCTCCCATCAGCATGTCGACGACATGGTGCTCCTCGATGCCCTCGAGAACGATCTCGCTCTCGCGCGGCTGGAGAGCCGGGTAGAAGATCTCCTGTTCGATGGCCTCGTGGGCGTCGAGGTCGCGCTCGAGCCGGACGAACAGCGTCTGGCGGGTGTCGGGGCCCTCCGTTCGCCGCAGCTCCTGCATGACCCTCTTCGCCCGCGCGTGGTCCTCCGCGAGCAGCTCCAACGCGTCCATCCCCGATGCTTCCTCCACGGACGACGACGCCGCCCGGCGGCGGCGGTTGTGATCGCGCACGTGACGAGCGCATCAGACCCCAGAACGGCTGACGGGTACACCGTCGGGCGGGGACAGGCGATTGCAGTCCGCTTGCAGGGGCTGGACGGACGCGAGCATGCGGTGCGCCGGCGCACCGGCGGATCGCTCGGGCGTGAGCCTCCGGCGGCACGAGCACGGGCCGCGCCTCGCAACACGGCCGCAACGCGACTCCCTTCCGTGCCCGCGCATGCTCGACCCGGCTGACGCGACGCTTGATACGGCTTGTCTGCCGGCCCTCGCGGCCGGGAGGAGCAGACGACCAGGACAGGAGCAATGGAACCAGGGTGACCCACCCGCCAGCCACCTCAGCCGGGGGCGGGAGCGCGCTTGGCCCCGGACGCGCGAGGGCAGGGCCGGACGATCGCGAGGTCGCCCTCCTCCACGAGCTCTCGGGAGCGGCCCGGGAGATGCATCGCTCGTTGTCGCTCGACGAGGTGATCCGCGTCGCGACGGAGCGCTCGCGGGAGATCATCGGGGCCCGCCAGGCCGTGACGAGCGAGACCATCGACACCGACTGGACCCAGAAGGTCAGCGCGGTGGCGGTCGCCGCCCCGGAGTCCGAGGTCCGCCGGGAGCTGGTCCCGCCGTCGGGTTCGGCCGTCTATGCCGAGGTTTGCGCCACGAACCGGCCTCTTCGGCTGAGCCAGCAGGAGCTCGGGGCGCGCCTCCAGGCAGGCCAGCCAGGGAAGCCCGGGGAGCGCGGACGCACGCCCCCGCGCGGCTGGCTGGCCGCGCCGCTCGTTGAGTCGGACGGACGGAACACCGGGCTCATCCAGCTCGCCGACAAGATCGACGGCGGCGAATTCACGGCCGGCGACGAGGCGATCCTCGTCCAGCTGGCCGGGCTGGCCTCGGTGGCCATGGAGAACGCGCGGCTCTACGAGGCCGCCGTCGACACGCGGACCCGGCTCGCCTGGGCCGCCCACATCGAGCGGGTGCGGGCAGCCGAGCTCCAGGCGGTCATCGAGGCGATGGGCGAGGCCGTCGTCGTGTCCGACGGCGCGGGCCGGGTCGGGCTCGTCAATCCCGCCGCGGAGGCCCTCTTTGCCGGACGGCCGATCCAGACGTACGACGATCTGCTCTCGCGGTTCGAGCATCGGCCGGGTCCCGCGCTCGACCCGACGACCGGGCCGGTCGAGGTCCGGATGCGCGACCAGCGGGGGAAATGGCTCGAGCTGCGGGTCTACCCCGTCCGCGGCACTGCCGGCCGGACGGCCGGGCCGGACGAGCCGGAGAGCCGGATCGCGGTCATGCGAGACATCACGACCGCCCGCCAGGCTCGTGCCCAGCACGACGCGTTTCTCGGGATCCTGTCTCACGAGCTCCGGACGCCGATCACCACGATCTACGCCGGGAGCAAGGTGCTCGCCCGCGACGAGCCGATGGACGAGAGGACGTGGCGCGAGCTCGCAAGCGACATCAGCGGCGAGGCGGAGCGCCTGTTCCGTCTCGTCGAGGACCTGCTCGTGATGACCCGCGTCGAGCGCGGCGGGCTGCAGCCGGCGAACGAGCCGGTGCTCCTCCAGCGAGTGCTCGGGGCCGCGATCCGGCTGGAGAAGAGCCACTGGCCGGAGACGCGGATCCGGTTGACCGAGCCGGTCGACGTCCCGGCGGTCGGGGGCGACGCGACATATGTCGAACAGGTGGCCCGCAATCTCCTGTCGAACGCCGCGAAGTACAGCCCGCCGGGCGAGACGATCGACGTCCGCCTGGGGCAGGAGGGCGACGAGGTCACGGTCCGCGTGCTCGACCGGGGCGGCGGATTCGCGTCGGACGAGGCGGACGACCTGTTCGAGCTCTTCTACCGCTCGCCGGGGACCGCCGCCCAGGCGTCCGGGGCCGGGATCGGGCTGTTCGTGTGCCGTCGGCTCGTCACGGCGATGGGCGGCCGGATCTGGGCCCGCCCGCGGCCGGGCGGCGGGGCGGAGTTCGGGTTCGCCCTTCGGCGCTACCGCGAGGATTACTGACCCCGGCCCTCCCGGCCACTGTCAGGCCGCCGGCCGGGCCACCATCAGACTCGGGGCAGGAGCTCGGTCGCGGCGAACTCGATGAGCGCTCCGAACGAGATCCCGGGGGCCGTGCTCCTCCGGGCGCCCGCCCCGATCGGGCCGACCGGGTGGCGACCGATCGGGCGCCCGGCACCCTCGAGGTGGCGTTCGCCATGGTCTCGATCGGGAAACAGGACCCCGAAGAGCATCGCGACCCAGGCGATCGAGCCGACGGTGATCAGCACGAGGACGATCTGCCTGTTCTGTGGGACGCGGCCGAAGAGAGGGTGCTGGTCCAACCGAGGGCCGCCGTCAGCAGTCGGCCGACGAACCGACCGAGGAGACCGAAGATCGTCGCAAGAATCGCCATCGCGGGCGAGGGTGCGGCGAGCCGGCACCGAACGGTCCCGCCGCTCCGGCGCGTGCGTTGCGCCGGTGTTGCAAGCCTCAGCCGCGCCGCTCGCCGCTCCGCCGCCGGCCCGTCGCCCGTCTCGCGTCGTCGTCGAGGCGCTGGCGAAGCAGGTCGACGACCGCGTCCTCCTCCTCCGGCGTCGCCACTGCGGGCGGCTCGGATTGCTCTTCCGCGGCCTCGACGAGGGCGCCGCCGACCCGGCCGTCCATGTACGCGTCGAGGACCGCCGGATGGACGTAGCTCTTGCGGGCCACGGCCGGGGTGTTGCCGAGGCGGCCGGCCGTCTCGCGGATCGCGGCCACGACGTTCCGCCGGGCATCGGTCGCCGAGTCGGCCGGCTGGAGCGCCCGAAGCGCGCGGTACGCGAGCACCGTCCCTGCCCACGTCCGGAAGTCCTTGGCGGTGAAGTCCCCGCCGGCTATCTCGCGGACATACTCACTGACGTCGTCCGAGGCGACGTCGACGACTGCGCCATCGTCGTCGACGTACTGGAACAGCTCCTGGCCCGGCAGCTCCTGGCAGCGTCGGACGACGCTCGCGAGGCGGCGGTCGCGGAGCCCGACCTCGTGCTGCTGTCCGCCCTTGCCGCGGAACCGGAAGCGGACGCGGCTGCCGGTGGTCTGCGCGTGACGGTTGCGGAGGGTCGTCAGCCCGAACGACTTGTTGAGACGCGCGTATTCGTCGTTGCCGACCCTGATGAGCGTCAGCTCGAGGAGCCGGACGACGGCGGCGAGGACCTTCTCACGCGGCAGGCCCGGCCGGGCCAGGTCCGCGTCGGTCCGTTCGCGGATCGCCGGCAACGCACCCGCGAACGCCACCATCCGGTCGAACTTCGACTCGTCGCGGGCCTCGTTCCAGCGCGGGTGATAGCGATGCTGCTTGCGGCCCCGCGCGTCGCGCCCCGTCGCCTGGATGTGGCCGTTCGGCCAGCGGCAGATCCAGACGTCGGTCCATGCCGGCGGGATCGCGAGCGACTTGATCCGCGCGATCGTGTCCGTGTCGCGGATCGTCTGGCCGTCCGGATCGAGATAGGTGAAGCCGCGGCCGGCACGCCGCCGGCTGATCCCGGCCTCGGCGTCGGACGAGTAGCGCAGGCCGGCGCTCCGCGCGACGTCGCGGGGCTCGGGACGGTCGCCGTTCACGGACTGGGTCACCGCGGGAGAGTGGCTGACCGGCCCTCTCGGCCGGGTGCGCGGGTCCCGAGCCCGCCATCGCAGTGCCGTTGCACGCTCCGGCCGGCGGGCACGTCCGTCATGTCGCCGTAGCCAGTGGCTCAGTGTGGAACGGTCCAGCCGCAATGGGATGCGCTGGACACTCCGGGTCCACGATCCTTCCCCAGGAGTCCCACGCGATGTCGACCGGCCCCCGTCCCAACGCGCCCGCTCGCCGCGACGCCATCGTCGTCGACGGCGCGCGCAAGCGATTCGGCAAGGTCGTCGCAGTCGACGGGATCAGCCTGACGGTCCCCTCCGGGACGATCGTCGGGCTCATCGGGCCATCGGGCTCCGGCAAGACCACGACTGTCCGCATGCTGACCGGCGCGCTGAGGCCGGATGCGGGCACGGTCCGCGTTCTGGGCGAGGAGCCCCAGCGGTTCCGGCGACGGACCCGCGAGCGGATCGGGTACATGCCCCAGCAGTTCACGCTCTACCCGGACCTGACCGCCGCGGAGAACGTCGACTTCATGGCGAGCATGTTCGGGTTGCTCTGGCTGCGCCGTCGGCGGCGGGTCCGCGAGGCGCTCCAGACGGTCGACCTGTGGGACGCCCGCAAGCGCCGGGCCCACGCGCTGTCGGGCGGCATGCAGCGCCGGCTCGAGCTCGCCTGCGCGCTCGTCCACGAGCCATCCGTCTACTTCCTCGACGAGCCGACTGCGGGGGTCGACCCGCTCCTCCGAGGCCGCGTGTGGGAAGAGCTCCACCGCCTGAAGGACACCGGCCGGACGCTGCTCGTGACCACCCAGTACGTCAACGAGGCCGAGGAGTGCGACAGCGTCGCGCTCGTCGCCCACGGGCGAGTCCTGGCGCTCGCAACCCCGGACAACCTGCGCCGAGAGGCGATGGGCGGCGACCTGATCGAGGTCGAGACGACCGACGCGTTCGACGGCAACGTGCTTCGCGAGCTGCCGGAGGTTCGCGACGTTCGGATCCAGGGACCGCGCACGTTCCAGGTGGTCGTCGAGGAGGCCGGGGCGGCAACCCCCGCGGTCATGGAGGCAATCACGGATGCCGGCGGGGACGTAGCCGCGTCGCGGGAGGTCCGGCCGTCGTTCGACGATGTGTTTGCGGAGCTCGTCGAACGGGACGCGCGAGCGCGCGACGACGCGGTCGAGAAAGCGAAGGTGGCCGGGTGATCGTCCTCCAGGTGATCACCCGGCTCGTCGCCTTCGTCGGGAAGGAGATCGTCGAGGTCATCCGCCGGCCGGGAGCGATCGTGAGCCTGATCCTCGGGCCGTTCATCCTCATGGCCGTGTTCGGAATCGGCTACCAGGGCTACCGGCGACCCCTCCAGACGATCATCGTCGTGCCACCCGAGACTGGCCTGCCGATGGAGGTGGAGACCTACCGTGAGGTCGTGACGGGCATGGATATCGTCGAGATCGCTCCGGACCGGACCGCCCCCGAGGAGCGCCTGCGAAACCGCGAGATCGACGTCGTCATCGTGGCCCCGGCCGACGCCGAGGCCGAGTTCCGGGCCGGCCAGCAATCGGTCATCGAGGTCGAGATCAACGTCGTCGATCCGGTGATGCAGGCGTACGCCGGCTTTCTCGCCCAGCTCATGGCGAACGAGGTCAATGCCAAGCTCCTCGAGCGGGCGGTCGAGGAGGGCGCGGGCTACGTCATCGAGGCCGGCCAGGCGGAGGCGATCACGATCCCGCCCGAGGTCATCGCCAGGCCGACCCGGGCCGAGGTCGTCAATATCTCAACGGTCGAGCCGAGCCCGGCGAACTTCTACAGCCCGGGCGTCCTGGCCCTCATCCTCCAGCACCTCGCGGTGACCCTCGTGGCGATCTCGCTCGTTCGGGAGCGGACGACCGGCCTCATCGAGCTGTTCCGAATCTCGCCGATCAGCACGTGGGAGGTAATTCTCGGCAAGGTCCTCGCGTTCGGAGTCCTGTGCGGCGCGATCTCGGCGGTCACACTGGGCCTGATGGTCCAGGTACTCGGCGTTCCGCTCGTCGGCGACCCGTGGCTCGTGGCGGGGGTGCTTGCCCTCCTGACGGTTGCCTCGCTCGGTCTCGGGCTGCTCATCGGCATCCTGTCGGACTCGGAGCGCCAGGCGGTCCAGCTGTCGTTGTTGACGCTCCTCGCGGCCGTCTTCTTCAGCGGGTTCGTCCTGCCGATCGAGGAGTTCACCCCCGGCGTCCGGACCGTCGCGTACGTCCTCCCGGTGACCCATGGCATCCGCCTGGTCCAGGACCTCATGCTGCGCGGCTGGACGAACGCCGGCTGGCAGGTCGTCGCCCTGGGCGGCATCGGAGCAGTCCTCCTCCTCGCCGCCTGGGTGCTGCTCCGACGGTCGATGACCCGGGCCTGATGAGCTCCCTCGAGGGGGGCACGGTCATCGGGCGCCGCTGGGTCGGCCTGGGGCTCGCACTGTACGGCGCGTTGAGCCTGGGCCTGATCCTGATCCTGCTGATCCTCGTTTCAGGGCCCCGCGATGAGGGCGATGGACTCCTCGGTCTCGACGCGCAGCGGCGGCAGCTGCTCAGCGTCATCGATGCCTCGGCGACGGCGATCCGGGATGCCGAGACGGCCGCCCGGGGCGTCGACGACACGCTCGTCTCGACGAGCGGCGCGGCCGCCTCCGCGGGCACGTTCATGAGCGGCCTCGCGACGACGATGCGGGAGCTGGCGGCATCGCTCCGGATCTCGATCTTCGGCAGCCAGCCGTTCGCCGGTCCCGCCGACGAGTTCGAGCAGGTGGCGGCACAGGCCAGCCGGGTGGCCGCCGACCTCGACCTCGCGGCCGCGTCGATCCGCCTGGGGGCCGCGGACATGGTCGCGCTGGCCGACCAGCTGGCGGCGGTCCGGGACGAGGTCCAGTTGATGCGCACCAGGCTGGAGGAACCCTTCGACGAGGGGCCGTGGCGGCGCGTCGCCGCGGCGATCCTCGCCTGGCTGGTCGTCCCCGCCCTCGTCAGTCTGTGGGTCGGGCTCCATTGGTGGCGTCAGGGTCCGCGGCCGAGTCCACTCGTCTTGCCCGGCTGACGTTTCGTCGAGCGCTCCAGGCCCGTTCGAGGCCCGCCGCGTTCTCGAACCGCGGGACCCGCGCCGGGCGGGCGGTCAGCGTCGTTCGCGACGGCGGTGTGCCCATTGGCTCGGCACGCGCCGTCGCCGTGGGCGCCGAGGGCGCGTCGCCCGCGATCAGGCGCTCGTAGATCGACTCGTAGGCGTCGGCCATACGCGCGGCCGAGAAGCGGTCGATCACCGATGCCCGGATCGCCGCCCGATCGAGACCCGCCACCCGATCGATGTAGAACGCCATCTCGGCGACGTCGTCGCCGAAGAACCCGTCCCGCCCGTGGCGGACGATCTCGGGCAACGCACCTGCCGGTCGCGCGATCAGCGGCGTTCCGCAGGCGAGCGACTCGATCGCGACGAGGCCGAACGGCTCCGGCCACGAGCCCGGCATGAGCGTGCAGTAACTCTCGGCGAAGAGTCGATCGCGGTCCGCCCCGCTGATCTCGCCCAGGAACTCGACGTCATCGCTGGCCGCCGCCAGGGCAGGCAGGAAGACGTCCTCGTGGTACGCCAGCTCGTGCGGCGTCGTGCCGATCTTCGCCGCGATCCGGAGCCGGCGGCCGGTCCGCTTCGCGATCTCGATCGCGTCGACGATTCCCTTCTCGGGCGCCACCCGCCCGACGAAGCAGAGGGCCTCCCCGCGACGCCGCTCGAACGGGGCGTTTGCGAGGTCCAGGCCGTTGTGGACGATGCCGGCCCACGGGATGTCCGGATGGGTCGCCGCATGGGCGCGGCTGATCGCGACGTAGTTGCCCTCGCCGCGGATGAGCAGGTCGCGGGCCCACGGGAAGTCGAGCCGGCCATGGAACGTCGTGACGACGGGAACCGGCGAAACCTTCGACAGGATCGTGCTGTACCACTCGAGGTGCGAATGGATCACGTCGAACTCGCGGGCACTCTCGAGGACGGACAGGATCGTGGCGAGATACCAGGGGCTCGCATCGCCGCCAAAGCCGGCCGGCCGGAGCGCGGCCTCGATCGTCGGGACGAGGCGACCGGGAACCTCCGAATCGCCGCTCGCGAACGTCGTGACCTCGTGGCCCCGCGCCACGAGCTCGCTGACGAGCTCGTGAACCACCCGTTCCGTGCCACCGTAGCCGCGCGGCGGGACACGCTCGAGCGGCGGAGCGGCGTGGGCGATGCGGAGCGGGCGATTCATTGGACAGGTTCCCTGGGTGACAGGGTAACGGCCGCGGCCCCTGGATGGGCCGCGGCCGTGTCGTGGGGCGGTCCGACCGCCCCGCCTGGTGAGCCCGCGAGCTAGTAGCGGCGCGGCTCCTCGGGCGGCTTCGCGCCTTCCTCTTCGATCTCCTCCTCGGCCTCGTCGCCGAGACGGGCACCGCCGGCCGCGCCGACGGCACCGCCGACGGCGGCACCCGGAGGTCCGGCGACCGCGCCACCGACAGCCGCGCCACCGGCGGCTCCGGCGAGGCCGCCGGCACCCGCGCCGACCTCGTCGTCACCCTCGGCCGCCTCGCCGGCGACCGCACCGCCGGCCGCGCCGACGAGCCCGCCGACAACGGCGCCCGGAGGGCCTCCCACCGCCGCGCCGACCGCGGCTCCACCGAGCGCGCCCGCGCCGGCACCGACGGTCTCGGTCCCGGCCTCGTCGTTCTCGGCGAGGTCGTCGTCACCCTTGTCGCGAAGTGTGTCTTTGTCCTGATCCATTTGGGCCTCCTGATGTTGATCGCGCACAACACCCGGAGGGACCGGGTGCCGTGACGCGGACGCCCCCGACCGTAGGGCGGCGCCTCCCCTGCAGGTGCAGCACGCGACCGGAAGGGAGTATCAGGTTCATATCGTTCGTGGTTCACGCCCAATTCGTGCGTGACGGTTGACATCTACGGTCAACGTCCCCGATAAGTGCGGTCCCGGCGAATTAGAACAAACGTTCTACGCCGTGACAGGACAGGGAGGTCATCGTGACCACGCAGGACATCGGGACCGAAACAGCGGACAAGGCGACTCGCGTCGCCGATCCCGTCACCGCCAAGTCCCCAGCGGATGGCAAGAAACGCCTCGCTTCGGCCAAGCGACGTGCCGCGCGGACACCGAAGGCGTCGAAGGCGTCAGTCAAGGCGAAGTCGAGCGCGCCGTCGAAGGCGGAGCGCGTCCGGGCGCTGCTCGATCAGGGCAAGACAGTCAAGGAGATCGCTCAGGCGCTGGACGACGTGTCGTGGTCCTACGCCTGGGACGTTGCGGCAGCGTGGGAGAAGAAGACAGGCAAGGTCGTCATCGCATCCCACAAGAAGGCGCCGAAGAAGCGGGCACCGCGCAAGGCGGCACCGAAGGCAGGTGCCAAGTGACGCGGTCGCCCCTCGATCGGATCGACCCCTCCTCCCCTATTCGCAAGCACGCCGCGTGGTACATGCAGTCGCTCCGCTCGTCAGCGCGATCGAAGGCGACCATCGGCGTGTACGTCGGCGCGTTGCGCGAGTTCGATCGGTTCGCGGCAGCCAACGGGATGCCGCGTGACCTCACCCAGATCGAACGCCAACACGTCGAGGCGTTCATGCTCGACCAGTTGACTCGCCTGAGCCCAGGATCGGCAGCGGCGAGGTACGGCGGCCTGCGCTCGTTCTTCGCGTGGGCGGTCGAGCAGGGGCAGATCGACTCGTCACCCATCGCCAAGATGCGACCGCCGAAGGTGCCGGAAGTCCCGGTGCCCGTCCTGACCGACGATCAGGTGCGCGCGCTGCTGCGCGCCTGTGAGGGCAAGGCGTTCAAGCAGCGGCGCGACACGGCGCTCATTCGGTTCATGCTCGACACGGGCGCGCGTCGGTCGGAGGTGGCGTTCGTTCGCCTGACCGACCTGGACCTGTCAGAGGGCACGGTCGTCATCACCAAGACGAAAGGCAACCGTCCACGGGTCGTCGCGTTCGGCGCGAAGACGGCGAGCGCGATCTACGCCTACCTCATCGAGCGGGACAAGAACACGCACGCCTCGTCACCCTTCTTGTGGATCGGTCAGGCAGGCGGGTTGTCAGGTGATGCCGTTGGCGCGATCGTCGCGAGACGTGCTCGCATGGCAGGCATCTACAACCTTGACGCGGATGGGAGGCAGCGTCCCGTCCACGCGCACCAGACCCGGCACACGTTCGCCGACCGCTACCTCGCTGCTGGCGGGTCCGAAGGGAACCTGATGGCGCTCGGAGGTTGGAGGTCGGCGGAGATCATGCGCCGCTACGGTCGTGACCGAGCGACAGCACGAGCGATCGATGAGGCGCGACGGATCGCCGTCGGCGATCGCCTATGACATTCCCACACGACGCGCTCTAAGGCGGCGTCACGACACGCAACGGGTCGAGGAGGCGCGAGTGGGCAACCGCTCGCGCCTCGTTCGTTGTCGCCCAGTGTTCGCGATGTCGACCTGAACAACCCTCGCCGGGCAGGTCACGCAGCGCGTTTCCGTGGCCACGCGTTCAGAGCGTCCTCAGGTCGGTGACGTTGGAGCCACTTTCTCGCCGCCGCTTCCGAGAACCCACGTCCTCGAAGGCCCGCGAGCAGATCAGCGCGTGCCGATCGGGTGCGATCGAGCCGATCGAGGTATTCCCGCATCCGCGGGACGATCTCGCCCGGATCAGCGGCGTATCGGCCATCGACCTTGGTCGCGAACTTCGGCAGCAGTTTGTAGTAGCGCCGCTCGCTGATCCCGATGAGGGTCCACGGCTGACGATCGGCGTTCTCCTGTTTGCGGTGCTGCTTGATCGCGATGCTCGCCTTGCGCGTCACGTAGCGTCGGCTCGCCTCCGCGCCGCGGGCGGGATCAAAACCCGGATGGAGGAGGCCTTCCAGCAGCAGCGCCGCTGCGGCATCCAAGTCAGGCGCTTTCGTCTCGCGGCGGACGCGTCCTACTTGTCTTGGAAAGGCGAGCGCGACGGCTCTGGCAAGGAGCGGTTCGTCGCTTCCGACGTATCCGTGCCAGTACGCCTTGAGCAGCACCTGGCAGGCAAGCTCCATCGGCGAGGACGCTTGGTCAACCGTGACGACAGGGATGCCATGTGCGTGGATTGCCTTCGCGAGCATCGGCCACGGGCGATCGGTGCGCTGGTTCACACCCTGCGTCCATATGCGAGCACTGAACGCCCAGTCGACCGGTTGACTCGTCAGGCGCGTGACGATCAGGACGCTCTCGGTGGCGAACAGCGGTGGCGCGCGCCGCGCTTTCATCTCGTCCTTGTCGAAGAGGTGTTCGAAGAGCCGACCCTCGTCCTCGGTCTTGTCCGTCACCCAGATCAGGCGGCGTGAGATCTGAAATCCCCATCCGCCGAACTCGAACCCAAGGATGGGTACGATGAACCTGAGGTCCGGGTCCATGACGCGCCGCAGCACAGACTCCATCTCGCCGCCTTCGACGTTCTCCCGCAGCCACCACCTGATGTAGTCGCTGTCGAGGAGGCCTTCTCCGCGAGCCTTTGCGACGATCTGCCCGGCGTAGAACAGCGCCTCACCGACCGGCATGGCGCGAGGCGCAAGCGTCACGAGTGGAGTCACCTGAACGACCGTGGTGATGAGGTCGTTCACCGGATCGGGGACCTCGTGTACGGACTGCTCCCCCTGCATCGTCCCGCGCTGCAGGTCGGGGACGTCAACAAAAGGGAGGCCGTTCGTCTCGAAGCGGACCGTCCTCGTGCCTCGGAAGTCGAAGGTGCGCCCGGTCAGGATGTCGATCTCCTGCCCCGTCTGGCGCAGCATCTCCTTCACGAGTTCGCGATCAGGGTCGCCCCCGATCTTCGCGATGACCTCGTCCAGCAGATTCTCCGACCATTGTCCCAAGCGGGCAGTATAACTGGGTGTGGACAAGGTTCCGTCAGGCTGGGTCAAGCGACGCTCGGGCCTACTGGTGCCAGCAGAGCGCGGAATGCGTCGCGCTCCTGCGGCAGTCGCACTCCTGCTGGCGATCCTAACGCTGTCGTCTCCAGCAGCAAGTGCCGTCTCCGCATGGTCCCGCGCGGCAACGGACGTGGTGACGATGCTGCGACATGTGCTTGGCGGCACTGCACCGAACGCCGACAACCAGTCGTGCGTGCCGCCTCGACTCCCCGCGCACGACGACGAGCGACCGGTCAAGACGCGTCGCTGACGATCGATCCGACGGGATCACAGGGCCGCGGGTCGTCCCGCCCCTTAGCGACCGTTCTAGAAGGGGTCAGGCGGGGTCGCGATCAACGCATACTGGGGCGGGATGACGCCTGAGCGCCCGGTCGCACCCAATCCCGACAGCGTCGTCGCTGCCGTTGAAACGTTGCGCGCCGAACTCCTGATGGTCGAGCGAGGCCTCGAGAGCATCGATCGCAAGGCCGCACTCCTGCCTCCTGTCTTGGCTGCTGTCGCAGGGTTCCTGACAACGCCCGAAGGCGGCTACACGCCCTGGCAGCAGGTCCTACTAATCGCTGCGCTCGGCACGTTCACGACGGCGCTAATCCTCGCGATCTGGATATTGGTGTCGGGGCGGCTGAATGTTGGGCCAAACGCCCAGACGACAGCGAAGGCAACCCACCTTGCTCCCGCAGACTTCAACCGGGCAGTCGCCGGGTCACTCGCCAACGCGGTCGATGAACTGTCGGACTGGTCCAAGTGGAAGGGCAGGCGTCTCTACATCGCGATGGGACTTGCCGCCGCGACTATTCTGCTGCTAGCAATGGCGCGAGTCGCCGGAGGAATTGGTGCCTGACGATCAGCAGCAACCGCAATCGCCTCCGAGCGAGGCTCCGGAGACGCCTGCACCGCCCGTCGAACAGCAAGTCGCCCCTCAACCTCAACCGCCGCCTCCACCCCTCGACTTCGGGGAACAGATTGCCGAGCGTGGCAACGTCCCTCACGAGATCGAGACGAGGATCATCGAGCGGAGCGGCGAGCGGTGACAGACACGAGGCGGTACTCGGCAACGTGGATCGTCACGATGGACGTTGAGGAGCCGCCGGGCAAGGATCGGCAGGAGCGCGGCCAAGACGAGTCGGCGCTGATGCTCAGCATGCACTTGTTCCTCGCCAGTCAAGGCATCGACCAAGCGCTGCAGGACCACTTGAAGGCGTGGGCAGGCGACCGCGAGATCGAACACGTCCATGTCATGGCGCTCTCCGCAAAGCACCCTGACAACGAGTGATCGAGGCGTAGGCGGAGACGGGCAGGACGCGCGATCAGCCCCACTGGTGATCCGACACGTCCTGCCCGGGAGGAGGGAGCGAGCGCAGTGGCCCCGTGAACAACCCCTGCGCCCACGACACGATCATCGGCGAGCGCCGCAACCGGCAAACGAGGGTCCGATCCTCACTCCTAGGAGGAGGACGCCGGAATGGTTTGTGGTGCAGTGATCGCCCACGTCTGGTCCGCGCACAGCCCCTGCATCTCGGCGATGACCCGGCCACGCTGCGTCGCCACGAGCGTTCCCGGCAGGCATCCGGAACGAGCGAATGCTTGGAAGGGGGCAATTGCGAGAGCCGTCTGGCCGGATGACAGTTCCATCTCCCACGGAGCCGTCGCGCCGCCAGCACTGCGATAACTGACGACGACCTCTTCGGACGTGTCGTTCCTCACCGATCCGACGGGGCCGTGGTCCTCTCTTAGGCCGCAGCCCGCGACAGTCACCGAGAGCAGGACGCAGATCGCTCCCATAGCGGCATGTCTCCGAGGCGACCAACGTAGACCACGGCGCGGTTCAAGCTTCACGGGGACGATGATCCTCCGAGCGGATGCCCGTTCCCAGTGACTCCTTCGTACCAGTATCGGGACTGGCAGGAGGTTGGGAGCGCGAGGGTTCGTCCCCACTACCAGCAGGGGCAGGCAGCAGGCCTCGCGCTCCCGTTGCCCGCTCGCGTGCTGGGCGAAGCGACAGCACACAGGGGCGGTGTCATTCCGTGGCGGCGACCTCCTCCTCAGCCTCAAGTTCCGGGTCCTCGTCGGGCGCCGGCCGCTCCCTCGGGAGCAACGCCTGAGCGTCCTCGAACGTCTTAGGTGTCTCGCCTCGGAGGATTTCGATCGTCCGCTCCCCGGTCGTCGTTGCCTGGGTGACGCGCTGACTCATTCGGCACCGCCTTGCTGCGCCGCTGCGCGCTGCTCCTGCATGAAGTTCCGCATCTTCAAGTTCGCCGACGTTGCCGCCTGCTCGGCGGTGGTGCCGACCTTCTGAGTCAGGCGCTCGGAGTAGATGTCGTTCCGCAGCAGGTCCCGCTGCAGGACGATCTCGTCCATCTGCTCCCTCGCCTGCCTGCGGTGAGGCACGGATCGATCGAGCGCCTCCGTCAGGGCGTTGTCGAGGCGACCATCGGTCACCCCGGCACGCCTCGCCGCCTCGACGTACACCCGCGCTCGATCCGGCGCGTTCGACGCGATCAGGCGCCTCGCCTCCGACAGCAGGCGGTTGCGGATCATCGCCTGCGGCTGCCCAATGAGCGGCGCGGCGAGCCCCGTGATAGCCAGCTCGTCGGCAACGCGGCGTGACTCGGTGGCGGCGTCACCGACGGGATCGCTGTCGTACAGCGCCTGAGCGAGCGCCCAGTTCGCCTCGACCCACTCCTCCATCGCGGCGAACGCCTGCTCCTCGGTCATCCGCCACTCGTGCAGCAGGTTTGACCGCTTCTTGTTGTACTCCTCGGCCCGAACGCCGTAGGTCTGGTCGGCGTCGAGCGGCGGGAACTGACGGAGGCGTTCCGCCACTTCCCGCAGCCGCGCGATCGCCCGCTTCCTGATCTGCTCTGCCTTCTGCTTCGCCTCGGTGGTCATGCGCTCGTACTCCTTCTGCATTCGGGCGCCCTTGCGGGCGTCTCGCTCCTGTGCCAACTGCTGCTGGATCGCGGCTCGACGTTCAAGCGATGCCGCTGGAATGCCCCACGCCCCATCTCGTTCGATTTGGAGCAGGAGGATGCGGTGATCGATCGCCGCCAGACGATCGGCGTGCTTGCCCATCAGACCTCGACCTCGAATGCTTCGAGGTAGGCGGCGAGTCGCCGCAGCACCTCAAGTGAGTCATGGACCCGCGCCAGCGTCGTGTTGCACGTCGCGCACAGGAGTCCTCTGATGCACTTCCCGCACGAGCGTTCGCCCGGGCAGCACTTGTGGTCGTGATCGACAGACAGGCGCGTGCGCTTCCCCCGCCGCAGCGACTCACGTTTCCCACAACCCGCGCATCGCCCGCCCTGCATGTTGAGGAGCAAGTCGTACTCGTCAGGGGTGAGGGAGTACCTCCTCAGCGAAGCGCGCTTATCGACCAGCTGCCCTTCGGGTGTTGCGCGGTACCGACGCGACAGCGCGAGGTCTTGCACCTTGCGCGCCCTGCCTCGGTCCAGTTCACATGGACGGCAGTAACCGCCAACGTACCCGGATCGATACACGTGCCTCGGGCGCGCCTGGCACCGCGGGCACGTCCTGAGAGATGAGGCCTCATCAGCCTCGCCTGTGACCCGGCTAGAAAGGTCGCTCTCGGGCGCGACGACGATTTCCGGGTCAAGACACCTGACCATCATGGCGTCACGTCCTTTGACCGTCGCTCTGCGTCAATAGACCTCGATCGTTCATTCGCCCTCCTCCTGTGGCGGCTGTGGGAACCAGATCGCCCGACAAGCGGCATACACGCCAACCACCATGTCCCCGTGGCGATTGACGTTCGGCGGTTTGCTGTGGGCGATCGCCTCCGACACCGCGGGATCGAGGTTCGGCACCTGCCCAAGGAGCGTGTTGAACCACGCGTCGAAGACCTGCCCGACCGGGACATACCGCTCTTCGCCGTTGTCGATCCGGCGGAAGGTCACGTACTTGGGCGACACCCGCATCTCCGCCTTGGCGATGCGCGCCGCGAGTGAACTGGTCATCGAGCCTAAGCACCGGCAGACCGGGGACCGGGACCCAGAAATGCCAGTGCCACCCCGCAGCGGCCTCGAGGTCGTCGTACAGGGGGTGGGGTGGGGTGCTTACTCATCGTCGTACTGCGGTGGCGGCGTCGAGTCGTCAGGATCGTGCAGGAGGGCGTCGATCCGACGCTGACGCTCCTCCATCTCGCCGGTCATCAACACCCGCACCGCAGCGGTTGCCAGTGAGGCGAGCGCAGACGCGCGAGTGGGCGACAAGGCGCCCGACTGGACATCAGCCATCGCCTTGACCACGTCATCGAACACTGAGCGAAGGCGTGGTGGCATCAACCTCTGGACACGACTGACCGTGCTTGACGAGCGCCCAGCGAGGACACGTGTCTTCGCCTTGGCGTCGGCAGTGATGTTCGGATCGTGGAAGTAGCAGAACCCGCTTCGACCAGCGAACGCACCGCACCGAACACCGTCCTTCTTGATCCCCTTGCAGCGGGGGTTGCCGGTCGGTGTCAGGTCGTCGTCCTTGACCACACGCAGTGCTGCTTGCCGTCTCGTCACGAGTGCCTCCTTATCTCTCGGTTATCGGTCGGTTTAGGTGGTCGAGGCGGTCGATTGCACGTTCGCGCCTGCTGGCTTGCCCGCCTTCGATCGCGCCCACTTATGCGGTCGGTCACCGTTTGCCATCAGCACTCCCGACCGCTAAACGTTTCCTGAGAGCGACCCGCCGCTACCGTCAGCAGTGACGGCGCCAACGAGGCCATTGCGGCATCGGTCAGCGGCGTCACCGAGGCCTCCGTGGCGTCGTCTTCGCTGCCTTCGCCTTCGCTCGCGCGTGGGCATCCGCGTCGGTCGACGGTTGACGACGAGACACGCGTATACGGTGTCTCTCGTCAACCACGACGCTGGATGCGGGTTCTGGTTGAGGAGTGGCGTCAACCGAGTCGTCAACTGAGTCGTCAACCGACCATGTCTTGCGCTCGGATGCAGGTCCACTGCGACGTTCGACAGCGCCGATAGCGCGGAGGTCAGCGAGTGCGGTGTCCTTGCCGATGGCGAGCATCGAGGTGATCTCCGCCATCGTTCGCGGTCCCGCAGCGAGCAGCACCTTCATGTCCTGCCGTCGCTTGACCATCCGGTCGTTGCTCTTGCCGTAGGAGATGCGTGGCGCGCCAGCGTTGAGGTACAGCCCGCCCTCGCGGATCAGGACCACGGGATCGGCGGCGCCTTCATACCGCGAGATGATCTGGCACGACCGTGCCATGTCGTCCTCAGGGACGCGGGTGACCTCGACCATCGTCTCGACCTGGGCCAAGAACTCGGTCGTGCCTCGGTAGGTGCCGCTCCTGTTCGTCTGGTGAACGACGATGCAGGCGATGCCCCGCGGGATGACCGCCGACCGAACAATGTCCAGCGCGCGGCCTACCTCGGACGCATCGCCCTCGTTCTCGATGCCCGCCCACGCCCGCAGCGTGTCGATGAGCACCGGTCGCCCCTCGCGCTCGGCAACGCGGGCCGCCTTCATGACGACCTCGGCGAACGTCAAGCCCGGGTTCTGGGCGCGGGTCAGCAACCGGAAGTCGGTCATCGAGTAACGCCGGATCTTCTCGCCGAGGGTGTCGTACCCCTCCTCGGACACCATCACTGGACCCGGCATGTGTCTGGCGTTCAATCCGGCAAAGAGCGTCCCGTTGAGGCAGGCCGCGAACAGCCCGAACGCGAGCGACGACTTGCCGTCCTTCGGTCCGCCGACGATGAGGAGGACTGCGCCACGGTGGAACCACCCATCGATCAGCGGGTCAGGTGGATGGTCAAGGAGGTCGGCGACCATCGCGGGGGCGAGGAACAGCGAGTCGTCGCTGTCGGGATCGGGCACCGTCCAAGGCCTGCCCGAGCGTTGCACGTCGCGCCAGTCCTTCTCGCCCAGCAACGGGTTGGTAGGTGGGCGGATCGTGGCGACCATCAGGCCCGCCTCAATGATCGAGGTCGTTTGTTCCGAATCCGCCTTGCTGCCAGACGAGTCGAGGTCGAAGGCAAGGACAATCGCCTCGACGCCGCGATCCCGGAGAGCGCCGATCTCTGTAGGGGTCAGGACCCGGCCCGCCCCTTTCGTGATCGCGTAGGCCTTGACGCCCTGCGAGCGCAGCACGATGCAGTCGGTTTCGCCCTCGGTCAGCGTCAGCGTCTTCGGGTATCGCTTGCGGAGCGGCCAGATCGGCGGCGTTGACAGTCCTGCCGGTTCCCACGCGAGGCCGTCCTTCTTCGGCGCCCCCATGACCCGCGTCTTTGCCGGGAGGTCGTCGCCGAACAGGAACGCGACCTTGCCGTCGCGGGCCTCCACCGGCAGCGCATCGATGACCGAGCGATCGACGCCGCAGTAGGCGGCGAGCTCGTCCAGCGGATCCTTCTTCGATCGCCGCCTTACCCGTGGGAGCGCTGTCGTGGGCGACACGTCGCTCGTGCCAATCGGGACGTGGGCGCTGCCGTTCCGCAGGGCGTTGACTGCGTCGAGCATTTCCTGCTGCGAGCAACCTGACCAGCACTTGCCGATGACCCGCGTTCTGCCAATGGCAACGTCGAGCGACGGGTGTTCGTCACCGTGGGATGGGCAGGTCGCCGTGAACTTCGAGGCGCCGTGCCACTCGACCGGCGCGAGCGCCTTTGCCCAGTCGCGGAGTTCGGCGCGGAGGCTGTCGGTCGTGGTCATCGCGCCTGCCTGCCATTGACAACGCCGCGATGCCCTGCGCGATGATCGCAGGCCATTTGCCCGTTAGCGAGGAACAAAGTGGACAGGACAATCGGTGCGCGGGACCCTCTGGCGTGGCTCACGGATTGGGTAGGTGTCACGACGGCACGTCCCCGATCCAATACCCCTGCTCCTCGTCGTGGACGACAGCAAACGATCGTTGAGCACATGAACATCCCGCGCGTTCCGTCAGTAACTGACCAAGCAGCAACCTCACCGCGACCATCACGCACTCGTCGGCGCTGAGGCCCATTGACGACTCGCGGAGGGCGACGAACAGCCCGAGGGCAACGTCAGGGGCGAAGTGCTGCTTGACCTCCTCGGAGGTGACCGACGAGTGCGCGCAGGCAAGCGTCCATTCGCCGTGATTGCCCGCCTCGGGCCGATCGATCCACTCCGTCCACGCCACGGTGGGGGTCGTCATTCCGACCGCCTCTTTGCCGCGGACCTTTCCGCCATCCTTCTGTAGTGACCGCGCCGCAGGCGCTCGGCAGTCTTGCGCCTCACGTCGTCAGGCAGCGTGGGATCGATCTCCGTCCAGGGGCAGACCTTGCACGAGTGCCCCTGCAGGAACGACTCGCGGAACCGCCGCTGGGCCTCATCGAAGATGCCCTCGGGCGCGATCGGATGCAGCTCCCAGCGGCGCCGCCCGCCTTCCTTGCCCGCGCGCGAGAGGTGGGCGAGGCGTTCGGGGGTCACGAGTCGCCGCCGTACAGGTCGAGGAGGCGGGTGACCAGCGCCTCACTTGGGTTGCCGTTGCCCCGCTCACATTCTGAGAGCCAGAACTGACTGATCCCAGCGAGGCGAGCGGCATCGACCTGCCGCATTCCTGCACCAATGCGCGCGAGCAGCAAGGACCGCGCGCCGGGTGGGCGAGCACGTAGTTCGTTCGTGCCCCGCGAGCGCGGGCCTAGGACTCGACCCCGAGAAAGCGACATTCGGCGGCGACCTCGAAAGGTCCCGCCGAATGCATGCTCGGGTCAGATCAGCAGGTCATTGCCTATGCATCGTGCTCGAACCTTGGGACTCGCCCAAGGGGCCTGCCGGTCGGTTTTCAGTTGCGGCGACGATCGTACACGCAGTAGATGGGGCTATTGCAACCGTCGTCGTGGCGACCTTATCAACGGCGTCAAGAAAACGAGGTGGAACAAACTTCCGCCGCGCGAACCGACCTGATAAGTCCTGACTACTACGTTCAGGCCCGCGCCGAGAAATCAGGTTCAACGGCGAATCTGACTACTACGCACTCCCTCCCCTACCAGGTTCGTATCACGTGATCGGCGAGGCGGCGGGCTTCGTCCGCACGGCCCAGGGTGAACTCCTGGAACCGGCCCCAGGCCTCGGCGATCCGGCGCGGCTGACGGCTGAACTTGCGCTCGAACCAGTCCGCCCTGTCGGGCCGATCCAGCTCGTCGGCCCACCAGGCGGTCAGCGGCCCGAACCTCAGCGCGAGGGTCGCCACGTAGCCGAACCGTGCGTCGGCCTCGTCGCCTCGCCAGCCCGCTTCGTGCAGCCCGGCGAGGTAGCCACGGAGCACGTGCTCTTCGAGGGCAACGGCCTCGGTCGGATCGACCAGGAGCTGCCACAGTGTCGCCCCGACGATGCCGGCGGCGTCCTCCCCCATCGCACCCAGTCCCGCCAGAGCCCAGTCGAGGACGACGTACGAGTCCCGCCCTGCCTGACCACCCCGAACGAGCACGTTCACCGGGGTCACGTCGCGATGAACAAACGTCTGGGGCAGGCCGTCGAGCGCGGCCAGCATTCGTCCTCGATTCGCGGCCAGGCGAGCAAGCGCCTGCGAGCTCGGGGTGGCGGCGACGGCAAGTGGGCCATGGATTGTCGCGGCACCAGGACCTTCCAGCAACTCCGCGCCGAGCCCTACCCATGAGCGCAGTCCGCCCGCGCCGAGGCCCTCGACGTCGGGGACAGGGCGGCCCTCGAGATACGCGCCGTTGAACGCGCCGACGCGCCTGGCCACATCCTCGAATCGTTCGAGCGACCAGGGACCGCGCACTGCGTCCGCGATCTCCTCGAGACAGAGCCAGAGCGAACCATCGGGACGCTCGACGACGCCGCCGAAGCGCGGCGCCGATAGCTTGCCGGGCAGGTCGTCTAGCGCGCCTGACGCGTATGCATTGATCTCGCGCTTCCAGAAGTCCCATGCGACCGGATCGGTGGCCGTTGCGTCGGATGCCGGCGGGGCAAAGGTCTTCGCGACCAACGACCAGCTCACCAACCGACTGTCCGACGTGCGCGCGGTACCGCGGATCCGATGCAGCTCGGCATCCATGATGTTGAGCCAGCCGAGCGCGTCCCGACTCGCGTCGGTAACCTCCGCCGTGGCATCGCCCAGGAGGCGGCGGACGACCGGTGTCAGCTCAGCGAGATCGACCGCCTCGTCGGCCACGGTTCAGAGCGCCAGCGGGTCCAGCTTCTCCGGGTCGATCCCGAGCTCGCGGATCGCGGCGGCCGCCTTCGTCGCCGGGAGGTCGCCGCAGCGGGCGAGCGCGACGAGCGTCGCGGCGGCGATGTGGGGCGGGTCGATCTCGAACAGCGCGCGGAGCGCCTCGCGGGTGTCGCTCCGGCCGAACCCGTCGGTGCCGAGGGAGAGGTAATAGTCCGGCAGCCACCGGGCGACCATGTCCGGCCAGGCCTTGAGCCAGTCGGACGCCGCGACGATCGGCCGGCCGTCGGCCGGCAGCGCCTGCGCGACGTACGGAACCCGCGGCTTCTTCGCCTCGGGGTGGAGCCGGTTCCAGCGCTCGACCCCGAGAGCCTCGCGGCGGAGGAGCTGGAACGACGGAGCGCTGTGGACCTCCGCCGCGATTCCGAATCGCTCGGCCAGTAGATCGCGGGCGGCAATCACCTGCTGGAGGATCGCCCCCGACCCGACGAGCCGGACCTGGTGTGCGCCCTTGTCCAGTGCCGGAGCCTCGGCGAACCGGTAGATCCCGCGGAGGATGTTCTCGTCGATCCCGGGCTCGGCCGGCTTCGCCGGCTGGAGATAGTTCTCGTTGTAGATCGTGACGTAGTAGAAGACGTCCTCGCCCTTGACGTACATCCGCTCGATTCCGTCGCGGACGACGGCCGCGAGCTCGTAGGCGAACGCCGGGTCGTACGACCTGATATTCGGGATCGTCGACGCGTGGATCACGGTGTGGCCGTCGTCGTGCTGGAGGCCTTCCCCGGTCAGCGTCGTCCGGCCGGCCGTCGCGCCCATGAGGAAGCCGCGACCCCGCGCGTCCCCGAACGCCCACATCTGATCGCCGGTCCGCTGGAACCCGAACATCGAGTAGAAGATGTAGAACGGGATCGTCGCCAGGCCGTGGGTCGCGTAGGCCGTGCCGGCCGCCTGGAAGCTGGCCATCGAGCCCGCCTCGGTGATCCCCTCCTCGAGGACCTGGCCGTCGGTCGCCTCGCGGTACGACAGGACGAGGTCGGAGTCGACCGGCTCGTAGCGCTGGCCGAGGGCGGCGTAGATCCCGACCTCCTTGAACAGCGGGTCCATCCCGAACGTCCGCGCCTCGTCCGGGATGATCGGCACGATCCGCGGCCCGATCTCCTTGTCCCGGATGAGGTTCCGCAGGATCCGGGTGAAGACCATCGTGGTGCTGACCGCCTGCTGGCTGCCGGCGGCGAACTCGGCGTCGATCTCGGCCGGCGGGACCGGCAGGGGCTTCGCCCGGACGATCCTCTTCGGCAGCGGCCCACCGAGCGCCCGTCGGCGCTCCATGAGGTACGCGACCTCCTCCGACTTCTCGCCCGGGTGGTAGTACGGGGCGTCCTTCAGCTTCGCGTCGGGGATCGGCAGCTGGAGGCGGTCGCGGAAGATCTTCAGCTCCGCCTCGGACAGCTTCTTCGCCTGGTGGGTCATGTTCCGGCCCTCGACGCCGGGACCGAGGGTCCAGCCCTTGATCGTCTTGGCGAGGATGACAGTCGGCGCGCCGCGGTAGTCGACGGCCGCCTTGTAGGCCGAGTAGACCTTCCGGTAGTCGTGGCCGCCCCGGCGGAGCCGGGCGAGGTCGTCGTCCGAGAGGTGCTCGACGAGCTTCTTGAGCCGTGGATCCGGGCCGAAGAAGTGGTCCCGGATGTACGCCCCGCCGGCGACCGAGAACTTCTGAAACTCGCCGTCGAGGGTGTTGTTCATCTGCTCCACGAGCAGGCCGTCGACGTCACGGGCGAGGAGCTCGTCCCACTCCCGGGCCCAGATGACCTTGATCACGTTCCAACCCGCGCCCCGGAAGGCCGACTCCAGCTCCTGGATGATCTTGCCGTTGCCCCTGACCGGCCCGTCGAGCCGCTGGAGGTTGCAGTTCACGACGAACGTCAGGTTGTCGAGGCCTTCCCGGGCGGCGATCGACAGGGCGCCGAGCGACTCGGGCTCGTCCGTCTCACCGTCGCCGAGGAACGCCCAGACCCGCGATCCGGAGGTGTCGAGCAGGCCGCGGTTCTGGAGGTAGCGGTTGTAGCGGGCCTGGTAGATGGCGCTGATCGGCCCGAGGCCCATCGAGACGCTCGGGAACTCCCAGAAGTCCGGCATCAGGCGGGGGTGGGGATACGACGACAGCCCCTGCCCCGGGACGGTCTCGCGCCGGAAGTGGTCGAGCTGGTCCTCGGTCAGCCGTCCCTCGAGGAATGCCCGGGCGTAGATCCCCGGCGCGGCGTGGCCCTGGTAGAAGATCTGATCCCCCGAACGGCCGTCGTCCTTGCCCCGGAAGAAGTGGTTGAAGCCCACCTCGTACAGGCTGGCCGAGCTGGCGTATGTCGACAGGTGGCCGCCCAGCCCGGGGAACCGGTTGTTGCCGCGGAGGACCATCGCCACCGCGTTCCAGCGAACGATCCGCCGGATCCGCAGCTCGAGCTGCTCGTCACCCGGGAAGAACGGCTCCTGCTCCGGGCTGATCGTGTTGATGTAGCGGGTCTGGGTCAGAGGCGGCAGCCCGACGTGGAGCTGGCGGGCGCGCTTCAGCAGCTTGTAGAGGACGAACCGGGCCCGGGCCTCCCCCTCCTGGCCGACGAGCTGGTCGAACGACTGGATCCACTCGGCCGTCTCGTCCGGGTCGATATCGGGCAGCTGGTGCTTGAACTCGTCGAAATACATCCCGGCTCCGTGATCGCGTGGGTCGCCTCCCAGCGTAGCCGATCGTGGCCCCGATCGCGCTCGGGCGAACGGTAACGAATCGGGAACGACTGTTATGCCCGCTTAACGGTTCTGCAATGTGGGGCCGCCGCGTCCGGCATACGCCGGCAGGCAACATCCGGGGCCTACTGAGCCGGTCGCGTTCCACCGGGAAGGCTCCGGCACTCCGGCCCAGGCCCTGAATTGAAGGAACTGCCGACATGACACACGAGCACGAGCGGGACACCGTCGTCGTCAGCGACAGCGGGTCCGGCCTCGGGACGATCCTCGGGGTCCTGCTGATCATCGCCCTCCTCGTCGCGGTGTGGTACTTCACGCTTGGACCGGGCACGACGCCGAGGGAAGGCGGCGGCACCACTCCGGTCACTCCCACGCTCGAGGTCCCGTCGCTCCCTGCGCCGAGCGCCTGACGACCGGTCCGGCGCGGGCGGGCCCCCTGCCCGCGCCGGACGCCCGACCTCGTCTTCCGGCCGGGTTTGCCCGGCTCCGTCAGACTGGGGCATCAGACTGGGGCATCACTGGAGGTGTGGAGTGAGTACCCAACCCCTCATCCTCGTCGCCGATGACGAGCCAAGGATCACCAAGCTCGTCTCGATCGCGCTGAGCGAGGAGGGCTTCCGGGTCGTGACCGCCGGCGGCGGCGAGGAAGCCCTCGCCAAGGCCGAGGAAGTCCGGCCCGACATCGTCCTCCTGGATATCGTCATGCCGGACCTCGACGGGATCGAGGTCATGCGGCAGCTTCGGGAGCGCCGGCCGGTGCCGGTCATCCTCCTCACCGCCAAGGGGTCCACGGCCGACAAGGCCAAGGGTCTGGACCTCGGCGCGGACGACTACATCGCCAAGCCGTTCCATCCGGACGAGCTGGCGGCGCGCGTCCGGGCGGTCATCCGGCGCTCCTCGGGAGCCGCACCGGGAGCCGGCGTCATTGCCTTCGACGACGTCGAGATCGACCTCGAGCGGCGGATGGTCACCCGGGGCGGCGAGCTCGTCCAGCTCTCGCGGACCGAGTGGCTGCTGCTCCAGCACCTCGCGGCCAACGCCGGGAAGGTGGTCCTCCACACCGAGCTCCTGACGAAGGTCTGGGGCCCTGAGTACCGCGACGACCTCCAGTACCTCCGGGTCTGGGTGTCGCGGGTCCGGCGCAAGCTGGGTGCGAAGCCCGGCGAGCCCGGCCGGATCAAGACGTTCCAGGGGATCGGCTACCTCCTCGACGTCGAGGGCCAGGCAGCCGCCCCGGCGGCGGACGAGCCGGCCAACGACGAAGAGGCATCGGCCCTGATCGGCTGAGGCGTCCAACGGCTCCACGATCCCCGAATTCCCACGGGGCGGAGGCCATCGAGGCCTCGCCCCGTTTCTCTTGTCATCTGCGCTCCCGGAGAGCATTAGCCGCTTCGGGAGCCGGAAGACAACGAATCTTCAGTGCCGTCGTGCGTGGACGACCCCGTAATGTCCCCCGGCAGGGCATACGGGGAAGCCGGGCCTCGCGACGGCCCGGCTTCGAACGAATCGAACGCGTCGCGCCTCAACGGCCGCCGAGGCGCTCCTTGAGGGCCGCGAGGAGTCGTTCGGCGTGGCGCCGCTCGTCCTCGATCATCTCGCTGAAGATCCCGCTGTCGTCCTGCTCGGCATACACCTCGTATGCCTCGATCGCTTCGAGCTTCGAGGTGAGCGCCTGGAGGACGTTGTAGGTCGGGTCGTCGACCGGGGACTCGGCAACGCTCGTGCCTTCCTCCATCCGGGTGTCCGTCATGTGCCGGAACCTCCTGTGGCGGTTCGGTGAAATGTCGACCTCGATCGTGTCACGGGCGCGGGCACGACCGGTCCATCCCAGGCGGTGCGGCCGTTGCAGCGGGGTGACAGCGGGCACCGTCGAGCTGTCGCTGCGCTAGCGTAGGACCGTGCACGAGTACGACCCCCAACACGACTACGACCCCCGCACGGCCCTCGTGGTCGTCGACGTCCAGAACGACTTCGCCGACCCCGCCGGCTCCTTGTCCGTCGCGGGCGGCGACACGATCGTGCCCGTGATCAACGCCGAGATCGAGGCCGCCCGCGCCGGCGGGGCCTTCGTCGCCTGGACCCAGGACTGGCACCCGCCGTCGACCCCGCACTTCCAGAAGGACGGCGGCATCTGGCCGGTCCACTGCGTCCGCGACACGTGGGGCGCGGAGCTTCACCCGGGCCTGGTCGCCGACGGCCCGGTCGTCCGGAAGGGTGCGAACGGCGAGGACGGCTACTCCGGCTTCACGATGCGCGACCCGGTGACCGGCGAGACGATCCCCACCGAGCTCGAAGGTCTGCTCCGCGGTCGCGGCATCGAGCGGGTCGTCGTGTGCGGCCTGGCGACCGACTACTGCGTCAAGGCGACGGCCCTCGACGCCGCCCGCCTCGGCTTCGGGACCGCCGTGCTCGCCGACGCGATCCGGGCTGTCGACCTCCAGCCCGGCGACGGCGAGCGCGCGATCGAGGAGATGGCCGCGGCTGGCGTCGGGCTGTGGCAGGGAGTGGCTTGAGCATCTACGTCGAGCGCCTGATCCGCGCCCCGATCGATGCCCTGTGGACCCATACCCAGGATCCCGCCCTCCACGAGCGCTGGGACCTGCGCTTCTCGCAGATCGACTACCTGCCGCGATCGGACCCGAGCGAGCCGCAGGGGTTTCGCTACACGACGAGGCTCGGGTTCGGGGTGTCAGTGAGCGGCGAAGGAACCACCGTCGGCGAACGGACGCTACCGGACGGCAGCCAGACCTCGGCGCTTCGGTTCGGCTCGGACCAGGCTCGCAGCCTTATCCGGGAAGGGCGCGGCTACTGGAAGTACATCCCCACGACCGCGGGCGTTCGATTCCTGACCTCGTATGACTACACCACCCGATACGGAGTCATCGGGGCGCTGTTCGATCGCTTGGCGTTCCGCCCGCTGATGGGCTGGGCGACGGCGTGGAGCTTCGACCGTCTGCGACTCTGGCTCGAGGAGGGAGCGGATCCGGCGCGCGTGATGCGCCAAGCGATCGCCCATGGAGTCGCCCGGATCGGGCTCGCCGCCACGTTCGCGTATCACGGCATCGTGCCGAAGCTCCTCGGGCCTGCCCCGGACGAGCTGGCACTGCTACAGAACACGGGAGTTCCCGGCGCACTCGTCGGGCCGGCGATCGTCGCGCTCGGCGTGGCCGAGGTCCTGCTCGCTATCGCTCTTCTCGTGTTCTGGCATCAGGCCTGGCCGGCGCTGGTCTGCCTCGTGTTCGCTGTCGTGGCCACCGTCGGCGTGGCCATCACCTCGCCGGGCTATCTCGGTGCCGCGTTCAACCCGATCACGCTGAACCTCGGCATCGGCTGCCTTGCCGCGATCGACCTCCTGACGATCGCTGGTCTCCCGTCGGCCGGCCGCTGCCGGCGCCGCCCCGAGCCGGAGGTCCCGTGACCTCGATCTATCAACGGGCGCTTGGTTCGGACTTCGACCGTCTCCATCCCGAGATCCAGCGCCGGTTCGGCTTCTCGAGCAGGGATGGCGTCGCCGCCGTCGGCCGGGGCGTGATGGAGGAGGTCTGGAAGGGCCGCTTCTACACCGTCCCGTTCCTGTACGTCGGCACGTGGCGCCGGATCATGTTCCCCGAGACGGGCAAGGACATTCCCTTCACCATCGAGAACTACGCATTCGTGGACGAATTCGGTCGGGAGACTGTGTCCTGGATCCGCACGTTCGAGTCGCGGCGGACGCGTCGCTTTGATGCGTACATGGTCTACAGCGAGGAGCGCGCCAGAATCGTGGACTACCTCGGATCACACGAGCACCTTGCGGTCGACATCGATCTCGCGGTCGATGACGCGGGTGGCCTCCGCCTTCGGTCCGGCGCCCAGCGCTTTTACGAGGGCCTCGTCGGATTCAGGTTCCCCATGTTGTTCACCGGGATCGCCGACGTGCGGGAGTGGTATGACGAGCGGATCGGGCGGTTCAGGATCCACGTGAACGTCCGAAACCGGACATGGGGACCACTCTTTGGATACTCGGGGACGTTCGATGTGCAATGGCTCGAGGTGTTGCCCGGCGACGTGCCCGAGCACATCCTGCCGCGACGCCAGGAGCGCCGTTCGTGAAGCTCCACCTCGTCGACGCGACGTACGAGCTGTTTCGGGCCCACTACGCGCCGCGCCCGCCGGTTCTCGGGAAGAACGGCAAAGTACTCTCCGGCGTTTCGGGCCTGGTCGACCAGCTGCTCTTCCTGCTTCGCGAGGAAGGGGCGACCCACGTCGGGTGCGCGACCGACCGGGTGATCGAGTCCTTCCGGAACGACCTGTTCCCGGGCTACAAGTCGTCGGTCGGGATGCCGCCCGACCTCCTCGCCCAGTTCCCGATCGCCGAACAGGCGATCGAGGCCCTCGGCCTCGTCCTCTGGCCGATGGTCGAATGGGAGGCGGACGACGCAATTGCCACGGCCGCCGTCCGCTGGGCCGATGACCCGGACGTCGAGCGGATCCTCATCTGCACGCCGGACAAGGACATGGCTCAGCTCGTCAAGGACGCGCGCATCGTGCTGTGGGACCGACGCCGGCGGATCGTATACGACGACGCCGCCGTGCGAGTGAAGTGGGGTGTCGCCCCCGAGTCGATCCCGGACTGGCTCGCTCTCGTGGGCGACGCATCGGACGGCTACCCGGGCATCCCCGGCTTCGGCGCGAAGACGGCCGCCGCGCTGCTCGCCCGCTACGGCCACCTCGAGGCGGTCCCGATCCGCGGCAGCTCGTGGGACCTGTCCGGCGTCCGCAACCAGGTGGGGCTGGCCCAGATTCTCCGCGACCGGCTCGCCGAGGCGATGCTCTACCGCGACCTTGCCCGCTTGCGCACGGCCGCGGACGGCGTCGAGATTCCGCAGCAGAAACCCGCCGAGCTCGAGTGGCTGGGTGCGCCTCGGGCAGGCTGGGAGGCGTTCTGCGACGAGTGGGGCCTCGACCGACTGCGGGCCCGCCCGCACCGCTGGGTCGAGGCCTGAGTCGAGGCCCGAGTCGAGGCCTGGTCGCCCCCGGTTTTGCGTGCCACGCATGTCCCGACGGGTGACGTGTCTGCCGGGCCTTTCGGGGCTCCCGTACGGTGCATGTGCCGCACAAACCGCGCACAAAGCACCGAATTCGTGCCTATGGCGCAAACAACACGACGCGTCCGTCCGCCAGCCGTCGCAACGTGCGCGTCACGCACGTTCGAACCCGCCGCTCAGCGGACGAGGTCGAGCAGCGCCCGATGATGGCCCCGGGGCGCAGCCAGCACGCCGATCGAGCGGGGCGGACGAGCGACATCGAACCACGGGCCGCCCGCGAGGTCCGTGACCGTCGCGCCCCCACGCTCCGCGATCAGGCCCGCGGCCGCGACGTCCCACGCAGAGAGACCGCCCTGCTGCACGAACGCATCGAAACGGCCGTTGGCCACGTACGCGAGCGCCAGCGCGGCGGAGCCCATCGACCGCGACACGCGGATCGCCTTCCGGACGTTCCGCGCCCGGGTCGCCGCGGAGCGGCCGCCGAGGGCCATCGACACGACGAAGTCGGACAGGCGCTCCTTGTCGCTCGCCTCGATCGGGCGGCCGTCGAGCCGGGCCGGCCCGCCGGCAGCCGCGGAGAAGGACTCGTTCCGAGTGGGGTCGTGGACGACCCCGACTGCCGGCCGGCCGTGGACGACGAGGGCGATCGAGACGCAGAACACCGGGATCCCGTTCGCGTAGTTGATCGTGCCGTCGAGCGGGTCGACGATCCATGTCCGGCCGCGGGCGAGCGTCGGCGTCGCGCCGGCCCTGGTGCCGGCCCCGGACCCGGATCCGGTGGACTCCGACGAGGCGTGCTCGCCCGACTCCTCGGCGAGGATCGCATCGCCCGGCCAGGCCCGGCGGATCTCTTCGAGGATGAGCGCCTCGGACAGGTGGTCGACCTCGGTGACGACGTCACGGGCGCTCTTGTAGTCGACCTGCTCAACCCGCTCGTACCGTTCCATGAGGAGCCGGCCGGCGCGGGCGGCGACCTCGAGGGCGAAGGCGAGCTCGTCGGCGAGTGCGGGCTCGGCCCGCGATCGGGCCGGTGCCGTCACGGCGCCTCGCAGACGACCGCCAGGGGCCGCGGCGACACCCCGAACTGGCCGATCGTCGCCGTGAACGAGCGCGATTGCCCGGCTTCGACCGGCGGGCTCTGGACGATCGCCGCCGGGCCCACCCCGCGGTTCGCGGGATCGGTGATCCGGCACGTCGTCGGGCCGGCCTTCGTGCCCTCGTTCCGGACGTCGACCGTCACCGCGAGGCCTGCCGGGGCCGCCTCGACGGCGGTGATCCGCGCCTCGAACGGCCCGATCCCCGACAGTGCCAACCGCCCCGCGACCGCCAGGAGCACGACGCCGATGACGATGGCGAGAAAGACCGTCCCGTGGGCCTGGGACGCGGCCGGGTCCGACAGGCCAAGCGGGTTGCACCGCTCGCACAGGGCGACATCGAGCGGGACGGGACGGCCGCACCGGACGCAGGGATGGGTCGCGTTCGAGCCGCGGACCGGCGGTGCGGAAGGGAGCGCCTCGGGCATCGGGGCGTGATGGTGCCACGAAACGAAGGCGGCGACCGTCAGGAGGGAGTTGTTGCTTGACTGCAACCATCCCGATTTCGATTCCGTGGGCGGCGTCCCGGCTACCAGCGTTCCGCCGCGCGCACGAGGCCCGCGACGTCCGAATCGGTCCGGGCGGTGACGATCACGCCGTCAGCTCCGAGCGCCCGCCACGCGGCCAGTTCGTCCCGCGGTTTCTCGACCCACGGCGAGCCGCGCAGTGCGTCCTCACCGGCCCGGCCCGCCTCGAAGCCCACCAGCACGCGCATTGACTCTCGCCCGCGGCCGGCAGAGGCCAGCGCATCGCGATAGACCGGCTCGAGTGCCGAGAACTTCTCGGGCGGGCTGGTCCAGCCATCTCCGGCCCGGGCCGCGAGCCGCACTCCCCCCGGCGACTCTGCCCCGACGATGATCGGGGGCGGCGGGGTCGGGATGGGCAGCGCCATCGCAGCGCGGAGCGGGTAAAACCGACCGCGGACATCGACCGGCCCGCCGGTCCACAGTGCGCGCACGACGGCGATCGCCTCCTCGAGCCGCGCGACGCGCTCCGGGACGGGCGGGAACGGGATCGCGTATGCCTCGTGCTCGCGCGGGTGACCGCCAATCCCGATTCCCAGGACGAGCCGGCCGCCGCTCACTTCCTGGAACGTGGCCGCCATTCGGGCGAGGACCGCCGGGTGGCGGTTCATGACGTTAGCGACGAACGTCCCGAGCGTAACCCGCGACGTGAGGGCGGCGACGGCCGTGAGCGTCGTCCAGGCCTCGAGGACCGGGTTCGGGCGCGACCCGCGGGGCATGAAGTGGTCCCACGACCACAGGCCCTCGTAGCCGGCGGCCTCGAGCCGGAGGGCGCTATCGCGCCACCACTCGAACGACACGCCGATCGTCGCGAGACTCACCCCGATCGGGAGGCGATCAGTCAACGATCCCGTCCCGAGTGCGGCCTGAACGACCCACGGCGGGCGCGTGCGACGCGCTGAGGATCGCATCGCGCAGTCGGGCGAGATCTTCGGCGGATCGCGCGAATGTGTGCCCGGCCCGCGGATCGATGGCGGCTCCCTCGTAGGGATCGCCGGGATAGCGCGGGTAGAGGTGGAGGTGGAGGTGCGGGATCGTATTGCCGTGAACCTCGTAGTTCAGCTTGGGCGAGCCCGTGACCCGCTTGACCGCCTCTGCGACGGCTGACACGTCGTCCCAGAACGCATGGCGCGCCATGCCACGCAACGCGAAGGGCTCCATGACGTGGACCTTAGACACCACGCACACGTAACCGGGAAGCGGGGCCTCGGTCGCGGCGGTCACCCATGTCGCCGCCACCTCCGCGAGCACGTCGAGGGGGCGATCCGCCTCGCAGATCGGACACGAGCCCACTCGCTTGCCCTCGCGAGGTGTCGGCTCATGGTGCGAGCGCATGGGTCGACCATACGCCCTTGGTTCCGCAGTTACGGCTACAGATCGGTCTCGAACAGCCGGATGTCCTCGTCCGACGCCGCGTGGCCGTCGCCCCGGGTGTGCTCGAGCGCCTGGCGCACGCCGAGCGCATCGAGGTCGGCCGGGAACCGCCCGATCATCTCGAGGACGACCTTCTGGATCCGCTCGGCGTTCTGGGCGAAGACCTCGAGGACGCTGCGGGCGTCGACCGCCTCGGTGCCCTCGAGGACACCCGCGTCGTAGTCGGTGATGAGCGCGATGTTGACGACCGCCATGCCCAGCTCCCGGCACAGATACGCCTCCGGGTATTGGGTCATCGAGATCACCTCCCACCCGGCATCGCTGAACCACTTCGACTCCGACTTCGTCGAGAAGCGTGGGCCGTTGATGATCACGATCGTGCCCCGCTCGTGCATCGGGATCTTGTGCTCGCGAATGACCTCCGACGCAATTCCGCGAAGCACCGGGTCGTAGATGTCCGCGGACGACAGGTGGGTGACGATCGGCCCGTCATAGAAGGTATCGGCCCGGCCGCGCGTCCGGTCGACGAACTGATCGCACAGCACGAAGTCGCCGGGCTTGACGTGGCGCTGGAGCGAGCCCGCCGCGCACGGCGAGATCACGGCCTTCACCCCGAGTGAGCGCATCGCCCAGACGTTCGCCCGGTAGTTGATCCGATGCGGCGGAATCGTGTGGCGCCGGCCGTGGCGCGGCAGGAACGCGACCTTTCGCCCCGCCACCGTGGCAAGGAAGAAGCTGTCCGAAGGCGGGCCGTACGGCGTGTCGACCTTGATCTCGCGGACGTCCTCGAGCAGCGAATAGAAGCCCGATCCCCCGAAGACCCCGATCTCGGCCGTGTCCGCCACCGATTCCTCCTCCCGCCTCCGACGCGACCGGCGGATTCTAGAGCGTAGGATGGCCGCGGACCTGCGGAGGACGACACGATGACCGAACCAGCCGAACCGACCGATTCCCGGTCCACCACCCCGCCGCTCGACGAGCGGTCGTCGAAACGCCACCGCGACGACCGCGGCGTGGACACCGGCGCAATCGTATTGGGCGTCATCCTCCTCGTGATCGGCGCGTGGTTCTTCCTCGACAAGACGCTCGGGATCGACCTTCCGGCGGTCGATTGGGGCGACATCTGGCCGGTCGTCCTCATCGTCGTCGGGGCGGTGGTCATCTTCCAGGGGATGCGCCGACGGACGCGGTGATCGTGCCCGCCATCGATCGACTGTCGTTGGCGGATTGGCGCCGCCGCGTCGCCGACGTGTACGCAGGAGTGCGACGGATGGCCCGCGACGATCCGCGAGACGCCTGGGAGCACTGGGTAGCGGCGCGCGAGGCGTTGTTCCGCGACCATCCCCAATCGCCGGTTCCGCCCGAGCGGCGAGCGGGCTTCCGCGCCAATCACTGGCCGTACGACCCGACCCTGCGGTTCGAGCTGCCCGTCGCCCCCGCGCCACCGGCGGCCGCCGGAGCTCTCCCCATCGAGCTGCCGAACAGCGGCTCGGACGTGCTCGCCTTCTCGCGGATCGGGGCTGTCGAGGTCCCGTTCGCGACAGGGCCGCGCCGGCTGTCGTTGTTCTGGATGGCCGGCTACGCGGGCGGCGTGTTCCTGCCATTCCGCGACGCGACGAACGGCGCCGAGACGTACGGGGCAGGCCGCTACCTGCTCGACGGCGCGAAGAGCGCCGACCTCGGCGGCGACCTGGCGGGCGGGACACTGGTCATCGACTTCAACTTCGCGTTCCATCCATCGTGCGCGTTCGACCCGAAATGGGCCTGCCCGCTCGCCCCACCGGAGAACCGGCTCGACGTCCCGATCCGCGCCGGCGAGCGGCTGGCATGACGGCCGACGGCGTTCGCGCCGCCACGGCGGAGGACGCTCCCGCGGTGGCCCGCGTTCACGTCGACACGTGGCGCGCGGCCTATGCGGGGGTCGTCCCGCAGGCGGTTCTCGACGGGCTGTCGGTTGAACGACGCGAGGCGTTCTGGCGGAAGACAGTGGAGGAACCCGGCGACCATCGCCTTTGGGTGGCCGAGTCGGCGGGACAGGTCGTCGGGTTTGCATCGACCGGTCCGGGTCGCGACGACGATCTCCCGGCCGGGGCGGGCGAGCTCATGGCGATCTACGTCGCGCCAGCGGCGTGGGGCGAGGGCTTCGGGGCGCGCTTGTTCCGCCACGCGATCGCGGATCTTCGCGAGCGGAACATCCACCCGGTCGTGCTGTGGGTCCTCACGGACAACCCCCGGGGCCGCAACTTCTACGAGGCCATGGGCTGGCAACCGGACGGCGCCGTGCGCCCGATCGACTTCGGCGGCATCGCGGTCGAAGAGATCCGCTACCGGTCCGCTCCGCCGGGCCCGCCCGACGCTCCCACGGGAGCCTCGGCCGGTTGAGGCCGGTACGAATGACCATCCGGGGCCGGGACCCTTGGCGGCTCGGCCCCGGGTGACAACGAACGGCATCATGAAGCGGTCGCCGTCCGGGGCCGCCCCGAGCTCCCGGACCGGCGTCGATGCGGGGTCGGTGCGTGCGCTTCTTCACATCCCGTCCGGGCGAGGACGAGCGGCTCCTGTGGTCCCGTGACATCCGGTTTACGAACCGGGTGTCGCAGGTGCTGCCGGAGGCCCGCGTCCTCGAGCTCGAGTCGGGCAGCGCGATCATCGCCCCGGCCGCCGACCTGACAGAGTCGCTCGCGGCCGAGATCGCGCGGGGGGTTCGATCCCCGGACTACGGGCTCGTAGCCATCGATCGGTCGCTGCCGGAGAGCGACCGCTACGTCGTCGCCCTGTCGGCCGCCGTCCAGCTCTCCGGCCTCGCCGACCGGATCGGCATGGCCCAGTCCACCCAGGTCGTCCAGACGAAGACCCTCGACTACTTCTTCAACCTCCGCAACAAGCACGCGGTCCAGTTCCAGCCGATCGTCGAGCTCGCCACCGGGCAGCTCCACGAGTACGAGTGCCTGTTCCGCCCCGAGATGCCGATGCTCCCCCAGTCGATCAGCTCGATCGTCCAGGCGGCGATCGACACCGAGCGCTCGGTCGAGCTCGACAACTTCATCGTCCGGGCGATCCTCGAGCGAGCCGGGTCGATCCAGGCGCTTCGCACCCTCGAGGGCAAGGAACCATTCCGGTTCGCCATCAACCTCACTCCGGCCAGCCTCCTCGACCCGATGTTCGAGGCGAAGCGATTCGCCCGGGCCGTTCGCGGGGTCGGCCTGACGCCGCGCCAGATCACGCTCGAGTGCACCGAGCAGCAGGCGGTCTCCGACGTCGTCCCGCTTCGGAAGCAGGTGAAGGCGCTCCGACGGCTCGGTTTCGGGTTCGCCATCGACGACGCCGGCGCGGGCTATGCGAGCTTCACGCTCATCGCCGCGCTCCGGCCGTCGGGCATCAAGATCGACAAGGAAATCGTTCACCGGATCGCGAAGGACGACGCGAAGCAGGCCCTCGTCGAGGCGTTCGTGTCGTTCGGACGGCGGATCGGCGCGCAGCTCCTCGCCGAGGGAATCGAGAAGCGGGCGGACCTCCAGACGCTCAGGACGCTCGGCGTCGAGCTCGGCCAGGGCTTCCTCCTCGGTCGGCCGAACGGAGACCCGCAGCCGCCGCGCCGGCTTGACGTCCTGGGGGCCGTCGTGCGCTCGTCGCGGGCCCGGACAAAGCGCCCGACCAGCAACAGGGCCGTTATCGCCGTCGAGTGACGGTCGCTGTTTGACCGAATGTCCTGCCAGGGGACGCGCCGCGCAGCACGGCAGTCATTCGTCCCTGCCCGGGACGCCTGACGACGAATCCGGGCGGCTTCGGCCTGATTCCGGGGAGCGCGCCTTCGTACGGTCCTCCACGGGGACATCCGGGAATTCGAATCGCGCCGCGCTCGCGTACCATCCGGCCATGCCCAAGGCGACGGACGCGACGACCACCACGCGCCTCCCGGAGCGCATCCGCACGTTCCTCGCCGCGCCCCGCTACGCGACGATCTCGACCGTCAATCCCGACGGCTCTCCCCACCAGGCAATCGTCTGGTACGCGCTCGACGGCGACAATCTGTTGATCAACAGTCGCGCCGAGCGGCAGTGGCCAACCAACCTCCGGCGAGACCCGCGAATCTCGATCGCCGTCTACGAGGTCGAGCGGCCGTTCCACTGGATCGGGCTGAAGGGTCGGGCCGATCTCGTAAACGAGGGCGACGACGCCACGAACGACGTCATGGCCCTCGCCCGCCGGTACAGCAAGGACCCGAACGCGTACAAGGGCCAGAACCGCCTGACGTTCCGCGTCCGGGTCGAACAGACCTACGAGTACGGAGCCGACGACTGATGGCCAGGCCGAAGATCGGCTACGCGGCGATGCTCGAGCAGTTCGGACCGTCGGAGGTCGTCGACTACTCGGTCGCCGCCGAGAAGGCCGGCTTCAGCGGTGTCATGGCCGCCGACCACTTCCAGCCGTGGGTCCCCCAGCAGGGCCAGGCGGCGTTCGTGTGGAACGTCATGACCGCGATCGGCGAGCGGACGAAGGGCGACGTCGGGCCCGGCGTGACCTGCCCAAGCTTCCGAATGCACCCGGCGATCGTCGCCCAGGCCTCGGCGACGATGGCGGCGATGTACCCGGGCCGCCACTGGCTCGGGCTCGGGTCCGGCGAGGCGCTCAACGAGCACATCATGGCCTCGTACTGGCCCGAGACCCCGGAGCGAATCGCCCGGATGTTCGAGGCGATCGAGATCATCCGCAAGCTGTTCGGCAGCCGCGACAAGGACGTCAAGCACGAGGGCAAGTTCTACAAGCTCGAGTCGACCCGCCTGTGGACGATGCCCGACGAGCCGCCGCCGATCTACGTCGCGACCGCCGGCCCGATCACGGCCAAGAAGACCGGCGCGCTGTGCGACGGGATCATCACAGTCGGGGCGGCCGACGAGAAGATCGAGACGGTCTTCGAGAAGTTCGAGGAGGGCGCCCGCGAGGCCGGCAAGGACCCGAAGACGATGCCGCGGATCCTCCAGCTCCATCTCTCTTGGGCCCCGACCGACGAAGGGGCGCTGAAGAACGCCATGGTCGAGTGGCCGAACGGCGGGATGAAGTTCCCGAAGCAGGACATCCGCTCCCCGCTCGACTTCGCCCAGATGGCGAAGCTCGTCAGGGCCGAGGACTTCGAGGGCCGGATGCTCATCTCGGCCGACCCGGAGAAGCACCGCGCCGAGATCCAGAAATACCTCGACATGGGCTTCGGCCAGGTCTACCTCCACAACGTCGGCCGCAACCAGACCGAGTGGATCGAGGTCTTCGGCAAGCAGGTGCTCCCGAAGCTAACGGCTTGACCGAGGCTCGCGCGGAGTCAATGCATGGCGAAGCTGACCGGCGTTGAGAGTGCTCTTGCCAGGTAAGGGCAGTACGCGCCACCCAGAGGCTGGCGACTATTTCCGATTGCCGTTGCAGAGTGGGGTTGAGTTGCCAGGACGCGTCATCAAAGCCAAAATCCCGAGAGAGCACGCTCCAATGCCTGGAGCCAACCTCGTATATCTCTACGACATCGACCTCGCAGCTGGCCCGATCGACCCCTCGCAGTTGAAGCCCTCGCGCCTTCGATTAGCTCCGTTCTTCACCAATCGTCAGCCGTGGCTGAAGGGCTACTTTCGACATGAGGGCTCTGCCCCTCTGGCCCGGGCGGACACGTTGAGGACACACTGCTTCCGCCGGTGGACCGGGCAGTTTGTCGATGGGGTGGGTCGGATCTTGCCTGATCCGGCCCCCGTCTGCGGCGAGTGGGGTCTCGCGAGTTCCGCAGTCCTGGACGAGTGGCTCGCCCATGCCTCGTCTCACCCTCGTGCTGCAGGTCGCCACAGCGGCTAGCACAGCGGCGACGGCTGTCCTCCGCGAAAACTGCCGCGAGTCAGGTCGGCGTCCGGCACAATCCGCTGGTGGCACAGATGAGGTTTGGGGCCCAGCTCTGGTCGCAGGCGACCGACTGGCCGACGTGGCGCGACGCGGCGCTCGCCGCCGAGAAGGCCGGCTGGGACTCCGTCTGGACGTGGGACCACCTGCTCGCGATCTTCGGGCCGTGGGAGCAGCCGATCTTCGACGGCTGGGCGACGCTGTGTGGCATCGCGCCCTTGACGAAGCGCGTCCGGCTCGGACTGATGGTCGGCGCGAACACGTTCCGCAACCCGGGTCTCACCGCGAAGCTGGCGACGACGCTCGATCACCTGTCGGGTGGCCGCGCCGTCCTCGGAATCGGCGGCGCCTGGTTCGAGCGGGAGCACGACGCGTTCGGGATCGACTTCGGCCGGGGCTTCGGCGAGCGGCTCGACCGGCTCGACGAGTCGGTCATGCTCCTTCGCCGCCTGCTCGACGGCGAGCGGGTCAGCCACGACGGCGCCTACTACAGGTTCCGTGACGCCCTGTGCGAGCCGCGGCCCATCCAGCCCCACCTCCCCATCCTCATCGGCGGCTCGGGGCCGCGCAAGACGCTCCGGACGACCGCCCTCCGCGCCGACGGATGGAACACGTCCGGGACCGTCGATGAGGTCCGCGGGAAGCTCGGCACGCTCCAGAGTCACTGCAACGAGGTTCAGCGCGACCTGTCGACGATCGCGCTGTCGATCAGCTTCCCGATCGTCATCCGCGACAAGGCGCCCGCCGCCGAGAGGGCCTTCGCAAAGCTGCTGAAGGACAACGGCGCGAAGGACGCCGGCAACGTGCCGCTCCTCTTGGGACCGCCACAGAAGATCGCCGACGCGATCCGCCCCTACCGCGAGATGGGGTTCGAGACGGTGATCGCGCGACTCCCGGCGCCCTTCGACCCCGAGACGATCGACCGGATCGGCGAGGTGGCCGCGGCCCTCGGCGATGGCTGAGGGCGCGGACCGGCCGAGCGTCGTCGCGCTGGCGGGCGGCGTCGGCGGGGCGAAGCTCGCCCACGGGCTCCAGGCGCATCTCGGCGAACGCCTGACCGTCGTCGTCAACACCGGCGACGACACCGAGCGCCACGGCCTGCTCGTCATGCCGGACCACGACACGGTGATGTACACGCTTGCCGGGCTGGCCGATCCCGTCCAGGGCTGGGGGATCGCGGGCGAGACGTTCGCCGCGATGGAGATGCTCGAGCGGTACGGCGAGGAGACCTGGTTCCGGCTCGGCGATCGCGATCTTGGGACGCACATCGTGCGGACACGTCGCCTCGCCGGCGGCGAACGGCTGACCGGCGTCTGCCTCGATCTCCAGGAATCGCTCGGCGTTCGCGCCCGCATCCTGCCGATGACCGACGACGCCGTCCGAACGGAGGTCCGAACCGACGACGGGTGGCTCGACTTCCAGGAATACTTCGTCCGACGCCACCAGGAACCGGAGGTCCGCGCCGTGCGGTTCCGCGGCGCCGACGAGGCGACGGCCACCGACGAGGTCCGCGACGCGATCGGGTCGGCGGCGGTCGTGGTCGTCGCGCCGTCCAACCCGATCGTCTCGATCGGCCCGATCCTCGCGGTGCCGGGCGTGCGTCAGGCACTCGCCACGGCCAGCGAGCGCGGGGCACGGATCGTCGCGGTCTCGGGGATCGTCGGCGGGAAGGCGCTCAAGGGGCCCGCGGATCGGATGCTCACGTCACTGGGCCACGAGTCGAGTGCGCTCGGCGTTGCCCGCCTCTACACCGACTGGATCGACACGTTCGTCCTCGACCAGGTCGATGCGGCGCTCCAGTCCCAGATCGAGGCTCTCGGCCTGAAGGTCCTCGTCACCGACACGATCATGTCCGACGACGCCGGTCGTGCCCGCCTCGCCGGCGAGATCCTCTCCGCGGTCGCCGCCTGAGCCTCAGCCGAGGAGCTCGGCTCCGACGAGGACGAGGACGGCGAGGGCGATCGCCGAGCCGATCGGGACGTACCAGATGGTCGCGATCGCGAGCACGAGCGCGATCTGGAGGACGCCCGCGGTCCCGAAGACGAGGCCGGCCGCGACCATCAGCCAGGCGACCCCGAACCCGACGAACGCCGCCTTCATCACGGTCGAGCGCGGCTCGATGCCGATCCGCATCACGAGTCCAGCCCATGGGCCCAGCTGCCCGGCGTACCGGCCGCTCGAGGGCGTGAGGTACTCGCCCAGGACAAGCGCGCGGACGCCGTCGAAGACCATCCACCCGCCGACGGCGACCGAAAGCACGACCGCCAGCGCGATGTTCCAGCTCATCGTCCGGCATTGTAAGGTCCGCCCGGCACCCAACCGGAGGGACGATGGACTTCCCGCTCCTCGCCCGGGCGATCGGGCTCGGGTTCACGATCGCGGCCGCGATCGGGCCGATCAGCCTGTTGACGATCCGTCGAACCCTCGCCCACGGGCAGCTGTACGGCCTCGTCTCGGGGCTGGGCGTCGCCCTCGCTGACGGGACGTACGCCGCGATCGCGGCATTCGGGCTCACCGCCGTGACGAGCGTCCTCGTGGGCCGTCGCGTGGTGCTGGGGATCGTCGGCGGGCTCGTGCTCGTCTGGCTCGGGTTCCGGACGCTCGTCGCCCGACCGAGCGCCGCGGCGTCGGACGCCGACCGGCCGGGGCTCCCGGCGGCCTTCGCCTCGATCTACGCGCTGACGATGACGAACCCGATGACGATCCTGTCGTTCGCCGCGCTGTTCGCGGCGCTCGGCCTGAGTGACGGCTCGGTCCTCGAGGCGGCGACGCTGACGCTCGGGGTCCTCGTCGGCTCGGCGCTCTGGTGGGTCGTGCTGACGACGGTGGTCGGCCGGCTCCGGTCCCGGGTCACGCTGCCGGCCCTCACGTGGGTGAACCGGCTCTCGGGCGCCCTGATCCTGGCCTTCGGCGTGGCCGCGATCGTCGCGGCGGTCCGGGGCTGAGTACGATGCCCGCGATGGAAGGCGCCCGACCTCCCCGCGTCGTCGCGATCGTGCCGGTCGGCACGCTCGACGGGGCGAAGTCGCGCCTCGGCGACACGCTCGACGCTGAGGAGCGGCGGGACCTCGTCACGCGGATGATCCGTCGGACGGTCGAGGCCACAGTCAGCACGCCCGGGATCGCGGAGACGATCGTCGTCACGCCGGATGACGAGGTTCGCGGCCTCGCGCTGGCTGCCGGTGGACGCCCCATCCGGCAGCGGAGCCAGGGGCTCAATCGCGGCCTGCGGGAGGCGCGCAAGGAGGCCGTGGCCGGCGGCGCCGACGCGGTCCTCGTGCTGCCGATCGACCTGCCGATGATTTCCCCGTCGGCGGTCGCATCAGTCCTCGCGCCTCTCGACGACGCCGCTCGGCCGCTGGTCGTGCTCGTCTCCGATCGGCACCGCCGGGGCACGAATGCGCTCCTGCTCGCTCCTCCGGACGCGATCGAGTTCGGCTTCGGAGGCGACAGCCGGGCCGCGCACGCCGCGTGCGCCGTCGAGGCCGGGGCGCGGTTCGTCGAGCTCGACGGACCGCTGACGCTCGATCTCGACACGCCCGACGACCTGCTGCTCGTCGGGGAGGCCGTGCCGGGCGCCGTCGATGGCCGCTGACCTCCAGATCGTCCCGATCGAGGGGATCCCGGAGGTCTCGCCGGGCACGGACCTGCCGAAGCTCATCGTCGAGGCGATGGCTTCCTCGGCCGGTCGCCTCCCGCTCCGCGACGACGACGTCCTCGTCGTCACCCAGAAGGTCGTCTCGAAGGCCGAGCGAGCGATCGTCGACCTCACGACCGTCGAGCCACGCCCCGAGGCCGCCGAGTTCGCCACGAAATGGGACCGTGACGCCCGCCAGGTCGAGGTCGTGCTCCGCGAGGCGAAGCGGGTCGTCCGGATGGAACGCGGGCTGCTCATCACCGAGACGCCTCATGGCTTCGTGTGCGCGAACGGCGGGGTCGACGCGTCGAACGTCGGGCCGGGATCGGGCTCGATCGTCACGCTGCTGCCGGCCGATCCGGACGGGTCCGCCGCCCGAATCCGTGAGTCGGTCCGGGATCGCTTCGGGGTCGACGTCCCGGTCGTCATCTCCGATTCGTTCGGCCGGCCGTGGCGCTGGGGCATCGTTGACGTGGCGATCGGCGTGTCAGGCCTCCTGCCGCTCGACGACCTCCGCGGCACGCCCGACCACGACGGCCGGGTCATGCGTTCGACGGTCCGCGCCGTTGCAGACGAGCTCGCCTCGGCGGCCGAGCTCGCCTTCGGCAAGACCTCGGGCCGCCCGGTGGCCCTCGTCCGAGGCGCCTCGTTCACCCGCGGCGAGGCCTCGATCCGCGACGTGATCATGCCGCCGGAGTTCGACCTATTCCGCTGACGCCGGCCGCACGAAACAGCGCGCATCGCTACGCTGCGGCGGTGAAGCTCGGACTGCAGATCAGCTCGTTCACCTGGCCCGGCGGGCCCGAGGCCATCGGTCCTACGCTCGCCCGGGTCGTCCGGGCGGCGGACGACGCCGGCTTCGATTCGATCTGGGTGATGGACCACTTCTTCCAGATCCGGAGCGTCGGCGCGCCCACCGAGCCGATGCTCGAGGGCTTTACTGCCCTCGGCTACATGGCCGCCCACTCGACCAGGGCGCGGCTGGGCTTGATGGTCGGCGGCGTCCACTACCGCGCTCCGGGCCTCTGGGTCAAGGCGACGACGACGCTCGATGTCCTGTCGGGCGGTCGCGCCTGGCTCGGGATCGGGGCGGCCTGGAACCAGGAGGAGTCGGAGGCGCTCGGGTTCGGGTTCCCGCCGCTCGGGGATCGGTTCGAGATGCTCGAGGAGACGCTCCAGATCGCCCACGGGATGTGGACCGGCGAGCGCGGATCTGGGGGTCAGGTCCGGGGCCGGCACTTCTCGGCGACGCGGCTGCTCAACGCGCCCCAGGCCCTGACGCGGCCCCGTCCCCCGATCATGATCGGCGGCGGCGGCGAGAAGAAGACCCTCCGGCTCGTGGCCCGATACGGGGATGCGACTAATGTGTTCGGCGGCCCGACGGCAATCGCCCACAAGTACGAGGTGCTCCGCCGGCACTGCGAGACGGAAGGCCGGAACTTCGACGAGATCGAGCGGTCGAACCTCCAGGGGGTGAACCTGGCGTCCGAGTCTCCGTCGCAGGTCGTCGAGCGGTTCGGGGAGCTCGCCGACGCCGGCGCCCAGCACGTCATCTTCAGCCTCCGCGACGTCCACGACACCCGCCACATCGAGACGATCGGCCGGGAGGTCATCCCCCAGGTTCGAGGCCTGTGAGCAGGGCGCTCCGGTGTGCCGGCCGCACCGCGCCGCGCCGGGGCTGGCGGGAGTTCGAAGCGGCGGAGTCCCCATGATGTTGCGGTTGGCCGCAACGACCGCGAACCGGGCTTTGTGGGCGGCGTCGGGGGCGCGGTGCGTTCCGTTGCCCATACTCCCCAGCCTCCGGCGGATACTCCCCCTTTCCGATACATACCCCGGGGGGGTATCTGGAGCGTGCTAGGATAGAGGTCGATGACCGACAAGGAAAACACCCCGACCAACCCGAACAACGGGGCCGATGCACCCGCCGGCGGCCTCGCCATCGACTTCTCCGGCAGCACGGCCGGCCCGGCCACCACGATCATCCCGATCGACCTCGGGCAGCCGGCGACCGCGGCGGGCGGACCGGACGCGACCGACGGCGGCGGGGCCCGCACCGAATCGAAGCTGATCATCGTCGGCTCCGGGCCGGCCGGCCTGACCGCCGCGATCTACGCGGCGCGGGCGAACCTCGAGCCGATCGTCCTCGCCGGCTCGGCCCCGGGCGGCCAGCTGATGATCACGAGCGACGTCGAAAATTACCCTGGCTTCCCGGACGGGATCCAGGGTCCTGAGCTCATGCAGATGTTCCGCGACCAGGCGACCCGCTTCGGGGCGCGGGTCGTCGACGTCGACGTCGACCGGGTCGACTTCTCCGGCCGGCCGTTCCGGCTCTGGGCGCGCGGCGTCGAGTACACGGCCGAGTCGGTCGTCGTCGCGACCGGGGCATCGGCCCTGTGGCTGGGCATCGAGAGCGAGACGCGCCTCCGCGGGCGTGGCGTTTCGGCGTGCGCAACCTGCGATGGGTTCTTCTTCCGCGACCGCGAGATCGCCGTCGTCGGTGGCGGGGACACGGCCTTCGAGGAGGCATCGTTCCTCACCCGCTTCGCGAAGAAGGTCCACCTCCTCCATCGCCGCGACACGTTTCGGGCGAGCAAGATCATGGTCGACCGGGCAAAGGCCAATCCGAAGATCCAGATCCGCCCGAACACCGCCGTCGAGGAGGTCCTCGGCGACTCGAAGGTCGAGGGCCTGCGCCTTCGCGACACGCAGACCGACGAGGTGACCGAGGTGGAGATGGAAGGCCTGTTCATCGCGATCGGCTACAAGCCGAACACGGAGGTCTTCCGGGACTGGCTCGAGGTCGACGAGATGGGCTACCTCGTCGTGCGTGACGAGACCCACTCGAAGATTGACGGCGTGTTCATCGCGGGCGACGTCCACGACCATCGCTATCGCCAGGCCGTGACCGCCGCGGGTGACGGCTGCAAGGCGGCGATCGACGCCGAGCGCTGGCTCGAGTCCCAGGGAATCGCCGAGGCGAGCACGGCCACCGCGTGGTGACAGTTCACCCGATCGTTCGGACGGTCCTCGACGAGGCGATCACGGCGGCGGAATCCCGTGGGCCGGCGGGTGGCGTGGCGGTCCTCGACGCGGGCTGTGGCCGGGCGTCGCCTCTCCGCCAGTTCCGCGCCCGGATCGCACGGCTCGTGGGGGCCGACATCCATCCGCCCATGCCGGGGGCACTCCCCTACCTCGACGACTTCGCGACCGTCGACTTGTGCGCCGACGCCGCGGCCTTCCCGCCAGGATCGTTCGACGTGATCCTGTCGAACTTCACGGTGGAACACCTCGCGGATCCTGCCGCGGCCTTCCGCCACCTCCGAGGCTGGCTCCGACCCGGTGGCCGCCTGGTCATCACGACCGTCAACCGCCGTCATCCCTTCGTTGGCGCGTACCTCGCCATGCCGGCCCGCCCCCGCGCCGCGCTCCAGCGCGTGGTCAAGGCGTCCGCCGCCGACGCCCACCCGATCGTCGGGGCCTGCAACGACGTCGCGTCTGTCCGCGGCGCTCTCGAGGAGGCCGGATTCGAGCGGGTCGAGATCCAGACGGTGGGTTTCCTCGGCCGGGCGTGGGGCCGCACCTGGCCGACTCGCTTGCTCGGCCGCGCGGGTGACGCCCTCGCTCGCCGCGCGCCGTCGCGACGCTCGACGATCGTGGCCACCGCGGAAGTCGCGGGATAGCCGCCGGGCCACGCCCGGGTCGTTGCGGCGGCAACGATAGGCGGTCCGTGATAGCGTCCGAACGATGACGAGAGGAACGGCCCGATGAGCGGGCGGGGCGGGTTCGGACGGGTCGGCGCCCAGGCCGGCGCCGGCACGGGACGGGGTCGTGGCGGGGGTGGCGGTCCATGGGGCGGGTTCATGGCCGGCGAACCCGGCCCACCGATCCCGAAGGAGCGCCGGGGCCGGACGCTGCGTCGGATCGTCGCGTTCTTCAAGCCGTACCGGCTCCAGGTCGCCGTCGTCCTCGTCGCGATCCTCGCGACGAGCCTCATCGGCCTCGTCAACCCCATCCTCCTGAAGCTCCTCATCGACGAGGCGCTCCCCCGCCGCGACTTCTTCCTGCTCAACCTCTTCGTCGGGCTGATGATCGTGCTGCCGATCGTAAGCGGCCTGGTCGGGCTGGGTCAGAGCTACCTGAACAACGTCATCGGCCAGCACGTCATGCAGGACCTCCGGACGGCCCTCTACACCCATCTCCAGCGGATGCCGCTGCGGTTCTTCACGGAGACGCGGACCGGCGAGATCCAGAGCCGGCTCGCGAACGACGTCGGCGGCGTCCAGTCGGTCGTGACCGACACGGCGGCGTCGCTGACCTCGAACATCGCCATCGCCCTCAGCACGATCGTCGCGATGTTCATCATCGACTGGCGACTGACCGTCCTCAGCCTCGCCCTCCTGCCCTTCTTCATGTACCTGACGTTCCGGGTCGGGAAGGTCAACCGGGAGGTCCGCGGCGAGACCCAGAAGTCGCTCGCCGAGATGTCCGCCGTGACCGAGGAGACCCTGTCGGTCTCCGGGATGCTCCTGTCGAAGACGTTCGGTCAGCAGAGCGCGGCCATCGGGCGGTTCAGGAGGCTCAACAGCGAGCTCGCCCGACTGCAGGTCCGCCAGGCGATGGTCGGCCGGTGGTTCTTCATGATCATCGGGACGATCTTCTCGATCACCCCGGCGTTCGTGTACTGGCTGGCCGGCTGGCTCGCGATCCAGGGCGATCCGAGCGCGCCGACGATCGGCGACATCGTCGCCTTCACGACCCTCCAGAGCCGGCTGTTCTTCCCGCTCGGCCAGCTGCTCAACGTCCAGGTCGAGATCCAGGGGGCCCTGGCCCTGTTCGACCGGATCTTCGAATACCTCGAGATGGATCCCGAGATCGTCGACGCCCCTGACGCGGTGGCGCTTGACCCCGCGACCGTCGAGGGTCGGGTCGCCTTCCGCGACGTGTCGTTCCGCTACCCGACGGAGGCCGTGCCCTCGAGCCGGGCGCTGGAGCTGTCGACCAACGGTGATCGGCTGGGGGTCGAAGTGGACATCGCCGCGACCTCGCCGGACGCAACCGACGGCGCCGACGGTGCCAAGCCGCCCGTCATCGAGCTCATCCCGCCGTTCGGCCTCGAGAACGTCAGCTTCGAGGCAGCACCCGGACAGCTCGTCGCCCTCGTCGGCCCGTCCGGCAGCGGCAAGACCACGACCACGTACCTGATCCCGCGTCTCTACGACGTCGACTCTGGCGCGGTCGAGATCGACGGCCGGGACGTCCGGCGGCTGACGCTCGCATCGCTCGGTGAGGTCGTCGGCTTCGTGACCCAGGAGACGTACCTCTTCCACGCCAGCGTCCGGGAGAACCTCCGCTACGCCCGACCGGACGCCACCGACGAGGAGCTCGAGGTGGCCACCCGGGCGGCTGCGATCCACGATCGGATCCTCGAGCTGCCCGAGGGCTACGACACGGTCGTCGGCGAGCGCGGTTACAAGCTGTCGGGCGGCGAGAAGCAGCGGGTCGCAACCGCCCGGGTCCTGCTCAAGGACCCGCGGATCCTCATCCTCGACGAGGCGACGTCGGCGCTCGACACCGTCAGCGAGCGGCTCATCCAGGCGGCCGTCGAGAGGCTGATGGTCGGCCGGACGACGATCGCGATCGCCCACCGCCTGTCGACGATCCTGCGGGCCGACCTGATCCTCGTCTACGAGCGGGGCCGGATCGTCGAGCGGGGCACCCACGCCGAGCTGCTCGCCCGGGGCGGGCTCTACGCCCGGCTGTACCACGAGCAGTTCGAGTCGACCCGGCCCGCGGTGGACTCGAGTGACGTCCCCGCGGCCGTCGAGGCCGGTCTCCCCGGCGGCGCGCGGTGAAGGAGCGGCGGGCCCACATCACCCACACGGGAAAGCTGCGGTTCGAGGCCCGGACCGGGACCGGGCGAGAGGTCGTCTTCGGCGACGACCCCGACCTGAGCGAGAACTCCCCGGTCGAGATCGTCGTCGCCGCGGTCGCCGCCTGTGCGGGGATGGACGTCGCGGCGATCCTCGCCAAGAAGCGCCACGCCATCGAGTCGTACGAGATCGAGGTCGAGGCCGTCCAGCGTGACGAGTACCCGCAGGTGCTGACGACCGTCACCGTCCTCCATATCGTCGTCGGGCCGAAGATCACCGAGGAGTCAGTCCGGCGCTCCATCGAGCTGTCGGCGACGAAATACTGCCCGGTGAACGCGATGCTGTCCGCCGGCGCGACGGCGGTCCACCATCGCTACCGGGTGCGGAACACGGGCAGCGTGCCGTTCGAGGCGGAGGGCGAGGTCATCGTGACGGGCCCGAGGCGATTCCCCGAGCCAGTGGCCTAGCCCGGCGTCG
>DASYTG010000035.1:0-2956 GCA_036002525.1 Candidatus Limnocylindrales bacterium
GGCGCGGCGAACCGAACGAGGAGGGCGTCATCGGGCCGTCGAGCGTCGTCGGCCAGGAAGTGAGGTTCTGCGCCGGCAACGACGCACGGTCCGGGCACACGGCCCGGATGCGCTACACGGCGAGGGTCGTCAACGACGGCATGTTCACCTGGGAGCCGGCGGTCATCCAGCTCGCCGGCGCGCCGGAGGTGATGGCGCTCACGCCGGCCGGGACGGCGACGATCGGGCGTCCGTAGCGATGTCGGAACCACCCACAGGCTCGAACCGCACGTCGTAGTCGGTGGCGTCAGCGGCCGAGAACGCCAGGAGTCGGGCCGCCTCGTCCGCGACGGCCGCCTGATCCGCCGCCGACAGCGGCCGAACCGGGATGACGACCAGGGTCGCCCGGCCGCCGTCGCGATCCCGATCGATCCGCCAGCCGGCGTGGACGAACCCGTCGACCAGGAGCGATCCACGACGGAAGACCCCGGTGAGATCGTCGCCGAAGAGGTTCCAGTAGCCCGGCTCGCCCGTTACCCGGCTGCGGTCCTTGTGCGACAGCACGAGGTTGTCGTAGATCGGGAGGAAGCGCGGCGGGGCGGGCGTGTCGGGATCGGGCAGCGGGCCGTCGGGGACGTCGAATAGCTCGCGGCCCTGCTCGTCCCGGAACGTCCGCAGTTGCGGTCGGAGTCTCTCCACCGCGGGACCCAGGCGCGTGAGCCAGCACCACGCCTGGATGTCCATGACCGTCGCGGGGCCGAACGCGGCAAGGTAGCGGAGGATCATCCGGTCCGGCGCCGTATCGCTGCCGACGGAGCGGCCCAGCCAATGTTCGGCCGTCGCGAGGACCGGTTGGCCGCCCTTGCCCCAGATCCCCCGCGGCGGGATCTGGACGAGTGGCACGAGGTGGCGGACCGCGTAGCCGAGCGACGACGCATCGCGGTCCGGCCAGCGCTCCTGGAGCGCCTTGCCCAGGGCATTGCTTGTCCGCGGCTTCTCGTCGAGGAGTGCCCGGCCCGCCCCCGACACCTCGTCGAGGTCGAGGCCGGCGACGTACGGCGCGAACGGCGATGACTTGAAGCGGCTCTCCTGGACCCACTGGAGCACCGGCCGGAGGGCCAGCCAATCGCGGGCGGTCAGGAGATGGATGGTCGTTCGCATCATCGACACCGCGCGGACGACCCGCCGCGAGGCGATGAGGTCGGCGAGTTCCTGCACGTCGAAGCCCTCGAGGCGCGCCCACAGCCCGACGTACGGGTCGAGCGGTTCCTGGGCCTGCATCCCGACGAGGCGCTCGATCCCCTCCTCGGCCGGCATCCGCGCCCGACGCAGGAGGAGCTGGCGCTCGAGGATCGCCCGGTTGAGGGTGCGTCGGGTGAGGACGGGTGCTCCGGTCGCGGTCCGTGTCGGTGGCATGCGCGGACTGTCTCACGGTTGACGGTCGCAAGGCCGATGAAACGTTTGACCGCGGGCGTTTGCGGCCGTCCAACCCGGCAGCGGTCACCGTTGAATGTTCGCACGGAGGAATCACGATGAATCCCCGCGAGGTCCCGCCCGAGGAGCTCGACGTCGAGCAGCCAACCACCGAGCCGGAGGGCGTCCAGGGTGACCCGTCGAAGCGCGGTGGCATGCCGGGCGATGGCGCCGGCCGGCGCGACGTGATCGGCGGCACGACCGGAGTCCACCCGTTCTCCGAGACTGACACCGCCGAGGCCGCCGACATGCCGATTCGCACGGGCGCCGAATGGGGCCAGGGCGACCGAGGAGCGGCCGGCTACGAGGACGCCGGCTCGTCCGAGATGTCGCCGCCCCCGGAGGATGAGGAGGAGACCATGGCCCCGCCGAAAGAGGGAACCACCGAGAGCTAGAAGGATCAGGCCGGCAGCCGGCCGGCCGAGTCGGGTAGGCGGACGACCTCGACGCCCTCCTCGCCCGCGACACGGGCGAGAGCGGGATCGGCGGTGGCGAGCGGGACGTCGAGCAGGCTGGCCGTCGCGAGCGCGAAACAGTCGGCGAGCGAGATCGCCGTGTCGTTCCGCCGGTAGTATCTGGACCTCAGGTCGCCGGCGAGTCGGCCGGCAAATTCGTCTGCCTCGACGATCGCCACTGGTCCGGCCGACAGCAGGTCGAGCCGGTGAACCACGGCCTCGACGGGAAAGCCGTAAATGCGTACCAGGACGTCGAGCACCTCCGCGAGGTTCACCACGCTCAGCGTGGGAGGATCCTGGCGATCGCGCAGCAGGCGTTCAACCGGCGCCGCTGCCGGCTCGCCGGCCAGGAACGCGACGAGGCCGTAGGCGTCGATGACGCTCAGCGCGGGCTCCGCCGAGACCGCTCCCGACTCTCCTCCTCACGGCGGACGATCGCCCGCGCCCGCTCGGTCGTCATGCGACGCCCACGGAGCGAGCCTCTGAGGGCACCGATGGGGTCGTCCGGAAAGGGCCGGACGACGAACGAATCGCCGCGGTCCTCGACAAGGACTCGGGCCACGCCCCATCGATGTCGGATTTCCGCCGGAACCGAGAGCTGACCGCCCTTTGAGATGGTAGCCGTTCTCATGAGGATTAGCGTATCTCATGAGATTCCAGCCGTCAATATGAGGGGCGATTCGATCGACCGTCACCGATCGGCCGGCCACGTCCCCATGACCTGGCGCAGGATCGCGAACTCGCCGACGTGGTAGGCGGTGTGATCGGCCACGATCCGGATCTCGCGCAGGAACGTGTGCCCGCGAGAGCTCGGGATCACCGCGAAGAGGTCGCGGCCGGGATCCGCGACGAGATCCGCCAACATCTGTCGATCGGCGAGGTACTGACGGATCGTCGCCGCGAACTCCCCCGGCGTGGCCGTGGCGTCGGGATCTGGCCAGTAGTCGTCAGGCCACGACGGCTCGACGTAGCCGGGGTTCGTGACATAGTCGAGGATGTCCAGCTGCGTCAGCCGGATGTGCTCGAGGAGATGCCACGGGGTGTAGGAC
>DASYTG010000036.1:0-16791 GCA_036002525.1 Candidatus Limnocylindrales bacterium
GTAGGGAACTTGAGAGGAGTTGCTCCTAGTACGAGAGGACCGGAGTGAACGAACCGCTGGTGTGCCAGTTGTCCCGCCAGGGGCACCGCTGGGTAGCTATGTTCGGTCGGGATAAGCGCTGAAAGCATCTAAGTGCGAAGCCCGCCTCGAGATGAGGTTCCCCACCGGGTCAACCGGGTAAGACCGCAGGGAGACTACCTGCTTGATAGGCGGCATGTGGAAGTCCGGTGACGGATGAAGCTGAGCCGTACTAATGGTCGAGGGCTTGACCTCTTCAGCAACTGACCAGGGGTCAGTGGCTGGGGATCGTGACGATCCCTGACGACTCCGAGATCGGAGATCTCAACGCCAAAGGCGCCCCGCGCCGAGCAACGCGCTCGCGCGCGACGGACGCAGCCGAAACACTCCAGACGCAAGAAATCCTGGTGACTTCAGCGGAGAGGCCACACCCGTTCCCATCCCGAACACGGAAGTTAAGCTCTCCAGCGCCGAAGATACTGAGAGGGCAGCCTTTCGGGAAAATAGGTCGTCGCCAGGATTTTTGCGTTTCTGCCGATTCGGCGTCGGGGGCGGATGCAGCCGAAGGCGCCCGCGAGCACGCGAGCGAGCGGACTGAACGTCCGTGAGCGAGCGGCGGAGCGGGCAACGCCCGGATGCATCCGTCCCAGCGCCGAATCAGGGGATTTCATCCGACGGGCGGCGTCGCCGGTGGGCTATCCTCACCTCGTGACCGTCACGCCCGGGCCACAGCTCTCGGAGACGCTGCGCCCGGTACCCGCCGATATCGATCCAGCCGAGCATGGACGGACATTCGGCCAACTCGCGACCCGGCAGATCTGCCCGTTCCTCGCGATCGACGGCGGTGGCTGGCGAAGCTCGAATCCGTCGCGCGATCACCGCTGCGGCGCGGTCACGCCGGCCGTCCCGCTCGCCGTCGAAAAGCAGCGCCGGCTGTGCCTGGCGGACGCGCACGTCCTCTGCTCGACCTACCTCGCTGCGACCGGGGCAAGCCCGTCCGGCGACGCCGAGCTCTCGGGAGCCGCGGCGGGCCGCCCAGGCGCAGGCGCGACGCCAACCGTCACTCGCTGGTCCCTCGTTCGGACCGTCCCGGTCGTTCTCGACCGTAGTCGCGTGCCGCCTTCCGTCGGCGCGATCGCCCGCGACCGACGCGGGGGGCAGCTCGCCCTCGCCGGGCTGCTCGTCGCCGCATTCGCGGCGGTCGCCGTGGCCAGGCTGTCGGGAGGCGGCGGACCGAACCAGCTCGGGGCGATCGCATCGAGCGCACCCAGCCCGTCGGCTGCTGCGAGCACGCCGTTCGCGACGCCGGAGCCCACGGTCCTCCCCACCGAGGCGCCCACGGCCCCGCCGTCAGCGCCTCCGACCGCGGCTCCCAGTCCCTCGCCGTCCGCTGCCCACGATACGTACACCGTTCGGAGCGGTGACACCCTGACCGCGATCGCCAGGCGCTTCGGCACGACGATCGACGCGATCGCGGAGCTCAACAACATCGCCAAGGCAGATCGCAACAACCTCTACGTCGGCCAGGTGCTGCTGATCCCGTGACTCGCCGCCGCTAGCGCTGGCAGGCCCGGCAATACGAGGTCACGAACCCGCCCGCCTTGACCTCGCTGATCCGGGTCCCGCAGCGGGGGCACGGCTGACCGCCCTTCAGGTGGACGGCGAGGAAGTCCCGGACTTGGTCCTCGAACGTGGGCGGTACGCGACGACGGAGCACCTCGATTGCCGAGGCGAGGGTCGCCCGCGTCGCTCGATACAGCTCGTCCACCTCCTCGTCGGCCAGGCTCGCCCGCTTGCGGAACGGCAGGAGGCGGGCGGCATGGAGAATCTCGTCGCTGTACGCGTTCCCTATGCCGGCGACGAAGGCCTGGTTGCGGAGCAGGTTCTTCAGCTCGCCCGGGTGGTGGCGGATCCGCGCCCGCCACTCCTCCAGCGTCAGGTCCGGATCGTCGGCGTCGGGTCCCTGCTCGTCCGGACCGCGGCCCGGCACAACCCGGTCGACGCCCGCCGGGAGGACGTAGACCTTGCCCATCTGGGTCGGGTCGCGGTAGCGGATCTCCACCTCCGAGCCGTCCGACGGCAGCCACTCCGCCCCGGCGGTCCAGGCGGCCGCGTCGCGCGGGCGCCCCTTGCTGCGCGGCCCGAACGCGATGATCACGGCGGTCTTCGTCGGCAGCCTGGCGTCGGGGCGGGCGAGCTGGAAGCGCCCGGTGAGCATCGGGTTGACCACGATTCGATCCCGGTCGAGATCGAGGTCGAGGAACTTTCCGCGCCTGCGGATCGACTTCACCCGCTGTCCCTCGAGCCCGACGAGCTCGGCCGGCGTGCCTCGGACCGCGAGGGGCCCCGGGGCGGTCGCGGACAGGATCGGCCGCCCGGCGAGTGCGGCGTGGAAGGCTTCGGCCACGATCGTCAGGTCGGGCAGTTCGGGCAAAGTCGGGCGATTGTAGCCCGCAGAAACGGTGTGCTAGACTCTCCCGGCCCTAGCGGCAGGACAGCTGAAGAGCACGTTCACGCCACTCGCCACGAAGGAGCGGACCGCGGAGCTGATCGCCACGGACCACTTGATCGTCCCGAACCGGCTTGAGCGTCGCTCAGGCCGTTTCTGATTCAACGGGGCAAATCCACGACAGGAGACAGGCCACTTGACCGAAGAGCAGCAGGGCGGGACCGCGCCGGAGCCGGAGGCGAACGCCTCCGCCGACCAGGCGTCCGAGGAAGCCGTCGCGGCGGTCGCCGTCGCCGACGAGCCCGCCGCGAGCCAGACCACCGACAGCACGAGCGATGCGCCGGTCGCCACGACCGACACCCCAACCGGCGCCAGCCCGAACGGCAGATCGGGTGGTGAGTCCGCCGGGCCGGCCCTGACCGGCCGCGCGCAGCCTCCCGCGGAGACAGCCCAGGCTCCAGCCGAGGCAACGAGCGCGACCCAGGTCGAGACGGCCCAGGCTCAGGTCGAGACAGCCCAGGCTCAGGTCGAGACGGCCCAGGCTCCGGTGGAGGCGAGCCAGGCGCCTGCCGAGGCGACGAGCGCGACCCCGGTCGTCGAGGACGACTTCGCCGCGGCGCCGACCGCCAGCGACGAGGAGCCCGAGGCGCCCAGGCGCGATCTCGGCCCGGAGCCGACGACGATGGAGGAGCTCCTCGCCGAGCAGGACTCGGACATCAAGAGCTTCAAGCACGGTGACGTCGTCGAGGGCAAGGTCGTCCGGATCGACAAGGACGAGATCCTCGTCGACATCGGCGCGAAGAGCGAGGGCGTCGTCAGCAATCGCGAGCTCTACGGCCGCCACGCCGAGACCCAGCCCCAGCTGACGATCGGCGACGTCGTCCTGGTCTACGTCCTCCAGCCCGAGTCGCAGGAAGGCCACGTCGTCCTGTCGCTCCGGCGGGCCGGCCTCGAGCGCAAGTGGCGGGCCATGCAGGAGCAATTCGAGGCGGGCGTGATCATCGAGGCGCCGGTCATCGACCACAACAAGGGCGGCCTCATCGTCGACTGCGGGATCCGCGGGTTCGTGCCGATCAGCCAGATCGTCGATTTCCCCCGCCGTCCGCAGAACGACCAGCCGCGCGACGCCGCCCAGGAGATCGCCGAGAAGCTCCAGCCGTTCGTCGGGCGGAAGCTCCGCCTGAAGATCCTCGAGGTCAACCGGAAGGCGAACCGCCTGATCCTCTCCGAGAAGGTGGCCCTCTACGAAGAGCGCCGCGAGAAGCGGGACGAGCTGTTCAGCAGCCTCCAGGTGGGCCAGAAGGTCACGGGCACGGTTCGGTCGATCGCGCCGTTCGGCGTCTTCATCGACCTCGGCGGGATCGACGGCCTCGTCCACAAGAGCGAGCTGTCGTGGAACAAGGTCAACAACCCGGAGGCCGGCTACAAGGTCGGCGACGAGGTCGAGGCCGAGGTCATCGACATCAACCACGAGCGCGGGAGGATCAGCCTGTCGATCCGCCGCCTGCAGCCAGATCCGTGGCACTCGACGGTGGCCGACTTCAAGGTCGGCGACATCATCGACGGGACCGTGACGAAGCTCGTCAACTTCGGCGCCTTCGTCCGTGTCCGCGACGGCCTCGAGGGCCTCATCCACATCAGCGAGCTGTCCCATCAGCGGGTCGCCCATCCCGGCGACGTCGTCCACGAGGGTCAGCAGCTGAAGCTGAAGATCATCTCCCTCGACTCCGAGCGGCACCGCCTCGGGCTCAGCCTCAAGCAGGCGGAGGAGCCGCCGGCGCGCCCGGCCCCGGACCCCGGTGGTTCTGCTGCGCCCGGTGCGCCGCGCTCCGAGCGACGGCCGCGAACCGAGCGGAGCTACTCGATGGCCGACGCCGTCCAGGAGCCCGAGGGCGGCATCGACAACACCCTGGCGGCGGCGTTCGCGCAGGTCCGTGAGCAGGTCGCCGCATCGGAGGAGGCGCGCGCGCAGGCGAGCGACGACAACGTGCCGGCAGCGGTCGCCGACACCGAAGCCGCCTCAGCCGTCGCCGTGACCGAGTCGACGCCAGCTGTGGCGGAGACCGAGAGCGTGGCCGCGGCGGCCGGGAGCGAGACGGCCGAAGACCAGGTCGATCGGACCACCAGCGCAGGCGAGGCCGAGGCCGCCCCGGCCCCGAAGTCACGGACCAGGGCAACCAGGGCCGCCGCCGACGCCGAGCCCGCCACCGAGCCGGCCGCCACCGAGCCGGTCTCCACCGAGCCCGAACCTACCGCGGAGGCGACCGCAGAAGGCGACGCAGCGACCCGCACCGAAGAGACCAGCAGCAATCGGCCCTGACCCGCGGATCAGAGCCGGCCCGATCGAACGACGGCCCGACCTCCAGGCGGGCCGTTTTGATTCCTTCACCCAACCTCCGCCGTGATCCACGTGCGCGGAGAGGCCACCTCGGCGACAATGTGGGGACCCGTTCCGTCACGCGTCCGCCCTGATCTTGCCCGCCCGGAAACGGGGCCACCGGCGGACCGCATCCGGTGTCTGCCCGGCGAGCGAATCACGAGGTGACAGACGGGCCCCGGGTCCCCCCCGGGACCGGTACATCCGGCCTGTCGGTGCACAATCGGGCGGTCGGTTGCGGAGCAGTATGGTCGTGCTAGCATGGCCGCGGCCACGTTCCTCGACGCTGGGGAAAGGAACAAGCGTTCACTCTCGATGGATCGATTCGACAAGTTCACTGATCGCGCGCGAAAGGTCCTGACCCTCGCCCAGGACGAGGCGCAGCGTTTCAACCACAACTACATCGGTACGGAGCACCTGCTCCTCGGCCTCGTACGCGAGGGCGAGGGTGTCGCGGCGCGCGTCCTCGAGAACATGAACGTGGAGCTGGCCAAGGTCCGGACGGCCGTCGAGTTCATCATCGGCCGGGGCGACCGACCGGTCGTCGGCGAGGTGGGCCTGACCCCACGGGCGAAGCGGGTCATCGAGCTGGCGATCGACGAAGCACGCCGGCTGGGCCACAACTACATCGGCACGGAGCACCTCCTGCTCGGCCTCGTCCGGGAGGGGGAGGGGATCGCGGCCGGTGTCCTCGAGTCTCTCGGCGTCAACCTCGACAAGGTCCGTCACGAGGTCATCCGCGTCCTGTCGCAGTCGTCGTCGGCCGGCCCGGCCCAGGAGACGAAAAGGGCCAGCAAGACCCCGACCGTCGACCAGCTCGGGATCAACCTCACCGAGGCCGCCCGAGCCGGCAAGCTCGATCCGGTCATCGGCCGCGAGAAGGAGATCGAGCGGGTCATCCAGATCCTGTCGCGCCGGACGAAGAACAACCCGGCGCTCATCGGCGAGCCAGGTGTGGGCAAGACGGCGATCGCCGAGGGCCTCGCCCACCGGATCGTCAGCGGCGACGTGCCGGAGACGCTCCTGAACAAGCGCGTCCTGACCCTCGACATCGGGTCACTGGTCGCCGGCACGAAGTACCGCGGCGAGTTCGAAGAGCGGCTCAAGAAGATCATCGAGGAGCTCCGCAACACGAACGACGCCGTGCTGTTCATCGACGAGCTCCACACGCTCGTCGGCGCAGGCGCTGCGGAGGGCGCGATCGACGCGGCGAACATCCTCAAGCCGCCGCTCTCGCGGGGCGAGCTCCAGTGCATCGGCGCGACGACCCTGGACGAGTACCGCAAGTACATCGAGCGCGACGCGGCACTCGAGCGCCGGTTCCAGCCGGTGATGGTCGAAGAGCCGACGATGGAGCAGACGATCGAGATCCTGCTCGGAATCCGCGAGCGGTACGAGCAGCACCACAAGGTCACGATCAGCGACGACGCCGTGAAGGCGGCGGTCGATCTCTCGATCCGCTACATCACCGATCGCCACCTGCCCGACAAGGCGATCGACCTCATCGACGAGGCCGCCAGTCGCGTTCGCCTGCGCCACGCGTCGGCTCCGCCCGCCCTCCGCGAGGCCCAGAAGGACCTCGAGCGGATCGCCAAGGAGAAGGACGCGGCAATCAACGCCCAGGAGTACGAATCTGCGGCGACGCTCCGCGAGTCCGAGGCGACGGCCCGCGAGAAGGTCGAGCAGCTCCGCGGCGACTGGCAGTCCCAGGTCTCGAGCGATCAGCCGACCGTCGACGACGAGGAGATCGCCCAGGTCGTCGCGATGTGGACGGGTATTCCGGTCACCCGCATCTCGGAGCAGGAGTCGGAGCGGCTGCTCCACATGGAGGACGCCCTCCACGGCCGGGTCATCGGCCAGCAGGAGGCGATCGCGATCGTCTCGAAGGCCGTTCGCCGGGCGCGGGCCGGCCTCAAGGACCCGAAGCGGCCGATCGGCTCGTTCATCTTCCTGGGCCCCACCGGTGTCGGGAAGACCGAGCTCGCCAAGGCCCTCGCCGAGTTCATGTTCGGCAGCGAGGACGCGCTCATCAAGATCGACATGAGCGAGTTCATGGAACGCCACAACGTCAGCCGGCTCGTCGGCGCACCGCCCGGCTACGTCGGGTTCGACGAGGGGGGCCAGCTGACCGAGGCCGTCCGCCGGAAGAACTACGCGGTCGTGCTCCTCGACGAGGTCGAGAAGGCCCACCCGGAGGTCTTCAACATCCTTCTCCAGATCCTCGAGGACGGCCACCTGACCGATGCGAAGGGCCGTCGGGTCGACTTCCGGAACTCGATCATCGTCATGACCTCGAACCTCGGCGCGAAGCAGCTCCAGTCGAACGCCACGCTCGGGTTCCGGGCGATGGGCGACACGGACGCGGCGCGGGCCGAGACGTCGTACGAGATCATGAAGGAGAAGGTCCAGAATGAGCTCAAGCAGAGCTTCCGGCCGGAGTTCCTCAACCGGATCGACGCGACCGTCGTCTTCCGCTCGCTGACAGTCGACGAGATCCGCCAGATCGTGGACCTCATGCTGGCCCGCGTCCGCGACCAGCTCAAGGCCCAGCAGATGACGCTCGAGATCACCCAGGAGGCGAAGGACCACGTCATCAAGCTGGGCTACGACCCGGCGTACGGGGCCCGGCCGCTCCGCCGCGTCATCCAGAACATGATCGAGGACGTCCTCGCCGAACACCTCCTCCTCGGGAAGTACGAGCCGGGCACGACGATCGTCGTCGACAAGGATCCCGAGGCCGGCCTCGACATCCGCTCCGCCGAGCCCAAGACGGCCGTCGAGGCGCGGTAGAATCCTCGGCCGGATGGCCTTGAGGTCTGCGGCCTCCGGCCTCGGAGAGCCAATGCCGACTGGTCACGGAGGGTTCCAGCCCTCACTAGCTCGCGGATGACGCGGACCCAGAGCCGATTCGTCTGTCAGTCGTGCGGCGACGCCTTCCTGCGCTGGGAGGGCCAGTGCCGGACGTGCGGGACGTGGAACAGCCTCGTCGAAACTCTCGTCCGGGAGCCGTCCCGCTCGGCGCGCGTCGATGCCCGGCCCGCCGTCTCCGGGACGGGGCCTGCGCCGACGCCGCTCGCCGGCGTCTCCGAGGCGGCCCTGCCGCGGCTTCCCGTCGGAATCTCGGAGTTGGACCGCGTCCTCGGTGGAGGGCTCGTGCCCGGCTCGCTCGTCCTCGTCGGCGGTGAGCCGGGGATCGGCAAGTCGACGCTTCTCCTCCAGGCTGCGGCCGGCGTCGCCGGGCCGACCGGCGGCCGGCTGGTGCTCTACGCGACCGGCGAGGAGTCGGCGGCCCAGGTCCGTCTCCGGGCGGCCCGGCTCGGCCTCCTCGACGGCCCCGCCGGCGGCGCGGTCTCGGTCCTCGCCGAGTCGGAGGTGGGTCGGATCGCGGAGCACGCCCGCGGCAGCAGGCCGTCGGCGCTCATCGTCGACTCGATTCAGACCGCCACCGTCGACGAGCTCGACGGCCCGGCCGGCAGCGTCGGGCAAGTGCGCGAATCCGCGCTTCGGTTGATGGAGCTGGCGAAGGGGGAGGGGATCGCGGTCCTTCTCGTCGGCCACGTCACGAAGGACGGCTCGATCGCCGGCCCGAAGACGCTCGAGCATCTCGTCGACGCGGTCCTCAACCTCGAGGGTGAGCGATATGCCTCGCTCCGGCTGCTCAGGTCGACGAAGAACCGCTTCGGGTCGACCGACGAGATCGGCGTGTTCGAGATGCGCGACGCAGGTCTCACCGAGGTCGCCGATCCCGGCCGGGCGTTCGTCGTCGAGCACGAGACCCCGGCCCCCGGCAGCGTCGTCGCGCCGATCCTCGAGGGGACACGGCCATTGCTCGTTGAGGTCCAGGCCCTCGTCTCGCCGGCCGCCTATGGCAATCCGGCACGCCGCGGGAGCGGCATCGACGGCAACCGTCTCGCGCTCCTCATCGCGGTCCTCGGGCGGCGGGCGGGCGTATCCCTCGGCAGCCACGACGTCTATGCGAACCTCGCCGGGGGCCTCTCAGTTGCCGAGCCGGGCCTCGACCTCCCACTCGCCCTCGCCCTGGCCTCGTCGCTCCGCGACCGTCCGATCGCGAATGGCACCGTGGCGATCGGCGAAGTGGGGCTGCTCGGCGAGCTGCGCGCGGTGAGCGGACTCGAGCGGCGACTGCGCGAGGCCGCGCGCCTCGGCTACGGCCGGGCGATCGTTCCACGGGCGACTGCCCGCGACGCCCAGGTCCCGCCCGGAATCGAGGCCGTGCCGGTCGCGACGCTCCGCGAGGCGGTCGAGCGGGCGCTCGGGCCGCGCGAGCGCGATTCACGCCCCGAGGCCCCGGCGACGGTCCTCGTCGCGCAGACGAACGGCGGGGACTGACGGCGCGATGCTAGGCTGGCGCTCGGGTCACTCCGGGCGCCGGTCGCCCGGCGGGCCCGAAGGCTCCAGCCAACGACCGAGGCGCGCGTGATCCTGTACATCCGGTTGCTCGGCGCTGCCCTTGGAGGCCTCCTCGGGGTCGTGCTGGCCATCTCTCCCTGGCCCCCGGCCAGCCGCGGCCTGTTTGAGGATGCCCCGAACGCGGGCGTCCTCATCGCGATCTGGGTCATCGCGTGGGTCGTGTTCGGCTACTCGCTCCTGCCGTACCTCACCGTCGTGCCGGCGATGTGGCTGTTCCGCCGGGTCCAGGAGCTGTCGACCGCCGAGTTCGTCACCGCCGTCGTGGGCCTCCTTCTCGGCCTTCTCATGGGGCTGCTGGTCGGTCTCCCGCTGTCGAACCTGGACGAGCCGTGGGGAACATGGCTGCCGCTTGCCGTGTCGGTCTTCTTCGGTCTCGGGATGATCGGGCTGACGGTCGCCAAGCGGGCCGACCTTCTCCTCGCCGCCGAGGCGATCGGGATCGTGCGCCGCCCCGAGGAGCCGGCCGGGACTCGCGGGCGGTCGGGTGAGCCGCAGATCATCGTCGACACGAGCGCGATCATCGACGGCCGGATCGCCGAGATCGTCGAGTCGGGCTTCCTCTACGGGACGCTCCTCGTGCCCCGGTTCGTCCTCGCGGAGCTCCAGCACATCGCCGACAGCTCGGACACCCTGCGCCGGAACCGGGGCCGCCGCGGCCTCGAGATTCTCGCCCGGATGCAGAAGGACTCGCCGACACCGGTCGAGATCATCGAGGACGATCCGAACGCCACCGAGGTTGACGCGAAGCTCATCGCCCTCGCCAAGGGCCGCGGCCGGGCGATCCTGACCAACGACTTCAACCTCAACCGGGTCGCGGAGCTGCAGGGGATTCGGGTGCTCAACATCAACTCCCTGGCGAACGCGGTGAAACCGGCCGTGTTGCCCGGCGAGGAGCTCCGGGTCCGGGTCATCCAGGAAGGCAAGGAGGCCGGTCAGGGCGTCGGCTTCCTCGACGACGGAACGATGATCGTCGTCGAGGGCGGCTCCCGGTTCATCGACCGGGATCTCGACGTCTCGGTCACCCGCGTCCTCCAGACGGTGGCCGGGCGAATGATCTTCGCCCAGCCGCGCCTCGATTGAGAAATCCTCGGGCGGATGGCCTCGCGGGGCTCGGCCTCCGACCTCGGAGCGCGCGTGCCAGTCGACGATGAGGTTGCCGGCTCGGCCGACGCCATGACGGAGCCGTCGCCGATTGCGGACGCGATCGTCGTCGCGGCCGGCTCGTCGAGCCGGATGGACGGCCTCGACAAGCTCGACGTCGAGCTCGCCGGGCGGCCCCTCCTCGCCTGGTCGGTCGCGGCCGTGGCGGCCGCCCCGGAGGTCGCCCGGATCGTCGTCGTCGCGGCGGCTCGCCGCAGGCGGGACCTGGAGGCCGCCACCTGGCTGCCCGACAAGATCGTCGCGGTCGTCCCGGGCGGCTCCCGGCGCCAGGAGTCCGTTCACGCCGGCTATGCCGCGTTCGCCGCGGGCGACGATCCGCCCGGACCGGAACGCGTGCTCCTCGTCCATGACGGAGCCCGGCCGCTCGTCAGTCCGGGGCTCGTCTCGGCCGTGGCCCGGGCGACGGCCGAGCACGGCGCGGCGATCCCAGTGCTCGCAGTGGCCGAGACGATCAAGCGGCTCGACGGCGAGCTCGTCGGGGAGACCGTCGACCGATCCGGGCTGGCGACAGCACAGACGCCGCAGGGCGTCCGGAGCGGCCTCCTCGCACGCGCGTACGAGCGATTCCCCGCGACCGGCCCCGAGACCTGGACGGACGAGGCCGCCCTGCTGGAGGCCTGTAGAATCCCCGTTCATGCCATTCCGGGCGAACCCGACAACCTCAAGGTGACCGTTCCAGCCGACCTTGCGCGGACCCAGGCCGTTCTGCTCGGGAGCGCCCCGGCCCGCCTGGGCTTCGGACACGACCGGCATCCGTTCGGGCCCGGTGATCCGCTGGCTCTCGGCGGCCTGGAGTTCGCCGGGGCCCCGCGGCTGCACGGCCATTCGGACGGCGACGTCGTCCTCCACGCGATCGCCGACGCGCTCCTCGGGGCGGCGGGCGAAGGCGACCTCGGGCGGCTCTTTCCGGCGGATGCGCGCACCCCGCGCGGTATCGCGAGCGGCGAGCTGGTCGGCGAGGTCGTCCGCCGGCTCGCCGCCGGCGGGCTTCGGCCAGTCCGGGTCGACGTGACGATCGTTGCCGCACGCCCGCGCCTGGCGGGGCGGCTCGATGAGATGCGGGATCGGATGGCGGCTCTCCTCGGCGTCAGGCCCGATGCGGTGAGCGTGAAGGCTTCGACCGGCAACCTCGACGGGCTGGAGGGCACCGGGCGGGGAATCTCGGCCCAGGCGATCGCGGTCCTCGGCGCGATCCGATGATCCGCCTCGCCGACACCCTGACGGGCTCGACGCGCCCGCTCGAGCCGCTCGAGCCCGGCCACGTCCGGATCTACAGCTGTGGACCCACCGTCTACGGCCCGGCCCACGTCGGCAATTTCCGCTCGTTCCTGTTCGCCGATCTGCTGGTCCGCTACCTCCGGTATCGCGGCCTCCGGGTGACGTGGGTGATGAACGTCACCGACATCGACGACAAGATCATCCGCGGCGCGGCCGCCGCCGGGATCGGCCCGGCCGAGCTGGCGGAGCGCTGGCTGGGGCGGTTCCTCGAGGACGCGGCCGCGCTCCGGATGACGATGCCGGACGTCCTGCCGCGGGCGACCGGCCACATCGAGTCGATGGTCGAGCTCATCGAGACTCTCCTCGAGCGCGGCCACGCGTACCGCACCGACGACGGCTCGATCTTCTTCCGGATCGCCTCGTGGCCGGCGTACGGCAGGCTGGCACGCCTCGACCCCGAGAACCTCCGGGTGGGCGAGCGCGTCGAGGCGGACGAGTACGCCAAGGACGACGTCCGCGACTTCGCCCTGTGGAAGGGCCCGAAGCCCGGCGAGCCGTCGTGGGACACCCGGATCGGGCCTGGCCGGCCAGGCTGGCACGTCGAGTGCTCCGCGATGAGCATGCAACACCTCGGGCCGTCGTTCGACATTCATACCGGCGGAGTCGATCTCATCTTTCCTCATCACGAGGACGAGATCGCGCAGAGCGAGGCCGCGACCGGCCGCCAGTTCGTCCAGACGTGGCTGCACTGCGCGCATCTCCAGATGGGCGGCGCGAAGATGGCGAAGTCGACGGGGAACATCGCGCGCGTGAGCGATGTGCTCGAGTCGGGCGTGTCGCCACGCGCCCTCCGCTATGCGCTCATGTCGGTCCACTACCGCCAGGCGTCGAGCTACAGCGATGAGTCGCTCGCCGCTGCGGCCGCGGCCGTGGAGCGGCTCGACGCGCTCGTGGCGGCTCTCGGCGCCTACCGCGAGAACGGCCCGGACGACCCCACGCTCGAAGACCTGCTCGCAGGTGCCCGGGAGGCGTTCGACACGGCCCTCGACGACGACCTGAACGTCTCCGCCGCGCTCGCGGCCGTCTTCGACCTCGTCCGCGAGATCAACAGGCGCATCGACAGCCGGGCGCTGTCGACGGGCGACGCGGGCCGCGTACACGACTTCCTGCGGGGCCTCGACGCGGTCCTCGGGTTGCTGCCCGACGAGGTCGAGGAGCTCGAGCCGGAGCTTGCGACCCTCCTCGACCGGCGGGCCGCGGCGCGTGCCGCGCGCGACTGGGCCGCCTCCGACCGCCTGCGTGACGAGCTCGCCGGGCGCGGGATCGCGGTGGAGGACACCCGCGACGGACAACGCTGGCGGCGAGCGGTCGAGGCCGGACGTGGCTGACCGGCGCGATCGCGAAGCGCGCGGGCCTCGAGACGACGGCCGGCGGGATCGGGCCGGCCGCGGACCGGCTGGTCGCGGCCCCGGGGGCGCCGGCCCGGGCGGTCGCGGGCCTGGGAGTCGTGGCGGCGCGGGCCGCCCGGGGGGCGGCGGCGCGGGCGGCGGAGGACGCGGCGGAGATGCGCCCGGCAGGCGCTCGGGCGGCGGGCCGCCCGAACGGGGAGGACGTCGCGAGTTCGGATTCCGGGGCGGAGACGGCCCCGACCGTGACTTCGACCGCGACCGGGGGCCCAGAGCGGGGGGTGGCGGCGGCGGACGCCCGTGGGACCGGGAGGACCGGCCTCGTCCCAGGGGGGACAGGCCCTGGGAGACGGGCAGGGGACGCGCGCCGGATCGAGGCTACGATCGGCCGCGGCGGTTCGAGGGACCGCCGGATCGAGGCTACGATCGGCCACGGCGGTTCGAGCGCGGTCAAGGGCAAGGCCGGTTCGATCGCGGGTCCGACCGCACGTTCGATCGCGGCTCCGACCGCGACTTCGATCGCGGCTCCGACCGCGACTTCGATCGCGGGTCCGACCGTCGGCCTGACCGATCTTTCGACCGCGGGCGACCCCCCGGCCAGGGCGGCCCGGCCGGCCGGCGGCCAGGAGCGCCGTTTCGGCCGCGCCAGCGCCCATGGGATCAACCGACCGGGGACGACGATCGCCGCACCGAACCGGGTCGTCCCGGTCCCTACTCGCGTCCGCCTGCCCGGCCCTACCCCCGGCCGGATCGGCCTCGCGCCTGGGACCAGCGAGCGGTTCCGCCGACCGGGCCCGGTCCCGCCACGGACCTCGCCGCGCTCGTCGGTCCGGACGAGGAGCTCATCGCCGGCCGGCGGCCCGTCGAGGAGGCATTCGTCGCGCGACGGGAAGCCCACCGGCTCATCGTCGTCCCGCATCGCCGCCAGGCCCTCGAGCGGCTGGTCCTCCACGCCACGAACCTCCGGATCCCCGTCGTCGAGGTCGAAGGCGGCACCCTCACCGCGCTGGCCGGCTTCGACGGCCACCAGGGAATCGCGGCCGTCGTCGCCCCCCGGACGTGGGCGACTCTCGACGACATCCTCGCCAGGGCTATTGAGCGGAAGGAGCCGCCGTTCCTCCTGGCCCTCGACTCGCTCGAGGACCCTCAGAACGTCGGCACGCTCCTCCGCAGCGCCGAAGCCGCCGGCGTCCACGGCGTCATCTTCCCGACCCACCGCCAGGCGCCCCTCACCCCGGCCGCCGTCAAGGCCTCCGCGGGCGCGGTGGAGCACCTGCTCCTCGCCCCGGTCGACGACCTTGCCGCCGCGCTCGCCGACCTCCACATCCGGGGATTGCGCGTCGTCGGCGCCGAGGCGGACGCGCCACTGACCGCCCGCCAGTCGGACCTGCGGGGGCCGCTCGCGATCGTTATCGGGAGCGAAGGCCAGGGGCTCGGCCCCACCGTGCGCCGTCGTGCCGACCAGCTCATGCGGATCCCGATGCACGGCCAGATCGAGTCGCTCAACGCCGCGGTGGCAGGCTCGGTCCTCCTGTTCGAGGCGGTCGCCCAGCGGGACCCCGAGGGTCGCAAGGAAACGGCCAGGATGCCGGGTTCGCAGCGGGCGCTGCCCGAGCCACCCCGATCGGCGGCCGGCGCTTCGGCTCCCGTGCCCGCCCTGCCCGAAGCCCCGACCGAGGTCCCGATCGAGCCTCCCGCGGACGCCGTCGCCACAGAGGAGACGGTCGCCGATGCGAAGCCGCGGCGGACCCGCGCACGCCGTGCGGCCGCGCCGACCGCGGAGCCGGCGCCGACCGCGAAGCCGGCGCCGACCGCGAAGCCGGCGCGGACCGTTGCGGCCGGCGAAGACGACCTCCAGCCCGGCCGGCGGGCGGAAGCGCGGGGCGAGGACGTCCCCCTCGCGACGCCGAAGAAACGGGCGAGTCGGGCGAAGGCAGACGCGGGCCAGGAGCCCGCGGCCGCCTCGAAGCCCCGAAAGCGGGTCCCAAAGGGAACCACGGAGGCAACCGCCTCGGAGTCCCCGGCGAGCGCGAAGCCGGCTCGTCGCCGGACCTCCCGCGCTTGACCCGTTCGGGCGATCAGCCCTATCATTCCCGGGCGCCGAGGGGTCTTCTGCGGTATGGCTCTGCGCCGCGCCGACGTAGCTCAATTGGTAGAGCAGCGGTTTTGTAAACCGCCGGTTCCGGGTTCGAGTCCCGTCGTCGGCTCCAATGCAACATCTCCAAGGGTCGGATCCGCCACGGGGCCGCAGTCTCGATCCGGTGCCTTAACCAGTGGGTAGGTTGAGCAGGTGGTGAGCTCAGCTGGCTGTAGACCAGCCGCCTTCGGCTGTGGGGGTTCGATTCCCTCCCTGCCCACCACTGATCCGCGATAGGAATCGGGCCCACATAGCTCAGCCGGCAGAGCACTTCCTTGGTAAGGAAGAGGTCATCGGTTCAAGTCCGATTGTGGGCTCCACCCCCGGCGGCTACCCGAGCCTCCCGGTACCCAACCCTTGCGGCGTAGCCGCGTCTGAATGATGGAGTGAAGACGGTCTCGTGGCCAAGAAGAAGTTCGAGCGCACCAAGCCGCACGTCAACGTCGGGACGATCGGCCACATCGACCACGGCAAGACGACGCTCACAGCGGCGATCACGAAGTACCTTGCCATGAAGGGCGGGGCGCAGTACCGCGCGTTCGACACGATCGACAACGCCCCCGAGGAGCGAGCCCGCGGTATCACGATCGCGATCGCCCACGTGGAGTACGAGACGGCCGCCCGCCACTACGCCCACATCGACTGCCCGGGCCACGCCGACTTCATCAAGAACATGATCACCGGGGCCGCCCAGATGGACGGCGCCATTCTGGTCGTTGCCGCAACGGACGGCCCGATGCCCCAGACCCGCGAGCACATCCTCCTCGCCCGCCAGGTCGAGGTCCCGTACATGATCGTCTTCCTCAACAAGGTCGACGCCGTCGACGATCCCGAGTTGATCGAGCTCGTCGAGCTCGAGGTCCGCGAGCTCCTGTCCAAGTACAACTTCCCGGGCGACGACATCCCGATCATCCGGGGCTCCGCGCTCAAGGCCCTCGAGGCGCCCGACGACCCCAGCAACGATGCGTACAAACCGATCCAGGAGCTGATGGATGCCGTCGACTCCTACATCCCGACCCCCGAGCGCGCGGTCGACAAGCCGTTCCTGATGGCCATCGAGGACGTGTTCGGGATCAAGGGTCGCGGTACCGTGCCGACCGGGCGGATCGAGCGGGGGATCGTCAAGATCGGCGACGAGGTCGAGATCGTGGGCGTCCATGCCACGCGTAAGGTCGTCGTCACCGGGGTCGAGATGTTCGGAAAGACCCTTGACCAAGGGCAGGCCGGCGACAACGTCGGCTGCCTGCTGCGGGGGATCGAGCGCGACGAGATCGAGCGCGGCCAGGTCCTCGCCAAGGCGGGCTCCGTCAAGCCGCACACGAAGTTCACCGCCCAGGTCTACGTCCTGACCAAGGAGGAGGGCGGCCGGCACACCCCGTTCTACAACGGCTACCGGCCCCAGTTCTACCTCCGGACGACCGATGTCACCGGCGCCATCGGCCTGCCCGAGGGAGCCGAGATGATCATGCCCGGCGACAACGTCGAGATGACCGTCGAGCTCATCACCCCGATCGCCCTCGAGGTCGGCCAGCGGTTCGCCATCCGCGAGGGTGGCCGGACCGTCGGCGCCGGCGCGATCGTGACGATCGCGGAG
>DASYTG010000037.1:0-22648 GCA_036002525.1 Candidatus Limnocylindrales bacterium
TGATCTCGATGCCTTCGAAGTGTTCTTCGGTCGCCACCGGACGCTGATCTTCCGGACCGCGTACGGGCTGACCGGGGATCGGCATGCCGCCGAGGAGGTCCTCCAGGACACGTTCTCGCGCGCCTACCGGCACCGGGGGACGCTGCTGCCCCACGTCTCGCCCGTGCCGTGGCTCCATCGCGTCGCGCTGAACCTGTGCTACTCGCGCCTCGACCGCCGGAGGCTCAAGGCGGAGCCCATCGCGGAGGCGACGGTCGGGCACCTTCGCGACCACGCAGCGGAGCCGGCCGAGCGAGCCGAGCGCGACGAGCTCCGCCAGATCGTCCGCGAGGGGATCGCCGCGCTGCCACCGAAGCACCAGAACGTGGTCGTCCTCTACTACCTCCACGGCTTGTCGCTCCAGGAAACGGCGTCGTTCCTCGAGGTCCGCCTCGGGACCGTCAAGTCCCGGCTCCACTACGCCCTGCGCTCTCTGCGGTCGCACCTCGAGCGCGACCGCCGGTTCGAGAACGCCTACGGCCCGCCCGCGGCTGTGGAGGAGCCGGAGGGCGGGGGATGATCCTCGCCTTCCGGAACCCGTGCGGCAGGCATCGAGCCGCGCTGATCGACTTCGTCGACCGGCGCGAGCTCGGCTCGGCGACCGCCGCGGCGCTCAGCCATCTCGACCGTTGCCGCGCCTGCGAGGAGGAGCTCTCGGCGATCGCCCTGACGATCGCCGCGCTGCGCAGGCTGCGTCGCGACGTCGACGGGGAGGAGCCCGCGGCGGACGCCTGGCTGCGCCTGCGGGCGCGGATCCAGCGGCCGATCAACCCGTGGGCCTGGCGAGCCACGCTGGGCGGCCTCGTGGGCAGCACCCTGCTCGTCGCGGTCTTTGTCGCCCCGATGACCTTCGGCGACGTCGGGCGGACCGCCGGTCCGCCGCCCTGGGTCCGCTGGGAGATGCAGATCGAGGCAGCCTACCTGGCCAGCGGCCGCGAGAGCGGCCTGCCGCGGACACCCCGCATTCAATCGGGCGGCGGAAGCTTCCCGAGGGACTACCCCGACGAAATCCGACAGATCCGGAAGGAGGTGCCCAAGGCCAAGCCGACCATTCGGCCGCCGGAATCCATCGGAAGTTGACACCGTCTGGCCGCATGGCCATAGTACCCGGCAGCGCAGGAGCCGAATGCTGACGTGCGCTCTCGCGTGCTCCGCGAGCGGACCTCCTCCCACGGCAATGGCCGAGTGGGACCGTGGCCGCGACCGGCCCGGCGAGGCGCCCAGCGGCGACCTGCAACCGGAAGTGTGGGGAGACACACTCAGTGGGAGGAAGATTCATGCGGAAAAGGCTATTGGGCCTGCTCGGCAGCGCGGCCATCGTGGTCGCGGCCTGCGGCCCCAGCGCGGTGAGCCCGTCGGTGAGTCCGGGCGCGTCCGCGCCTCCGGCGAGCGCGCCGGCCAGTGTGCCTCCGAGCGAGCCTCCGTTCGACGCGGAGACGGCCCTGTTCGGCACCACGTATGAGCCGGAGGCAGGGACCGACGGCGGCCAGATCATCTTCGGTGACTGGCAGGAAGCGACCGAGTTCAACCCCTACTACCTTGGCCAGGTCACAGAGGCCAACGTCGCTTCGACGACCTTCGCGACCCTTCACATCCTGACGCACGACTTCAAGTACGCAGGAGACCTCGCGACCGAGATCCCGACGACGTTCAACGGCGGGGTCAAGGTGCCCGGCGACGGTGGCGACGCCATGACCGTCACCTGGACGCTGCGCGACGGCCTGAAGTGGTCGGACGGGGAGGCGCTGACGTGCGACGACTTCCTGTTCACCCAGGACTGGGTCCTCGACGAAGAGAACATCGCCGTCATCAAGGACGGCTTCAACGTCTCGACCGCTGAGTGCGCGTCGGACACGTCGCTCGTGCTCCATTATTCGGAGATCTTCGAGGGCTATATCAGCCAGTGGCCGTCGCCGCTGCCGCGCCACTACCTCGAAGACATCCCGATGGCCGACCAGCTGGCCCATGCGGGATTCCGCGCCGAGGAAGTCCCTGACCTGCCGACGAGCGGCGCGTTCAAATTTGAGTCGGTGACCTCCGGCAGCGAGATCCGGCTCGTCAAGAACCCGAACTACGTGAGCTGGAAGACCGGCAAGCCGGCCCATCTCGACAGGCTCATCTTCAAGTGGTACGGCGATGCCGCCGCGCTGATCGCGGGCTACCGCGCCGGAGAGGTGGACTTCGCCACCGACCTGGCCGAGTCCGACGTCCCGGGCCTGGCTGACATCAGCGACCAGCTGAGCGCGATCCCGGCCTTGCTGTACGAGTTCCTCCGGCCCAACTGGGCGGACGGGCCCGCCGGCGAGGACGGTGTCGGCGGCTGCTCACGCAACCCGGCGGTCCAAGACCGCGGCGACGGCTGCCCGATGTCGGACCCGGCGATGCGTGAGGCGATCGCCTGGGCGATCGACAAGGAGCGAATCAACCAGCAGATCCTGACCGGCAACGCCCAGGTTGCGAACACGAGTATCACGCCGTCGGCATGGTTCTTCGCGGACCAGCCGGCCACGACCTACGACCCGGAGAAGGCGAAGTCGATCCTCGACGCGGCCGGCTGGACCGTGGGTACGGACGGCATCCGCGAGAAGGACGGCCTCAAGGCCAAGATCGAGCTGTGCACGACGACGCTCCAGCGGCGCCAGGACACGCTCGCCCTGCTCGCGAGCTGGCTCGGGGACGTCGGGATCGAGGCGGTTCCGAACCCCGTTTCGGCGACCGACATCTTCGCCGGCTACAACGAGGCGACGATCGACACGCCGTGCGCCCTCTCGCGGAGCAACTTCGACCTCGCGGAGCACGCGTTCAGCTCGTCGATCGACCCGCTGGGCGGCTACTTCAGCTATCACAGCAGCCAGTTCGAGCCCGAGGGCGCCAACGACGCCCAGGTCTCGGATCCCGCTCTCGACGCAGCCTTCGACACGGTGAAGGGCAGCGTCGACTTCGTGGTCATCAAGGAAGCCATGGCCGAAGTCCAGAAGGTCTTCGCCGAGAAGACCGTCGAGATCCCGCTCTACTACCGCAAGGCCGTCGAGCTCCACAACGCCAAGCTGGGGAACTTCTTCGCGAACGGGACCCAGGCGGGGCCGACCTGGAACGCGGTCGACTGGTTCGTCAAGGGCTGATCCGCCGAACGCGGAAGCAGGAATCGGAAGTCAATCGGGGCGCCCGTTTCACGGGCGCCCCGAGCATATGGACCGAAAAGCGGTGTACCGTTCCTCAACCGGGCGCCGGGCGCCCGCGGCTGTTCGTTGACCCTTCGAGATCCACAGCGACCGGAGGCGTAGGGTGGCGAAGTATGTGATCCGCCGGCTGGTCCAGGCCATCCCGGTCCTGATCGGGATCACGATCGTGACCTACTCGATCATGCTTGCGGCGCCCGGCGGGCCTGCCTCCCGGTTTGCGAGCAACCCCCGCATCACCAACGTGCAGCGGGTGGCGTTCATCAAGGCCTGGGGCCTCGATCAGCCTGTCCCGATCCAGTACTGCCGCTGGCTCGGCCTCTGCAATCCCGACGGCGAGGGCCTCGCCCTGCTCGGCCCGACGGGCTGGCCGAACTTCCTGCCGGAGGGCATCTCCGGATCGACGAACGGCCTGCTCCACGGCGACTTCGGCTACTCGATCGACTCCGGTGAACCGGTCGGGCCACGGATCGCCCGGGCCGCGTTGCCGACGCTGATCCTGGCCGGCTTCGCCCTCACGATCTGGGTGACGGTGGCGATCCTCATCGGCGTCGTTGCGGCCGTGAAACGCTATTCGAAGTTCGATTCGGCGGCGACCGTATTCGCCTACGCGGGCTACGCGATGCCGACGTTCTGGCTCGGGATCATGCTGATCTACCTCTTCGGCGCGCACCTCAAGGTGCTGCCGGTCAGCGGCATGATCGACACCCGGGCCTCCCCGCCGTTCGGGAGCGACGCCTACTGGGCCTACTTCGGCCAGACGCCGGTCACCGCCCTGATCGACCTGGGCCGCCACCTCATCCTGCCCGTGTTCACGCTGGTCGTCGTCAACATCGCCGGCGACTCGCGGTTCGTCCGCGCGAGCATGCTCGAGTCGCTGAGCCAGGACTACGTCCGAACGGCCAAGGCGAAGGGCCTGCCGGGTCGGGTGGTGACGTTCAAGCACGCGCTTCGGAACGCACTCCTGCCGGTCGTCACGAACGTCGGGCTGGAGATCCCGTTCCTGTTCACCGGTGCGATCGTCACCGAGTCGATCTTCTCGTGGCCGGGCGTCGGCCGGTTGTACATCGATGGGATCCGCAACTTCGATTACACGATCCTCATGGGGATCCTGTTCGTCACGGCCATCGTCGTCGTGGCGGCCAATCTGCTGGCCGATATCCTCTACGCGGTCATCGATCCGCGGATCAAGTACTAGGGAGCCGGCGCGAGGATGAAAGAGGACACCCACCCGTCGGTCGTCGTACCGGTCTCACCGGTCACCGGATCGGCGGACCCGATCACGGGATCGGCGGACATCGCCCGCCGGGCGGAGGAGGCCGGGGCCGACTACGAGGTAACCCTCAAGTCGCTCACCCAGTGGGAGCTGGCGTGGCGAAAGTTCCGGAATCACCGGCTCGCCCTGCTCGGCCTGGGCATCCTCGCCGTCCTCACCCTCGCTGCGCTCATCGGACCGATTCTCATGCCGTTCGACTTTGCATCGATCCCGCAGCCGGACGTGTACGTCAACAACGGACGCAGCCCGTCGATCGCGCACCCGTTCGGTGAGACCGGCGGCCTCCAGCGCGACGTCCTGATGCTCGTCCTGAACGGCGCGCGCACGTCCCTGTTCATCGGTTTCTCGAGCATGCTCATCGGTGTCGGCCTCGGGACGGTGGTGGGATCGCTCGCCGGCTACCTCGGCGGTTTTATCGACAACATCCTCATGCGGGTCGTCGACGTCATGCTCAGCCTGCCGTTGCTCTTCGTCATCCTCGTCGCGGCCCGGTTCTTCGCCAACGTCAAGGACAACGTCTGGACGATCGTCCTGATCTTCGGGCTCTTCAGCTGGATGGGCGTCAGTCGGCTGGTGCGTGGACTCTTCCTGTCGATCCGGGAGCGGGAGTTCGTCGAGGCGGCCAGGGCGGTGGGGGTGCGCGACCGGCGGATCATCTTCCGGCACATCCTGCCCAACGCCCTCAGCCCGATTCTCGTCGCGGCCACCTTGATCGTCGCCGGGAACATCATCGGTGAGGCGTTCGTGAGCTTCCTCGGCTACGGTGTGAACCCCGTCAATCCGACATGGGGCAACATCCTGACGAACGCGCTCGCCTTCATCCCCAACGGCAACTGGTGGTGGCCGCTGTTCCCGGGCCTGGCGATCATCCTGACCGTTCTTGCCGTCAACTTCGTCGGTGACGGCCTGCGCGACGCGTTCGATCCGCGAACGCGAGCATGATCGAGACGCTCGGCGTCTCGTCGCCCCCCGGCCGGCCACCGGATCGAGACGTCCTCCTCGACGTCCGGGACCTGCGGACGTATTTCCACGTCCTCGATGGCACCGTGCCGGCCGTCGACGGGGTGTCGTTCACCCTGACGCGGGGCGAGACGCTGGGGATCGTCGGGGAATCGGGCTCGGGCAAGAGCGTGACGGCGCTGACGATCATGCGGCTGCTCGACATCCCGCCGGCCGAGGTGTCGGGCGAGATCTGGTTCGACGGGCGGGAGATCCTGTCGATGCCGATCCACGAGATGCGGAAGATCCGCGGCAGCGAGATCGCGATGATCTTCCAGGAGCCGCTGACGAGCCTGAACCCGGTGTTCACGGTCGGCGACCAGATCGCCGAGCAGGTCGAGCTCCACCTGAAGGTCGGGCGGAAGGCAGCCTGGGACCGGGCGATCGAGTCGCTCAGCCTCGTCGGCATCCCGAGCCCGGAGCGGCGAGTGAAGCAGTATCCCCACGAGATGTCCGGGGGCATGCGGCAGAGGGTCATGATCGCCATGGCGCTGTCGTGCGAGCCGCAGCTGCTCATCGCGGACGAGCCGACGACCGCCCTCGACGTGACGATCCAGGCCCAGATCCTCGAGCTCCTGAAGATCGTCCAGCAGAAGACCGGCTCGGCTCTGATGCTCATCACCCATGACCTGGGCGTCGTGGCCGAGATGGTCAATCGGGTCGTCGTCATGTACGCCGGCCAGTTCGTCGAGCAGGGGAGTTGCGAGGAGGTCCTCCTCGATCCGCGGGCGCCGTACACGATGGGCCTGCTCGAATCGATCCCGACCGTGGAGAAGCGGGGCGGCAGGCTGTCGGTCATCCAGGGGGTGGTGCCGTCACCGTTCAACCTGCCTCCGGCCTGCCGCTTCCAGCCGCGCTGTCCGTATGCATGGAATCGATGCTCGACGGTCGCGCCCGATCTCTACGCCCCGGTCGGGACGACCGATCGGCTGGCGCGCTGTCACCTCCACACGCCCGAGGGCGCGCCCCGCTGGCCGGCCGCTCTCGAGCACCACCGCGAGGCGATGAGCGTCGGGCGGGGGATCCCGCCGCGCGCCTCCTCCGGCGACGGAACCGGGGGATGACGTCGCGCGCCGTCGGCCTGGCGGCCCCGAAGATCCGCGGCCAGGTACGACCGCGCCCGCCGGAGCCCCTCCGAAGGGCGCGCTCGATCCTCATCGGCGTCGTGACTCTCGTCCTCATCGCCGAAGCCCTGATCCTGATCGCGATCGTGTTCTTCCGCCTTTCGCCTGGCCGGATCCTCCCCGCCATCATCGTCCCGCTGGTGGTCGCAGCAGTCAGCTGGCTGGCGTCGCGGGGCTTCCGTGACCGATCGACGCTTTCGCTGGTGCTCGCCTCCACCGTCGCGCTGTTCCTCGACGCGGCCGGAATCGGGATCTTCGCCTACATCGCGAGCGGTGCCTCGACCCTCGGCGGGAACGCGAACTTTGCGATCTCGGTGCTGGCGTTCCTGCTGCTCGCCCTCGGCCTGCCCCTGACGTCGAACCTGGCACGCGGCGCGCGCTGGTTCCTCCAGAAGCCCTCACGCGCTTCGGTGGCGACTGCCGCGACGCTTGCGGCCGAGACCGACACCGCCCTCGTGATCCACGCCGGCGGCGCTGCGGCGCCGGCCGCCAAGGCCGCCGCCCAGCTCGAGCCGCTCGTCTCCGTCCGTGGCCTGAAGAAGCACTTCCCGATCGTCGGCGGGCTGCTCCGTCGCCAGATCGCCACGGTCTACGCCGTTGACGGCGCCGACTTCGACATCCAGCCCGGTGAGATCTTCAGCCTCGTGGGCGAGTCGGGCTGCGGCAAGACGACCCTCGGCCGGACGCTCCTTCAGCTCACGCCGCCGACAGCCGGTAAGGTCATCTTCGACGGCTACGAGCTGACCGACGTCGACCCGGACGACATGCGGCCGCTCCGGCGGCGGATGCAGATCATCTTCCAGGACCCGTTCGGGTCGCTCAACCCGCGGATGCCGGTCAGCGACATCATCGGCGAGGGCCTGCTGGCACAGGGGGTGACGAACCGCAAGGAGCGCGACAAGAGAGTCGAAGATTCGCTCGAGATCGTCGGGTTGCGGCGCGACTACACCCGCCGCTATCCGCACGAGTTCTCGGGCGGCCAGCGGCAGCGGATCGGGATCGCCCGGGCGCTCGCGCTGGGGCCGGACTTCATCGTCTGCGACGAGCCCGTCTCTGCGCTCGACGTGTCGATCCAGAGCCAGGTCCTCAACCTGTTGCGCGACCTCCGCCGCGACTTCAACCTGACGTACCTGTTCATCAGCCACAACCTCTCGGTCGTGCAGTACTTCAGCGATCGGGTCGCGGTCATGTACCTCGGCCGGATCGTCGAGGTGGGAACCGTAGAGCAGCTCTACCGCGATCCCCGCCACCCGTACACCGTCGCGCTCCTGTCCGCGATCCCTGTGCCCGATCCGAGGCGGCGCAGGAAGCGACTCGTCCTCAAGGGCGACGTCCCGTCGCCGGCCGCTCCGCCGTCGGGCTGCCGGTTCCACACCCGGTGCTGGCTGCGCGAGCAGCTCGGCAACCCGGAGCGCTGCGTCGTCGAGGACCCGGCGCTGCGCCCTCTCAGCCCGGGCCACACCGCGGCCTGCCACTTCGCGGAGGAGATCAGCCAGCAGTCGGTGGCGCAGGTGGCCGAGCACCAATCGGCGGTCGAGACGGCGGTCGCCGACCCGGTGTGAGTCCCATCCGTCCCGGCGCCGCGGCTGCCGGGCTCCTCGCGATCGCCGTCGCCCTCGCGGCCTGCGGCGGCCGACCGAACGCCGTCTCGCCCGGCGCCACGGGATCGCCCCCCGCCTCCGGTGGGCCCGCTCCCAGCCCGACGAACTGGCCGGGCCAGGTGGCCCTCGCGATCCTCGCCCTCGGCTCGGCCGACAACGAGATCGGCAAGGCCAGCGCGGACCTCCAGCGTTCGATCGCCGAGCAGGACCTTGCCCTGATGCGCGAGGCGGCCGACGGGCTCACCGGGCTGACCGTCCTGTTCGAGCGGGTGGACCAGATCGACGACTTCGAGCTCACCCGCCCGATCGCGGCCAAGTACCGCGAAGTCCTGCCCGCATTGGTCGATGCGTCGACGAAGCTGCGCGATGCGATCGACGCCGGCGACGCGAACGGGATCGAGCAGGCGAACATCGAGCTGGCCCAGGCGCTCGCACAGTACGTCGCCCTCCGTCCCGAGCTCTCGACGCTCGTCGCGGAGGCCCTCGAGCACCAGCGGCGGTTGCTCAGGTAGCGCGTCCCACGGAACGCGGAGGCCGCAGCGCCTCTCAGGCCGGTCGGCCGCCTGCGCTGGCCACGCCCCCGCCCCGGAAGTGGCAGGCGGCGAGATGCTCGGCCTCCTCGCCCGTCGGGCCGAGGGGCACGAGCAGCGGCTCCTGCTGCCAGCAGATGTCCGGCCCGCCGAGCTGCGCGCGGAGCTGACAGCGCGGGTTGAACCGGCAGCCGCTCGGCGGGTTGACCGGGCTCGGCACGTCGCCCTTGAGGATGACCCGCTGGCGGCGCTGCTCGGGGTTCGGGATCGGGATCGCCGACATCAGGGCCTGGGTATACGGATGCTCCGGGTCGCGGAACATCTCGATCCGCTCGGCGACCTCGACGACCTTGCCGAGGTACATCACCGCGACCCGGTCGCTGATGTGCTCGACGACGCCCATGTTGTGGGCGATGAACACATACGTCAGGTCGAGCTCGCGCTGGAGCGACTTCAGGAGGTTGAGGACCTGGGCCTGGATCGACACGTCGAGGGCCGACACGGGCTCGTCGCAGACCACGACCTTTGGCTCGAGGACGAGCGCCCGGGCGATCCCGATACGCTGCCGCTGGCCGCCCGAGAACTCGTGCGGATAGCGCCGGGCGTGATACGGCGCCAGGCCGACCATGTCCATGATCCGGCGGACCTTCTCGCGCCGCTCGGACGGCCGGCCGATGCCGTGGATCCGGAGCCCTTCCCCGATGCTGTCGCCGATCGGCGTCCGGGGGTCGAGCGAGGCGTACGGGTCCTGGAAGATGATCTGCATCTCCCGCCGGATCCGCTTGAGGCCGGCTCCCCTGAGCCCGGTGATGTCCTCGCCCTCGAACCGGATCGTGCCCGAGGTCGGGTCGATCAGGCGGAGGATGAGGCGCCCCACCGTCGTCTTGCCGCAGCCCGACTCGCCCACGAGCCCGAGCGTCTCGCCGCGCCGGACCTCGAAGGTCACCCCGTCGACCGCCTGGACGATCCCGACCGTCCGCTGCAGGATCCCGCCCCGGATCGGGAAGTGCTTGACGAGGTCGCGGACCTCGACGAGCGGTGCCTCGCCGGCCGCGGCCGGGACCGGGGTGGCAGCCGGAGAAGGGACGGGCATCGCGGTCATCCGGGTTCCACGTCGCCGGCTGAAGGCACGGGGGCGTCGACCCCGCTGTGCTCGGCCGCCTTCGCCGCCTCCGCCACCGACCGACCGGCGGCGACGGCCGCGGCCGCCCTCGGAACGAGGCCGCCCGCGGCGTCGTGGTACAGCCAGCACCGGACGTCATGGTCCGGCCGGACCGGGAGGAGGGCGGGATGGACATCGGTCGCGAGGACGACACTCTCGGCGACCCGGGCGGCGCACCGCGGCGCGAACCGGCAGCCCTGCGGCAGGTCGATGAGGTTCGGGACGTTGCCCGGGATGACCGACAGCTCGTCGCGGACCACCCCGACCACCGGAATCGACCCGATGAGGCCGCGCGTGTACGGGTGGAGCGGGTCGCGGAAAAGCGACACGACGTCCGTCTGCTCGACGATCTCGCCGGCGTACATCACCGCGACCCGATCGCACATCTCGGCGACGACGCCGAGGTCGTGGGTGATGAGGATGATCGCCGTGCCCGTCTCGTCGCGGAGATTCCGGATGAGGTCGAGGATCTGGGCCTGGATCGTGACGTCGAGCGCGGTCGTCGGCTCGTCGGCGATGAGGAGGTCCGGCTCGCAGGCGAGGGCCATCGCGATCATCACCCGCTGGGCCATCCCGCCGGACATCTCGTGGGGGAATGCCTTGAGCCGTCGGTCCGGATCCGGGATGCCGACCATCCGGAGGAGCTCCAGGGCCCGCGCCCTGGCCGCCCGGCGCTTCATGCTCCGATGGAGCTCGAGGACCTCGGCGATCTGGCGGCCGACGTCCCAGACCGGGTTCAGCGCGGACGTCGGCTGCTGGAAGATCATCGAGATCTGCTCGCCCCGGACCTTGCGCATCTGCTCGCCGCTGACCTTCAGGAGGTCCCGGCCGTCGAACAGGATCTGGCCCTCGTCGATCCGCCCCGGCCGGGCGACGAGGCGCATGATCGACAGGCTCGTGACGCTCTTTCCGCAGCCCGACTCGCCGACGAGACCCATGATCTCGCCCCGGTCGACGTGGAAGTCGATCCCGTCGACCGCTCGGACGACGCCGTCCCGGGTGTAGAACGACGTCCGCAGGCCCTTCACCTCGAGGAGCGGCCGCTCCCCGCGCGGCTTCCGGACCCGCCGGGCCGACGCAGGGACCAGCTCCTCGACGACCGTCTGGTCGAGGCTCGGTCCGAGAGTCGTCGTGGGTCCATCGGTCGTAGCCATCGGCGGGCCGCCTAGCGGTTCAGGCGCGGGTCGAGCGCGTCGCGCAGCCCGTCGCCGAGGAGGTTGAAGCCGAGCACGGTCAGGGTGATCGCGATGCCGGGGAAGAGCAGCAGGTGGGGGGCCGCATTGATGAGGTTGCGGTCGAGGGAGATCATCGCGCCCCACTCGGCGAGCGGAGGCTGGGCTCCCAGGCCGATGAACGACAGGGCCGCGACCTCGAGGATCGCCCCCCCGATCCCGAGGGTGCCCTGGACGATGAGCGGCGTCAGCGAGTTCGGCAGGATTCGCCGCAGGAGCAGCCCGGTCGACGACTCGCCGAGGGCCCGGGATGCCGCGATGTAGTCCGCCTCGCGGGTCGCGAGCACGGAGGCGCGCATCACCCGGGCATAGATCGGAATCGCCACGACGCCGATCGCTAGCTGGGCGTTGATCAGGCTCGAGCCGAGGACGGTGACGATCGCGATCGCGAGCAGGAGGCTCGGAAACGAGAGGACGATGTCCATCAGGCGCATGAGGACGTTGTCGACCCAGCCGCCCGCGTAGCCGGCGACTGCCCCGATGAGGGTCCCGACGACGATCGCGAAGCCGACCGTTAGGAACCCGATTCGGAGCGACGTCCGCGAGCCGTGGACGACCCGGCTGAACTCGTCGCGCAGGTTGCCGTCGAGGCCGAACAGGTGCTGCGGTCTGTCGGCGGCGCAACCCAGGGCGTGCACGCACGGCCGAAGGGTCGCAGGCTGCTGGCGGCTGACCTTCTCGCCGAGGTCGAGCATCGATTGGTTCGGCGGGTACGGGGCGATGAGGTCGGCGAAGATCGCCACGAGGAAGAGCGCGGCGAGGATCGTCAGCCCCACGACCGCCGATCGCTGGCGGAGGACGTTGGCGAGCGTGTCCCGCCACAGGTTCGCCGGCCGGGCGCGAACCAGCGCGTCGGCGGCCAGCTCGGGCAGCGGCTCGGCGGTGACCGTCATGGGCCGGTCCTCACGTCAGCCGGATCCTCGGATCGAGGAACGCGTACGACACGTCGACGATGAGGTTGACGAGGAGATAGCCGATGGCGATCACGATCGTCACCCCCTGGATGACGATGTAGTCGCGCCCGGTGATCGCCTCGACGATCGTCCGGCCGACGCCCGCCAGGTTGAAGATCGTCTCCGTCAGGACGGCTCCGGACAGGAATGCCCCGAGCGACAGGCCGATGACGGTAACGACCGGGAGCATGGCGTTCCGCAGGCCGTGGCGGACCACGACGAGCCGCTCCCGGAGGCCCTTTGCCCGGGCCGTCCGGATGTAGTCGAGGCCGAGGACCTCGAGCAGGCTGGATCGCGTCATCCGGGCGATGATCGCGAGCGGAATCGTCCCGACCGCGACCGCCGGCAGGATGAGATGCCGGACGGCGTCCCAGAACGCGCTCCATTGCCCGGTGACGAGGGTGTTGAACAGGTACATGTTCGAGGCGAAGTCGATGATGCCGCGGAGCGGTCCATCGAGGTCCTTGAGGCCCCACGACGTCGCCAGCGGCACGACACTCACGCCGGCCGCCAGCCGGCCGGACGGCGGCATCGACAGGATCGTGTCGCGCAGGGCGACGGCGAACACGATCTGGAGGAGGAGACCCAGGACGAAGACGGGAGTCGAAACGCCGAGGTTGGCAACGATCATCGTCCCGACGTCGACGGGCGAGTTGCGCCTGATCGCCGAGAGGATCCCGAGCAGGACGCCGAAGAACGTCGCGAAGACGAGCGCGAAGAGCGTCAGCTCGAGGGTCAGCGGCAGGCGCTCGGCGAGGATGTCCGCGACAGGCCGTCCGAACCGGATCGACGCGCCGAGGTCACCGGTCAGGAGCTTCGCCATGTAGATCCCGAACTGGATCGGGATCGGCTGGTCGAGGCCGTAGCGGGCCTCGAAGTCGTTGCAGACCGCGTCCGTCGCGCGCTCGCCGAGGGCCGCCCGGCAGGGGTCGCCGGGAATGACCCGGGCAAGGATGAACACGAGGAGGACCACGCCCAGCAGGACGGGGATGCTCGAGAGCAGCCGGCGGACGATGAAGCGGATCATCGCGAGCGATCGGGCGACCTCGTGATGAGTGGGTCGGGTATGACGAAGGGGGCGCCGGCCGCTGGCCTGGCGCCCCCTTCAGTCGCTATACGGGTGGGTCACTCCTCCGGGGGCGGCGGGTTCAGGAACCCGCCGAACAGGCCGGGGAAGTACGAGAAGCTGCCGTCACGGCCCTTGTGGAGCTCGTGCTGGGTATCCCACTGGACCGCGTAGCTGAGGACCACGTCGTTCGCGTCGAGCGTCGCCCCGTCGTGGAACGTGGCCTCGCGGAGTGTGCACGTCCAGACCGTCAGCTCGGCGTTCGGCTCGCACGCCTCGGCCAGGGCCGGCTCGGCCGCCGTGCCACCGACCTCGTACGCGTAGAGCGCTTCGGTGACCTGCTCGCAGACCCGGAGCGACTCACCGTCGGACTCGTCGGCGCAGTAGAGGCCGCCCGGCTCGGCGTTCTGCATCCAGACGAACTGGCTCCGGTCGCCGGGGGTCATCACGCCGAAGTACTCGTTGCCGAGCGGCGATGCGTGGGTGTCCTGAACATCGGCCCGGTAGGCGACGGCGGAGCCGCCGTGGACGACCGGGACCATCGGAACGTGCGTCCTGATTGCGTTGTTGGCCGTCACGTACGACGGCTCGCGCGCCGCATCGTCGGCGCCTGCGGCCCCCTCGGAGAGGGCGCCGGTGATGTCGTCGAACTTGTCGCCGAACTGGTCGGTCGCTCCGGACCCGAAGTGGAAGTCGAGGAAGTTCGTGACGTCCGGATAGTCGGCGCCCCAGCCGAGCAGGTAGAGCCCGTCGAGGCGGCCGGCGTCGGAGTTGTCGATGAACGTTGTCGACTCCTGCTCGTCGAGCGTCGCATCGATGTTCAGGTTGGTCTTCAGCTGCTGCTGGAGGTCCTGGGCGACGGCCGGCGGGTTCGGGAGGTAGCCACGGGCGACGTTGCGGTAGGAGATCTTCGTGGTGAAGCCGTTCGGATAGCCGGCGTCGGCCAGCAGCTGCTTGGCGGCCGGCGCGTCGAAGTCGTACCATGCGTCGCCGGTGCATCCGTTGGGGATCGAGCACGGCGTGAAGTGGGTGGCGACCTCCGATCCGGGCGGATAGAACTGGTCGGTGATCCGCTGCCGGTCGATGCCCATCGCGATCGCCTGGCGGACCTTCTCGTTGGCGAACGGGTTCTTGCTGTTGTCGAAGCCCTCGACCTTCGGGTTGTTGTTCATCCCGATGTAGAGGACATTGAGACCCTCGCGCGGCTCGAGCTTGAGGTCCGCGTTGGCCTGAACGGTGGCGAAGTCCTCGGGAGCGACGTTATCGATCCCGTCGACCGTGCCGGACGACAGCTCGGTCAGGCGCTGGGCGGCCTCGGTGCCCCAGCGGAAGACGAGGGTCTGGGACTTCGGCGCCTCACCCCAGTAGTTGGGGTTGGCCGTCATTACGATCTGTGAGCCGCGGTCCCAGCTGGTCAGGCTGTAGGGGCCGGTGCCGTTGACCATCGAGACGATGTCCTGGTTCTCGGTCTTGGCCGGGTCGATCTTCGACTCGAGCCAGCCGGTGTCGTTGATCGCGAACGAGGTGAACGCAATCTTCGACAGGAACGCGACGTCCGAGCTGCACAGCTCGAAGACGACGGTCCGCGCGTCCTGCGCAGTGATCTTCTTGAACTCACCCGTGTATTTGCCGAAGCCCGACGGCGCCTCGGCCTGCCCGCACGGCGCTTCGCCGCTCTCAGGATAGGCCGTGCCGGTGAACGGCTCCGTGCTGGCCGGCGGCTGCGACGCCTGGGTTGCCGTCGGCGAGCTCGGGCTCGGCGACGTCGCCCCCGGGGTACAGGCCGCGAAGACGATCGCCACCACCGCGAATACGGCGAGCAGCGACCACCTCGGTGATCGGGACATACTCCCAACTCCTCCTCAAGGGCCCCGATCCGGACCTCGGGCCTCCCCTGTCCGGGCGCGGGGCGACTTCCGTCCGCAGCGCGACACGCAGTCGCCGTGGCGGGTGCGGGGAAGCCTAGCACCGCCGCGCCGCGTCGTCACCTGTTCTGTACGTCACAAGGGGCCCGCCCGTTCAATCCGCAGGCCGGTCGCGGTGGCCGGGGCGAGCGGGTGGCTCGGCGGCGACCGGCTATGCTCGGGCCGTGCAGCCGCTCCGGATCGCCCTGGCCCAGATTGCGCCCCGCCTCGGGCTGTTCGACGAGAACCTCGCGACCCACCGGGAGATGCTCGCGGAGGCCCGGCGGCAGGGTGCCGGGCTCGTCGTCTTCCCGGAGCTCGGGCTGACCGGATACCTCCTCCAGGACCTCGCCGCCGAGGTCGCAATCCGCCTGGACGACCCGCGGCTCGCCTCGCTCGCCGCCGCGACCCGGGACCTCTCGGCGGTCGTCTCGTTCGTCGAGGAGTCAGCCGATCACCGGCTGTTCATCGCCGCAGCCCTGCTCGAGGACGGCGCGGTCCGCCACGTCCACCGGAAGCTGTTCCTGCCGACCTACGGCCTCTTCGACGAGCGGCGCTTCTTCGCCGCCGGTGACGTCCTGCGGGCCACCGCGTCGCGCCTGGGAGTGGGGGTCGGGATCGCGATCTGCGAGGACTTCTGGCACCTGCCGGTAGCCCAGCTCCTCGCCCTCGACGGCGCCCAGGTGCTGATCAACGTGTCGTCGTCTCCGGGCCGCGACCTCGCGGCGACGAATGAGGTGGGGCTCGGGACGGCGACCTCGTGGCGGACGCTCATGCGGACGTACGCCCAGCTCACGACGTCGTTCGTCGTGTTCTGCAACCGGGTCGGTGTCGACGAGTCGATCTCGTTCTGGGGCGGCTCGGAGGTCATCGCCCCGACCGGCGAGTCGCTCTTCCGGGCCCCGCTCTACGACGAGGGGTTGTTCACCGTCGACGTCTCGCTGGCCGACGTCCGGCGCGAGCGGATCGGCCTGCCGCTCCTCCGCGACGAGCGGCCCGAGCTGAACCTCCGCGAGCTGGCCCGGATCGTCGCCGAGCGGGCCGGGATGGCGCCCGATTCGACCGCCGAGCCGGGCGCCGAACCCGGCCTCGACGTCACGCCGGCGGAGGATCTCGGGCCGCCGATCGGCTTCCGGCCGCGGCCGGTCCCGCCGGCTCGCCCGCTCCGGCCGGCGAAGCAGGCGAAGCAAGCCCGGCGGACGCGGCAATGAGCGACGCGCTGGCGCCGCGGGCGACGAGAGCGGGCTCCGAATCGCTGTTCGAGCTGCCGCCGGAGCTCGCGATCGACACGGACGTCGCCCGGCGGGTGATCGGCGAGTTCATCCGCGGCCAGCTCCGCCAGGCCGGTTTCGAGCGGGCCGTTCTCGGCCTGTCCGGCGGGATCGATTCGGGGCTCGTCGCCTACCTCGTCGCCGAAGCGATCGGCCCGGATCGGGTTCTGTGCGTTCTCATGCCGTACCGGACCTCGTCGCCCGAATCCCGGGCCGACGCGGAGGCGATCGTGCGCCGGCTCGAAACGGCGAACGAGGTCGTCGACATCAGCCCGATGGTCGACGGCTTCTTCGGCCCCGACTCCGACGCCTCGTCGTTGCGGCGCGGGAACTTCGCCGCCCGGATGAGGATGGCGGTGCTGTACGACCGGTCGGTCACGTGGGGCGGGCTCGTCGTCGGGACGAGCAACAAGACCGAGTCGCTGATCGGCTACACGACGATCTTCGGCGACGCGGCTTGTGCGTTCAACCCGATCGGCGACCTGTACAAGAGCCAGGTCCGGCAGCTCGCGGCGGCGATCGGCGTCCCCGAGCAGGTCATCCGCAAGGCGCCATCGGCCGACCTCTGGCCGGGCCAGACCGACGAGGACGAGGCGGGCTTCACCTACCCCGAGCTCGACCGGCTCCTCTACTGGCGGATCGACAAGCGGCGATCGATCGACGAGGTGGTCGCGCTCGGCTTCGATCGGGCCCTCGTGGAGCGGGTCGACCGGATGGTCGCGTCGTCGGAGTTCAAGCGCCAGGTGCCGCCGATCGCGAAGCTCGGGCCGCGGACGGCCGGCGTCGACTACCTCTACCCGAGGCGCCGCCCGGGCTCTGCCCGGAAGTGAGCGCGGGCGGCGGCACGCTGTTCGTCGTCGCGACGCCGATCGGGAACCTGGGCGACGTCACGCTTCGCGCGCTCGAGGTGTTGCGATCCGTCCCGCTGGTGGCCGCTGAAGATACGCGGCTGACCCGGCGGCTCTTCGCCCGCCACTCGCTCGAGACGCGGCTCGTGAGCTACCACGCCCGAAGCGGGCCGCGTCGGGAGGCGGAGCTCGTGGCGCACCTGCGGGGTGGTGAGGACCTCGCGCTCGTCACCGACGCCGGCACGCCCGGCGTGTCCGATCCCGGCGAGGGGCTGGTCGCGGCGTGGGCCGCCGAGGGCGGCGCAGTCGTCCCGATCCCGGGCGCATCGGCGGTGCTGGCCGCGGTCGCGGCGAGCGGCGTGGCCGGCCCGCGCTGGGCTTTCGAGGGGTTCCTGCCCCGGAGCGGCCGCGATCGCCGCGATCGCCTCGCCCGCATCGCTGCCGACAACCGGGGCAGCGTCCTGTTCGAGGCGCCCGGCCGCATCGCGGCGACGCTCGGGGACCTCGCGGCGGCGTGCGGCGGCGAGCGGCGCGCTGCGGTCTGTCGCGAGCTGACCAAGATCCACGAGTCGATCGTTCGAGGCACGCTCGGGGAGCTGGCCCGTGCGGCGGACGACGGCACGATCCCGGCCCGCGGCGAGTTCGTCCTCGTCGTCGGGAGTGCGGATGCGGCGCCTGCGGCCGTCGCCGACAACGAGGCAAGGGCCGAGCGGGCCCGGGCGGATGTCGATCGGCTGGTGGGAGCGGGGATCGCGCGGGGCGAGGCCGCCCGGCGCGTTGCCGCGGCGACCGGGCTCCCTCGCCGTCGTCTCTACGGGGCGGACCGCGACCGATAGGCGACCGCGAGGCAATTCCGGCGCGACGGGACTGCCGCCGGCCGGTCGCGCTCCGTTACGATCCGGCCCGTGGAATCGACCCGCCCTGAACGCGGCCTTCCGATCCTCGGGCCGCTCTCGCCCTTCGCCCGAATGGCGTTGCTCGTCACCGTCGGGATCAGCGTCGTCACGATCGTCCTCGACTTCGTCCTCCACTTCGAGAACGAGGTCGTCCTGTTCGTCCTGGCAGGCTTCGGGATCCTCGGCCTCGCCTGGGTCGTCGGGCTCGCCACGGAGCGCCTCGGTGCGCTGACCGGACCGCACGTCGGCGGCGTCCTCAACGCGACCTTCGGGAACATCGCCGAGCTGATCATCGCCTTCTTCGCCCTGCAGGCCGGGCTCATCCAGGTGGTCAAGGCGTCGATCACCGGCTCGATCATCGGCAACCTCCTGCTCGTCCTCGGGGTGAGCGTCCTCGCCGGGGGTCTCCGCAACGGGACCCAGAGGTTCAGCCAGCGGATCGCAGGGTCGAACGCCGCCCTCCTCGTCCTCGCCGCCGTCAGCCTGTTCGTGCCCGCCGTGTTCGCGTTCAGCAGCGCCGACGCGGGGCCGGGGACGCTGGTCGAGGAGTCGGTGATCGTGTCGGTCCTGCTGATCGTCGCCTACGTCCTGTCGCTGATCTTCCAGTTCACGCACCCGGAGGCGACGCTGGGCGCCCACGAGCCGAGCGAGGGCCACGGCGGCCCACCGTGGAGCGGCCGGGTCGCGGTGTTCGTTCTCCTCGCGACGGCCGCGCTCCTGACCGTCCTCTCCGAGGTCCTCGTCGCAACGATCGGCACGTTCACCGCGTCGTTCGGGCTCACGGCGTTCTTCGTCGGCGTCGTCCTCATCCCGACGATCGGGAACCTGGCCGAGCATCTCGTCGCCGTTCAGCTCGCCTGGAAGAACAAGATGGAGTTCGCGATGGCCGTGTGCTACGGCTCGAGCCTCCAGGTCGCCCTGTTCGTCGCCCCGGTGCTCGTGCTCCTCGGGCTGGTTCTCGGCCAGCCGATGGACCTCGTGTTCCATCCGCTCGAGGTCGCCGCGGTCGGCGCGGCCGTCGGGATCAGCGCCCTCATCGCCCTCGACGGCGAGTCGAACTGGCTCGAAGGCGCGCTCCTCACGATCATCTACGTGATCCTCGCCGGGTCATTCTTCGAGCTGGTCTGAGGGTCTTCGGCTCAGCGGGAGTGTCGGCCGAACCACTCCTCGCGGGTCTGGCCCCAGACATCGACTGCCAGGTCGATGGGCTCGGGCAGGTTCGCGTGCCGCAGCATCCTCGATCCGAGCCGCTGCACAACCTTCCGCGACCTGACGTTCGTCGGCTCGATGCAATGGACGACGTCGGTCCCGCCGAGGGCATCGAATGCCCAGTCGATCGCAGCCGTCGCGCCTTCGGCGGCGTAGCCTCGGCCCCACGCCTCGGAGGCGAGCGCCCAGCCGACTTCGGTCCCGGGCCAACCCTCCGGCCGCCACGGCCCGATCCGTCCGACCCACCGGCCCGTGGCCGTCTCGATCACGGAGAAGTTTCCAAACCCCATGACGATCCAGGAGCCGGCCATCGTGCAGAGGTTCCGCCAGGCGGTCGGTCGTCCCTGCGGACCCCCGAGGAAGCGGCTCGCCTCGGGGTCGGCGGTGAAGGCCGCCCAGGGCTTGAAGTCCGCGGCGGACGGTGGACGCAGCACCAGACGCTGGGTCTCGAGCGTGGGCCCGGCGATTTCTGCCGACATCGCGGCAGAGCGTCGGCGCCCCCTATGTGTCGTGCGGCGAGCGCGCGTCGGCGGCGCCGGAGGGGAGACGGCGCCGCCGGACGCGTGGAGAGGGCCTCAGGTCGCTGTGGTCGCCTCCTCGGCGACCGGCTCCGACGCCGGGACGCTGGGCTCGTCGTCCGACCCGACCGATCCGGCCGAGTCGGCCGCCTCGCCGAGGGCGGCCGCCTGGGCGACGAGGGACGTGGCCGCCGACTCGGCGTCGTAGTCCTTCTTCCGCCGTCCCGACAGCATCTCGACGTGGGCCGCAACGACCTCGGTCTTCCAGTGTCGCTGGCCACGGTCGTCGTCCCAGGATCGGGTCTGGATCCGCCCCTCGACGGCGACCTGCTGGCCCTTCCCGAGGTACGTCCCGCAGATCTCCGCGAGCCGGTCCCACGTGACGATGTTGTGGTACTCGGCTCTCTCCTTGCCGTTCCCCGCGTACTCGTTCGTCGCGACGGAGAACTGGGTGACGCTCTTGCCGCTTGCGAGGCTGCGCATCTCCGGGTCGCGCGTCAAACGCCCGGTCAAGAGGACCTTGTTCACGGTCCGGTCTCCTTCTCGGTCGGCCGGTGGCACCGGTTCCCGACCCTGCGTGGTCCGGCGGGATCGACACGGCGGGCGGAGGAAGAGTGCCGGCCTCGGCGGTGCAGGCCCTCGACGGGGTCGGCGGTCGGCGAGGCCGGCGGTAAAGGCGGGCACTCGGGACCCTAGCAGGCGGCCCTGCACCGAGACGTATCCCGGACTCACCTGCGCCTTTCGCACGAAATCGCGGGCAGACCGATCGCGCCAGGTGATGACGCGGACCGCTACCGAGCGTGAATCCGGCGCGGTCTCGACCGGAGCCGCAGGCCGCCACGCTGGCTCGGGCTCCGAGGCGATTACCCAGCGCGATCGGCGGCCCGCGCCGGCCACGCCACCGACTAACCAGTCGCGGCCTCGCCGCTCGGGGCCGCCGGCGGCCCACCCGAAGCCTTCGACCGGCGGCGGCGGCCACCGTTCGGGGGCTGTGTCGGGGCCACGAACGCCGGGGCCGGTCTCACTCCGAGCGTGAGCCCGGCGTGAGCCGCGGACGAGGCCGCGAGGGCCTCGATCCGGCCGTCGGACTGCGGGGCGTAGCTCGCGAACAGGTCGCAGAACAGCGACACGAGCTCCGGGTCGAACTGCGTCCCGGCGTGGCGGCGAAGCTCGAAGATCGCCTGGTCGTGGGACATCGCGTGCTTGTAGGGCCGGTCGTGGGTCATCGCGTCGTACGCGTCAGCGACCGCGACGATCCGCGCGCCCAGCGGGATGTCGTTGCCGCGGAGCCCGTACGGATAGCCGTGCCCCGAGAAGCGCTCGTGGTGATGAAGGATGATCGGGACGGCGTCCTTGAGGGCTGTCGCCTGCTCGAGGATGACCTGGCCGATCCGCGGGTGCTGGACGACCGATCGCCATTCGGACGACGTCAGCGACGACGGCTTCTCGAGGATCTCGATCGGGACCGCGACTTTGCCGACGTCGTGGAGGATCGCCGCCATGCGGAGCCGCTCGATCTCGACCTCGGCGAGGGCGAGGTGGTAGCCCATCGACGAGACGATCGAGGCGATCAACGCGGACGGCTGGCCGCGGTAGTGGGGGAGCGGCGAGATCACCGAGGTCAGCGACGCGGTCGCTGCCTCGCGGGCCACCCGTCCGAGCTCCATCGCCCGGGCCCGGCCGGCCGGCGAGATCGGGGCGCGGGGAACGCGGGCGTCGTCGTCGGGCTCGGCGAAGATGTAGGTCTGGTTGCGGCCGAGTGACTTCGCCGAGTACATCGCCGCGTCGGCATCGCGAACCAGGGCATCGACCCGGAGCTGCTGTCCGACGCCGCCGGCGAGCCCGATCGAGATCGTGACGCCCAGCGTCGTGTTGCCGTCGACCTCGAATCGCAGCCGCTGGACGATGTGGCGGAGCTTCTCGGTGAGGACGGCGGCGTCCTCGACCTCGGTCTCGGTCAGGAGGAGCATGAACTCCTCGCCTCCGTACCGGCCGATGACGTCGGTCTGGCGGAGGTTCGCCTTGATCGTCTGGGCCACGCCCCGGAGGACGACGTCGCCGACCGCGTGGCCGTGCGTGTCGTTGACCGCCTTGAAGTGGTCGATGTCGACGAAGGCGACCGACAGGGGTCGGTTGTAGCGGCTCGACCGCTCGACCTCGTTGAACAGGGAGGCGAGGAGCGACTGGCGGTTGGCGACCCCGGTGAGTTTGTCGACGGTCGCCGCTTCCTGGGTGGCCGCGATGGCGCTCGAGATCCCGTTGATCGCCCGGGCGAGGCGGGTCTCGAGGCTGCCCAGGGGCATTGTCTTGACCGTCACGCCGACCTCGCCGCTCGCGATCCGCTCGGCCGCCCGGATGAGCCGGACGAACCGGAGCCGGACGTAGCCGAACACGAGGAGCGAGGTCAGCGACACCCCGATCGTGCCGGCGACGACCGCGGCGATGATCGAGCGGGTGCCGTGCTCGAACCATGAGTCCATCGCGTGCGGATCGAGGACGACGAGTACGACGAGGAAGACCGGGGCCAGCAGGCCCAGGCCCCCGAGGATGCGCATCACTGGTCGAAGGCTACGGCTGGGGCCCGCGCGGGGGCCCGTACCGTTGGTACCGGTTTCCGGCCGCCGCTCGTACCCCACCGCCCCGTACCCCACCGGCGGGCGGCCCCACGGCGCTGCTATACTCCGGCCGTCCTCGACAGCCGCGGGCACCGGGACCCGCGATCCAGGAGGTCGAAGATCGCTCGAGTGAGGGGCATCGGCCGTCCGGTGAGACGGTCAGGCTCCCAGGCCCGAACGAACTGCCGGATTGTCGCCGGCAGGACACGGGAGACGACTATCCAGG
>DASYTG010000038.1:0-10840 GCA_036002525.1 Candidatus Limnocylindrales bacterium
CGGGCACGTTCTCAGGAGTTGCGATCACCCCATGTCCCAGGGCCGGGTCGTGAAAGACCCCCGCCGGCCGGTGTACGTGATCAGCGTTGCGGCGACCCTCGTCGCGGCCCATCCGCGCACCCTCCGGATCTACGAAGACGAGGGCCTGATCTGCCCTGCCCGGACCCCGTCGAACATCCGCCTTTACAGCGACGAGGACATCCGTCGCATCACCTGGATCCGCCATCTCACGCAGCAGCTCGGCGTCAACCTCGCGGGCATCCGGCTCCTGTTCGAGCTGGAGGAGCGGCTGGGGACGCGGATCCTCGAAGCGCTCTACGCGGAGGGGACTCGTCAGCAGGAGCCCGAACCGGCCCCCGCAGAAGCCTCTTCAGCCACCGGCCATGCCACCACCAACCCGGACGATCGGGCATGACGAACCAGAGGAAGCCCTACTTCACGAACGGCCTCGCAGGGCCGATGATCCCGCCACGACTCACAGGAGACCTTTGATGGCCAAGCGCCCGACACCAGACCGGGACGATCAGCCGATCACCATCCATGCCACGACGCCTGACGGCCCGCGCGAGCTGCCGCTCGTCGCCCTCCGCGAGACCGTCATCTTTCCGGAGATGATCGTCCCGCTCCAGGTCGGTCGCGAGAAGAGCGTCAATGCCCTCAACGCAGCGGTCGCCGAGGGCGGCCCGATCGCCCTCGTCACCCAGCGCCAGCCGGAGCAGGAGGACATCGAGTCCACGTCCGAGCTCTACACGGTCGGGACGCTCGCCAAGATCGCCCAGGTCGTCCAGCTCCAGGACGGCACGGTCCGCGCGATCGTGCAGGGCCAGACCCGCCTCCGCCTGATCGACTTCGTATCGAACGACCCCTACCTCCGGGCCACGATCGAGGAGCTCCACGACGCGAGCGGGGCCAGCCTCGAGGTCCAGGCCCTGATGCGGACCGTCCAGGCCCAGATCGAGCAGTACGTCGCCAACGGCGCGCCCGTGCCGCCCGAGGCCGCGGTTGCAGCCCGCAACATCACCGAGCCCGGCCTCCTCGCCGACATGGTCGCCTACAGCCCGGACATGACGACCGAGCAGCGCCAGGAGCTGCTCGAGACGGTCGACGTGACCGAGCGCCTGAAGCTCGTCAGCAACTTCCTTGCCCGCCAGATCGAGATCCTCGAGCTGAAGGGCCGGATCCAGTCCGAAGTCAAGTCCGAGATGGACAAGACCCAGCGCGAGTACATCCTCCGCGAGCAGCTGAAGGCCATCCAGCGCGAGCTCGGCGAGGACGACCCGCAGCAGGCGGAGATCAACGAGCTCCGCGACAAGGTCGAGTCCGCCGGCATGCCCGACGAGATCAAGACCCGGGCGATCAAGGAGATCGACCGGATGAGCCGGATTCCGTCCGCCTCGCCCGAGGTCGGCGTGATCCGGACGTACGTCGACTGGCTCGTCGGCCTGCCGTGGAACGTCGCGACGGACGACCAGCTCGACATCAAGGAGGCCGCGAAGATCCTCGACGAGGACCATTACGGCCTCGAGAAGATCAAGGAGCGGATCCTCGAGTACCTCGCGGTCCGCACGCTCGCGGACCAGATCCGCAGCCCGATCCTCGCGTTCGTCGGACCGCCCGGCGTCGGCAAGACGTCGCTCGGCAAGTCGATCGCGCGAGCGATGGGTCGCAAGTTCGTCCGGATGAGCCTCGGCGGCATCCACGACGAGGCGGAGATCCGCGGCCACCGGCGCACCTACATCGGCGCGCTGCCCGGCCGGATCATCCAGAACATCAAGACCGCGGGCTCGAACAACCCGGTCTTCATGCTCGACGAAGTCGACAAGATCGGGATGGACTTCCGGGGTGACCCATCGTCCGCCCTGCTCGAGGTCCTCGACCCGGAGCAGAACAACACCTTCCAGGACAACTACCTCGAGGTGCCGTTCGACCTCTCGAAGGTGCTCTTCGTCGCGACTGCCAACCTGCTCGACCCGATCCCGGCCGCGCTCCGCGACCGGATGGAGATCGTCCAGCTGCCCGGCTACACCGAGCAGGAGAAGATCCAGATCGGCAAGCGGTTCCTCATCCCCAAGCAGATGAAGAACCACGGCCTGACCGAGAAGCTCATCGCCATCCCCGACGACACGATGGTCGAGCTCGTCCGCTCGTTCACCCACGAGGCGGGCGTCCGGAACCTCGAGCGCGAGATCGCGAACGTCATGCGCAAGGTCGCGCGGACCGTGGCCGAAGGCCGCAAGCGCCAGACCGTGATCGACCTCAAGAAGCTCCACCAGTACCTCGGGCCGCCGCGGTTCGAGTACGGCGAGCTGGAGGCTGAGGACCAGACGGGCTCCGCGACGGGTCTCGTCGTGACCGAGGTCGGCGGCGACGTCGTCGCGATCGAGGTCACGAAGATGGAGGGCCGCGAGGACTTCATCCTCACCGGCCAGCTCGGCGAGGTCATGCGCGAGTCGGCGCGAGCCGGCCTGTCGTGGACGCGAGCTCATGCCAAGGAGCTCGGGATCCCGCGCGAGGTCTTCGAGAAGAACACGCTCCACATCCACGTCCCGGCCGGCGGCATTCCGAAGGACGGCCCGTCGGCGGGGATCACGATGGCCCTCGCGATCGTGAGCGCCCTCACGGGCATCCCGGTCCGGAAGGACGTCGCGATGACCGGCGAGATCACCCTCCGCGGTCGGGTCCTCCCGATCGGCGGGCTGAAGAGCAAGATCCTGGCCGCCCATCTCGCGGGCGCCAAGATGGTCATCCTTCCGCGGAAGAACGAGAAGGATCTGCGCGACATCCCGGACGAGATCCGGAAGTCGATGAAGCTCGTCCTCGTCGACTCGATGGACCAGGTGCTCGAGACGGCGCTCCGGCGCCGGCCGAAGGCCCTCGTCATCGAGGAGCCGCCGAAGGTCGTCAAGCCAAGCGAGCAGCTCCCCGACGAATCCGATCGCTCGGATCGGGTCCGGCGCCAGCCGTTCCCGCCGGCCGATCAGCCACCGGTCGTCGTCGACCGGCACCGGTAGACACACTGCGACCAGGCCGGTGAGACCCTCACCGGCCTTTCGCGTTTCGAGGCCCCACTGGAACGATGGATTTCCAGGACTACTACGAGACCCTGGGGGTGCCGCGGTCGGCGAGCCAGGCGGACGTCAAGAAGGCGTTCCGGAAGCTCGCCCGCGAGAACCACCCCGACAAGAAGCCCGGCGACAAGACCGCCGAGGCGCGCTTCAAGGCGGTCAACGAGGCCAACGCGGTCCTGTCCGACCCCGACAAGCGCAAGAAGTACGACCGCCTCGGCAAGGACTGGGAGGCGTACTCGCGGGCCGGCGTCGATCCGGACGCCGCGGGCCCCTTCGGCCCGGGCGGGCCGTTCGCCGGGTTCGAGCGCGGTGCCGCATCCGGCCGGTCCGGCCGCTCCGGGAACGTCCGCTACGAGTTCCGCACGTCCGGCGGCGGGGCCGGCGGGGACTTCTCGGACTTCTTCCGGACGTTCTTCAGCACCGAGGACGACGAGCCCGACGCGGGTGGCCGCACCGGCACGCGGACGGCTCGCCGCGGGGGCACGGCCGCCGGTCCCTCGTTCGAGGACATCCTCTCGGAGATGGGCCTCCGCGGCGCGGGGGCGGGACCCGCCACCGGTAATGGCGCCCGGACCAGCCCGTCACGAGCGGGACGGACGACCGCCGAGGCCGTGGCCGACATCGGCCTCGAGGAGGCCTACCACGGCACGTCCCGGCGGGTCTCGATGGACGGCCGACGGCTCGACGTGACGATCCCGCGCGGAGCGGAGGACGGAACCAAGGTCAAGGTCTCGGGGCAAGGCCCGGGCGGCGGCGACCTCGTCGTCACCGTCCACATCCGGCCTCACCCGGTCTTCGTCCGCACTGGCGCAGACCTCGAACGCGACCTGCCGATCACCCTCCAGGAGGCGCTCCTGGGCGCCGAGGTCCCCGTGACGACCCTCAAGGGCAAGGTCCTCCTGCGGATCCCGCCCGGAACCCAGAACAGCCACCGCTTCCGGCTGACGGGCCAGGGGATGCCGCGGCTGCGCGGCGAGGGGTACGGCGATCTCTACGCAAGGGCTCGGGTGATCCTGCCGCCTCGGCTCGACGACGAGGCCGCCCAGGCCGCGCGCGCCTTCTTCGAGAAGGTCGACCAGCCCGATCCTCGGGCAGCAACCTGAACGATGTGCGCAACCAGATTCGACCACGACACCGCTGATACCGCCCACCCGCCCGCCTCACGCTGATCTGCCGGAGAACTCTCGTGCAATTCGACCACTACACCCAGAAGGCCCAGGAGGCCATCGCGGCCGCCCAGCGCGCCGCCGAGGGCATGGAATCGCCCGTCCTCGACGCTGAGCACCTGCTGTTCGCCCTTGTCGAGCCCGACGACGGTGTGCCCGCGGAGACCCTCCGCCGGATCGGGGTGGACCTGCCCGCGTTCCGCAATGAGCTGGCCGGGATCCTCGCGAAGCGGGCCCGGATCCGGGGCGGCTCGCTGTCGCTCGACCCGCGCGCCAAGCGCGCCCTGGAGTTCGGCGAGCAGGAGGCTCGCCGTCTCGGCGACGACTACGTCTCGACCGAGCACCTTCTCCTGGGTGTGCTCGAGGTCGGCGGCGAGGCTCGCCAGCTGCTCGAGAAGCACGGCGCCAGCCGCGAGGCCGTCCTCGGCGCGCTCCAGGGCGTCCGGGGCGGGCAGCGCGTGACCTCGCCGAACCCCGAAGGCACCTATGCCGCGCTGGAGAAGTACGGCCGCGACCTCACCGCCGAGGCGCGCGCCGGCAAGCTCGACCCGGTCATCGGCCGGGACGACGAGATCCGCCGGACGATCCAGGTCCTGAGCCGGCGGACGAAGAACAACCCGGTCCTCATCGGCGAGCCGGGCGTCGGCAAGACGGCGATCGCCGAGGGTCTGGCGCAGCGGATCATCCGCGGCGACGTGCCAGAAGGACTCAAGGACAAGCGGGTGATCTCGCTCGATCTCGGCGCGGTCATCGCCGGCGCGAAGTTCCGGGGCGAGTTCGAGGAGCGCCTGAATGCCGTCCTCAAGGAGATCAAGGACTCCGAGGGCCAGGTCATCCTGTTCATCGACGAGCTCCACACGGTCGTCGGGGCCGGCGCGGCCGAGGGCGCGATGGACGCCTCGAACCTGCTGAAGCCGATGCTCGCCCGTGGCGAGCTCCACACGATCGGGGCGACGACGCTCGACGAGTACCGCAAGCACATCGAGAAGGACGCGGCCCTCGAGCGGCGCTTCCAGCCGGTGTTGGTCGACGAGCCGACGGTCGAGGAGACGATCTCGATCCTGCGCGGCCTCCGCGAGCGGTACGAGGTCCATCACGGCGTCCGGATCACCGACTCCGCGCTCGTTGCCGCGGCGACCCTCAGCCACCGCTACATCACCGACCGATTCCTGCCTGACAAGGCGATCGACCTCGTCGACGAAGCGGCGTCACGGCTGCGGATGGAGATCGACTCGATGCCGGTCGTGCTCGACGAGGCCGAGCGGCGCCGGATCCAGCTCGAGATCGAGCGCGAGGCCCTCCGCAAGGAGAAGGACGACGCATCGAAGGCGCGCCTCGAGGCGCTCGAGAACGAGCTCGCGGACATCGAGGAGCAGACGCGAGCGTTGAAGCAGCGCTGGGAGGCGGAGAAGTCCGCGATCGGGGCCATCCGGACGTCGAAGACCGAGCTGGAGCAGCTCCAGGTCCGGATCGAGCAGGCCCAGCGAGAGACCGACTACGAGACCGCAGCGAAGCTCCAGTACGAGACGCTGCCCCAGCTCCAGAAGCGGCTCGACGAGCAGACCGCGGCCCTCGCCGCGCTCCAGGGACCCGGCTCGCTGCTGCGCGAGGAGGTCACCGCCGACAACATCGCCGAGATCGTCGCCGCGTGGACGGGGATCCCGGTCACCCGTCTGATGGAAGGCGAGCTCGAGAAGCTCGTGAAGATGGAGGAGCGCCTCCACCGCCGCGTCGTCGGCCAGGACGAGGCGATCGAGGCTGTGTCGGACGCCGTCCGCCGGGCCCGTGCCGGGCTCGGCGATCCGCGCCGGCCGCTCGGGTCGTTCCTGTTCCTCGGCCCGACGGGCGTCGGCAAGACCGAGCTCGCCCGCGCCCTCGCCGAGTTCCTCTTCGACGACGACCAGGCGATGACCCGGATCGACATGAGCGAGTACATGGAGAAGTTCTCGGTGTCCCGCCTGATCGGGGCTCCGCCCGGCTACGTCGGGTACGAGGAAGGCGGTCAGCTGACCGAGTCGGTCCGCCGCCGGCCGTACTCGGTCATCCTCCTCGACGAGATCGAGAAGGCCCACCCCGACGTGTTCAACATCCTGCTCCAGGTCCTCGACGACGGGCGCCTGACCGACGGCCAGGGGCGGACGGTCGATTTCCGGAACACGGTCGTGATCATGACGAGCAACGTCGGGTCGCAGCTGATCAGCGCGGCCGTCGGCCGCGATCACGACGCGGCCGCCTACGAGGTGATGAAGCGCCAGGTGACCGACGCGCTGCGGGCCCAGTTCCGGCCCGAGTTCCTCAACCGCGTCGACGAGATCATCGTCTTCCATGCTCTGTCCGAACGCGATCTCGAGCAGATCGTCGACCTGCTCCTCGAGGGGCTGCGGCTCCGGATCGCCCAGCAGGACCTGACGGTCGAGCTCACGCCGGCGGCCCGCCAGGTGATCGTCCGCGAGGGCACGGATCCCCTGTATGGCGCGCGCCCGTTGAAGCGGACGATCCAGCGGCTCGTCGAGAACCCGCTCGCACGGGCGCTGCTCAAGGGCGAGTTCTCGCCGGGCGACACGATCCGCGTCGACGCCGACCCCGTTTCGGGGACGCTCGTCTTCCAGACCGACCGCTCGACGGTCGTGACCGAAGCGGCCAACCGGCGCGATGCCCGCCGCGGGGCGTCCGACGGGGACGACGAGCCGGTGGCGGCGGGGGTGAGCCGGCGCCGATCGAAGACTGTCCTCGACCTGCCGGAGCTCGACGACCAGAAGCGGGACCGTGACGGCGGCGAGCTCGTCAATTGAGCGTCGGTCCGGGCGGCTGATGCGGTTCGCCGACGCCGTCGATCGCCTGGCGGTCCTGCCATCACCGCTCCCCGCGGGGCGGTCAGACCTCCAGCCGGTCTTCACCGACGGGCGGCTCCGGCCGCGGCTCACGCCGACGACAACGGCCCGCGCTGCAGCCGTCCTCGTTTTGGTGTTTCCCGATGCAGACGGCGAGGCGCGCCTGGTTCTGACCGAGCGGATGAGCTACGACGGCCTGCACAGCGGCGAGGTCAGCTTCCCTGGTGGCAAGGCCGAGCCCGGCGACAGCGATGCCGCCGCCACCGCGCTCCGCGAGGCAGCCGAGGAGGTCGGTCTCGACACTGCGGCCGCCCGCGTCCGGGTCATGGGCGCGCTCGACGAGGTCTTCATTCCGGTGAGCGACTTCCGGATCACCCCGATCGTTGCCGTCGCCGAACGGGCGCCCTCATTGCTGCCGCATCCGGACGAGGTCGCCCGGATCCTCCTCCCGACGGTCAGCGTGTTCTTGCCCACGGCCGAGATCGAAATCGTGGAGCGGACGATCGGCGACTGGCCGATCCGTTATGGCGGCTTCCGGGTCGACGGCCTCCACGTATGGGGCGCCACGGCGCGAATCTTGGGTCAATTGGGGGCGGTTCTCCAACCCCAGTAGGGCTGTCGATCGCAGACGGCAAGTGCCGAAAGGTTCACCGCGGGCGACGAAGAATTCTTCACGGCGTCGGCGCCGTTTCTTCACGCACATCGCGGCCGCGCGGTGTCATCGTGGCGGCGGCCCGTCGGCGCACTTCGGGGCGTCGCACCGGGACCTGCGGGGCCGCCGGCCCCGCCTCGCGGACCGGGAGTCGCGACCTGTCGCGCTCCCCTGGGAGGTTGCGCCATGCGCAAGACGCTCCTGTCCCTGGCTCTCCTCGCCTTGGTCGCGAACGCGTGTGGCGGCAGTGCCAGCTCGACGCGCGGCCCCAACCAGGGCGCCGCCCCGCCGGTCGATCACCACCTGCCAACCTACCCGCCGGTGCAGCCGCCGGCTCCCGCGCCCACACCGTACGGCGGTGTCACCTACCAGGATCCCGGCGAGAACCCGTGGGTCGATCCGAACCGCGACGAGCACTCGACGTTCGCCCTCGACGTCGATACCGCCTCCTACACGATCGCCCGGCGCTACGTCCACGACGGACACCGGCCGGATCCCGCGAGCGTCCGGGTCGAAGAATGGGTGAACGCGTTCGACCAGGGCTACCCGGCGCCGGAGGAGGACGCGTTCGCGATCCTCGCCGACGGCGGGCCGACGCCGTTCAGCGCGGAGGACGAGGTGCTCCTCCGGATCGGCCTCCAGGCCCGGGCAGTCGCGAACCGCGATCGCCAGCCCGTGTCGCTGACCTTCGTCATCGATACGTCGGGCTCGATGGCCCAGGGCGAGCGGCTCGAGATGGTGAAGGACGCGATGCGGATCCTCATCCGCGGGCTCGGCAAGGGCGACCGCGTCTCGATCGTGACGTTCGGCAATGAGGCGGTGGTCGCGCTCGGCCCGACCGCGGCCGAGGACGAGGGTCCGATCCTCGACGCGATCGACCGGCTCCAGCCTGGAGGGTCGACGAACCTCGAGGCGGGTCTCCGCCTCGGCTACGAGCTGGCCCGTCGAATCCTCACGGAGAACGGGATCGACCGCGTCGTCCTCGCCTCGGACGGCGTCGCCAACGTCGGGCTCACCGATCCCGATTCCATCCTCGAGTCGATCAGCCGCGACGCGTCGGCCGGGATCGAGCTGGTGTCGGTGGGCGTCGGGATGGGCAACTACAACGACGTCCTCCTCGAGCAGCTCGCCGATCACGGCGACGGCTTCTACGCCTACATCAACACCCGTGACGAGGCCCGCAAGCTCTTCTCCGAGAACCTGACGAGCACGCTCCAGACCGTCGCCCTCGATGCGAAAGCGCAGGTGACATTCGACCCGAAGACCGTCGCGAGCTACCGGCTCGTCGGCTACGAGAACCGGGCGGTTGCCGACCGCGACTTCTCGAACGACGAGGTCCCGGCGGGCGCGATCGGCGCCGGCCACGCGGTCACCGCGTTGTACGCGTTGCAGCTCCAGCCGGAGGTCGGGCCGCGGAGCCCGATCGCCCGCGTCACCGTTCGCTGGACCGACCCCGACCGCGGCGGCGCGCGCGATCTCGGACGCGACGTCACGGTCGCGGATCTCGCCGGCTCGTTCACCGACACCGACCCGCACTTCCGGCTCGATGCGATCGTCGCCCAGACGGCGGCGGTCCTGCGCCGCAGCGAGTCGGCCGGTCGGGTCGATCTTCGCGACGTCGCCGACGTCGCGGCGCGCGAGAGCCGAAACCTGCCGCCGACCGACGATGTCCACGACTTCCTCGACCTGCTCGACGAGCTCGGTCAGCTCCGCAACTAAGCCCGCCCCGGCGATCGACTTTCCCGCGTCGGCCGGTGTCCGTGGAGGAGCGGCACCGGCCGACGACCTCGTCCGGCTGGGCCGCGCGCCCAGGGCGCGCCAACCTCAGTGCGGCTCGCCGGCGTTCGGATCCTCCGGGAGGCGGTACTCGTGGCCGCTCGGTGTGCCCTCGCCGCGGCTGACGACCTTGATCCCCGATCCCAGCGCGGGCACGGCGTGGCCCTCGAGGATGCCGCGGAAGTCACGGTCGTCGGGTCCGGCGAGCTCGACGACGAAGGCGCGCATGTGGCCGTGGTCGGCCCAGGCTCCGTGCGGCACGTCCGGGGGCCATAGGACCGCCTCGCCGGCCGCGACGCGCAGCGACTCACCGTCGACGACGACCCAGCCGCCGCCTTCGATGACGATGAACCACGTCGTGTTCGGGTTGGTGTGCGGCTCGATCCGGCCGTTCCGCGCGAAGGCGAGCTCGCTGATCATCCCGCGGGCGTCGTTGTGGATGACCTGACCCGTCACCCCGATCGTGCCCGGCGGCCCGTCCGGCCGGCGATGGCCGACCCCGAACCGAACGACCTCGATCGGCACGGCCGCGCGCGTCGCGGCGCCTAGCGTCGCCGGCGGCTGCGGCTCGAGCGCCCGCGCTGGGCGTTCGGGCGGGTGCCGCCCGCGCGGACGGCCTTCGCCGCCTTCGGTCGGATCGTCGACTCGGGATGGGCGAACTTCGAGCGCGTGAAGTAGCGCTGCTTCGCGAGCTTCTGCTCGTAGACCTCGAACATCGGCGGGAACCGGACAAACCGGACCCAGACCATGACCGAGAGCCCGGAAACGAGGATCACGAGCAGGACGATCAGGTAGAAGTTGAACACCGCCGCGACGAGGATCAGGCCGAACAGGCTGATCCCCGTCCAGAGGAGCCACTCCCACATGTCGAGGTACGGTGCGTGGCGATGGAGGGCCTTCGTCCGGGCGTTGTAGAGCACGACGAGGGCGACGAGAAGGACGATCGTCGCGACCCACGTCGGGGTGTAGATGTCGTGGAATCGGTGCGCGTCGAACCGGGTGAAGAAGTACTCCCAGGGAAGCAGGCGCACGGTCCAACCTCGTTCGTCGGGGGGTCCAGCCGGCCCGGCGGATCGGGCCGGTCGGGATCGCGGCAACTCGCCGTGCGAGGGCACGACGAAGGCGCCTTGACCACGGAGTATGCCATGGCCCGCGCTATACTCGGCGCCGAGTCAAGCGTGCGCGACCATGCGGTGAGAGCTCCCGCGTCGGAGGAGGAGAAGCCCGGGTGCGAGCCCTGCTGTCGGTCGCGAACCGCGACGGGATCGTCCCGCTGGCAAGGGATCTGCTGGCCCTGGACGTCGAGGTCTACGCAACCGACGGCACGCGCGAACACCTCGCCGCCGA
>DASYTG010000039.1:0-147191 GCA_036002525.1 Candidatus Limnocylindrales bacterium
GACGCCGAGCCGCGCGCGGATCTCCGGCCCGCGCTCCGCCGGATCGAGTCCGAAGACGAGGAGCTCGCCGCCCGAGCGCGGCGAGACGGCCCCGATCATCCGCATCGTCGACGTCTTCCCGGCGCCGTTCGGGCCGAGGAACCCGAACGCCTCACCGGGCGCCACGTCGAAGTCGATCGCATCGACCGCGGTGAGCTTGCCGAACCGCTTGGTCAGCCCGCGGGCATGGATGAGCGAGGTCTCGGGTGAGCCGGGCATGGACGCGCATGGTACCGCAGGGTCCCGCCCAAAGCTGTCGCGATCTTTGGCCGCCTCGCCGCTTGCAAACCCTGGACGAAACGTGCTATCGTGCAGTAGCAGTAAAAATTCAAGGAGCCTGCCATGGCCACCCTGCCGGAACCGGTCGAGCGCCTGCTCGAATCGGCCCTCGTCGGCGAGCTGACGGTCGTCAACCCCGCCGGCCGGCCGATCACGTACCCGCTGATCCCGCTGTACGACGGAGAGAAGGTCTACCTCACGTCCTCGACCCTCTTCAGCCGGAAGCTCGAGCACATCAAGGGCAACCCGAAGGTTTCGGTGTCGATCACCGACCCGATCGCCGTCGGCGGACGGACCGATCGGGCGACGATCCAGGGCGACGCCCGGGTCATCGAGGACGACCCTCACGGCGGGTGGGAGCGCCTTCTCCCGATCTGGGAGAAGAAGGAGCCGGCAATCGTCTATTTCCTCAAGGAGCGGGTCGCGCTGCCGCTGTTCTTCGAGCGCTCACTGATCGAAGTGACGCCCCATCGGGCGCTCTACTGGGCGAGCGGCTCGGCCGCGACCCCACCTGTCGTGACCGAGGTCGGGAAGGAGGCCGCGTGATGCGGCGCACACCGGAGCTCGACGCCCACGCCGGGCTCGACAAGCTCGCCACCTATCCGTACACGATCCTCACCTGGGTCGACGACGCCGGCTATCCGGTGAGTGTCGCCGTCGAGGCGGCCGTCGATCCGCCGGCCGGCGATGCGTCGTTCGCCGAGCCGGCCGGCCTCGCGGTTCCGGGGGATCGCGAGGTCTCGTTGACAGGCTCCCACATCCGGCCGCAGCCCGGCTACGGCTACGACGAGCGCCGCCACGTGACGGTCTGGGGTCGCGTCGCGCCGGCCGGCCGCGGCCAGCTCAGCCTCTCGGCCGACCGGGCATGGGGCTGGGACGAGTCCGAGGTCCCGTTCTTCGAATATTCGGAGCGCTCGACGGGCCAGTCCCGGAAGTACTTCGACGCCCTCTCCCGAGAGCGCGGTACGCCCGTCAAGCCGCGCCTGTCGGCCGGCGCGCTCACGCTTCGGACGACCCGCCTCCCGTTCCTCACCGCGACGATCGTCCCGGTCCTGCTCGGGATCCTCATCGCCGCGTCCGACGGTGCGTTCGATCTGCTGTCGGCCGTCCTGACGGTCATCGGCGCGTCGTTCGTCCAGCTCGCGATCAACGTCTCGAACGACGTGTTCGACACGGCCCAGGGCGCGGACGACGCCAACGTCACCCCGACGAAGTTCAGCGGCGGCTCGCGGGTCATCCAGTACGGCCTCGTGTCGTTCCGCCAGATGGCGGGCCTCGCGACTGCGTTCTACCTGGCCGCCGCCGCGATCGGCCTGCTGCTCCTGGCGATCCGCGGCTCGACGGCCCTGCTCGTCATCGGCGTCGTGGGGTTCATCGTCGGGCTCGGCTACACCGCGCCGCCGCTCAAGCTCGTCTACCGCGGGCTCGGCGAGATCGCGGTGGCCCTCGGCTTCGGTCCGTTGATGCTCCTCGGCGCGTACGTCGTCCAGACTCGCGGCGCGCTGTCGTGGGAGCCGTTCGTCGCGTCGATCCCGATCGCCCTGCTCGTCGCCTTGATCCTGTACGTCAACGAGATCCCCGACCGGCGCGGCGACGCTCGAGCCGGCAAGCGAACGCTGCCGGTCCGCTTCTCGCAGTCGACGATTCTGACCGGCTACCGGCTCGCGGTCGCGGCCGCGTACGGGGTCGTGGTCGCGGGCGTCGTCGCGGGCGTGCTGCCGATCCCGGCCCTGCTGGTCCTGCTGACGATCCCGCTGGCCCTCCGCGTCGACCGCGGGCTCGCCCCGAACTATGACAACCCGTACGGCCTCATGGCGATCATGGGCGTGAACATCCAGCTCCACCTGTTCGTCGGGCTGGCGCTGCTCGCCGCATACGCGATCGTCCTGATCGTCGCTGCGCTGGCTCCGGGAGTGCCGCTGTTCATCGGCCGGTGATCGCCGGCTAAGTTCGGGTCGAGACCCACGCGGGATGCTTTCGCCGTGGACCCGATCCGCTTCGGCCGCGGGATCCGTGCGCTCCGCCAGCGTCGCGGCTGGCGGCAAGAGGATCTCGCGCTGGCCGCGGAGGTATCGCAGTCGGTCGTCTCGCGCATCGAGCTCGGCGATCTGGCGTCTATCGCGGTCGGACGCCTCGAGAGGGTCGTTCGGGCTCTCGGAGGTTCCTTCGACCTCGGAATCCGGTGGCACGGAGCGGCGTTCGACGGACTGATCGATGCAGCCCACGCGAGGTTGGTAGAGGCGGTGATCCAGCTGCTTGTCAGCCACGCCTGGGAGGCGGTAGCCGAAGCTTCCTACTCGATCTACGGTGAACGCGGGTCGATCGACGTATTCGCGCGGCACGTGGTCCGGCGCCGTCTCGCGGTTGTCGAGGTCAAGTCCGCACTGGGAGACCTTCAGGCCACGCTTGCCGCCCTGGACCGGAAGGCGCGGAATGCGCCTGCGGTTGCGCGGGATCGAGGTTGGGCGCCGTGGCCCGCGGCGAGGATCCTCGTCGCCGCCGAGTCGGCATCGGCAAGACGTCGTGTCGCCGAGCATGCGGCCACTCTCAGGACGGTGCTGCCGCTCGTCGGGAGGCCCGTTCGCCAATGGCTTCAGGAGCCGGAGCCCGCCACGATCGGCGGGATCTGGTTCCTTTCAGCTACTCGCACCGCGGGTGTTACCGGGAACAATCGCGTCCGACGCTCCAGAAAGCCCATCGCCCACCCGCCAGCCGGGTAGGCGACAGCAATTCGGCCGATCGGTCCGCATACCCCCGTGGTGCGGGTTTACGAAAGGAAACGACGCACCGCCGCCGGAGTCGAGCGGCCCCGGGCGCGTCAGGCGTTCCGGGGCCGCATGTCGAACGATGTCGGAGGCCTAGACCTCCTTGAACTCGCCCTCGACCGCTTCCTCCTCGCCGGAGGCCGCGCCGTCGCCGGGCGCGCCCTCACCGGGCCCGCCGGCAGCTCCTTCCCCGCCCGCCGAGCCGTTCGTCGAGTCGCCCGCCGCCGATGCGGCCGCCTGGTAGGCCGCGGTCGAGACCCGCGACAGCGTCTCGGCGAGGGACGTCATGTCGGTCCGGATCGCGTCGACGTCCGAGCCGTTGAGCTTCTCGCGGAGCGAGGCGACCTTGTTCTCGACCTCGAGCTTGTCCTCGGACGAGACCTTGTCGCCCAGATCGCGGACCGTCCGCTCCGCCTGGAACGTGAGCGCCTCGGCCTGGTTCCGGGTCTCGACCTCCTCGCGCCGCTTCTTGTCCTCGTCGGCATGCGTCTCGGCGTCGCGAACCATCTTGTCGACGTCGTCCTTCGACAGCATCGACGACGCCGTGATCCGGACCTGCTGCTCCTTCGAGGTCGCCCGGTCCTTCGCCCGGACGTCGAGGATCCCGTTGGCGTCGATGTCGAACGTGACCTCGATCTGGGGGATGCCCCGCGGCGCCGGCGGGATCCCGTCGAGGATGAACCGGCCGAGGGTCTTGTTGTCCGTCGCGAAATCGCGCTCGCCCTGGAGGACGTGGATCTCGACCTGGCTCTGGCTGTCCGACGCGGTCGAGAAGACCTGCGACTTCGACGTCGGGATCGTGGTGTTCCGGTCGATGAGCCTGGTCATGACCCCGCCGAGCGTCTCGATGCCGAGCGACAGCGGCGTGACGTCGAGGAGGAGGACGTCCTTGACCTCGCCGCCCAGGACGCCGGCCTGGATTGCGGCGCCGATCGCGACGACCTCGTCCGGGTTCACGCCCTTGTGCGGCTCCTTGCCGCCGAACATCGCCTTGACCGCCTCGACGACGGCCGGCATCCGGGTCTGGCCACCGACGAGGATCACCTCGTCGATGTCGGACGCCTTGAGTCCGGAGTCCTTGAGCGCGGCGAGCACCGGCGCCTTCGTCTTCCCGACGAGGTCGGACACGAGGTCCTCGAGCTTCGCCCGCGAGAGGCTCATGACGAGGTGCTTCGGGCCCGCGGCGTCGGCGGTGATGTAGGGCAGGTTGATCTCGGTCGAGGCCGTCGAGGACAGTTCGATCTTCGCCTTCTCGGCTGCTTCCTTGAGCCGCTGGAGGGCCTGCTGGTCCTTCGACAGGTCGATCCCCTGGTCCTTCTTGAACTCGGCCAGGAGCCAGTCGATGACCCGCTGGTCGAAGTCGTCCCCGCCCAGGTGGGTGTCGCCGTTCGTCGCCTTGACCTCGAACACGCCCTCGCCGAGCTCGAGGATCGAGATGTCGAACGTGCCGCCGCCCAGGTCGTAGACGGCGATCTTCTCGTCGTGCTTCTTGTCCAGGCCGTAGGCTAGGGCCGAGGCCGTCGGCTCGTTGATGATCCGCTTGACCTCGAGGCCGGCGATCCGCCCGGCGTCCTTCGTCGCCTGGCGCTGGGTGTCGTCGAAGTAGGCCGGGACGGTGATGACCGCGTCGGTCACCTTCTCGCCCAGGTACGCCTCGGCGTCCGTCTTGAGCTTCTGGAGGATCATCGCGCTGATCTCGGGCGGCGTGTACGTCTTGCCGTCCCCGACCTTCACGACGACGCCGTCGCTCTTCGGATCCTTGTCGACGGTGTACGGAACGAGCTCCTTCGAGCGCTTCACCTCAGGGTCGTCCCAGCGACGGCCCATGAAGCGCTTGATCGAGTAGACCGTGTTCGTCGGGTTCGTCACAGCCTGGCGCTTCGCCAGCTGACCGACGAGCCGCTCGCCCGTCTTCGTGAAGGCGACGACAGACGGGACCGTCCGTCCGCCTTCGGCCGAGGCGATGACGGTCGGCTCGCCGCCCTCCATCACGGCGACGACGGAGTTCGTCGTGCCCAGGTCGATGCCGATGATCTTGGCCATTGGTGTCTCTCAGGCTCCTGTGTCAGTCGTTTCGGTGTCGGATGGTTCGGTGGTGTCGCCGGCTGCGGTTGCGCGCTGGTCCGGGGCGCCCTCCGGGCCGCCCTGGGCCACGGCGACGAGCGCCGGCCGGAGGACCCGGTCGCGCAGCCGGTAGCCGCGGCGGACCTCCTCGACGATCTCGCCGTCGCGCCGGCCGGGCGCCGGGACGTGGGCGATCGCGTCGTGCTCGCGGGGATCGAACGGGCGACCCGGCGACGCGTCGATCCGGCTCACCCCCTCGCTTTCGAGGAGCGAGCGGAGCTTGCGGTCGATCGCGATCACGCCTGTCACCCACGGGTTCGACGCGATCTCCGGCGGGACCGCCTCGGTGGCCCGATCGAAGTCGTCGGCGAGCGCGAGGACCTTGCGAATGAGGTCCTCCCCGGCCAGCCCGAGCTCGCGCTCGCGCTCCTCGGCCGTGCGGCGCCGGTAGTTCGCGAATTCGGCGCGCTCGCGCTGGAGCAAGCCGAGATACTCCTCGGCCTGTCGGCGGGCGGCCTCGTTGTCCGTCTTCAGCTGGTCGATCTCCGCGAGGAGCTTCGTCGGCGAGATGTCGATCTCGTCGGCTCGCTCCTGGGCGCGGGTTCGATGGGTCATGGCGAGAGTCTCCAGGTCCGGGGTTGCGGGAGGATGGCGGGCAAGGGGTTCAGGCGTACAGGTGGTCGACCAGCTCGTTCATCAGGCCGGACACGAAGCGGACCGTGCCGATCGCCTGGGAGTAGGACATCCGGGTGGGACCGAGGACGCCGACGACGCCGATCGCCCGGCCCGGACGGCCGTACGGGGCGAGGACGAGCGACACCTCGCGCATCTCGATGGGCTGGTTCTCGTTGCCGATGAAGATCCGAACCCGGTCCGACCCGGCGACACTGCCGATCAGCTCGCCGAGGTAGGCCCGGTTCTCGAGCGCCGAGAAGACCCGCCGCAGCTTGTCGCTCCGGGCGAACTCCGGCGCCTCCATGACGTTCAGGAGCCCGTCGCTGAAGACCTCCTCGATGAGCGCCGCGTCGTACTCGCGGAGCGTCCGGACGATCCGCTCGCCGACCCGCCGGGCGAGCGCGCCGAGCGGCGCCTCCTCGTCGATCCGCTCGACGGCCGAGGCGATGCCCGTCGCGGTGAGCCCGACGATCCGGTCGTTGAGGAGGCCGGCAACCGTGCTGAGGGCATCCTGGCCGGTGGGGGCGTCGAGGTTGACGAGCGCCTGCTTGATCGCCCCCTCGCGGAGGACGAGGATCAGGCTGGCGAGACGGTCGTTGATGAGGACGAGGTCGAGCCGGCGGACGTGCGCCGCCCGCGGCTTGGCCGGCGTGGCGAGGCCCGCCGCCCGGGTCACCGAGGCGAGGGTGGTCGCGGCCAGCCGGAACCAGTGCTCGCTCGCGAACTCGACCTGGCCGAACTGGTGGCGGATCATCAACTGCTCGACCGCGGGGAGCGGCACGCTCTCGACGATCGCCTCGACGTAGTAGCGGTAGCCCGCGTCGGTCGGGATCCGCCCGGCCGACGTGTGGGGATGGGTCAGCAGGCCGGCCGCCTCGAGCTCGGCGAGGATGCTGCGGACGGTCGCGCTCGACACGCCGAGGCCGTACCGGTCGACGAGCGCTTGTGAGCCGACCGGCGTCGCTGAATCGACGTATTCCTCGATGACCGCCCGGAGGATCGCCTGGGAGCGGGCGTCCAACGGACCGGTGGGCCGCGTTCGTCGGGCCAAACCGTGCTCCTCGTCGGCTGGTTAGCACTCTCGATGCCAGAGTGCTAACAGGTGTGCGGGCATGGTAGCAGCGGGCCACGACGAGTGTCAACGCATCCTCGGGCGGATGGGGTCGCGGAGCTCCCCCTCCGACCTCGGAGAGCGAGGGACGGCTCGCAGTTCAACGTGCCGGTTCGGCCCGGCGAGCTCAGACGAGGCGGGCGAACAGCTCGTTGGATAGCAGCCGGCCCCGCGTCGTCAGGACGATCCGGTCGTCGCCGTCTTCCGGTCGCGCAACCGTCACCAGCCCGTTGGCGAGCGCCCAGCCGGCGGCCGCCTCGAGCGGCGGTCGGGCCGCCGCCGCGGCCGGCACTCCGCGGTCCGTCCGGAGCCCGAGGACGACTTCCTCCACGGCGGCCGTCGCCGCGTCCAGCTGCTCCACGCCGCCGGGCGGCAGCCGCGGTCGCCCGCCGTCCGGAGGCGCGAGGGCGCCAAGCCAGGCGTCGAGCCGGGCGGCGTTCCAGCGCCGGACGGCGCCATCGAACGCGTGGGCCCCGGGCCCGATGGCCGCGTACGGCCGGCGCTCCCAGTAGGCGAGGTTATGGCGGCTCTCGTGGCCCGGACGGGCCCAGTTGCTGATCTCGTACCCGCGCCAGCCGGCCGCCGCGAGACGGTCGGTCGCGTGGCGATACTGCGCGGCGGCCAGGTCGTCGTCCTGGGCGGCCCGGGCGGAGGCGCGCCATCGGCGAGCCCCGGCGCCCATCGGCAGGTGGTCCCCGAGTGGCCCGGTCAGCCCCTCGGCATCGGGGTCGTCGAGAGTCAGCGCGTAGAGCGACAGGTGGTCGGGCCGGAGGTCGAGGGCGGCATCGAGCGTCGCGACCCACGTCCGGAGGCTGCCGCCGGGCACGTCGTACAGGAGATCGAGGCTGACGGAGCCGATGCCCGCCTCGCGGGCCGCGGCGACCGTGTCGCCGACGTCCTCGGGGCGGTGACGGCGGCCGAGCCGGCGGAGCTCGGCGCGATCGAGGCTCTGGGCGCCGATCGAGAGGCGGGTCACCCCGGCCCGCGAGAGCTCCCGGGCGTCGCCGCGCTCGTCGGGGCCTGGGTTGGCTTCGAGTGTCACCTCGGCGTCCTTCGCGAGCATGAACCGCTCACGAACGTGGTCGATAAGCTCGGCGATCGCATCGGCCGGGAGGAGCGACGGAGTGCCGCCGCCCAGGTAGAGCGAATCGAGGACCGGGCGGTTCGCGCCGCCCGGGGCCCCGAACCGCTCGTCGAGTGCATCCGCCCGAAGGCGCAGCTCGACGCCCAGCGCCGCGAGGAACGCGGCGACCCGGCTCCGTTCGCCACGGGCCGCCGCGCCCGCGTAGACGACGAAGTCGCAGTACGGGCAGATCGAGACGCAGAACGGAACGTGGAGGTACAGCGCGACCGGTGGGTGCGGCCGCAGGTCGACGGACTCGCCTGCCCGGTCGGCGGCGACCGCCGGCTCGGTCGCGATCGCGATCGTCAACGCGAGCCGATGATCCGCCAGCCCTCGGGGGTCTTGCGGCGCCGCTCGATGTCCTCCCGCTCACGGCCGCGGAGCGCCACCTGGCCCGCGTGGCCGGTGCAGAGGAAGACCGAGAATCGGGTGACGGCGTGGCCGAGGAACGCGGCCGCGATCCCGCCGGTCGCCGCCGTCAACCACCCGCCGGCCAGGCCGATGAGGACCGTCAGGACAAGCATGTACCGGTCCCTGCCGGGCGCCCCGAGCCGGGTCGCAAGGGCGTAGACGAGCGCCTGCGCGACGTTCGCGAGCGTCGGGTTCAGGCCCACGAGGAGGAGGATCCCGAACAGCGCCCCGCGGAAGGTCGCCTCGTCGATGAACGCGGTGGCGACGGAGTTCACCAGTGCCCCTGGGTACGACCTCACGTCCGGGAGCCGGAAGTGATGGTACCGGAGCCGGGCGAAGGCGACCGCCTGGGCGGCCCCGATCACCCCGAAGATGAGCCCGTAAACGAGCGCCTTCACCCGATCGCCAGCGCCGAGGAACAGCTCCTCCCGCGGTCGCGGGTGGATGACGAGGATCGCGATGACGAGGGCGACACCGAGGATGTACCAGGCCATCCGCCGGCGAAAGGACGGGAGGTGGCCGTCGCGGCTCGCCTCGTCGTATTCGGCCGCCCCGAACCGCTCGGCGTCGAGCCGAAGCATGATCAGGAGCAGCGCCAGCCCGACGACGATGAGGTTGCCGAAGGGCTCGGGGATCACGACCCGTCCATCCGGAGCATCGCGAGGAACGCCTCCTGCGGGATCTCGACCGACCCCACCCGCTTCATCCGCTGCTTGCCTTCCTTCTGCTTCTCGAGCAGCTTCCGCTTGCGGGTGATGTCCCCACCGTAGCACTTGGCCAGCACGTTCTTGCGAAGAGCCCGCACCGTCTCCCGGGCGATGACGTTCGATCCGATCGCGGCCTGGATCGGGATCTCGAACATCTGCCGCGGGATGAGCTCCTTCAACCGCTCCGTGAGGGCGCGGCCGGCCGACTGGGCCCGGTCGCGGTGGATGATGAGCGACAGGGCGTCGACCGGCTCGCCGTTGACGAGGATGTCGACCCGGGCGAGGTTCGCCGGTCGGTAGCCGAGCTCCTCGTAGTCCATCGACGCGTACCCCTGGCTGCGGCTCTTCAGCTGGTCGAAGTAGTCGACGATGAGCTCGGCAAGGGGCATCGCGAAGTGGAGCACGACCCGCGTCGGATCGAGGTACTCCATGTTGGCGAACGTCCCGCGTCGGTTGGTCGACAGCTCCATGAGCGTCCCGATGTACTGGGTCGGGGTGACGACGCTGAGGTTGACCCAGGGCTCCTCGACCGACTCGATGTCGGTCGGGCCCGGCAGGAGCGAGGGGTTGTCGACGGCCACCGTCCCGCGGCCGTTCGTGAGCACGACGCGGTACTCGACCGACGGCGCGGACGCGATGAGGTCGAGGGCGAACTCGCGCTCGAGGCGCTCCTGGACGATCTCCATGTGGAGGAGGCCGAGGAACCCGCAGCGGAAGCCGAACCCGAGGGCGACCGAGCTCTCCGGCTCGTACGTGAAGCTCGCATCGTTGAGGTGGAGCTTCTCGAGCGCGTCGCGGAGGAGCGGGTAGTCCTCGCCGCTGACGGGATAGATCCCGGCGAATACGAGGCTCTTCGCCGGCTGGTAGCCGGGCAAGGGCTGGGCCGCCGAGTGCGCCACGGTCGTGACCGTGTCGCCGACCTGTGCCTCGCGGACGTTCTTCAGCCCCGTCGCGACGTAGCCGACCTCGCCGGCGACCAGTTGCTTGACCGGGACGAGCTGGGGGCGGAACACGCCGAGCTCGAGCGGCTCGGCCTCCGCGCGGCTGGCCATGAGCCGGATCGCGTCGTGCCGGCGGAGGGTTCCCTGGGCGAGGCGGACGTAGACCACGACGCCCTTGTACGCGTCGTAGTGGCTGTCGAAGATCAGGCCCTGGAGGGGAGCCGTCGGGTCGCCCTCCGGGGCGGGGATCCGCTCGACGATCGCCTCGAGGATCTCCGGTACGCCGGTCCCGTCCTTCGCCGAGGCCAGGAGGACCTCCTCGCGCGGGATCGCCAGCACGTTCTCGAGCTCGTCCATGATCGTCGCGGGATCGGCCGACGGCAGGTCGATCTTGTTGAGGACCGGGATCAGCGTCAGGCCTTCGCGCAGGGCGAGGTGGACGTTGGCAAGGGTCTGTGCCTCGATCCCCTGCGTCGCGTCGATGACGAGGATCGCCCCTTCGCAGGCCTGGAGGCTGTGACTGACCTCGTAGCTGAAGTCGACGTGGCCGGGGGTGTCGATGAGGTTGAGGCCGTAGGTCAGCCCGTCGCGCGCCACGTACTCGAGCCGCACGGCGCGCGCCTTGATCGTGATCCCTTTCTCCCGCTCGAGGTCCATGGAATCGAGGACCTGGCTCGTCATCTGCCGGGCATCGATCGTGTGGGTCAGCTCGAGGAACCGGTCGGCGAGCGTCGACTTGCCGTGGTCGATGTGGGCAATAATCGAGAAGTTACGCAGCCGGTCCTGGGGGATCACGGCGACAGTGTCGCCGAATCACCCTGGCGGCGTGCCTCTGATACCATCCGCGTTCGCGCCCGGCACACGACTCCGCGCCGCCGATGCGCGTCGACCCAAACCGCACTCCGAGGTTCACCTTGGCCAAGACGCCCCGCACCTGGAAGGGGGCCCGCACGCCGTCGGGACTGAAGCGCGTCCGTCAGACCGAGACCCGACGGGCGATCCTGCAGCCTCGCCGCACGGCCGCGAAGTCGCTCGTCGCGAAGGCGATTCGGGCGGCGTCCGAGGCCGTCGAGGGGATCGACCCGGCCGCCGCCCTCCGAGATGCGCTCAGCGCGCTCGACCGGGCGGCCAAGAGCGGAGCCATCCACGCGAACGCCGCCGCCCGCCGCAAGTCCCGCCTGGCCCGGCACGTCAACGATCTGGTCGGCGGGACACGCGTCACGAGCGCGGGCCACGTCACGAAGACGACGAGCAAGGCGCAGGCCGCCAAGGCTGCCAAGTCGCGGATCGCGGCATCGAAGGCCGACAAGGCGAAGGGCGCCCAGACGGCGGCCGGCAAGGCGCGAGCTGCCCTGACGAAGACGAGTCGGGCGGAGGCCGCCCCCACCAAGGCCGCGGCGACCGAGGCGTCCCGCCCAGCAGCGAAGGCCCGGACCACGACCGCGAAGGCCGGATCGAGCACTGCCAAGCCGAAGACGAGCACGAGGTCGACGACGAAGGCCCCGACGAAGGCCACTGCCAAGCCGGTCGCCAGGAAGGCCGCGAAGACCTAGATCGGCGGAGCTCCTGGACCACGACGCCCCGGGCCGTGCCCGGGGCGCTTCGATTCAGGTGCGGGTCTTCGTCGATCTAACCGGACGAAGGCCACTCGAAGCACCAGCCTCGATCCTTCTCGAGCGCTCGCTTCTCACCGGGCGTGAGCGCGACGAGGAACAGCGTCTGGTCGAACGCTCGATAGAGCTCGAACTGGCGCCCCGACGCGGCGATCACGTCGTTGACCGGCGTGAGGATCCGCGGGTCGATCCAGTCCTCGAGGTACTCGGGCTGAAGCTCCAACGAGCGGTCACCGGTCGTCAACGAGATGCTCACGGGGCCGGTGGGCGAGTCCCACGTCTCCTCGATCCCGGTCGGGGCGAAGGCGCCGGAGGAGATCGCCCCCCACTCCTCGAGCACGCTCGCATACACGGCGTTCGCCTCGTCGACGTCCGCCTCGAGGTCGCCCCACCACACCCGGGAGACGTCCGTGGCCGCGACGAGGAGGTCGATGAACGGGTCGGTGGCGGCGGGGGGCGCGCCGAAATCGGCCTCGATCTGCTTCTTGATATGCCCGGCGATCTCGGCGTCCGTCCCGGCTCGATCGGCGAAGAACCCGATGCCGCGGAGGCCGGCCACGCGCTGCTGGATCGATTGACCACCGGTCGGACCCGCCGCGACGGGCTCGCAGGTCGCGGGAGCGGGGCCGGTCGGTCGCGGAACGTCGATACGGGTGGCCCCCAGGCCGGGGATCACGGCGAAGTCGTCGTCGGACGCCGACGGCGAGGAGGACGGGGAGCAGGCGGCTGCCGCGGCAATCGCGAGGACGACCGCCGCCCACCTCATGTCGATCGCGCCTCCGTGAACCCCGCGTTGAGCTGTTTCGGCCGGAAGACCGCGTACAGGAGCGCGCCACCGAGACCGCCGGCAGTCGTCACGGTCAAGAGAAGCGCGGCGGTCGCGACCTGCTGATCCCAGTAGAACCGGGCAAACGACGCTGCATCACGCACGCCGACCGCCTCCAGCTCGCTCCCCCGGCCATCGTCGAGATAGCGGCGATAGACGCAATCCGCTCCGGGCTGGCAAGCGATGGGACCGCCAAGCCCGGGATCTCTGAACCCGTTGTCCGCATTGAAGAACAGCGCCTTCACGCCGAGCAGCAGCACGGCCATCGTCACCCCGGTCAGCGCCGCGGCGAAGAGTGCGTTCGCGACGATCCGCGGCCACGGACCGGCGCGCCGATCCGATCGCTGGTTCGCGTAGTAGCCGATGAGCAGGCCCGCGGGCAGCGTCAGCAGCCAGTAGACCGGCTCGATCGGGATGATCAGCAGGAAGCTGACCCCCATCGTGACGGCGACGCCGATGCCTACCCACGCGGCGACGATGGCGCCGCGGTCGAGGACGCGAGTCACGAGCCTGCCGGAACCTCCGTCGCGGTCTCGGCCTCGGCGGCCACGCCGCTTCCCCGCCTCGTGGCGAGCGCCGCCCGGCCCAGATAGCGCGCCTCCTCCCCGAGCTCGCCCTCGATCCGGAGGAGGCGGTTGTACTTCGCGACGCGTTCCGAGCGCGACGGGGCGCCGGTCTTGATCTGGCCGGTCCCGGTCGCGACGACAAGGTCGGCGATGGTCGTGTCTTCCGTCTCCCCGGACCGATGCGACACGACCGCGGCCCATCCGGCGCGTCGAGCGAGCTCGATCGCCTCGATCGTCTCGCTCAGCGTTCCGATCTGGTTGAGCTTGATGAGCACCGCGTTCGCCGCTCCCTCTTCGATTCCCCGGGCGATTCGCTCGGTGTTCGTGACGAGGAGATCGTCGCCGACGAGCTGGACACGGTCTCCGAGCCGACGCGTCAGCTCCACCCAGCCGTCCCAGTCGTCCTCGGCGAGGCCGTCCTCGATCGACACGATCGGGTAGCGGGCGACCCAGTCGGCCCACAGGTCGATCAGCTGGCCCGAGTCGAGGGTCCGGTTCTCCTTCGCGAGCCGGTACCGGATGGGGCCCGAGGCTCGTCCGTCGCCGGATGCGCTCTCGACGAGCTCGGTCGTGGCGGGATCGAGCGCGATCGCCACCTCGTCGCCGGGCGCGTACCCGGCCGTCTCGATGGCCCGCAGCACGACCTGGATCGCGGCCTCGTTCGACGGCAGCGACGGGGCGAAGCCGCCCTCGTCGCCCTGGCCGGTCGCGTGGCCCTCGTCGTGGAGGATCGTCCGGAGGGCGTGGAAGATCTCCGACCCCGCCCGGAGCGCCTCGGAATATGTGTCGATCCCGACCGGCATCACCATGAACTCCTGGAAGTCGGTTGAGTCCTGGGCGTGCTTGCCGCCGTTGAGGATGTTGAACATCGGCGCCGGCAGGACCCGCGCCCCCACCCCGCCGAGGTAGCGGTACAGCGGCAGGTCGTGCGACGCAGACGCAGCGTGGGCGCACGCCAGCGACACCCCGAGGATGGCGTTCGCCCCGAGGGTCGCCTTGTTCGGCGTCCCGTCGAGCTCGATGAGCGCCGCGTCGATCCCGGCCTGGTCCGCCGCATCCATCCCGTAGAGCGCCGGCGCGATCGCGTCGGTGACGTTGGTGACGGCCTTGCGGACGCCCTTGCCGCCGTATCGGCGCCGGTCGCCGTCGCGCAGCTCGACGGCTTCGTGTGCCCCCGTCGACGCACCCGACGGGACGGCCGCCCGACCGACGGACCCGTCGGCGAGCACGACGTCGACCTCGACGGTGGGGTTGCCTCTCGAGTCGAGGATCTCGCGGGCGTCGATCAGCTCGATTGCCGTGTTCATCGGCGGGTCTTCCGGCGGGTCGCCGATGGCCGTTTCACTGCCGGCCGCTTGACGACCGGTCGTTTCGCGACGGGTCGCTTCGGAGCTGGCCGACTCTTCCTCGCGGCGGCGGCCTTGGCGGCTGGCCTCTTGTCGGCGACGGGCTTCCTGGCGACGGTCTTCTTGGCGACCGTCTTGTTGGCGACCGTCTTCTTGCTCGGGGGCTTCGCCGGAGCGGCCTTCTTCGAACCGGCCGACGTCCTCGCGGCGGTTGTCTTGCTCGTGGCGGCTCGGGATGCCTTCGCGGAGGTCATTCGCTTCGGTGGTGGGGCGGCCTTCCTGGTCGGGGCCGGTGTTCGGGCGGCGCTCCTCGCCGTCGGCTTCCTTGCCGGCGCGGCCTTTCTGGCCGGGGCAGCCTTCCGGGTGGGGGGTCGGGCCGTCGGCTTCTTCGCGCTCGCGGGCTTCCCGGCGGCAGTGGGCTTCGTCGGCTTCCTCGCGGCAGCGGGATTCGTCAGCTTACTGGCGGGGCCTGTCCTTCGGGGTGGCGCGGCCGCCTTCCTCGCCGGGGCGGCCGGCTTCCTCGCTGGAGCGGCCGGCTTCCTCGCCGGGGCGGCTGGCTTCCTCGGCCGGGTGGCCGGCTTCCTCGTGGCGCCCGCAGGCCTCCCGGCGGATGCGGGCCTGGCCGATGCGGGCCTGGCCGATGCGGCAGCCCTCTTCGGTGCCGCCGCCGTGCGCGGGGCCGAAGGGGTGCGGGGTGCCGCGATCGCGGACGGCGTCGCCTTGGCGACGGCCGCCGGCTTCGGCTCCGCAACGGGGACCGGCTTCGGGCGGTCGAGGAGAACCGCGATCCCGGGCAGCTCGCGGCCCTCTAGGAACTCGAGCGACGCACCTCCGCCGGTCGAGATGTGGGTCATCCGGCTCGCCAAGCCCTCCTGCTGGACAGCCGCCACCGAGTCGCCTCCGCCCACCACGACCGTCGCCCCGGCCTGGGCCTTGTCGGCGAGGAGCCTGGCAACGTGGCGGGTCCCCGCCCCGAAGACCGGGATCTCGAACACGCCGATCGGTCCGTTCCAGACCACCGTTCGCACGTCACGAAGAGCGTTCTCGATGAGCTCGAGCGTCTGCTTGCCGACGTCGACGATGTGCCACGAGGCGGGGATCTTCTCGGCCGGCAGCGTCTTGTATTCGGTGCCGCGGGTGACCTCCTTCGCGACGATGACGTCGACCGGCAGGACGACCTGGACGCCGCGCTTCTCGGCCTTGGCGAGGAGTGCCCGCGCGTCCTCGACGACGTCGTGCTCCGCAAGGCTCTTGCCGACGGATTTGCCCTGGGCGAGGAGGAACGTATTCGCCATCCCGCCACCGAGAATGAGCACGTCGACCTTCGTGAGGAGGTTGTCGAGCACCTTGAGCTTGCCCGAGACCTTGGCCCCGCCGACGATCGCCGCGTAGGGGTGCTCGGGGCTCTCGAGGAGCTTCGACAGGGCCTCGATCTCGCGCTCCATCAGCAGCCCGGCGTAGGCGGGCAGGAGCTTGGCGACCCCGACGGTCGAGGCATGCGCCCGGTGGGCCGTCCCGAAGGCGTCGTTCACGTAGACGTCGGCGTAGGACGCGAGCGTCGCCGCGAACTGCGGGTCGTTCGCCTCCTCCTCCGAGTGGAAGCGGAGGTTCTCGAGCAGGAGGGCTTCCCCGGGCCGAATCCGCTTGACGGCGTCCTCGGTGCCTGGGCCGAGCGCATCGCCGGTCACCGGCACGTTCCGCCGCAGGAGCATCGACAGCCGCTCGCCGACCGGGCGCAACCGAAGGCCGTCCTGGACCTTGCCCTCGGGCCGGCCCAGATGGCTGGCCAGGACGACTCGCGCACCCTGGCTCAATAGATGCACGATGGTCGGAATCGACGCGCGGATGCGTGAATCGTCGGTGACCTTGCCGTCCTCGAGCGGGACGTTGAAGTCGACCCGGACGAAGACGCGCTTGTCCCGCGCGTCGAAGTCGCGAACGGTGAGCTTGTCCATCAGGCGGCTGCGCTCAGGCCCGGGCGGGCTCCGCCGCCGGGTTCGCAGCCGGGCTCGCAGCCGGCAGCCGCGCGGCGACGAAGCCTATGAGATCCGCGACCCGGCAGCTGTAGCCCCACTCGTTGTCGTACCAGCTGATGACCTTGACCATCGTCCCGCCGATGACCATCGTCGACTCCGCGTCGATGATCGACGAACGGGAGTCGCCCCGGAAGTCGGTCGACACGAGCGGCTCGTCCGAGACCCCGAGGATCCCGTCGAGCGGCCCTGCCGCGGCCTTCCGGAATGCGTCGTTGATCTCCTCGACGGAGGTCGGACGGCTCACCTCGGCCGTGAAGTCGACGACGCTGACGGTCGGCGTCGGCACCCGCAGGCTGAAGCCGTCGAACTTGCCCGCGAGGTCGGGGATGACGAGGGCGAGCGCCTTCGCCGCCCCGGTCGTCGTCGGGATGATGTTCAGCCCAGCGGCCCGTGCCCGGCGGGGATCCTTGTGGGCGACGTCGAGGATCCGCTGGTCGTTCGTGTAGCTGTGGATCGTGTTCATCAGCCCGCGCTCGATCGTCAGGAGGTCATGGACGACCTTGGCCGCCGGCGCGAGGCAGTTCGTCGTGCAGCTCGCGTTGCTGATGATGTCGTGGGCCCGGGGGTCGTACCGCTCCTCGTTCACCCCCAGGACGATCGTGATGTCCTCGCCCTTCGCCGGCGCGCTGATGATCACCTTCCGCGCACCGGCGTCGAGATGGGCCCGGGCCTTGGCGGCGTCGGTGAACAGGCCGGTCGACTCGAGGACGACATCGACGCCGAGGTTGCGCCACGGCAGGGCGGCAGGGTCCTTCTCGGCGAGGATCCGGATCTCGCGCCCGTCGATCACGAGATTCCCGTGGCGGGCCTCGACCGAGCCCTCGTACGCGCCGTACGTCGAGTCGTGCTTGAAGAGGTGGGCGTTCATCTCGGCGTCGACCAGGTCATTGACGGCGACGACCTCGACGTCGGGGGTTCGCTCGATCATCGCCTTGAGCGACTGGCGGCCGATCCGGCCGAAGCCGTTGATTCCGACGCGGACTGCCATCACGGGACCTCCTGGTGCGCGAGCGCAGGTGCCGCGGCGGCCTGCGCGTGGAAGCCGAAGGGAGCGCGCACCGGGTTGGCGCGCGGCGCCCACGCGGTGCCCGGGTCGAGCTCGGAGACCGGTCGTGGCGACAGGGCGAAACCTCGGAGCGCGTCTCGGGAATGCCGTGGAATTCTAGCAGAGGCCTCCGTGGGCCCCGGCGGAGCGATCACAGCCTCCGGGCGAGGAGCGGCTGCGCGCCCACGAGGCCGACGTCGTCGCCGAGGGCGGCCGGAACGATCCGGACCCGCTCGCGGGGAATGCGGAACGCTCCCTCGGAGACGGCCCGGCGGGCCGGATCGAGCAACCGGTCCCCCTGGCCCTCGGCGAGCCCGCCGCCGACGACGATCAGCTCCGGGTTGAAGACGTTGACGAGGCCGATCAGCGCCGCCGCGAAGGCGCCCCGTGCCCGCTCCATGATCGCGGCCGCGTCCGGGTCACCTTTCTCCTCCGCCTCCGCCACGTGGCGCGCCTCGAGGGATGCGGGCGCGATCCGCTCGACGAGCGCGGCCAGGCCCGGGGCTCGACCGGACGCGGCCGCCGCCGCGGCCTGCCGGGCGATCCCGCTGCCCGAGCTCACGCCTTCGAGATGGCCCGGCGTCCCGCACAGGCAGACGATGTCCGGGGTCTCGACCGGGATGTGGCCCATCTCGCCGGCGACGCCGTCGGCGCCTCCGTACAGCTCGCCGCCGGCGACGATCGCCCCGCCGATCCCCGTGGACACCGTGAGATAGAGGAAGTCGTGCGCGTCGCGGGCAGCGCCGTAGGCCTGCTCGGCGAGGGCCGCGACGTTCGTGTCGCGCTCGAGCCGTGCCGGCAGCCCGAGCGCGTGGGCGATCGGGGCTGCGAACGGAACGTCGACGAAGCCCGGCCCGATGTTCGGTGGCTCGACGAGCGTCCCCGTCCGGGGGTCGACCGGGCCCGGCGCCGAGATCCCGATCCCGGCGAGAGCGGCCCGGGTCGCGGGGTCGAGCCGGTCGACGATGCCGCGGAGGCGATCGATGCAGGCCTCGACGACGGCGGAGGGTCCGGCGGTTCCCGGTGTCCGGCCGTCGTCACGGGCGAGCAGCCGGCCGTCCGGGGCGACCGCCGCCACACGGATCCGGCTTGCCCCGAGGTCGAGGGCCAGCACGGGTCCGGCCATCGCCCGCTTGGCGAGGCCGGGCGCCGCTCGTCCGGTTGCGCTGCTCCCCGAGCCGCCGCTCATGGTCCCATCGTAGACAACGCGAGACCCCCGCCGGTCGCCCGGCGGGGGTCTGTGTCGCGAGTGTCGCGGGCCTGCGTCAGCCGCCGATCTTGAAGACCTTGCCGCCGCAGATCGGGCAGGTGCCCTGGAGCGCCGGCTTGCCGTTCTTCATCGTGATCCGCTGGGGATTGCGGACTTCGACCTTCTGCTTGTCCTTGACGCAATAGGCCTCGGCCATGAGTTCCTCCTCGTGGAGCTGGCGTCGCGGGAACCCTCGTCCCGTATCCGCCGGTTCAGGTCAGTTCCAAAGTGACGGTCGCCAGCGATCTGTCGAAGCGCGCTGTTTCTGGCGATCCATCTCGGCGAGGATCAGGAGGCTTTCGAGCCCCGTCTCCACGCACGCGGCCTCGGCTGCGTCCCTGGCTGCCCCGGTGACGAAGTCGCCGGTCGAGCGCTGTGCGTACACCGCACAGACCACGCCCGCCCGGCAACGGGCCAGGCCGGCCAGGACGAGGAGTGCCGAAGCCTCCATCTCGAAGTTCATGACACGCTCGCGCGCCATGTCTTCCGCGAGGTCAGGGTAGCGGATGGGGAGCTGCGGGATAGGGCGTCCCTGCGCACCGAAGAAGCCGGGCGCCGTTGCCGTCAGCCCCACGTGGGTGCGGTGCCCGAGACGCGCGCCGGCCTCCAACAGCGCCAGGACTGCTTCGTAGTCTGCGACGGCGGGGTAGCCGTCGTGGACGAAGTAGCTCGTCGTGGACTCGAGCCGCACCGCGCCGGTGGTCACAACGAGGTCGCCAAGCTCCATCTCCGGCTGGAGGGCACCGCATGACCCCACCCGGATGAACGTGGGCCGTTCCGTGATCGCGAGGATCTCCGCGACCGTGATCTCGACGTTGTCGGTGCCGATCCCGGTCGACACGATCGAAATCCGCTGGCCGCGGTACGAGCCGGTGACCGTCGCGAACTCGCGATGGCGCTGCTCGAGCTCGATCGAGTCGAGGCGCTTGGCGATGCGGGCGGTCCGATCGGGGTCACCGGGGAGGAGGATGAACTCGGCCAGTTCACCGGGGCCGAGGCCGATGTGATACTGCCGTTCTCCGACGGGGAGCGCGACGCGGTGATCCGCGTTCGGCAAACCCTCTCTCCTCCTCATTTCTCGCACGATTGAGCGTGAAACCCGGCCGAGGATAGTCCCGTGCTCAGACGAGCGTCAAGCACGCTCAACTACGCACGACTCACGCTCACCGGCCTCGGCGGCCGTCAGGGTCCGCGGGAGGGCTCCTGATCGAGGCCGGCAACCGGGCTGATCGAGCCGGAACCAGGGCTGTCGGGAACCGCGGCGGCGGGTTCGGGCGGCCGGCCGATCGCCGCGGCGCGGGCCCGGACGCGGGCGACGAGCCGGCGCTGGAGCTGCCGGCGTCGGAGGAGGGTCACGCCCGCGGAGGCAAGGGAGATCAGGACGAGCGAGGCAACCCCGGCCGTGCCGGGGATCCCCAGGCCGAATGGGTCGCTGCTCGCGGTGCGGGGCGCCTCCGCGACTCGTTTCGGCTCGGGCGGCTGGGTTGGGGCCTCGGAAGGCAGCTCCGCGAGGTCCCCGACCCGGCTGAGACCGGCGGGATCCCGCACGACGACGACCAGGGCCTCCGCGCGCCGTTCGACGCGCCCGGTCGCGTTGATCGCGTCGCCGGGTTCGAGGAGGGGCAGGTATTCTCCCGCCTCTCCCTCGAGGACCACCGACCCGACGGCCGTGCCGTCGTCGATCGAGACGCCGTCGGCCGCAAGGTCGACGATGAGGCCGCCGACGCGGACCGTCTTGCCCAGGTGGTCGGTGAGCCGGGCGAGGTCGACGTCGATCGGCCCGGTGGGTTCGGCGCCAGCCAGTCCGGGGCCGGCTCCCGGCCCGGCGCCCGGTGCTTCCGATCCCCCGGCCTCGGCCGGCCCTACGGCGACGTCCAAGGGCGATCGCGGGACGATCGCGAACCGGCGATCGGTGGCGGAGGGGTGAGGCCGCCGGACGATCCCGATGATCGTCGCGCGCCGGCCCTCGACGAACATGGTGACCGGGATGTGCGCGCCGGACAGACCCGACACGGGGACCCGCGCGCCGCCCGACTGGAGCTCGATCCGCCAGCGGCTGCCGAGCCGCTGGACTTCGACGATCGTCCCGCTGAGCCGGACGAGGCGCCACTCGTGGGCCGGGCCGGGCGCCCCGCGAAGGCCGAGCGGCTGCCGTGGCAGGCCCGGCCCCAGCTCGTGGAGCTCGCTGGCCCGGATGCGCGGCGCCCCGTACGCCCGAGCCAGTGTCCCGGTTACGGAGACCCGACTCCCGACACCCGGCGGCGCCACGCCGGCAGGCACGAGAACCTCGACCGCGGCGGTCGAATCCTCGACGACGATCCGGCGCCCAGTGGCGTCGAGAAGCGAGGCGTCGACCGTGACGATGCCTCCGACGGTGACCGCGCCGGATCGGACGAGGAGGGCGCGGGCGATGGGGATCGTCTCGGGGACGTCGGCGGCGGGCGAGGGGCTGGTCGACGGCATCGAGCTGGGCGGCCCGCCTCCCCCGGTGCGCTCGACGTCGTTGGCGTCCCGGAGCCACAGCCGGTACCCGTCCAGCGCGCCCTTCCGCGACGCGCGCTGGCCGGCGATCCCGGTCAGTGTGTATGACTCGGCTTTCACCAGGGCGGTGGCCGTCAGGCCGCTCGACGCGTCGGCGAGGACGCGGACCGCGGTGCCGTCAGCGGCCGTCCCGGCGATGGTCAGGTCTCCGCCCTTCGACCGCTTGGGCTTCGCGTCGATCGTCACGACGACCGTCACGAGGCGGGCCTCGACACCCTCGCCGAGCTCGACGCCGTCGATCTCGAGCGGCGCCGGCAACGCGCGCGGGGGATGGACGCTGAGCCCGCCGGCCGTGACCCTCAGCTCGAGCTGGCCGTACGGCCCCGCGAGCGACCCCCGGGCGTCGACCCACGCGCCTCGCGCCGGCGGGGCAGCGCCGGCCGGCAGCTTGACGACGATCCCGGCGCTGCCGTCGTCGATCGGGACGAGGGCCGGTGATCCGAGACGGCCCGCCTCCGCGGTCACGACACCGTTGACGGACACGACCGACCCGAGGGACATCGCTCTCGCGGTAAGGATCGCGGTGGGGATGCCGGGCGACGGGCTCGGCGAGAGCGTGGGTACCGGCGTCGATGTCGCGGCCGGCGTCGGGGTCGGGCTCGGGCCCACGGTCGGAACCGGGGTCGGGGTAGGTGCCTCGGACGGCGCCGCGGTCGGAGGCGGCGTCGGCGTCGGTGCGACCAGGACGAGGTCTCCCGGCTCGGTCGCATGGAGCCGGTACCCTTCCAGCCCGGTGCCCGAACTGTCGCGCTGCCCGAGCGGGCCGACCGCGGTGACCGCCGTTCCGGCAGGGACCACCGCCTCGCCGAGGGCCGCTGCGCCGACGACGAGCCGGAGCGGCCCACTGCCGTCGTCGACGAGCAGGCCGGTGCCGTCAGCCATCGCGGACGGCGACCCGACGGTCGTGCCCGCCACGACGATCCGCTGCCCCTCGAGGTCCTCGCCGGCGAACCCGGTGAACGCCTCGACCGCGGCCGGGAGTGGCGCCGTGCCGGTCGACGCAACGTCGGCCAGCGAGGCGCGGAGCGTCCGCTGGGCGAACCGATCGTCGATCGTGCCGGTCGCGACGATGGTCGTGCCGGCCGGCCAGCGGTCCACGACTGGGGCGTCGAGGTAGAGGGCGATGCCGCCGCTGGTGTCCTGGAGGAAGGCCGCTCGACCGGTCTCGAGCGCGCCCAACGCGGTGGTCAACGTGCCTGCGACCGTCACCACGGTGCCGTCCGGGAGAACGCGGGCCTCGCCGATGGGCACTGGGGACGGTGACTGCGTGGGTGTTGGGCTGGGGGCCGGTGTCGGCGTCGGGCTGGGTGTCGGCGTCAAGCTCGGGGTCGGTGTCGGCGTCGGACTGGGCGCCGTCGTGGTCCCAGGAGTCGTCGTGGGTGTCGCACTCGGGGTGGGAACCGCAGTGGACGCCGGACTCGGCGTCGCCTCCGGGCTCGCCGTGGCCTCCGAACTTGGCGTCGCCTCCGGGCTCGGCGTCGGCTCGGGACTCGGCGGCGGTTCCGGCGTCGCGGGCGACGAGATGTTCTGCGGCGACGGGGCCGCCTGGACGAACCAGTCCGCGAAGTTGTCGTTCGAGTCGGATCCGTTTCCGGCCGCGCCGCCGGGCCGTCGCTCGAGGCTCGACCCCGCCGGTGGCGCCGGCGCGACGGCACCCTCGACGAACCCATTCGTCGCGTCGCCCCAGCCGACCGCGTCGATCGGTGCACCCCCGACCGGGCGCAGGACGAGCGCGCCGCCCGTGCCCGCGAGTCCGCCCGTGTACGTTGCATCCGCGGCCCCGGCATGGATGCCAGCGCTATTCGCAAGCAGGAGATGACGCCCCGGCTCGAGCGAGAGGCCCAGGGACCACGTCGCCTTGCGGGTGATGGTCGAGCCGCTCGCGCTTACGTAGACGACCTCCAGGCCGGCGAGATCCACTGCCGCCGGGCCCGCGTTCGTCAGCTCGACGAACTCGTCCGACGCGGACGCGCCCCCGGTCATGAGCTCGGACAGGAGGAGGGTAGCCGGCGGCCAGGTGACGACCTCGGCCGGCCGAACCGCCGTGGACGGGACGATTCCGACTCCCAGGACGACCGATCCGAGCGAGGATGCGAGGAACAGCGCGATCACCACCGCGCGCCGGGCGCGATCCATCGACGACGACCTCCCGGCGGGAGGGGCGGGTGGTGGAGCCGTTGTACCAGACGCTCCTGCACGCCGGCTCATCCCACGATTTCGCGCCGATCATCCGGCGCTCTCCGCTCGCTCACCCGGCTCTTCGCCCGGGCTCATCGACTACGATGGCCGGACTTCCCGTCCCCAGCCGTGCCAACCCGCCAGCCAGGAGGATCCGTGGCCCGCGCCAAGCGAACCGATCGCGCCGAAGCCCGGCGCCGCTACCGCGCCGCCCAGCAGGCCGCCCAGGCCTCCGGCGAGGAGCTCGAGCCGGCCGACGACGGCGAGGAGGCGGGAGCGACCCGCGCCGGGCAGGCCCGTGAGCCGGTCCGCACGCCGCCCCGTCGAGCGAGTGGCACTCCTCCCGTGGTCCCGCCCCGCCCCGGCATCGGCTATGCCTTCCAGGCCGCGTTCAGGCCCGCCAGGTTCCGGGAGGACCTGGCGGCCTTGCCGCAGCTCATCCGCCACCGGAGCGTATGGCTGCCGGCCCTCATCTCGATCGGGACGGCGGCGGTCCTCCTCGTGACGGGCGGCCGCGACGTCGTCTCCGCCCTGGTCTACCAGTACTTCATCGTCACCCCGCCGATCGGTGCGATCTTCCTGTCCGGCTTCCTCGCGCCACGGGCGAGCTACCTGACCGGGGCGATCGCCGGACTCGTCGGCGCGACCTGCCTCGCCGTTCTCGTGGCCGCCTCCGCGAGCGGGTCACTGGGCGGCCTCGGAGTTCCCGCGGCGAGCCCGTCGCCGGGCGCCGGCAGCCCGGCAGCAAGCGCCGCGGCGAGCGCTTCGGTGGGAGCGTCGGCCGCGCCGTCGCCATCTGCCGCGACGAGCCCCGGCGGCGGGTCTCCGGCAGCGTCCGGGGCCGCCAGCCCGGCGCCCAGCCCGGCGCCGACGGCCACCGGCCAGCCCCCGACCCCGGAGGAGCTCGCCGACACCGTCGCGTTCTCGTTCATCCTGTCGCCCCTGACCGGGGCGTTCTTCGGCGCCGCGGCCGCCTGGTACCGGCGGTTCCTGAACCTGGCGAACCCGAATCGCGGCGCCCGGCGTTCGCCGCCGAATCGAGGCAAACCCCGCCGCCGCTGACCGCGGCTCGCGACAGGACCACAGGACCTACGCCTCAGCCGAGGCGGCGCATCCCGGCGTGGCCGAGCTGCCGGACGCCGTCCGGTTGGTCCGGCCCGCCGGCCTCGTGGGCGACCTCGACGAGCGACCGAACCTCGCGGGCGACGACGTTGACCACGCTCCCCGCCCGCTGGAGGTCGCCGTCGACCAGCAGGAGCGCGTGGCGGCGAACGACCCCTCGGAGCCGGGCCCAGGTGTCCGGCCAGAGCGTGACGTTGACCATCCCGGTCTCGTCCTCGAGGGCGAGGAAGACCGTGCCGCGCGCTGTCATCGGGTGCTGCCGGGTGACGACGAGGCCGCCGATCCGGATCCGGCCCGGCCGCCGCTCGGCGAGATCCGCATTCGTCATCGCCCCGAGCCGCTCGAGGGCCGTCCGGAACAGCCCGACGACCTGCCTGCGCGCGTCGAGCCCGACGACCGCGTAGGCGTCGCCGATCCGCTCGGTCTCGGTGATCGCCGGCAGTGCCGGCGCATCGGTCGCCGGCAACCGGATGCTCAACGGCCGGCCGGCGGCCCGTCCGCGGGCCGCGCCGCGGGCCCGGACCGTCTGGCCGTCGACCCGGCCGCGCGCGGCCCCGGCAACCTCGCGGAGCTGCCACAGCAGCTCGCGCCGCGGCCGGCCGAGCGAATCGAGCGCGCCCACCCGGATGAGTCGCTCGACGACCTCCTCCGGCAACCCTGTCCGCTCGACGACGTCGGCCAGCGACGTGTACGGGCCCCTGGCCCGCTCGGCGTCGAGAAGCGCCTCGTGCTGCTCGCCGATCCCCTTGACGAGCGACAGGCCGAGCCGGACGCCCCAGCCGACCGCGTTCTCGGCCGTCCATATGTCGCGGGCCGTGGCGGTCGGGATGACGCACGTCGGGGAGCGGACGGGCCGGGCCCGCTCGGCCACGCCGGAACCGTCGGGCAGCGGCTCGCCGGGATCTCCGTCGGCGCTCCCGTCGTCGCCGGCCTCGCCCGCGAGCGCCCAGCCGGGCCGGCCGACCCATTCGGTCGTCGTCTTGTACGAGCTCGCGTTGACGTCGACCGGCAGGACCGTCACCCCGTGGCGCTTCGTGTCGTTGACGAGGACCTCGACCGGGTAGAAGCCCATCGGCTGGGCGTTGATGAGCCCGACGAGGAACTGGGCCGGATAGAACAGCTTGAGGAACGACGATTCGTAGGCCGTCCGCGCAAACGCTGCGGCGTGGCTCTTGGCGAACCCGAAGCTCGCGAACGCGGCGACCTGGCGGAAGAGCTCCTCGGCGACGTCCTCCTCCATCCCCGGCTGACGGAGCGCCCCCTCGACGAACCGACGATGCAGCTTCTCCATCTCGCGGGTCGACCGCCACGTCCCCATCGCCCGCCGGAACCCGTCCGATTCGGCCGGGGAGAACCCGGCGACCTCGATCGCGACCCGCATGACCTGCTCCTGGTAGAGGATCACGCCGAGCGTGTCCCTGAGCACCGGCTCGAGGCTGGGGTGGAGGTACGCGACCGGTTCGAGTCCCTGCTTGCGCCGCAGGTATGGGTGGACGGCGTTCCCCTGGATTGGCCCCGGCCGGATGATCGCCACCTCGACGACGAGGTCGTCGAGGCTCTCCGGGCGCGACTTCGGGAGCGTCTGCATCTGCGCCCGACTCTCGACCTGGAAGACGCCGACCGTGTCGGCCGCCTGGAGCATCTCGAAGACCTCGGGCACCTCCTCGGGCAGTCGGTCGAGGTCGAGGCAGACCGCGCAGTCGTGCTCGATGAGTTGGAGCGTCTCGTCGATCGCGGCGAGCATGCCGAGTCCGAGCAGGTCGAGCTTGATGAGCTTGAGCGTCTCGACGTCGCGCTTGTCGTACTGGGCGACGACGCGGCCGGGCATCGTGGCGCGCTCGAGCGGTGCGATGTCGATGAGTGGCGCGGCGGTCACGAGCATGCCGCCCGAATGGATCGAGAGGTGGCGCGGGAACCCGTCGATACGGGCACAGAACTCGAGCCAGCGCTCCCAGTGGGAGAGGCCGACCGTGGAGCCGCCGCGGGCCTGTGGCGGCGGCTCAGGTTCGATGCGGGCGACCGAACTACGGTCGCCGCCGCGTCCCATCGGTTGGTGCGACGGGGCGGGTGGATCCCACATGCTGGGGCGACCCAGGCGGTCGGTCTTGCGCGGCGGCGGCAGGGTCATGCCACTCTCCGGGTCGAATCCTCGGGCCGATGGCGTCGCGGAGCTCCGCCTCGGACCTCGGAGCGAACGTCGCCGATCCGCCGGACCCTCTGGCATCTTGCCTGGGTAGCCGGTCCCACGACCCGCCCGCAGCCAGGCCACGCTCGCCGGGGAGTCGCCCGGGCCACCCTCGTCGTCCGAGTTGCCGCCCGGCCGGATCGACGGTGGCGACTCGGGTGCTTCCTCCCACATTCCAGAGCGGGAGGGTCCGGCCTCCGCCTCGCGCCCCCCGGGTGCCTCCCGGAGCCAGGCGAACGGTCGAGGTGCGTCTGGATCCTCCGGCTTCGGTGGCTGGCGCCAAGGCGGCACCTTCCCGACGAGCGGGATCCGCGTGTTCAGCTGGCCCATCCGGTCGACGAAACCGTGCCCCTCGGCGTCCTCGGCCGCGCGCGCCTCGCCAGGTAGTCCCTCTCCCGTACGTCGGAAGAACTCGGCAAACCCGCCGTCGGCCTCGAGGTCCCGTCGGACCATGACCGAGTCGTACGTCTCGAGGGCCTTGGCCACCCGATCGACCAGCGGGCGCGGGAACCCGAGCGCGTAGCCGACCTCGCGTACCGCCGACCGCGCCCGGTACGTGACGAGGTTGCAGACCATCCCCGTGTGCTCCGGCCCGTAGCGCCGGTAGATGTACTGGATGACTTCTTCCCGGCGCTCCGAGCTGAAGTCGATGTCGACGTCCGGGTACGTCGTTCGGCCAGGATTGATGAAGCGCTCGAACAGGAGGTTGTGGGCGATCGGCTCGACCCGGCTGATCCCGAGTGTGTACGACACGATCGAGCTGGTCGCGCTGCCCCGGCCCTGGGCCGGGATCCCCTGTTCTTTCGCGAACCGCATGAGGTCCCAGCAGATGAGGAAGAACTCGGCGAGGCCGGCTCGCTCGATGACGTCGAGCTCGTGGGCGAGCCGCTTGACGACCGCGGATGTCGGCGGGTGATAGCGCCTCCGGGCGCCCGCCCAGCACAGTTCCGTCAGGTACGAGAACGGCGTCTCCCCGTCCGGGACCGGGAAGCCCGGGAAGCGGTACTGCTCGAACTCGAGATCGACCGAGCAGGATGCTGCGACTTCGACCGACGTCGCGATCCCCTCCCGCCAGGCACGCGCGGTGTCCGTATCGAACCCGGCGCCCAGCGCCGCCAGCTCGTCGCCCGACTTGAGGAACGACTCGGCATCGGGTCGCCGGAGGTCGGCCAGCGTATCGAGCGTCCGGCCGTGCTTGATCGCCGTCAGGACGTCGTGGAACTCACGGTCATCCGGGGTCGCGTAGTGGACGTCGTTCGTGACCACGACCGGCAGGCCGAGCTCCGCGGCCAGGGCCGCCGACTCCGCCACGAGCCAATCGTCGTCGGGCAGGAGGTGGTGCGCGAGCTCGATGAAGAAGCCGCTCGTCGCGGGGCCGTCGCCCCGGCCGAACAACCCGGCATACCGCTCGGCGACGGCTCGCGCTCCCTCGCGATCACCGACCCGCAGCCGCCGGGCGATCTCCCCGTCCCGGCAGCCGGACAGGGCGACGAGGCCCTCGACGTGGTCGGCGAGAAGCGCCTGCGAGAACCGGGGCATGCTCTTCGTGCCCGCCAGGTTTGCCCGGGACACGAGCCGGCACAGGCTGCGGTAGCCGGTCACGTCCCGGGCGAGGAGCACGAGGTGGGGACCCCGCTGCCGATCGCCGATGCCGCGCAGGTCCTCCTTCACGGGATCGCGATGGCCGGGCAACCGGGTCCGCGAGGGGCGAGGACGAACCGGCCTGCCCTCGATCGGGGCACCGTCGACGGCGCTGCCGGGTGGTCCGCCCCGCCGCCGCAGGGGCCTGCGGGCTGGCACAACGACACCCGCTGGATCCGGGACGCGCGGGTCGAGCAGCTCGATCTCGATGCCGATCACCGGATGGAGTCCCGCCGCCTCGGCGGCCGACACGAACCGAACCGCGCCGTAGAGGCCGCGATGGTCCGTGATCGCGAGGCCGCGCAGGCCGAGCTCGACCGCCCGCTCGACGAGGTCCTCCGCGTCCGAGGCGCCGTCGAGGAACGAGAAGTTCGTGTGGCAATGGAGCTCGGCGTACGGGTTCGTGGTGGTCACGGCGTCGGGGTCCTGGGGGGAGCTTGACGACCACGCGATGATAGAACAGATGTTCTATCATCGCCCACAGGGAGGACCGCGAAACATCCTGGATCGTCGCGGCGTCTCACCGGCATGCAGAGCCAGTTGCGCCCGATCGCCATCGCCCTCGGTCGCTACCTCGCGATGGTTGCGCTGGCCGCGCTCTTGATCCTCGTCCTCCTCCCCGCGGCGATCGCCGCCCAGGCCGCCAGCACGGTCTGACCATCAAGCGTCCCGCGCCTGGGGGCCCGGGACGAATCGGCGACGGCGGCCGCGATGGCCGTATCCGTCGACCCACCGACGCACCTGGTGAGCGGGTGCGAAGGCCGCAGGACCCCGTCGCACTGGGGGCGACGGGGTCCTGCCACGTCCGGGGCGGAAGTCGGCTCGGTCCGCTAGCATCAGGCTCCGTGATCCGGCGCTTGCTCGCGACCGCCAGCCGCACGCGGCCGGCCGCCGTCCTGTTCGTCATCGGGCTGGCCGCCGGCTGCGCCTCGCCGATCGATCCATCGCCGAGCGCGACTCCCGCCATGACCAGCCCGGGCCCGACGGCGACCGTCGCCGCGGCCACGCCCACGCCATCGCCGTCGCCGACGCCGATGGCGGCCGCCGGCCTGACCGAGACGACGTGGGGAACGATCTGGGATGCGTTGCCGCCGGGCTTTCCCCGCTACCCCGGCTCGACTCCGACGGAGACCGGCGGTGGCGCGGCGAGCGCCGTGTTCGACGTTCCGGCCGACGTCCGGACCGTGACCACCTGGCTCCAGGGCGAGCTCGAGCGAGCCGGCTTCAGCACGTTCTCGCTCTCCGGGCCGGCCGAGGACGGCAGCATGGAGATCGAGTCCACCGGGCCGGGCGCCGAGTGCCGGGTCCGGACGACGATCGCCCCGCTCGGTGGCTCGACCATCGTCACGATCCTGTACGGCGGATCGTGCCCACCGACATGACGCGACGGCGCGGCCCGGCCGCTACACTCTCCGCGAAAGAAGGACAGTGGCCCGAGTGGCACGCGGGGCCGCGAGCGCGCACAGGGGAGGCATATGCAGACGAGCCAGCCGCGCGACTTCGCCGTGCTCGCCCTCGTCGTCGGCCTGTTCATCATCCTGCTTCTCGTCACGGTCCTCGTCGGAGCGCCCGCCGGCTGATTCAGTCGTACAGCCGCTCGAGGTGCCACGTCGCCGTGACGCGGTCGAGGTAGATCAGCGCCAGCCACTGCCGCCCGACGACCTTGAAGTAGTCGCGCGCGATCGGGGCACGCCACCAGTCCTCGTCGACCCGCCACCGGTTGCAGACCTCGACCGGCTCGCGCCGGCCATTCCAGCGGATCGCCACGAGGCAGCCGGCCGCGTCGAGCTCGGCGTCGATCCGGGGATGCTCGCGCAGGAGACGCGTCACGAGAGCGTCTCTCGAGGCGCCGCGGCCTCCTCCGGCGCGACCGGCCGCCACGTCCAGCGCCGCTCGGCGAGCGGCGCCTCCGGGTCGCCGACCGCCACGCGGCGGACCCGATCCTCGCCGAACACGAGAGCGAGCCGGGCGAGCTGCCAGCCGAGCCGGGCGCTCCGGGCGGCCTGCGGAACGAACAGCGGGAGCTGCTGACCGGCGGCCGGCGTGACGCCAACCAGCTCGAGCTCGAGCCGCGCGACGGCGGCCGGCGGCGGGTTCCGCTCTAGCCGCGCGAGCAGCAGCCGCTCGATCGCCTCGGCCTCCGCGGTCGGCTCAGGAAAGCGCTGCTCGACGACGATCCGGGCCGGAGTCCCCGGCGGGGCGAAGGCCAGGTCCAGCTCGAGCGCGAGACGGGCGGCGGAGGCGGCGCAGCCCCGGGCGAGGAGCTGGTCTCCGAGCGCGCCGGCGATCCGGCGAAGGACGAAACGGAGCGGCTCGACGTCCGCGACCGGGGGCTCGATCGGCAGGCCGAGCGCCAGGCGCCGGGCAGCCTGCCGCGGCCGGAACGGGACGATCTCGTCCCCCCGGGCGCGGGCGTGGATCCGCTCCCCCTCGACGCCGAACCGTGCGACGAGGGCCGTGCGCGGCAGCTCCGCGACCGCCCCGATCCGGCGCAGGCCGAACCGCCGGAGGCGAGCGCGGACGTCCGGGTCGGGGGTGAGGAGGCTGGCCGGGAGTGGCGCGAGGAACGCCGCATCCCCGCCCGGCGCGACGAGCACGGGCCGGCCGGGCGGAGCATGGCCGGCCGCCACGGTCGCCGCGAACCGGGTGCCGCCGATCCCCGCCCGGGGCGGGCCGGGGAGGACCGGCCCGAGAGCGGTCGCGATCCGCTCGACGAGCCGTGGCTCGGTGCCCCACAACCGCTCGAGCCCGTCCACCTGGACCTCGAGCAGGCCGAAGGCAGGATCGGCCGGATCGCTGGAGCCGGCGATCCCCGGGCTGAACGCGGCAAGCGCCTCGAACGCGGCCTCGACCGCCGCCAGGTCGGCTTCCGATGCCGGGTCGAGGAAGACCGCTTCAGGCGCGAGCCGATGCGCCGTCCCGAGCGGGATCCCCCGCCGAACGCCGAGCGTCCGGGCCGCCCCGTTCGCGTCGATCACCGTCCCGTCCGTCCAGGGCTGGCCGCCGAGGACGACCGGGCCGCTCGGGAAGGACGCGGAGGTCCGGCCGGTCTGGCCGGTCCGGTCTGAGGCGCCGTTCTCCCAGCGGGATCGGGCGAGGTCGAGCGGGAGATGGGGCCAGTAGAGGTGGAGCAGTCGCATGGTTCTGGGTCCCGGCAAGATGGATCGCGGGGGCGTCGGTGAGAGGTGCCTCGACGAGGAGGTCGTCGCGACCGAGGCAGGCGTCGCGCTCGCCGCCGTCGGCGTAGAGGATCCGGAGCTCCGCCCGCCTGCCCGGCGGACCGAAGCGGTTCCGGGCGACCACCACCTCCGTCCGCTGGCCGACGACGTCGCGACCGAGGCGGATCCAGCCGCGCCGGGCGAGCTCGAGCCGGAGGCCGGTCGACTCGGCGACGGCGTTGCCGAGCCCGGCTCGCAAGGTCGGCGGCTCGAGGAGCACGAGGAGCGTGGCGGATCGGCGGGCGAGCGCGGCGAGGCGATGGAGCCGATCGGCGACGCGGGCGGGCCGCGCGGCCGGCTCGATCCGGGGCGGCAGGTCGATGACGAGCAGGTCCACCGCCCGACCGCCGAGGAGGCTGCCGGCGATCGACAGGCCCTCGTCAAGGCCATCCGGCGTGATGACGACGAGCCACTCGAGGCGGACCCCCCGGGCGACCGCCTCGACCGGGTCGAAGCTCCGGCCGGCGTCCAGCCAGGCGACGATCGAGCCGCTCGCCTGGGCCTCCGCGACGAGGCGGAGGGCGAGGGTCGTCTTCCCGCTCCAGCCCTCGCCCCGAAGGGCGACGCTGGCGGAGCGCGGCAGCCCGCCGGGACCGAGGATCGCGTCGAGTGCCGCGAAACCGGTCGACACGATGCCGTCCGGCGGAGCAAGCGGCCCGGTCTCCGGCAGCTCGTCCGGCAAGGGCGCGGTCGCGAGCGCCCCGACGACCTCCCCGACGATGTCCCCCGCCTGCCGCGGAGCTGCCGCCCCCCAGCGCGACCGGAGGGTCGCGAGAGCCGCCGTCACGTCCGGGGTGAGGCTCGTCATCGGACGGTCATTATAGAACAGATGTTCTATCAGTCAACGGCCCTCGATTCCGGCGGATGACCGCTTCCCGGTCGTTAGGCGGCCGCAGTCCCGTCAGGCGACCGCCTCCGGTCAGGCGCTGGAATCTCCGGCCTCGTCTACGCTTACCGCGAACCCGATCCCCTTTAGTCACGACCGCCTCGCGGTCAAATGCCGGCACTTGGCGCGCCGGGACGTCAGGCGATCGCCACCGCCGCCAGGCCCGCCGCGATGCCCGCCAGGCCCAGCCACTGGGTTCGCCGCAGGCGCTCGCCGAGGAAGACGACCGCCACGAGGACCGCGACCGCCGGTCCGAACGAGCTCGCGAGACCCACCAGCCACGTCTCGGACCGCTCGAGGCCGATCGCGAACGAGATCAGCCCGACCACGTCGAGGAGCCCCGCCGCGGCCGCAATCCCGACGGCCCGGCCGGTCGCTGGCAGCGGCGCCTCGAGGAGCGGCGCCATCCAGCCTGGTCGGAGACCGAGGCCGATCGCCAGCAGGCTCCAGCCGGCAGCCACCTGCGTAACCCGGGCGAGGAGGATGAGCGGCAGCCAGCCGGCGATGTCGATCGCCTCCGCCGAGCCGACCGTCATCACCGCGAAGAGGACGAGCGCGATCATCGCGAACCCGACGCCGCGCCCCACGACCCGGGCGCTCCGCAGGCCGCCGTCGAAGACGAGCCCCGCGAGCACCACGCCGATCGTCGCCAGCGCGGCGCCCGCGGCCTGGCCAGGCGACAGCGACTCGCCGCGGATGATCACCGCGAGGATGACCGTGAGCCCGCCGTACGCGGCGGTGATCGGGCTCACGACCGACAGCGGTCCGATCCGCAGGGCCGTGAAGAACGAGAGATACGCACCCGCGCCGGCGAGCCCGACGAGGATCCCCGCGACGACGATCCGTGGATCGGTCGGCAGCCCTTCGCCGAGGGCGACGGCGACCACGACCAGCACGATGGCGCCCGCGAGCTGGCTGGCCGCGAGGACGCGGAGGCTGCCGAGACGCCGGCCGGCGATCGCCGCAGCGACGTCGGTCAGGCCCCACATCAGGGCCGCCCCGAGGCCGAAGAGCAGTCCGGGTGGCATGGCCGCGAAGCCTAGTGGCGGGCCTCCGAGGAAGCCGCTTCGTGCCACCGGACGGGACTGGGCCCCGTGCTAGAATCCCGGCGCGGTCGCCCTCGTGCGCGGACCGTCCGTGGGGATGTAGCTCAGCTGGGAGAGCACCGCGTTCGCATCGCGGGGGTCAGGGGTTCGAGTCCCCTCATCTCCACCACCTCACCTCGCATGCGCGACGTCGATGACGAGCTGCGCTCCGGTCCCCGGCCCCGAGGCCACGAACGCGTGGAACGGCAGCTCCTCGCGGACCCCGATGACGAGCTCCGTCTGGGCCTCGAAGGTCCCGAGGAAGGCGACCTGGCGGAAGGTCCGGAACCCCGTCAAGTCGACGACGTGGTCGCGATCCGGGGGCACGAACGTCGGCTTGTAGTCCCCGTCATGGGCCGCCGCGTTCACGACCACGGTCAGGATCGCGCCGCCGTCGATCGGCAGGAGCTCACCGGAACCGCTGGACCGGGCCTCCGGCACGTACCTGACCTGGAATCCCTCGCCCTGCGGGCCGGGGACGTCCGCCCGTCGCGGTCCCAGGTCGACGATCAGTCGATCGAAGCAGGCATCCGCTCCCGCGCGCAGACCGGCGACCGTGGCTGTCGTGTACAGCGCGACGGTGTGCGTCTTCGGCAGGGCGTCCCAGCCGGTGGCGCAAGGAGTATGGCTCGGCTCCGGCGCGGGCCCTCCCCCGGCGCAGGCGGCCGTCGCGGACGCGAGACCAATCATGAGGGCGGTGAGTCGTCGGACGATCGCTCCCATCTCAGCAACCCTCGCCGTTGCGGGCGAGATCTTCGAGCGCCTGGACCTCGCCGGCGCCCATCGACCGGACCTTCGAGTTCGTCTCGTCGAGATAGAAGACGATGCCGAGCTCGGTGTTCGGCACGCGCACCGACAGTGCCTGGTACGCCATCCAGCCGTCGCCGCGTGTGACGATCGTTCCGCGGTCGCCGTAGATGCCCTGGAGCTCGGTCAGGGACATCCCGACCCGTGCGCCGGACGGCGTGACGAGCTCGATCGAGCTCGTGTGCACGTCGACAAGGCGGCCGAGGTGGAACGTAACCCACGTGAGTTGTGCGGCGTAGCGGCCGGTCGCGTGGCCGCCCTGCCACGAGGCGTCGCAATGGAAGCTTGGTTCGACGTTCGTGAGGAGACCCCGCGACTGAAGGTCGGCCAGCGAGGCACCGACGACATACGGGCCGATGCCGTTGGCCGCCAGCACGATGGCCGGGTCGGTCGTCGGCGATGGCGTGGCCGTGGGTGCGGGAGTCGCGGTCGGGCTGGGCGTCGGGCTTGGGGTCGGTGTCGGGCTCGGGGTCGAGCTTGCCGATGGCGCGGCCGACTGGGTCGGGACTTCCCCGAGGCTACCGACGCTGCACGCGGAGACCGCGCTGGCGAGGGCGATAAGGGCGAAGAGTCGGCTCGGGCGGTTCATTTGTCGGCTCCTGTGCGGGCGGGCATGGGAGCCAGAGTCGTCGCCGTCCGTCTCAGCGACGTCGCGGCCGGGTAACGATCACATCACGATCCGCCGACGCGATTGGCCTCCCGGGCCGCGACGTACCCACGCCAGCCCCCGAAATCCGAGATGTCGCGGTGGCGGCCGCTCTCGGCCATCTCCTGCGGATAGAGAATGCCCGGCACGACCCGGCCGTCGGCCAGCTTGACCGGACCTCGGTAAAGACCGGGCGGCTCGCCCGACTCGACCCGCTGCCACACGTCGTCCGGCACCTCGTACAGCTCGCCCTGCACGGACACCCCGCCATCGGGCACCTCGTACATCCCGGGATGGACGTCGCCGATCGAGTGGATCCGGTAGACGGGCGCGGTCCGCGTTTCCTCGAGGAACGTCGCGCCGTCGAGATTCGGGTGGAGCTTCAGGCCGCGCATGAGCGTGCCGTTGACGAAGAGCTGGCCCATCGGCCTCCCTCCATGAAACGGTCCGGAGAACGGTCGGCGCCGGGCGGCTGGGGGTTCCGCCCGGCGCCGTGGATTTGCGATGGTCAGGCGGTGGCGACCTCCGATTCCGCCTGCGGCGGTGTCGTGATCGCCGTTCGGAAGTCGTCGGCCGTGGCGTGACCTTCACGCCACGCGACGACCCAGAAGACGACCGCTGCGAACAGGTAGCCGAGGAACACCGGGTTGGGTTGCCCGATCACCAGCGCTCCGTCCTGGACGGTGATCACCAGCTGGGCAGCATGGATGAACCCCGTCAAGGCGAGGATCGCGCCGACGATCGCGTAGACGATGGCCCGGCTGTACTCGCGATCGATGATGAAGACGGCGATCGCCCCGAGGATCAGCCCGGCGACGACGGCGCCACCACCGAAGATCGCCAGGCCGTCGTAGATGACGCCCTGGGCGTTGAGGGCCGGAAGACCCACGGCGGCGGCGTTCGTGCCGGCGGCGCCGAGGGCGCCGTCTATCTGCGTCTGGGCCCACGACGCGACGTTCGGGAGCATCGCGAGGACGACCGCCGGCGCGTGGCGGGCGGGCGTCGTCGTGAACGCCTGCGCCCCGATGACAAGGCCGATGAACAGGAGGATTGGGACAAGCGCCTGGATCGGGATGACCGCCAGGAAGAGCCCGACGAGCCCGAACAGGCAGATCGCCGCCACGACGAACCCGGTCGCAAGCGAGTAGCCGATCCGACCACCGACCGCCTTCCAGCCGGGATGGCCGATGTACACGGCCGGTGGGAACGGGCTGCCGAGGAACGAGCCGACCACCGCTCCCCCACCGTCGGCGAGAAGAATGTGGCGGAGGTTGTAGTTGTCACCCGCGGCCGAGGCGCTCTCGACGTTGTTCATCGCCTCGGTGAAGTTGTAGATCCCGAGCGGAATGGCGGTGACGAGCAGCGGGAGGATCTCACTGAGGCCGCTGATCACCTCGGTACCCGGAATGGGCAGGTGGATGCCGAACTGGGCGAAGGACGCGCTGACGGCCGCCGGGTCCATCCCCGTCCAGGCGCCGCTCAGGTAGGCGATCCAGCCGATCGCCGTGCCGACGATGACCGCGAGCAGGCCGCCCGGCACGCCGCCGGGCATGCGGACACCGGCAGTCCAGCTGAGCAGGATGATCGCGAGCACCGGCAGCGCGATCCACGGGACCTCGAACATCTGGAACGCCGGCCGCATCGAGATAAAGGCGATCGAGATGCCGGCCAGCGTGCCGAGCATCGCGGCACGCGGGGTGAATCGCCGAATCGTCGGGCCGACGAAGGCGCCGATGAGGATGATCACGCCGACGATGAACGCCCAGGCGAGGCCGGCCATCCAGGCCTCGAGCGGCGTGCCGCCGCGCAGCACGATCGGCAGCATGATCACGAACGTGACGAAGAAGTAGTGCGGGACGCTCGGGCCGTAGGGCATCGCCGTGACGCTGTCCCGGCCCTCCGCCTTGGCGAGGCGGTAGGCGAGGTATGCGTAGAACAGGTTGCCGAGCGGCAGGGCGATCGCGAGCGCCGGCAGGATCCGCCCGTACACCGTGTTGTTGTCGAGGCCCACAACGAAGAGCGCCAGCCCGGACAGGACGAGCACGTTGAGCAGAACGTTCGTGCCCAGCCCGAAGAACGCGTTCCAGTCGCCGGGGACCCATAGTCGCGGCTTGAAGGTCGTCGATCGTTCCATGTGGTCGTCTCCCTCGGTAACCTTTCCCTCACTCCCTCCGCGTGCCGTCAGCCAGCGGCGGCTCCCGCCGCGCTCAGCACCGCCGCGCGCAGGCCCGCCAGGAACCGCTCCGAGTCGCTGACCCAGCCGAAGATGCCGCCCTGCGCCTTGATCATCTCGAGGGCGACGCGCTGGAACTCCGGGAAGTACGAACCGACGCAATCGGACAGGACGAGCGCGTCGTAGCCGCGGTCGTTCGCCTCGCGGACGCTCGTGTGGACGCAGACCTCGGTCGTCACGCCGCAGACGACGAGCTTCTGGATCCCCTTCATCTTGAGAATCGCGTCGAGATCGGTCGCGTAGAACGCGCCCTTGCCCGGCTTGTCGACGATCGGCTCGCCGGGGATCGGATAGACCTCCTCGACGATGTCGTGGCCGAGCTCGCCGCGGACGAGGATCCGACCCATCGGCCCGACGTCGCCGATCGTGATCTTGCCCCGGCCGCGGACCTTCTTGGCGGGCGGCAGGTCGGACAGGTCCGCCCGGTGGCCCTCGCGGGTGTGGATGACGAACAGCCCGGCGTCGCGGCACGACCGGAGCACCTTCTCGGCCGGCGGCAGGGCCTTGAGCAGCGGTGACGTGTCGTTGCCAAGCGCCTCGCCGAAGCCGCCCGGATAGACGAAGTCGCGCTGGAAATCGATCATCAGCAGCGCGGTCGTCGCAGGATCGAAATCGAACTCGTAGGGCTCTGCCTCTACCCTCGCCATCGTGGCCTCCACTCTTCAGCCGCCCACCCGGGCGGCGATTGCGTCCGGGACGATCCAGGTGCCGGTGGCGCCCGAGATCGCCCGCTCCAGTGCTGCCGGTGTCGTGATCAGGACCTCCTTGCCGCCGTGCTCGAGGAAGGCGATCGCCGCCTCGATCTTCGGGCCCATACTGCCCTTGGGGAACTCGCCCTCGGCGAGGTAGCGGCGCGCCTCGCTCATCGTGAGCCGGTCGAGGAATCGCTGGTCGGGCTTCCGGAAGTGGACCGCGACCTGCTCGACCCCGGTCGACAGGACGAGCAGCGGCACGCCGAGGCTCGCGGCGAGCAGCGCCGACGCGCGGTCCTTGTCGATCACCGCCTCGACCCCGCGGTAGACGCCCGGCGACTCCTCGACGACCGGGATCCCGCCGCCGCCGACGGCGACGACGACGTGGCCCGCATCGACGAGCGTCCTGATCTGGTCCGATTCGACGATCCGGAGCGGGACCGGCGACGGCACGACTCGCCGGTAGCCGCGGCCGGAATCCTCGACCATCTGCCAGCCGTTCCGCTCGCGCTTCGCGGCCGCGTCGGTCTCCGCGTAGAACGGTCCGATCGGTTTCGTCGGCAGCCGGAACGCCGGATCGGCCGGGTCGACGACAGTGTGGGTCAGGACGTACGCCACCCGGTCCCGCAGGCCCCGCCCCGCCAGCGCGTTGAGGAGGGCCATCCCGAGGATGTGGCCGATGCCGCCCTGCGAGTCGGCCGACGACATCTCGAGCGACAACTGCGGCACGGGCGCCGAGTCGCCGACGAGCTCCGAGCGGAGGAGGATGAACCCGACCTGCGGGCCGTTGCCGTGGGTCAGGACGATCCCCCAGCCGTCGCGGACGAGCGTCGCGATGTGTCCGGCCATCTCGATCGCGTTGTCGTATTGCTCCGCGATCGTGCCCTGCTGCCCGTCGAGGATCAGCGCGTTGCCACCGATCGCCACGACCGCCCGACGCGCCGTCACGCCGCCGCCTCGACGTGGAGTCGCGACGCCAGGTCGCGCAGCGCCGCCTCGAAGCAGGCGAGCGGCGCGCGCGCGATCCCCGCCCCGATCTGGCCGACGCCCGCCTCGCGATGGGCGATCCCGGTGTTGATCACCGGGGCGATCCCGGTCTCGACCACCCGCCGGGCGTCGATCCCGGTCGGCGTGCCGCTGAAGCCGAGGCTCGGCAGGCCGTAGGCGGAGTTCCGGGCGAGGGTGATCCGCTCCATCAGCCGGGTGAACGCGATCGCGTCCGCGGGCGTGCCGCCGACGAACCTGACGATTGCCGGGGCCGCGGCCATCGCGAACCCGCCGATCCCGGCCGTCTCGGTGATCGCGCTGTCGCCGAGGTCGGGGTTCGCGTCGTCCGGGCCGAAGCCCGGGAAGTACAGGCCGTCCGGTACGCCGACCGGCGAGGTGAACCACGTGTCGCCGGTCCCGGACAGCCGGATCCCGAAGTCGACCCCGTTGCGGGACATCGCGGTCACGACCGTCGAGCCCTCGATGCCGTGGGCTGCGTCCAGCGCCGACTTGCAGGCGGCCATCGACAGGTTGAGGAAGAAGTGATCGTTGCCGCGGAGGAAGGCGAGAACAGTTTGGGCCGTCGCGGCGTCGACCGTGCGGACGAGATCCGGGGCGATCGCCCGGGTGAGGAGGGACGTCGCGGCGACATTGCGGTTGTGGCCCTCGTCGCCCATCTGCAGGGCCTGGGCGGTGATCGCCTTGAGGTCGACCGGCCCGGATGCGGCGAGTGTCGCGCTGAGCGCCGGGCCGAGGGTGGCCGCGAACCAGCGGAGCCGCTCGATGACCGGCTCGTCGTACGCGCCGAAGCGGAGGACCCGGCCGAGGCCCTCGTTGAGCGTCGCCCAGGCGCGGTTTCCGCGATCGGCGTTCTCGACCACCACGACCGGCATCGACGGGGACACGACGCCGGCCATCGGGCCGACGGCGCCGTGATGGTGGCACGGAGCGAAGGCGACGGATCCGTCCTCGACGAGCGCCCGAGCCTTCGCCGGAGTCGACGCCCAGCCCTCGAACAGGATTGCGCCGATGACAGCGCCCTGGACCGGGCCGCACATCCGCGGCCAGTCGATCGGCGGGCCGCTGTGCAGGAGCATCCGGCCGTCGAGCCCGGGGATCGCCTCGGCCGCCGGCCGGACGTCGAGCAGCACAGGCCGCGCGGCGAGGATCCGTTCGAGGGCGAGGGCGTTGGCGTCGCGAATCGTCGCTCCGAGCGGCTCGTCCGGGTCCGCTGGGTCGTCCTCGAGGCGGGCGACGAGGAGCCCGGCCTCGCGGTCGCCGGCGGCGGGCGGCCGCCAGTCGAGCGCCACGACCGGCGCACCGTGCTCGCGGATCGGGTCGGCGAACCCGGCCAGCCCGACGTTGATCGCCCGGACGCCGTCGAGGAGGCCGGCTGCCGCGGCCGTTGGGCTCATGGCTCGAGGGCTCCCGAGGCGCCCGCGACCAGGCTCTGTGCGGCGACGCCGTGCTCGGCGATGCGGGCGGCGACCATTGCGGCGCGTGCATTGCTCGGGGCGAGGATCACGCCCGCGCCGGCGAGGGCCGCTTCCTGGCGGTCGAGGCCCTGCGGATCCGTCGCGGTGCCGCACACGGACGCGACGAAGGCGATCGACCGCCCTGCCGCGGCCGCGACCTCCTGCGCCTCGCGAATCGCCGGCGCGAGCGCCGCCGCCGGATCGGGATTCGAGCCGTAGCCGAGGACGACGTCGAGCAGGATGACGGCAACGTCCGGATCGCCGGCCGCCGCGACGATCTGCTCGTTGCGCAGCCGCGGATCGATCATCGGGTGCGGCCGCCCGACGGTGTACTCGTCGTCGCCGAGATCGAGAACGACGTCGTGAGCCGCGGGACCGCGGAGGGACTCGAGGATGATCTTCGCCTCGCCGGCGAGCGACCCGCCGGAGAAGAGCCCGCGAACCGCGGACTGACCGGGGGCGAGCCGCGCCGCCGCGCCCTCGGCCGTCGCGGCGAGTGCCGGATCGAGCGAGAGCGGGCCCGGGTTTGGATCCCCGCCCGCCGCCAGGGCAGTCGCGATGAGCGCCGCCTCCTCGAAGGTCGCCGCCGGGTGCGCACCGGCCGCGCGGACGATGTCCGGATCGCCGCCGAGGAAGTTGACGACCACCGGCCTGGATGCTCCGCGGACGGCGTCGAGGATCGCTCGCACGACGCTCTCGGATGGCGGCTTCGAGATCAGGACAAGGACGGTCGTCCCGGGATCGGCGAGGAGCAGCTCGATCGCTGCGAGCATCGTTCGGCCGCCGACGCGCTCGTCGAGGTCCCGGCCGCCCGTGCCGATCGCGTGCGACACGCCGGAGCCGAACCGATCGATGAGGCTGCTCACCTGCTGCAGGCCGGTCCCGGACGCGGCAGCCAGCCCGATCGGGCCGCGCCGGACGGCGTTCGCGAACCCGAGTGGCACGCCGCCGACGATCGCGGTGCCGCAGTCGGGGCCCATGACGAGCAGGCCCTTCCTTCCGGCGAGCGTCTTCAGCTCGATCTCGTCCTCGACCGACACGTTGTCGCTGAACAGGAAGACGTGGAGGCCATGCTTGAGCGCCTTGATCGCCTCGGCAGTGGCGTACGTGCCGGGCGTCGACACGAGGGCGAGATTCGCGTCCGGCAATTCGGCGACGCCCTCGCCGATCGTCTGGGCTGCCGGCTTGTCGGCGCTGGCGCCCGCATCGCCGCCGGCCCCGGCCGCGAGCAACGCCCCGGCGCGGCCCAGGGCGGTGGTGGCCGCGTCCTCGTCGGCCGCGGCCACGGCGACGACGAGGTCGTTGGGGCCCGCGCCATCGGCCGCGGCTTCGCCCATTCCGGCGCCGGCGAGGACTGCCAGATTGGCGGGGGTGGCCATCACGAGCCCGGCCCGGACGATCCCCGGCAGCCGTTCGAGCTCGGCGGCGATCCCCATGAGCTCGACCGAATCCCGATAGCTGTTGCGGTAGACCGCGCCCCGAATGGTCTCGGTCATGCGGCGTCGGGCTCCTGGTGGCCGGTGGACGCGGCAGCGGCCGGCTGTCCGAGGGCGAGCAGGACGCCGGCGATCGTGTCCGCCCCCGACGTCGCTCCCCAGGAGGCCACAGCGTGGACCGCGGCGGGAATCGTGCCCTTCGGCTGGCGGAGCATCGCGCGCAGGAGGTCGTGGAGCCGTTCGCTGTATGCGCCCGCTGCCGCGTGGCGGTGGAATGCCTCGGCGGCCACCGTCGTCCGGCCGGTCGCATGACCGGCCCACGCGCCGGCCAGGCCGCGCGCCCGCGGATCGCCGAGGGCGGTCAGCCCGGCGGTCAGGCCAACGAGCACATCGTCGCCGGCCGGGGTCAGGCCGGCTCCGAGGCCGACCAGGGCCCGCCCGGCGGCGACGATCTCCTGCTCGGAGCCGGAAGCGAGGGCCGTCGCCAGGGCCGCGAGGAGATCGTGGCCGGGGACGATCCCGGACAGGCCGCCCCGTGTGCGGGCCGCCGCGCGCCGGGCCAGCCCGATACGGACGTCGAGGTCGGCGGGCGTGGCCATCGACCGGAGCTCCGGCCGCCAGCGACGCGCGCCATCTAGACCGACCGCGAACGCCGCCTCGTCGATCGCCAGTCGACCGCTGCCGACCCCGACGGACATGCCGGCCCGAACGCCGAGCAAGCGAGGTGCGAACGGGTCGTCGACGAGCAGGCCGTTCGGAAGCCCGCCGGTCCGGGCGCCGGCGATCGCGACGAGGGAGCCGTCGACGAGCAGGTTGACCGCCGAGCCGTGGACGCTCAGGACGGTTCCACGCACCGCTTCGGTGACCACGTCGAAGAGCGGCGCGATGAGCGTGCTGATGCTGACGGCCGGGATGCTGTCGGGTCCCGCGGCGGTGCTGCGGAGAACCCCTCTGCCCTCCATCATGGACATCGTAGAGACCGGTTGAGGCCGTGGCATTGTCCGAAGTTCACATTGACTGGCGGGCCGGCTGTCCTCAACCTCCAAACCGAGCACAACGGGAGAGAGACCGGATGATCGGCGGCGTGCCCCTTCGCGAGGTCCTCGGGCTCGAGTCACTGGCGGGCGCCCGGGTTGTCGGGGGCGCGTCCGGGCTCGACCGCCGGGTCCGCCATGTCAACGTGATGGAGGTCCCGGACATCCTCCGCTGGGTGAACGCCGATGAGCTGCTCCTCACGACGGCCTACCCGCTCCGGGACGACCCGGCGGCCCTCGTCGCGCTGGTGCCGGAGCTCGCCGCCAAGGGCCTCGCCGGTCTCGCCCTCAAGCCCGCCCGCTACATCGAGACGATCCCGCCCGGCATGGTCGAGGCGGCGGACCGGCTGGCGTTTCCGCTCCTCGAGCTGCCACCGGAGAGCTCGTTCAACGAGATCATCAACTCCGTCCTCACGATCATCCTCAACGCCCAGGCGGTCCGGCTCCAGCGGACGGCGGAGATCCACGAGCGGTTCACGGCGATCGTCCTCGGCGGTGGGGGGCTCCGCCAGATCGCCGAGGCAGTGGCGGACGCGGTCGGGGCGCCGGCGGTGATCGTCGACGGCCACGGCTCGGTCCAGGCGAGCACGGCCGGGGCCGAGGCAATCGGCCGGCTCGAGTCGGTGATCGCGCAGCTCGGGGCGCCGGGCGACGCGAACGAGGCCGGGCCCGCGCGGCTCCAGGTCGGCGGCCAGTCCGTCACCGTCAAGCCGATCCAGGTGGGCCACGAGCGGTTCGGGGCGATCGTCGCCATGGCGGACGTCGACCACCTCGCCGAGGACCAGCTCGACGCGCTCGAGTACGCGTCGACGGTCGCGGCGCTCCGCCAGGTCCAGGCGCGCGCCATCGCCGAGGCCGATCGGCGGTTCCAGGCCGTCTGCCTCGAGGAGCTGGTGACGGGCCACGTCGATCGGGCCGTCCTCACGGACCGCGCGGCGGCGTTCAAGTGGGACCTGTCGGTGCCCCGGGCCGTGGTCCTCGTCCAGCTCGACGAGCTCGGCGGGCGCCCGTTTGCGCAGCTCGCCGGCACGACCGAGGAGACGGCGGTGGGTCATCGCCTGGCGGACGTCGCCCGCCAGGCGCTCGGGGCGAGAGCGATCGTCTGGGAGCGGAGCGCCGAGGTCGCCGCACTCGTCGTGCCGTTCGCGGCGGGCCTCGCCGAGATGGGCGAGCGGTTCACAGCCGAGGCTCGTCGCGTCCTGCCGGACAGCAGCGTGAGCGTGGGGATCGGGCGGCCGGTCGACGACCCGTTGCGGCTGGCCGACAGCTACACCGAGGCGCGCCGCGCCCTGTCGATCGGGCGGTGGGCGCGCGGTGCCGGCCACGTGTCGCTGTTCGCCGATCTCGGCGTCGATCGGCTGCTCGTCGGCGTGCCGAAGGCCGAGCTGGCCGACTTCGCGAGGCAGTTGCTCGGTCCACTGCTCGACTACGACGCGCGTCATCGAACCGACCTGAGCCGAACCCTCGAGGTCTACCTCGAGACGCGCAATGGCGCCCTTGCCGCGCGACGGCTGTTCGTCCACTACAACACGCTGAAGAACCGGCTCCGGCTCATCGAGGAGATCCTCGGGCCTTCGCTCGACGACCCGGACCGCTGCCTCGGCCTCGCGCTGGCGCTCCGCATCCATCGGCTGCCCGGCGCCTGACTTCGTCCTGGCCGTCCCGAGTCGTTCGGTGCGACTCAGCCCTGCTCGAGCGCTCCGTGCAATTCGAGCGAGTGGGCCGCCAGCCAGCGCCGCCACTCGACGTGGTCGGGTCGGCGCGAGGCGACCAGTGCCCAGAACCGGGGCCCGTGCCCGAACACCCGGAGGTGGGCCAGCTCGTGGACGACCACGGTCTCGAGCGCCTGCGGCGGGGCGAGGACGAGCCGCCACGAGAACGACAGGCGGCCCTCGCGCGACGCGCTTCCCCACCGGCTCCGCGGGTCGCGAAGCGCGAACCCAGCCGGCTCGACCTTCAGGGCCGGTGCGTGGCGGGCGATCTCCCGCTCGAGCGCGGTCCGCGCCCGGTCGCGGAGCCACTCGACGAGCACGCCCGAGACCGGCCGCCCGTCCGCGGCCGCGAGGCGGATAACGAGCTCGTCGCCGTCGGGGGTGCCTTCGCGGGTGACCCGTGACCGGCGAGCGGACGGGCCTTCCTCGGCCGGCGACAGGAGACGGAGCGTGTGCAGCTCCCCGCGGAACCTGATGCGGGCCCCGTCCGCGACCCCGCCCCGCTCGGCGAGCTCGGCCCGCTGCCGCGCATGGCTCGTCAGGTGGCGGCGCAGCCAGGCCTCCCGCTCGCGGAGGAACGACTCGACCATCGGCTCCGGGCGGGCCCATCCGCGGCGCGTCGGTGGCGGCAGGCTGACGATGACGCCGTCGAGCGGATCGATCGTGACGCGGAGCCGGCGCGATCGCGGCGAGCGGCGGATGACGTAGACGATCGGCCCGCCGGGCAACTCGAGGGTCGCGGGTCCGGCTCCCACGTCGAGAGCGGCCCGCCGGCTCGCCCCGCTCATCCCGCTCATCCGGCGCGCCGGAGCAGCCGGCCCGGCCGCTGCCCCGTCTCCCGTCCCGCGAGGACCGCCGCGCGGCCGTTCACGATGACGTGGTCGATCCCCGTCGGGTGGACCGCGGGCCGCTGGTACGTCGCGCCGTCGGCGATCGTCGCCGGATCGAACACGACGATGTCGGCGAACGCCCCGGCCCGGAGGACGCCCCGGTCGACGAGCCCGAACCGGGACGCCGGCACCGAGGTCATCTTCGCGATCGCCGTCTCGAGCGGCAGGATCCGTCGGCCCCGGACGTAGCGGCCGAGCACCCGCGCGGTCGTCCCGTACGTCCGGGGGTGCGGCACGCCGACGTCGAGGATGGGGTCTCCGGGTCGCCGGCCCTCGGCGTCCGTGCAGATCGCGATCCACGGGACTCGGAGGATGGTCGTGACATCCGCCTCGTCCATGCAGTCGATGACGATCGAGGTATCGAGCCGGTCGTCGACGAGGATGTCGAACGCAACGTCGGACGGATCGACCCCCACGTCGTTGGCGATCTCGGCCATGCTCCGCCCCGCCCAGTCGACGTGGCTCGCCGACCACGAGATCCTGATGGCGGGCCAGCCCGGATCGGCGGCGACGTTCTCCCAGCCGGAGATGCCGCGTTCGATCTCCGACCGGACCCTGGCCCGCACTCCCGGGTCGGAGAGAGCCGCCACGCACTCCTCGACCCCGAGGGCGAGCAGCGCCGGCGGCAGGACGACGGCGAGGCTCGTCGCGGCCGCCGCATACGGATACTGGTCGGCGGCCACGTCGACTCCGACGGCCCGGGCGTGCTCGAGGCGTTCGACCGCCTCCGCGCCGCGGCCCCAGACGGCCCTGGCGCCCGCTTTCAGGTGGGAGACCTGGAGCCGGGCGCCCTCGCCCGCCGCCCGGATCGTGTCGATCGCCTCGTCGAGCGCGTCGAACAGGCCGGCCGATTCGTTCCTCAGATGGGTCGCGTACAGCCCGCCGCGCCGCGCCGCCGTCCGGACCAGCTCCAGGATCTCCGGCCGCGCGGCGTGGACGCCGGGCGCGTAGATCAGGCCGGTCGACAGCCCGAACGCGCCCGCGTCGAGCGCCGCCTCGAGCTCGCGGTTCATCGCGGCCAGCTCGTCCTCGGTCGGCACCCTGGCGTCGGTACCGAGCACCGCGCCGCGGATCGTGCCGTGCCCGGCGAGGAACGCGACGTTGGGCGTGAGCCGCTCCGCCGCCACGGCATCGAGGTATTCGGAGAACGTCGACCAGCGCGCGGTGACCCGATGGATCCGCAGCTCCAGCTCGACGAGCTCCCGGCCGGTCGGGGTGATCGGGGCGACGGTCGACCCGCAATTCCCGGAGAGCTGGGTCGTGAAGCCCTGCCGGACGTGGCTCGCGAGCGCGCCGTCGACGAACAGCGAGACGTCGGAGTGGCCGTGGGGATCGACGAACCCGGGGCAGACAACACGACCCCTGGCATCGAGCTCCTGTCGAATGTCGACCCTCGGGACGGCCGACAGATCGCCGACGGCGGCAATCCGGTCGCCCGCGACGCCGATGTCTCCGGGGACGCCGGGGCCGCCGGTCCCGTCGACGAGCGTCCCGCCCCGGATCAGGAGATCGAACGCGGCCATCCATCGCGGATGGTGCCAGATCGCCGGCACGCGCCGTGGGTCTGCGCGGAGCCCTTTGCTATACTCCCGCTCCGGCGTGGGGCTATAGCTCAGCTGGGAGAGCGTCTGAATGGCATTCAGAAGGTCAGGGGTTCGAATCCCCTTAGCTCCACCAAGACAACCTCAGGACGACGGCGTCGCGGAGCTCCGCCTCGGACTTCGGTGAGCGATTGCTCACCGAACGGTGAGGGAGCCTCTTCCACTAATCCCCTCGCCGGATCGGCGAGGGGTTTCTGTTACCGAACGAGCGAACGATGACCGCACCAACCGACCGCAAGAAGAGACCGACGCGCAGGAAGACCGGCCCGAAGCCGGCCGCGCCCGAGCGCACGCGTATCGAGCGGTACGACCCGACCGCGATCGAGCCGCGCTGGCAGGCGCGCTGGGAGGAGCTGGGCCAGTCGCGGACGGATCTCGCCGACGCATCCCGCCCGAGGTTCTATCTCCTGACGATGTACCCCTATCCGTCGGGCGACATCCACATCGGCCACTGGTACATCAAGACGCCGACCGACGCGGTCGCGCGGTTCCAGCGGATGCAGGGCAAGAACGTCTTCCTGCCGATCGGCTTCGACGCCTTCGGGCTGCCGGCCGAGAACGCCGCGATCGCGCGGGGCATCCACCCCCGTGAGTGGACGATGGCGAACATCCAGAACATGCGCCGGCAGCTGCGGTCGATGGGCGCCTCGTTCGACTGGGACGCTGAGGTCATCACGTCGGACCCCGACTACTACCGCTGGAACCAGTGGCTGTTCCTGCGCTTCCTCGAGGCCGGGCTGGCGTATCGAGCCCGGTCGACGGTCGACTGGTGCCCGAATGACGGGACCCTGGCCCGCGAGCAGGTCGAGGGCGCAGACCGGCACTGCTGGCGATGCGGGGCGAAGGTCGAGAAGCGCGACCTCGAGCAGTGGTTCCTGCGGGTGACGAAGTACGCCGACGAGCTGCTCGACTTCGGCGGACTCGACTGGCCCGAGCCGATCAAGACGATGCAGACGAACTGGATCGGCCGGTCAGAGGGCGGCGAGATCGTGTTCACGACCGCCCCCGACGTGCACCAGCCCGGAGGCGACGAGCTGCGGGTCTTCACGACCCGGCCGGACACACTGTTCGGGGCTACGTTCATGGTCCTCGCCCCGGAGCATCCTCTCGTCCCGAAGCTGACCCACCCCGACCGCCGGGCGGAGGTGGAGGCATACGTCACGGCCGCCGGGGCGGAGACGGAGATCGAGCGCCTGTCGACGGAGCGGGAGAAAACCGGCGTGGCCCTCGGCACCGAGGCGATCAACCCGGTCAACGGCGAGCGGATCCCTATCTTCGTGGCCGATTACGTCCTCGCGACGTACGGAACCGGCGCGATCATGGCGGTCCCCGCCCACGACGAACGGGACTTCGCGTTCGCCACGAAGTTCGGGCTGCCTATCCGGCGGGTCGTCGCAGCGCCCGGCACGGAGAGCGCGCCGGTCGATTCGGCGTACGAGGCTCACGCAGCCGACGAGGTGCTCGTCAACAGCGGCGAGTTCAGTGGGCTCCCGGCGAACGAGGGTGGCCGGCGAATCGTCCAGTGGCTGGCCCGCGACGGCCGCGCCAAGCCGGCGGTCACGTATCGCCTCCGCGACTGGCTGATCAGCCGCCAGCGCTACTGGGGGACGCCGATCCCGGTCATCCACTGCGAGCGATGCGGGATCGTCCCCGTCCCCGACGAGGACCTCCCGGTACTGCTGCCCGACAAGGTCGACTACGGCGGCAGCGGCGTGAACCCGCTGACCCGCGACGAATCGTTCGTCAACGTGACCTGCCCCCGGTGCGGCGGGCCGGCCCGCCGCGAGACCGACACGATGGACACGTTCATCGACTCGTCCTGGTACTGGTATCGCTACCTGTCGCCCCACTACGCGGACGGCCCGTTCGACCCGGACATGGTCGAGACGTGGACCCCGGTCGACCAGTACACCGGCGGCGCGGAGCACGCGGTGATGCACCTGCTGTACGCGCGCGAGTTCACGAAGATGATGCGTGACGTCGGCGTGATCGCCCAGAACGAGCCGTTCCAGCGCCTCTTCAACCAGGGCCAGATCCTCGGCGAGGACGGCGAGCGGATGTCGAAGTCGCACGGCAACGTCCAGGACCCGGACGAGCTCGTGACCCGCTACGGCGCGGACGCGATTCGCCTGTTCCTGATGTTCATGGGCCCGTGGGACCAGGGTGGCCCGTGGAGCCCGACCGGGATCGGGGGCGTCCACCGTTTCCTCAACCGGGTCTGGACGATTGCGCTCGATCCGGGAGGAACCGAGCCCGGCGACGCCGACAGCGGCAAGCTGCCCGCAGGGCAGGACGAAGCCGGAGCACGCACGGCGCTGCGGCACGCCGCGCACCGAACGCTGAAGGTCGTGACCGGCGAGTACACGGCGTTCAAGTTCAACACGATGGTCGCCCACCTCATCGAGCTGGCGAACACGTTGATGCGCTACCGCGGGACGAGCGTCGCCCGGATGCCCGAGTGGGACGAGGCCATCCGCCTCCTCCTCCTGATGCTCGCGCCCGCAGCGCCCCACATCGCCGAGGAGCTCTGGTCACGCCGGCTGGCAGCCGCCGGCGCCGAGTGGTCGTCGATCCACCAGGAGCGATGGCCGCAGGTCGACGACACGGCCGCCGCGGAGGAGACCCGCGAGGTGCCGGTCCAGGTGAACGGCAAGCTCCGCGACCGGGTGACCGTCCCGGCCGGAATCAGCGAACTGGAGCTCGAGCAGGTGGTCCTGGCCCGGGACAAGGTGCAGGCTGCCCTCGCAGGTCGTGAGCCGGACCGGGTCATCCATGCCGGCGGCGGCCGCCTCGTGAACGTCGTCGCTCGGTAGGGCTCGTGACCGCGGCCAAGCCGCAGACCTGGGACGCCGTGCTGGCCGAGCACGATCCTGTTGTCGCCGATGCCGCCCGAGCGATCGAGCGGCTCGTCGTCGGCGGCCTTCCGGGCGCGGTCGTCCAGTTCGACCGCGGAAACGGCTTGCTCGCGATCGGATCGTCCACCAGGATGCGCGGCCTGCTGTTCGCGATCATCCCCCACCGGGCGCACGTCAATCTGCAGCTCGCCGACGGCGTCGACCTGCCCGACCCGAGCGGCCTCATCGAGGGCACCGGGAAGCGGATCCGCCACCTCAAGATCCGGTCGGCCGAGGCGGCGGCGGCGCCCGCGATCCGCGACATCGTGCGAGCGCAGGTGGAGCGGCGTTCCCCGGGCGGGTAGATTCCTTTCACCGGCGTCACGCTCGCCGCTGGTGGGAGGGAAAGAGTCCAATGACTGGCACGATCCTTGGCGCGCCCCGCCCGTCGTCGTACCCCGTCCGCGTCGAATTCGATGAGCAGGAGCCGATCAGCCGGCTGTGGGGCATCCCGATCCTGGGTCACGCCATTCGGTGGCTGATCCTGCTGCCCCATTGGATTGTCGTTGCGATCCTGACCTGGCTTGTCGGCCTGAGCATCCTCGTCTCGTGGATTCCGATCCTCCTCAACGGGCGGCCTGCGGCCTGGATGTACGACCTGATCGGCGGGGAGTACCGGTGGTCGACGAGGGTTTCCGCATACGCCCTGATGCTGACCGACACCTACCCGCCATTCAGCTTTGATGCCCCGCACCCCGTCCGCGTCGAGATCGACCGGGATCAGCGGGTCAACCAGCTGATGGGTATCCCCTTCATCGGGCTGTGCGCCCGCGCCCTCATCCTGATCCCGCATTTCATCGCGCTCTGGTTCCTCGGGATCGGATCCGTCCTTGTTCTGCTCGTGTCGTGGATCCCGGTCCTGCTCAACGGGCGGATGGCGGATTGGGGCTACAGGATCCTCGGAGGAACGCTCCGCTGGGCGATCAGGGTGACGCTCTACTTCCTCATGCTGAACGACGTGTATCCGCCGTTCCGCCTGCGCGACTGACATGAGCCCGGCCTCGCTCCCGGCCGGCTTCCGCTGGCCGGACGGATTCCGCGCGGCCGCCTGCTTCACGTTCGACGTCGACGCCGAGGCGACGATGCTGGCCGATCATCCGGAGACGGCGACGCAGCTCGACGTCATGACCCACCAGGAATACGGCCCGCGGACCGGCGTCCCGCGGCTCCTCCGGCTGCTCGATCGAGCGGCGATCCGGGCGACGTTCTTCGTGCCCGGCTACACGGCCGAACGATGGCCGGCGGTCGTCCGCTCGATCCGCGACGCGGGGCACGAGATCGCCCACCACGGTTACATGCACGAGCCGGCGCGGGCCGGCGGCGTCGAGGCCGACGAGGCGGCCGAGGAAGCCAGGCTGCTACGGGGGCTGGAGGCCCTCGATGCCGTCCTCGGCGTCCGACCGACCGGCTACCGGGCCCCGAACTGGGAGATGACGTACCGCCTGCCGGGGCTGCTGGCGCGGCACGGATTCAAGTACGACTCGGGGCTCATGGACTCCGACTGGCCGTATCGGCTGGCGGTCTCGTCGGACCACGGCGCCGCGACGATAGTCGAGCTGCCCTGCCACTGGGCGCTCGACGACTGGGGCCGCTACAACTACCTGCCCGGCCTGACCGGCTCCGGGGTGATCCCATCGCCGTCGGTCGTGCTGGAGATGTGGACCGCGGAGCTGGACGCGCTGGCCGACGAGGGCGGGCTGTTCATGTTGACCAACCATCCGTTCGTGTCAGGGCGCGCGTCGCGCGCGGCCGCCCTCGAGACCCTCATCGGGCGGGCGAAGTCGATCGACGGGATGTGGGTAGCAAGCGCCGTCGAGATCGCCGAGTGGACCGAGGCGCTCGACCTGGCCCCGGTTGTCCACGAGCGGCCGCCGGTCATCCGGGTGCCGTGACGCTCGAAGGCCCCGGCCGACGGCCGGGGCCTTCCTGCAACCGCACCGCGCCGCCTCAGGCGGCCGCGGCAGCGTCCTCCCGGCCGGGCTCTCCGACGCCGAATCGAACGCTCAGCCAGTAGATAGCGGCCGAGACGACGAACCCGACGATGAACGCGATGTCGGCGAAGTGGAGCGCCGGCGCCCAGGCGTTGATCGGCAAGCCGGTGGCCTTGGCGATCTCGTCGCCGAAGCTCGACGTCTGGAACGGCAGCGAGACGACAAACCCGATGATCATCGCAACGAGCGCCAGCACGCCGGACGGCAGCCGGCCGAAGTCCGTCAGCCAGCGGACGTCGAGCCGCCGCGGCGCCCCGCGGAGCAGCCAGTCGGCCAGGATGACGCCCGCCCACGGGGTGACCCAGTAGAGGATGAAGAGCAGATAGCTCTCGAACTTCAGCTGCAGCTCGCCCGCGTTCAGATACAGGGTGAAGAAGAATCCGAGGACCGCGACCACGATCGCCGAGTAGACCCGGCGGACCTTCACCCCGGCCGCGAGCAGTGACAGCGAGCCGGTGTAATCGTTCATCGCGTTGACCGCGACGGTGCCGATCGCGATCGCGATCATCGCCAGCGCCCCCAGCAGGCCGCCGCCCAGGATCGTGTTGATCGTGTCGACCGCCGGGCCCGTCGACTTGTCGGCCACCAGGAGGCCGAGGACCTCGATCCAGCCGGCCGACAGGGTCAGCCCTGCGACCGTGTACCAGAAGATCTGCGAGCGGGGCGTGTCGACCGGCAGGTAGCGGCTGTAGTCGGAGGCGTACAGGCCCCAGGCGAGGACGAAGCTGGCCGAGATCGCCGCGAAGAGCACGAAGGCGCCCACCTGGTCGAGCCCGGTGACGCCGTCCACCCTGGCCGTGCTCGCCTGGCCGCCGATGAAGATCGCGACCGTGAGAACCGCGAACATGACGCCCAGGACGATCGCCATGTACTTCTCGAACGTGTGAATCGCCTCGTAGCCGATGACGCCGAGCGCGGCCTGGGCCAGCACGACGATCAGCAGCGAGATCGGGAACGGGAGGCCGGTCAGGAGCGTGATCGCCGCCGCGCCGAAGACGTTGTTGACGCCGTCCCAGCCGATGCAGCTGAGCCAGTTGAGGAAGCCCGGCAGGACGATGCTCTTCCCGAAGGCCAGCCGGGCCACCGGCATCTGGGCCATGCCCGTGGCCGGGCCCATGGTCGAGAGAGCCCCTACGAGGGCCGAGCCGATGAGATTGCCGACCAGGATCGCAAGGAGGCCGGTGACGAACCCGACCTTGAGGAATGGGGCCGCAGCGAGCGTCCCGACGAAGAACGCAGCCGGGACGAGGTTCGGCGTGAACCAGACAGTGAACAGGCGACGCACGGAACCGTAGCGCGCCGTCTCCGGAATTGGATCGAAGCCGTGGACCTCGATGGTCAGGTCACCTTCATGGGTCGGTCTCCCCTCGCGGGTGATCGCTCCAGCAGTCATGCCTCCACTCCTTCCCTCAAAGGAACCGATGGCCTGGTGTACGTGACGGGGTGGGCTTCCCCGGCATGGTGGACGGTGGTCCGGGCGGGCTCGGTCTCCGCCACGACCCGCCCCTCACGAACGACCCAGCGCGCGGCCGGACGCAGGCGGATCGCCTCGGCCTCGTCCTCGCAGTCGAATACGACGAAGTTCGCCGGCAGACCCTCCTTCACCCCCCAGGGGACCTCGGCCGCGCGGGCCGGGTTCGTCGTCACCATCTCATAGGCCCGGTACAGCTCCGCCCGGCCGGTCATCTGGGCGACGTGGACGAGCATCGACAGTGCGTCCAGCATCGAGCCGCGCCCGAGCGGGTACCACGGATCCATGATCGAGTCGTGGCCGCAGGCGACGTTCACCCCGGCCGCGTCGAGCTCCTTCACCCGGGTCATGCCCCGCCGCTTCGGGTACGTGTCGAATCGGCCCTGGAGGACGATGTTGTCGAGCGGATTGGCGACGATCGTCACCCCGGCGCGCTTGAGGATCTGGAGGAGCTTGAAGGCGTAGGCATCGTTGTAGCTGCCCATCGCGGTCGCGTGGCCGGCGACGACCCGGCCCTGCATCCCGTCACGCATCGTCCGGGCCGCAACCACCTCGAGGAAGCGCGACTGCTCGTCGTCCGTCTCGTCGCAGTGGAGGTCGATCGGCGCGCCGGTCTCGCGGGCGAGGTCGAACAGGAAGTGGACCTCCTCGACACCATCCTCGCGCGTCCATTCGTAGTGCGGGATGCCACCGATGACGTCGCACCCCAGCCGCATGGCCTCGCGCATCAGGCCCTTGCCATCCGGGAAGGACAGGATCCCGTCCTGGGGGAACGCGATGAGCCGGAGGTCGACGATGTCTGCGACCTCGTCGCGCAGCTCGAGGAGGGCCCGCAAGGCGACGAGGTTCGGGTCGCAGACGTCGACGTGGCTACGAATGAGGCCGGTTCCCTGGCCGACCTCCCAGAGGATCGCCTCGCGGGCCCGCGACTTGACGTCCTCGTGGGTCAGGAACGGCTTTCGCTCGGCCCAGGTGAGGATGCCCTCGATCAGGGTGCCCGATTCGTTGTGGCGTGGCTCGCCGACGGTCAGAACAGCATCCATGTGGACGTGGGGATCGACGAGGGGCGGCGAGATCAGCCTGCCATCGGCCTCGAGGATCGCGGCGCTGCCGGGTCGGAGCTCGCCGCGCGGACGAATCGTGACGATTCGGCCATCCTCGACGGCGACGTCCGACGGCTCGGGTCGCCGGCCATGGGTGGGATGGACTCGGGCGTCGCGGACGAAGAGATCCAGGTCTCGCGCTCCGCTGCCGGCGGCGCAGGGCTCGTCGCCGGGTTCGCTGCCGAGTTTCGTTTCGGCGGCGGTCGGCGTCAAGCGTCTCAGTTCGGTCGGGCAGCCCCGCGGCTCCGGCCCCGCTCGCTCGCCTTCTGCCGCGCCCGGTGACGGCGGGCCTTCGCCTGGTTGCCGCAGGTGGCCATGTCGCACCACCGCCGCCGGCCGGTCGGTGAGGAGTCGTAGAAGACCCAGCGGCACGTCTCGTTGTCGCACACCCGGAGGCGCTCCGGTCGCCCGGCGCTGATCTCGCGGACGATCGGCTCGGCGAGGCGGGCGAGGGCGTCGTCGATCGGGTCGCCGACGTGGCGGTGGCCCACGAGGACGCCCTCGTCCGACGGCTCGAGCTGGATGAGCTCGCGCGCCCGGAGCGCCCGGTTGACCTCCGCCAGCGCCTGGGACGACGCCCGCCGGCGCTCGACGATCGCATGGGAGACCTCGCGGAGGGCGTCACGGACCCGGCGGACCCGGCCCAGGGCCCGCTCGCCCGCGTCCGGATCGGCCGCCGCCCGCCGGCGCTCGGGGTCGAGCAGCTCGTCGTGAACCACGTGGTGCTCGGACAGCCAGTCGAAGGCATCGGCCGGCCTCTCGAAGCGGTCGACGAGGGCACCCGATTCGAGCTCGAGCGTGTTCAGGAAGTCGAAGGCGATCTCGAGGTCGAGATCGTGTTCGTGGGGGGTTGGTCCGTTCATGGGTAACCACTGTACAGGGCTTGACAGGTTACGCGCAAGGGGGTATCGTTCGTAACTGGTGAAGTAAGGTTAACAGGTTACGCAGATCAACCAGGAGGTGGGCCATGGAAGTCATCGCAATCTTTGCCTCGATCGTGGCGGGGTTCGCGGTCTTCGGGATCGCCGCGGGCGCGTGGGGCGTCGACTCCCGCGATCAGCTCCCCGACGACCACCGGCGCTGACGATGCCGGCACGTCGAAGAGAACCAATGGGAGGTCCGTCCGAAATGCAGTTCAGTCACTACGCCTACATCGCCCTCGACATCGCTCGCGAGCGGACACTGGAAGCCGAGGCATACCACCGCTACGCCGATGCGCTCGGCCGGCAGGCTGGACCGGGTCTCGCCCGGCGCGGCCTTGCCCGCGCGGCGGCCGGCCTGAGCCGGGCTTCGGCCTCGCTCGCCCGCCGGCTCGACTCGGCGGTCGACGCCGAGACCCTCGGTCGTTCTCCAGCCGCCTGATCGACCGATGGGCGAGCTTCAATTCCTCGGCGAGCTCGTCGTCGCGGTCGCGGCGATGACCGGGCCGATCGTCGTTCTCACGAAGTGGCTGGCCGGTCACCAGGGAGACGACGTCGGGGGAGCGACCGCGCGGCCGACCGGCCTCTCGTGGCCGCGGGGCGTCCAGGAAGAGGAGCCGGTGCGCTGGAACCTCCGGTTGCTGGACCGACCACGCGGCCGGAGTCAGCAGATGGACACACCTCGCCCGACGCGCCATCGACCGCTACCGTTGACGCGATGACCGACTTCGCCGCCGTGTCCTGGAGCCCGGACCGAATCGACCTCCTGTGGGTCGACGGGGACCGGGCTCTTTGGCATCGTGCGTACGCGGCCGGCTCGTGGGGCGATCCGACTTCTCTCGGCGCCACCCTCGGCTCCGGGCCGGCGGTGACCGCCTGGGCGGTCGACGAGCTGCAGGTCTTCGCGGTCTTTCCGGACGGCGAGCTGTGGAACCGCTACTGGGACGGGACATCGTGGCACGACTGGGAGTCGCTCGGCGGAGAGCTCGACCCGGCCGGTCAACCGGCGGCGTCGTCGTGGGCCGCGAACCGGATCGACGTGTTCGCCCCCGGCCTGGACGGCCGGACGTGGCATCGCTGGTGGGACGGCGACCGGTGGGTCGACTGGGAGCGCCTCTGAACCGTCCCTGAGTCGCCGTCGGTCGCGCCGACAGCCTCAGGCGATGTCGCCCGGATCGACGAGCGGGAGGGCAAACCCGAACTCCGACCCGCCTCCCTGCCGCGATCGGGCCCAGATCCGCCCGGCCTGCGCCTCGGCCACCCGCTTGCAGACGGCGAGGCCGATCCCGATCCCGTTGGCCTGCCGCTTCGCCTCCTCGCTCCGGTAGAACGGGGCGAAGATCTGGGCGAGCTCGACGTCCGACAGCCCGATCCCGCGGTCGAGAACCACCACCTGGGCCTCGCCGTCACGAGCCCGAACCTCGACCTCGATCTCCGTCCCGGGAGCGCTGTACTTATCGGCGTTGGCGAGGAGGTTCTCGACGAGCAGCTCGACGTACGTCCGATCCGCCTCGACGATCACGTGGCGGGGATCGGCGGTCATCGTCACCTTCCGCCCCGGATAGCGTCGAAGGAAGGACTCGACCGACTTGCGGACGACGTGGGGCAGGACGTTCGGCTCGAGCTCCGGCTGCGGGCCGGCCTCGAGCCGGGTCAGCAGCAGCATGTTCTCGATGATCCCGAGCAGCCGCTCCGAATCGTGGGCGATGTCGGCGATCATCGACTGTCGTGCGTCCTCGGCGAGTCGATCGCCCCGATCGCGAAGGAGCCGGGCATTGCCGAAGATCGTCGTCACCGGCGTCCGCAGCTCGTGCGAAACGAGGCCGAGGAACTCGTCCTTCACCGCGTTCGACGCGCGAAGGGCCTCGGCCGCCCGGCGAAGGGCGTCCTCGGCCCGCTTCCGTTCGGTGATGTCGACGAGGACGTTGACCGCGCCGATCAGCTCGCCTCGATCGTTCCGCAGCGGCGTCGGGTAGGGCACGAACGCCACGCGGGTTCCGTCGGGCCGCTCGGCGATGGCCTGCGAGCCGCGAACCTCGCGGTTCTCCTTGAGCGCGATCGCCATCGGGCACTCGGCGTGGGGCATCGGCCGGCCGTCGGGATGGTAGATCCGCCAGGAGCCGCACCACTCCTCACCGATCTCGGGCCGCCGTCCCCAGAACGCGGCGGCGGCCTGGTTGAAGAACGTGATCCGGCCCTTCGCGTCGGTCGTGTAGACCGCCACGCCGAGGGCCTCGAGGAACTCGCGGTAGCGCTCGCCCTGGCGCCTCGCGGCTGCCGTCTCGCGCCGTTCGGTCATCTCCCGGACGGCGCCGAGGAGGTGGAGGAGCGGCCCACCCGGATCGTCGAGCACGCCCGTCTCCAGGCTCGCCATCCGATCCCTCTGCGCCTCGGCCGTCACGTGCTCTCCCCTGAAGTCCCTGCGTTCCCGGTCGCCGATGCTGGCACCTGCGACATTCCAAACCCGTAACAAGACCCACCGATGAGACTGCAAGCGGCCGTCCCGACTGGCTGGTCCCGACCCGGATAAGTCGCAGCTAACGGCCACTGCGTATGGTCCGGTCGCGAGGTCCCGTTCGTCTCGGTAGTGCCCCCGGGGCGAACGGGACGTCCCTCTCGGTCGCCCGCCGCGGTTCCCGCCGGGGAGCGGTCCATGGACCAGTCGGCCACCCCGTGGCGGGCGCTTGAGGACGGCGCACCACGACTGAACGAGCCGGGCGCGCAGCCGGGGGACCGCCGGGTCGTGGCCCTTCTCGGCCTGGCGGTCGCCGGCGCGCTGGCGGTCGCGGCCTTCGTCGTCGCCGCGTCCGGCGGCAGCGGCGGCGTCGTGGTGGGCGGCCGGCTCGTCGATCGGGGCAGCCTCGACCCGGCATCCACGGCCGGCGCACGCGAAGCCGACGCATTGCTCGTCGTCGAGGTCGTCGGGGCCGTCGAGCGGCCGGGGCTCTACCGCCTGCCGGGCGGCTCGCGCGTCGGAGACGCGGTGGCGGCCGCCGGTGGATACGGGCCGCGAGTGGACGCGGAGCGGGCGAGTCGGGAGCTCAACCTGGCTGCGGTCCTGGCCGACGGCGACCAGGTCCGGGTGCCTTCACGCGACGATCCGCGCGTCGAATCGGGCGGCTCCGGTGCGCCGGACGACCCGCCCTCGGGCGGCGGGCTCGTCGACCTGAACCGCGCGACGGCGGCGGAGCTGGAGGCGCTGCCCGGGATCGGACCGGCGACGGCGGCGAAGATCCTCGCCGCGCGGGAAGAGCAACCGTTCGCCTCCGTGGACGACCTCCGGGCGCGAAAGGTCGTCGGCGCGGCCACGTTCGCGAAGATCCGCGAGCTCGTCACGGTGCACTAGGTGTCCCGGTCCGCAGCGGTTGCGATCGGGGCCGTCACTGCCGCCCTGGCCCTCGCTCCCGGTCCCGTGCCACCGGCAGCCTGGCTCGCGATCGCTGCGGCCCTCGTCGGCGGTGGCGTCCTGTCGTCGCTGCTCACCGGACGGCGGTCGCAGGCCGTACCGCTGGCGATGGCGCTCGGGGCCGCCGCCGTCGCCGCGCGTCTCGCGGTTGGTCCGGCCGCGACGCCCGCGAACAGGTCCCTGCCCGACGGGAGCGGGCCCTGGCGGGCCTCGGTCGAGTCGGTCGCGGCGCCCCGGCGCGGGGAGCAACCGGTCACGATCCGCCTCGACGACCCGGCGGGACTGCGGATCGCGGCAACCCTGCCGCGATTCCCGGCCGTCGAGCCGGGATTCCGGGTCATCGTCACCGGCTCGATCCAGCCTCCGCCCGACGACGACCCCTACGGCGACTACCTGCGGCGGATCGGCGTCGCCGGGACGCTGCGGTCGCGTGCGCTCGACGTGGAGTCGATCGCCACGCCACCGCTCGACCTCGAGCGGTGGCGGCGCGGCGCGGCGGCCGCGCTCGCCCGCGCGATCCCCGAACCTGAGGCGGGCCTGGCAGCGGGGATCCTCGTGGGGCTCCGCGACCGCGTCGACCGCGACCTCGCTGCCGCCTTCACCGTCGTCGGCGCGAGCCACGTGGTCGCGATCTCGGGCTGGAACATCGCGATCGTCGCGGCCTCGGTCGGCGCGCTCGGCGGGCGGCTCGCCCGGCGGCGCCGGTCGCTCCTCACGATCGGCGCGATCGTCGCGTACGTCGCCTTCGTCGGTCCGTCGCCATCGGTCGTGCGCGCTGGCGCGATGGCCGGCGTCGTGCTCCTCGCCCGCGAGACGGGGCGGGCGGGTCGCGCGGCAACCGCGCTTTCCTGGGCTGCGGCCGCGATCCTCCTGGTCGATCCGACCCTCGTCCGCGACGCCGGCTTCCAGCTCTCGACGCTCGCCACCGCCGGGCTGCTCCTGTGGGCGACGCCGGTCGGCGGGTGGCTGGCCCGGGCGTCGGGAGGGCGGCTGCCAAGATGGCTCGTCGAGAGCCTCGGTGTCTCGCTCGCGGCGCAGGCGGCGACGCTGCCGGTCGTCCTCGGCTCGTTCGGCCGCCTGGCGCTCATATCGCCGGTCGTCAACCTGTTCGTCGTCCCGCTCGTGGCGCCCGCGATGGCGGCCGGCGCCGTGGCTCTCGCGGCCGGACTCGTCGTCCTCGCGCCGGGCGTGCCGCCGATCGTCGCCACCCTCGCCGGTCTGCCCGCCTGGGCGTGCCTCGCCGGGATCGTCGCGATCGTCCGATTCGGGGCCGGCCTGCCCTTCGCCAGCCTCGACCTGGCCACACCCGCCGACATCGTTGCCGCGGGCGCGGTGGGCCTGCCGCTCCTCGTCGTCGCGTTCCGGCCGGCCGCCGTCCGGGCAACCCTCACCGTCCTCGCGCGCGCTCTCGGCGCGAGCGGTTCCCGCCCGCCGACTCCCCGGTCGTCGACCGGCTCGCAAAGAGCGCCCCTGCGGCGGAGCCCCACGAGCCGGCTGCCGCGGTTCGCCGGGATCGCCCTCGCCGGCGCAGTCGTGGCCATGGCGATCTCGCTCGGCCACCGGCCCGACGGGAGGACGACGATCGTGGCGCTCGACGTCGGGCAGGGCGATGCGATCCTCGTCGAGGGATCGCGCGGCGGCCGGCTCCTCGTCGACGGTGGTCCGGACCCGGACCGCCTCCTCGTCGCGCTGGACGAGCGGCTGCCGCCGTGGGACCGTCGGATCGACGCGATCGTCCTGACCCATCCGCACGAGGACCATGTCGCCGGCCTCGCCCTCCTCCTCGAGCGGTATCGGGTCGGGCAGGTGTTCGAGCCCGGAATGCGGGGTCCCGGACCGGGCTACGCGGCGTGGGCGGATCGCCTGTCGCGTGGCGACGTGGCGTCCGGCAGGCTGTCGGCGGGCGATCGGCTGACCGTCGATGACGCGGAGCTCGAGGTCCTGTGGCCGGATCCGGGCGCCGTCCCGGCCGTGCCATCCGATACCGGGACCGGGATCAACAACGTCTCGATCGTCCTGCTCGGCGAAGTGGATGGCCGCCGGTTCCTCCTTGCCGGCGACGTCGAGGAGGAAATCGACCCGCTGCTCCTCGCCCGCGGATTGCCCCGGCTCGACGTGCTGAAGGTCGCCCATCACGGCAGCCGGACCGCGTCGACCGCGGCCTTTCTCGACGCCGTCCGCCCGTCGGTCGCGGTTGTCTCAGCCGGGTTCGGGAACCCGTACGGTCACCCCGCCCCGGCGACGATCGAGCGCCTGGAGGAGCACGGCGCGCGCGTCCTGCGAACGGATCTCGACGGGACCGTCGAGATCGCGCTTGCCGCCGACGGCCTGGTCGTCCGGGCCTCCGGGCCGCGCCGAACCGCGTCGCTCGCGAGCCTCGCGCTGCGGGCGCCGGCTGGGCTATTCACGTGCGGGATCCCGGTGCCGGCGGATCGTGGGGCTCTTGTACCATCGGGTGGATGACCGAGCCCCGCCCGACCCTCGCCTGGTTCCACGGCGACGACGCGTACGGGCTCGACCGGGCGGCCGATGCCCTCTACTCGCGCCTCACGGCCACCGAACCCGGCCTCGAGCGGGTCAGGGTCCGGGGCGACGCCACGACCGCGGCGATCCTGGCGGCCCAGGTCGCGACGGCGCCGCTCTTCGGCGGCGGCACGTTCATCGTCGTCGTCGAGCCCGGGCCCCTGCTGCGGAAGGCCGAGGACCGCGACTCGCTCCTCGCTCTCGTCCGGGCCGTCGCCCCGGGCAACGCTCTCGTCTTCCTCGAGCCCGACGATGGCTCGAATCGCCCCTCCGCCGGCCTCGCCGTCCTGGAGAAGGCTGTCCAGGCGGCCGACGGAGAGGTCCGCCAGCTCAGGGCTCCCCGGGCCGGCCAGCTGGCCGGCTGGATCGAGCAGCGCGCCCGCGAGCGCGGGCTCCGCCTCGGGCCGGGCGCCGCGAGGGAGCTGACGACCCGGGTGGGCGGCTTCGTCCAGGAGGGCGACGTCGACCGGCGGGCCCAGGTCCAGCAGGCGGTCGCCGAGCTCGACAAGCTCGCCCTGTACCGGCCGGAGGGCGTCGTCTCGATCGACGACGTGCGGGCGCTCGTAGCGGAGGCGGTCCCCGGGTCGGCGTGGGCATTCCTCGACGCGGTCGGCCTGCGGCGGGTGCCGCGGGCCCTCGAGCTGCTCGACCGCCTCCTCGACGCGACACCGGAGCTGGTCATCCTCGCCCAGCTCCACCGGCGAATTCGCGAGCTCCTCGAGGTCGCCGATCGGCTCGCGGCGCGAGAGACCCCCGGGTCGCTCGTCCAGTCGATGAAGCTGAAGCCCTTCCGGGCGGAACGGCTCGTCGAGCAGGCCCGGGCGTGGACGCTGCCGGAGCTGGACGACGCCCTCGAGGGCCTCGTCGAGCTCGACTTCGCCTTGCGCGGTTCGCCTGGCAACCCGAGCCACGAGGCGCAGCGACGCCTGGCGTTCGTGCTCTGGGTGGGCGAGCGGGTGGGCCGGTCGACCGTCGACCGGTCGAGGGTCAGCGGCGCGGCCTGAGAGCCGCCGGCGACGACGGCCCGACGGCCGTCCACCGAGGCGTCGTCAGTCGGCGCTCGACCAGGCCTGCTCCTGAACGACGAGGTCGCTCTCGATCGCGAACACGCAGCGCGCGTCGCCCAGGTCGAGGAGCTCGATCAGGTCCGGGTCGATGTACAGCTGGTGGCAGTCCTCGCACAGCCCACCGGGAATGCCGAAGCACAGCCGCTCGGTCCGGTCCGACAGGCGAAAGGTCGTGTCGAACCGGGTCGTGATGAGGCGGCGGGTGCAGGCGGGGCAGCGCTCGCGGAGGCGAGACATCGACCGGGCTTCCTCGCGGAACCGGGTGGCCACAAGGCCATCCACTGGTCCGGGATGCTAGGAAGCGGCCATCCGCCCAGACATGACCCGACGGTACGGGGAGGACCGTACGGATTCCGGCCCGATTCGGGCCTACTGGACGCGCAGGACCGTCTTCGCCCGGGCCCAGTGCTTCTCGAGCTGGTAGAAATCCCGCTCCGGCGGCGTGAACACGTGAACGATCACCGACCCGTAGTCGAGGAGCACCCAGTGCGACGCCGCCACCCCCTCCCGGCCGATCGGGCGGAGGCCCTCCGCGCGGAGACCCTCGACGATCCCGTCGGCGATCGCGTCAAGCTGCCGCTCCGACCCGCCGGAGCAGATGACGAAGTGGTCGGCCACGGTCGTCAGGCCGGTCAGGTCGAGCAGGGCGATGTCGGCCGCCTTCTTGTCCTCGGCGAGCTCGACGATCCGGCGGGCGAGGTCGAGCGGGGAGCGCTCCCGCTGGGGCGCCCGCTTCCGGCGCTTCGGCAGGCCGTCGGCGCGGGGCGCGGGCAGGGCGGCGGGCGCGGGATCGGTCACGGTCGAGGCATCCTCCGTCCGGCGGGCTCGTCGGTCACCGTCAGTTCTTCCCCCAGAGCTCGTCGCGATAGAGCGCATGGTCCTCGATGTAGCGGATGACTGCGTCGGGGACGAGGTAGCGGATCGATCGCCCCGCGGCGACTCGCTCGCGGATCTCGGTGGCCGACAGCTTCAGGCGGGGCGATTCGAGGAACGAGACGCGCTCCTCGAAGCCCGGGAAGTGCTCCTCGACCCAGACGCGGCCGGGGGTCGGGAACCCGTCGCGCGGCACGATCGCCAGGCGGCACTGGCGCAGGAGGCGGTCCGGCTCGCTCCAGGTCGGCAGGCCACGGAACGATTCGGCGGACAGGATGACCGTCACGTCGGGCTCGAGGCCGGCCTTTCGCGCCCGAGCGGCGAGGAGCTCGACCGTGTCGACCGTGTATGACGGGCCCGTCCGGTCGATCTCGAGCCGGCTGAGCTCGAACGCCGGGTTGTCCCTGATCGCCAGCTCGACCATCGCCACGCGGTGGTCCGGGCTCGTGATGGCACGATCGGGCTTGTGGGGCGGAACCCCGGCGGGCATGAACAGGACCCGTTCGAGGCCCAGGACCTCGCGGGCCTCCTCGGCGGCTGCGAGGTGGCCGATGTGGATGGGATCGAACGTCCCGCCCATGACGGCCACGGATCCGGGCCGCACGGGCGCCGGTCGCCTGCCCTCGCCCGCCTCGGCGGCTCGCGTCACCGGGCCTCCCATGGGTGGGGCTCCCATTCGAGCTCGGTCGCGCCGATCCGGACCGTGTCCCCCGCCTCGATTCCGGCCTTCCGCAGCTCGTCCTCGATGCCGAGCCGCGCGAGGTCGCGCTGGAATCGCTCCGCGGACTCCTCGTTGTCGAAGTTCGTCTGGGCGGCCAGCCGCTCGATCCTCCGGCCCCGGACGCGGAAGGCGCCGTTCTCCCGCTCGACGACGAACCGATCGCCCATCGTCTCGATCCGATGGACCACGACGCCGGCCGGCTCGGGCGGCGCGGCGAGCTCGGCGGCGGCCGGCAGGAGCGTGCCAATCGCGGCTCGCAACTGGTCAAGACCGCCGCCCGTCGCGGCGGACATTCCGACGACCGCGAGCCCCTCCGCCTCGCGGGCGGCCCGGAACGCCGGCCAGGCCGCCTCGGCCGCCGGCAGGTCGAGCTTGTTGAAGACGACGAGGATCGGCTTCTCGAGGAGCGCCGGATCGTGGGCCCGGAGCTCGTCCCGGATGATCGAGTGGTCCCACTCGGGGTCCCGCGACGCGCCGTCGACTATGTGGACGAGGACCCGGGTGCGCTCGACGTGACGGAGGAACGCGTGGCCGAGGCCCGCCCCGCTGCTCGCGCCCTCGATCAGGCCAGGGACGTCGGCGATCGTCGGTCGGCGCTCGTCCTCGTCGCCCAGGTCCATGACCCCGAGGTTCGGCTCGAGGGTCGTGAACGGGTAGTCGGCGATCTTCGGCCGGGCGGCCGTGAGGGCCGCGAGGATCGTCGACTTGCCGGCGTTCGGCAGCCCGACGAGCCCGACGTCGGCGATCAGCCGCAGCTCCAGGCGGAGCCACCGCTCTTCCCCGGGCTCTCCCTTCTGGGCGTGCTTCGGGGCCTGGTGCGTGGCGGTCTTGAAGTGGGTGTTGCCGAGGCCGCCCCGGCCGCCCCGGGCGACCATCGCGGACTGCCCGACAGCGACGAGGTCCGCCACGAGCTCGCCGCTCGCGTCGTCGACGATCGCGGTCCCGGGCGGGACCGCGAGGATCAGGTCGTCGCCCGCCTTGCCGTGCCGGCGGGCGCGTTCGCCTCGGCCGCCCGGCGTGGCCCGGAAGTGATGGGCGTATCGGAAGTCGCGCAGCGTCGTCTGGCCGGCGTCGACGCGGAGATGGACGGAGCCGCCGCGGCCGCCGTCGCCGCCGTCCGGCCCGCCGCGCGGGACGTGCGCCTCGCGCCGGAACGTCGCGGCTCCGTCCCCGCCGGCACCGGCCCGGACCCAGATCTTCACCCGGTCGAGGAACATCGGGGGCATTCTCGCACGGGCCGCGGTGGCGGCCGGGCGGGCCGATTCGATCGTCGCGGCGGGTCCGGCTAGAGGTAGATCAGCGGGTTGACCCGCGTTCCGCCGTTCCAGACCTCGCCACGCCAGACCTCGAAGTGGAGGTGCGGCCCCGTCGCCCAGCCGGACTGTCCAACCCGTCCCACCTGCTGGCCCTGGGCCACGCTCTGGCCGCGCCCGACGCTGACGGCGGACATGTGGTTGTAGGTCGTGTACAGGCCCGAGCCGTGGGCGATCCAGACCTGGTAGCCGCCGCCGTTGCTCTTCCAGCCGGCGAAGATCACCGTCCCGGCCGCGGAGGCTCTCACGCGCGTGCCGTAATCGGCGGCGATGTCGATCCCGTAGTGGCCGTAGTGGAAGTACTGGCTGATGTACCCGCCGAGGACCGGCCAGACGAAGGCCCCGCCGCTGTACGTGACCGGCGGGCGGACGGTGCCGCCGCTCGACGTCGACACCGGCCTGACCCTCGGCTTCGGCTTCGGGAGGGGCTCTCCGAGTGCGCCCGGCAGGACGAGCGTCTGGCCGACGACGAGGTTGCGGTCCTCGAGGCCGTTGGTCTCGTAGATCAGGTCCGCGGAGATCTTGTGGGCGGACGCGAGCGACTCGAGGGTGTCGCCTTCCTTGGCCGTGATGACGAGGCCGTTCATCGGCGGGATCGTCAGCACGCGGCCCGGCTCGAGGCGGTTCGACTTGAGGTTGTTGACCCACCAGATCGTCATGTACGACACGCCGAACCGGTTGGCGATCCCGGTGAGCGAGTCCCCGGCCCGGACCTTGTACGTCTTGAGGAGGCCCTTGCCGTCGGCGACCAGGGTGTTGACCGCGATCGGCTTCATGAGGGTGCCGTCGGCGAGGAACGGTCCGCGGATCTCCGGCTCCAGGGACGTCTCCCCTCGGGCGGCCGCGGCCGCCTCCGGGTCGCTCCGGGTGCGGTCGACCGTCGAGATGCTGCCGGTCGAGCCGTAGGCGGGCGCGTCCGAGTCGGCCGGCTCGACCGGTGACTCCACCCGGTCGGCGGGAGCGCCGTTGGCCGTGCCCCCTCCGACGGCGATCCGGGGACCCGGCCCGTCGCCGGTCGTGCTGCCGATTGCGCCGTGGACGGGGCTGCCGGGCAGCCAGCTGAGGACGGACGCCAGCAGCACGATGACGGCCGCGGCTACGGGAATCGCCGCCTCGGGCCCGACCCGCCCGCGGAGCCCGGAAGCGAGCGCGCGTGATCCGCCCCGCGCAACAGGGCGCGGGGAAACGCAAGCGGTAGCGCCGAGGGATGCTGCCGCAACCTGCTGGTCAGCGGTGGCGTGGACGCTGCGGCCGTGGAACCGGATCGGGCTGTTCGATCGGCTGCTCGAGGTCGGTCGCAGGCGGTTCAGGACGCGCGGCACGCCGACTGATGCGTTCAGCAATACGTTCTCCTGGCGAACGGACGGTCAGGGCGCGGGGTCGCTGGGCGCAGGAGGCGCCGAAGGGGCATGGACCGTCCGCCGGGTCGCGGATTCGAGCTGGGGGTCTCTTCTTCGCGGCGCCGGGGCCCGTCATTGGCGGACCCTCAACATGTAACGGAATCGAAGGCTAGCAGACCGTCAACCGTGTCGCAAATACGACATCACTGGGCGGGCCCAGTTGATAAGTCGGCAAACCGTCCTGGCGGTCGCCCTCCGAGACCGGAGGGGGAGTCCCGCGACGCCATCCGCCCGAGGATCAGGCGTCGAGGCTCTTCGTGAGCGTGGCGAGGAACTGGGCGTTGCTGTCCGTCTTGGCGAGCCGGTTGAGCAGGAGCTCGATCCCCTCGTTCGTGCCGACCGCGGACAGCATCCGGCGCATCGTCCAGACCATCTTGAGCGTGCCGTCCTCGAGCAGGAGCTCCTCGCGCCGGGTCCCCGACCGCTGGACGTCGATCGCCGGGAAGATCCGCTTCTCGGACAGCTTCCGGTCGAGGATGAGCTCCGAGTTGCCCGTGCCCTTGAACTCCTCATAGATGACGTCGTCCATCCGGGAGCCGGTGTCGATGAGGCAGGTCCCGATGATCGTCAGCGAGCCGCCCTCCTCGATGTTCCGCGCCGCCCCGAAGAACCGCTTCGGCGGGTAGAGGGCGATCGGGTCGATGCCGCCGGACAGGGTTCGGCCCGACGGCGGCAGGGCGAGGTTGTAGGCCCGGGCCAGGCGGGTGATCGAGTCGAGCAGGATCACGACGTCGCGCCCGGTCTCGGTCTGGCGCTTGGCGATCTCGAGCGCCATCTCCGCGACGTGGGTGTGGTTCTCCGTCGGCTCGTCGAAGGTCGAGCTGATGACCTCGCCCTTGACGCTGCGCCGCATGTCGGTGACCTCCTCCGGCCGCTCGCCGATGAGGGCGACCATGAGGAGGATCTCCGGGTAGTTCGCGGTGATCCCGTTCGCGATGTGCTTGAGCAGGAACGTCTTGCCGGCCTTTGGCGGGCTGACGATCAGCGCCCGCTGGCCCTTGCCGATCGGGTTGACGAGGTTGATCAGCCGCTGGCTGAGGTTCTTCGGGTCCGCCTCGAGGTTGATGAGCTCGTCCGGATGGACCGGCGTGAGGTCGCCGAAGTGCGGACGGCGGCGGGCGGTTTCGATGTCGACGCCGTTGACCGCGTCGACCCGGAGCAGGCCCCAGTACTTCTCGGCGTCGCGGGGAGCGCGGACCGCCCCGGAGATCCGATCGCCGATCCGGAGCCCGAACCGTCGGACCTGGCTCGAGCTGACATACACGTCGTCCGGGCTGGGCAGGAGGCCGTGGCGGCGCATGAACCCGAATCCCTCGTCGACGATGTCGAGGATGCCTGTCGCGTAGGCGTGGCCGGCCCGCTCGGTCTGGCGCTGGAGGATTCGATCGACGAGGTCGTCCTTGCGTTCGCCGGTCGAGTCGATCTGGAGGTCGCGGCCGACCTCGCGGAGCTCCGTGACGCTCATCTCGCGAAGATCGCTGACGTCGAGGTCGTTCCGCTCGCGGGCGGCCTCGAGCTCCTGTTGCTCCTCGTATTCGCTGACGGGAGCGCGGGAGACGGGCACGCGGCGGCGCGGTCGTCGGTTTCGGGATCGGGGATCGGGGCCGTTTCCGGACATCTGGGTAGGGTTCACCTGGGCGGGGGCCGGACGGGGTGTCGCGCGGAATCGCTCCGCAGCGCGGCCGGGTGGGGTAAGCGAAGCATAGAGCCCCGAACGGGTGTTCGTCAACGTGGAAGATCGTCAGGGGCCGGGTGGCGCGAAGGCTCGCGTACCGGCAATGTAGGATCAGGGACCCGGTGGCACGTCGGAGGAGCGATCGGGAGATGGTCGGACTCGCCATGGTCAGCGGATGTTGAGCCCCAGCGCGATCTCCGGGATCGGCGCGGCCGTCATCGGGACGGGCTTCATCGGCACGGTCCACGTCGAGGCGCTGCGCCGGATCGGGGCCCAGGTCCGGGGCGTGCTGGGCAGCTCCCCTGAGCGTGGCCGGGCGCGGGCCGAGAGCCTGGGGGTCGCGCACGCCTACCCGTCCCTGGACGCGCTGCTCGACGACCCCGAGGTCGGCGTGGTCCACGTGACCTCGCCGAACCACCTCCACGTCGAGCAGGCCAGCGCGATCCTGGCCGCCGGGCGCCACGTCGTCTGCGAGAAGCCCCTGGCGATGACGGCCGAGGAGTCGGCACGACTCGTCGACGAGGCGGCCCGGTCCGGCCTCGTGAACGCGGTGAACTTCAACATCCGGTTCTACCCGCTCAACCAGCACGTCCGCGAGCTCGTCGCCGACGGCAGCCTGGGCGAGGTCCGCTTCGTGACCGGCCACTACCTCCAGGACTGGCTCCTCCACGACACCGACTGGAATTGGCGCCTCGAGCCCGGCAAGGGCGGATCGCTCCGGGCGGTCGGCGACATCGGCTCGCACTGGCTGGACCTGGTGACCTTCCTCACCGGCCAGCCGATCGTCGCCGTCATGGCCGACCTGGCGACATTCGTGCCCCTCCGGCGGCAGCCAAAAGGCGCGGTCGAGACGTTCTCGACCGAGCGGAGCGCGGAGACGGTCGGCCGGGAGATGGCGACCGAGGACGTGGCGACGATCCTGATCCGCTTCGCCAACGGCGCCCGCGGGGCGGTCGCCGTCTCGCAGATCAGCGCCGGGCGGAAGAACTCGCTCCGCTGGGAGATCGACGGCTCGATCGGGGCCGCGGCCTGGGATTCGGAGTCGCCGGAGCATCTTTGGCTCGGTCATCGGGACCGGCCCAACGAGCTCCTCCTCCGCAACCCGGCCCTCATGGGCGCCGCCGGCCGAGCGGCCGCGGCGCTTCCCGGAGGCCACGTCGAGGGCTTTGCCGACACCTTCGGCGCCCTGTTCCGGGCGATCTACGCCGACGTGGCGGCGGGCCGCCCGTCGCCCAGGCCGGCCTACGCGACGTTCGCCGACGGCCACGACGAGATGCTCGTGGGCGACGCGGTGGCGGCCAGCGCCCGGGCCGGGCGCTGGGCGGAGGTCGCGAGGACGCTCGCCCCCACGACCGCGACGGTGGAAGCGGGATGAGGCTCGGTTTCCTCACCGCGCCACTGCCGGACGTGCCACTGATGGACGTCGCCGATTGGGCAGCCTCGAGCGGCTTCGAGAGCATCGAGATCGCCTGCTGGCCGCCATCGGGCGGGACCGCCCGGCGCTACGCCGGGACGTCGCACATCGATGTCACCGACCTGAGCAAGAGCCGCGCGTCGGATATCCGCGGCGAGATCGAGTCCAAGGGACTGGCGATCAGTGGCCTCGGGTTCTACCCGAACCCGCTCCACCCGGACCCCAGGGTTCGGGCCGCGGCGATCGACCACCTGAAGCTCGTCATCGTGGCCGCCGGCCGGATGGGCGTGCCGTTCGCCAACACCTTCATGGGCGGCGATCAGGCCAGGACCCAGGACGAGAACTGGGAGGAGGCCCTCCGCACCTGGCCGGACATCGTCCGCCACGCCGAGGCCAACGGGGTGAAGATCACGATCGAGAACTGCCCGATGATCTTCAGCCGCAACGAGTGGCCGGCCGGCCACAACATCGCCTGGAACCCCTACATCTGGCGACGGATCCTCGAGCGGTGGGGCGGCACGGTCGGCCTGAACTACGACCCGTCGCACCTCGTCTGGCTGATGATCGACCAGCCGCGCTTCATCCGCGAGTTCGGGCCGCACATCCTCCACGTCCAGGCCAAGGACGTCCAGATCGACCGTGACGGGCTCTACGAGCGGGGCTCGCTGTCGGGCGGGATCGGCTGGCAGATCCCGCGGCTGCCGGGTCTGGGCGACGCGGACTGGAGGGCGATCTTCTCGGCCCTCTGGCGGGCGGGCTACGACGGCGACGTCATCATCGAGCACGAGGACCGCGACTTCGAAGGCACCGAGGACCTCGTCAAGCGCGGCTTCCTGCTAGCCCGCGACGTCCTCAGGCCGTATATCAAATGACCGTCAAGCCGCTCTCGGTCGAGGCTGTTACCTACCGCGACGTCGCCAGGACGATCGACCATTCGCTGCTGCGGCCGGAGCTCGACGACGGGTTCGTCGAGGACGGCTGCCGGCTGGCCGCCCGCTACGAGGTCGCCTCGGTCTGCGTCCGGCCCGTCGACGTCCGCCGAGCGAAAGCGATCCTCGCTGGGACCGACGTGGCCGGCGGGACCGTGGTCGGCTTTCCGCACGGCTCGTCCACCACGGAGACGAAGGTCTTCGAGGCGCGTCGGGTGGCCGACGGCGCCACCGAGCTCGACGTGGTCATCGACCCGTCGAGTGCTCCCGACGCGGTCCGGCGGCCCGACCCCCTATGAGCCCGGCTTCGCCGCCGCTGTGGCGATCTCCGCCTTCGCCTCGGGCGTCTTCTCCGCCGCGGCCTTGCGGGCCTTCTCCCAGTCGGATCGGAACTGGGTGATCCCCTTGTCGGTCAGCGGGTGGTGGACCATCTGCTGGAGGACCTTGAACGGCATCGTCGCGATGTGCGCGCCGGCCAGCGCCGACTGGGTCACGTGGAGCGGGTGGCGGATCGAGGCCGACAGGATCTCGGCCTCGATGTCGTGGATCGCGAAGATCTCGGCCAGCTCGCGGATGACGATCATCCCGTCCTGGTTGATGTCGTCGAGCCGCCCGACGAACGGGCTGACGATGCTCGCTCCGGCCTTCGCCGCGAGGAGGCCCTGGTTGGCCGTGAAGACCAGGGTGCAGTTCGTCTTGATCCCCTCCTCCGCGAACCGGGACATCGCCTCGAGGCCCTCCTCGCTCATCGGGACCTTGACGACGATGTTCGGGGCGAGCTTGGCGAACGTCCGACCCTCGCGGAGCATCCCCTCGACGTCCTCGGCGACGACTTCGGCCGAGACAGGGCCGCTCGTGATCCGGCAGACCTCCTGAAGGATCTCCTCGTAGCTGCCACCGACCTTGGCGTACAGGGTGGGGTTGGTCGTGACGCCGTCGAGGATCCCCCACCGGGCGGCGGTCCGGATCTCTTCGATGTCCGCGGTGTCGAGGAAGATCTTCATCGGGCAGGCTCCTTCGAGGGTCGTGCTCCGATTCTACGCCCAGTAGCCCGGGAAGCCCTGCGCCAGAGGCCGCGACGCGCGCCGTCAGCCCCGAACGGAGCTCCGATCGACGGCCTCGGCCGGCTTCGGCGCCGCTGCCGGGCTGGCGGTCGCTGGCCGCTCCGTTCGCCGGACTGGTGCCTCGGCCTCGCGTGGCACGAGAACCGGCTCGCGACCGTCCCGAACCGCGAGGGCCGCCGCGATGAACCCGTCGAAGAGCGGGTGCGGCCGCTCCGGGCGGGACTTGAACTCGGGGTGGAACTGGCTCGCGACGAACCACGGGTGGTCCGCCAGCTCGACGATCTCGACGAGCCGGCCGTCGGGCGACTGTCCGGACAGGACCATGCCCGCCTCCTCGAGGGTCTGGCGGTAGCGGTTGTTCACCTCGAACCGGTGGCGGTGGCGCTCGTAGATGACCTCCTGGCCGTAGACCGCGGCGGCCTTCGAGCCGGGCGCCAGCCGGGCCGGGTAGAGCCCGAGGCGCATCGTGCCGCCCTTGTCTTCCAGCTCGCGCTGGTCCGGCATGAAGTCGATCACGGGGTTGTCGGTGAACATGTCGAACTCGGTCGAGTTCGCGTCCTTCGACCCGATCACCTGCCGGGCGAGCTCGATGACGGCGCACTGGAGCCCGAGGCACAGACCCAGGTACGGGACCCGGTGATCGCGCGCGTAGTGGGCCGCCAGGACCTTGCCCTCGATCCCGCGGTGGCCGAACCCGCCAGGGACGAGGATCCCGGCCGCGCCCTCGAGGCGCTCGTGGAGGTTCTCCCGGGTGAGGGCCTCCGAATCGACCCACCTAACCCTGGCGTCGACCTCGTGGGCCCAGGCCGCGTGCTTGAGCGCCTCTGTCACCGACAAATACGCGTCCGGCAGCTCGATGTACTTGCCGACGAGGGCGATCTCGAGGGTCGGCTTCGGGCGCTTGATCCGCTCGACCATCGTCCGCCACGAGTCGAGGTCCGGCTCGGCATCCGGGTCGCCGAGCGACAGCTCGCGGACGATGAGCCGCCCGAGCCCCGCGGCCTCGAACAGAAGCGGCACCTCGTAGATCGTGTCCGCGGTCTCGGCCGGGATGACCGCGTCCGTGGCGACGTCCGTGAAGAGGGCGATCTTCTCGCGGATCTCGTCGCTCACCGGGCGGTCGCTGCGCAGGACGATGACGTCCGGCTGGATCCCGATCCCGCGGAGCTCCTTGACCGAGTGCTGGGTCGGCTTGGTCTTGAGCTCGCCTGTCGCGGCCAGCTCGGGCAGGAGGGTGACGTGGACGTACAGGACGTTGGCCCGCCCGACGTCCTTGCGCATCTGGCGGATCGCCTCGAGGAACGGCAGGCTCTCGATGTCGCCGACGGTCCCGCCGACTTCGACGACGACGACGTCCGGATCGTCCTGCCGGGCCACCCGCGAGATCCGCTCCTTGATCTCGTTGGTGATGTGGGGGATCACCTGGACGGTCCCGCCGAGGTAGTCGCCGCGGCGCTCCTTGGCGATGACCGCCTGGTAGATCCGCCCGGTCGTGACGTTGCTGAGCTGGGTCAGGTTCTCGTCGATGAACCGCTCGTAGTGACCCAGGTCGAGGTCCGTCTCGGCGCCGTCGTCGGTGACGAACACCTCACCGTGCTGGTAGGGCGACATCGTCCCCGGGTCGACGTTGATGTACGGGTCCAGCTTGAGGATCGAGACCCGAAGACCGCGAGCCTTGAGGATCCGCCCGATGCTGGCGGCGGTGATGCCTTTGCCGAGTGAGGAGGTCACGCCTCCGGTCACAAAGACATACTTCGCCATGGGTAGGGACCTCCGGGGGTTTTTCCAATGCTATCGAAACGTCCCGGTCCGTGCAACCGGACGAGCTCTGCCCTCCGTCCCGTCACCTACGCACGACATGCGTGGAAGGAGAGGCCGGGGCCGCGGCGGGCCGCTCCAGGCACCCGCTTACGCACGGAGTGCGTGGGGGAGGGCGTTTCGGGCGGTGGAACCGCCAACAACGCGCCCCTTGCGTAGGCGACAGCCATCCGGCAACTCAGCCCGGAACGACGCCCTCGCTGCCGCTCGTGACGTCCGGGCGGCCTGCCGGTGCGGGCGGGTCCCAGCGGCCCTCGCCCCAGACCTCCGGGCCGCAGAAGAACGGCGCGCGGCGAGGTGGTGGCAGCGATCCCGGATCGGCCCGCCAGCGCTCGATGGTCGTCGCGAGCCAGGCGTCGATCTCGGCGAACTCGGTCCAGCGGCGGAACGGCCAGCCGTTCTCGATGCACAGCTTCGTCAGCGCCCGCTTCGCGAACACGATGTCGCTGTAGCCGGCAGCGTACCGGTCGCTCTCGCCGTCGCCGACGAACGCCACCGCGCGGCCGGCTGCCTGGTGGGCGAGGACGCGGTTGCGCTTGCAGGTCCCGCACACGAAGCAGGCCGGGTGGCCGTTCGGGAAGTCGATCCGAGCCCGGCCGCGGCGATCGAACGTCGTCGCGGCCGAGACGACGGGCACGTCCGGCACCCCAAGGGCCGCCAGCGCCGTCGGGATGAAGAAGCCGAAGCCATCGCTCACGACCTCGACCGGGATGCCTGCCGCGGTCGCCCGGCGGACGAGCGGCGCGAACCCCGGGTCGTGCGGCTGCTCGGCCGCGAAGGCTCGGAGGCGGTCGGGGTCGGTCGTGATCAGGCCGACTTCCCATTCCATGAGCCGGCGCGATCCAACGAGGCCGGCGTCGTATTCGGCCGCCCGAGCCTCCCACTCGTCGGCCACGAAGTCGGCCATGAGCGCATCGGAGACGTCCGTCTGGGCGATCGTCCCGTCGTAGTCGACGAGGATCGCCAGCGGCGCCGCGATCCTCGGGCGGATGGCCTCCCGGAGCTCGGCCTCCGACCTCGGTGAGCGGGAGCCGGTTCGGCGCTGAGGGTGCAGGCTCAGGGCCCGCGGCCCGAGGACCTCAGGCGGTTTCCTGGTCGAGCTCGAGCGTCTCCTCGTCCGACTCCTCCGTCAGCTTGAGCCAGACGAACAGGCCGGCCAGCACGACGAGCGGGATGATGATCAGCGCCCCGAGGGTGATCCCCAGCGCGACGGCGACGGTCTTGAGAGCCTTCATCCGAATCCTCCTGTGATCAGGGCTTGGCCGCTGCTGCCGCGCCAGGGGTAGACGAACGCCGATGCCGGAGTCCCGGCCCGTGGGCGACAAGTGCGTCGATATCTTCGCGGGTGAACTCCGCCAGCACGTGGCGGGTCCCCTGCTGGCCCCCCATCAGGAGCCGCAGGACGAACGCCCCGTCCTGCTCGAAGAAGAACACGTCCCGCGGCTTCTGCTCGTCCATGTAGCGGCCGAGTACCCGGAACGCCGATTCATAGTATCCCGCCTCGCCGGAATCGACCGGCATCTCGCCCCGTCCGCGCCGGGCGAGCGCCTCCTCCATGAACCGCCCGATGTCGTCGTCGAGGAAGGTGAGCGTCTCCTTGGCGATCGTCCCGAGACGGTCCGAATACGGGCCCTGGTCCACGCCGGCGGCGACGAGCCCCTGGACGATGAACCCGTCCGGCGCCTCGGCGAGGAGCACTTCCTTCATCCCGCGCTGGTCGAGGAAGGCGCCGATCGAGCGGAAGACTTCCTCGAAGTCCTGGCGCGGGCTTCCCTCGTAGATCCGCATCGGCGCTCGGTCCTCTCGCTGGTTCGGCGGCGGGCTTGCTGGATCAGGAGCCGGTCGTCTGGTCCAGCAGGCCGCGGTCCTTTGCCCGGTGAACGCTGCGCCGGAAGACGGCGGTGGCTGCGAGTGTAGCGAGAGCCCCGGTGACCATCAAGGCGAAGACGGTCTCGAGCGAGCCCACTGTGGCGCGCCCGGTCAGTTCCGTGAAGAGCGAGCCCGGGCCGGCAACGGCGCTGATGCCACCGGGGAACAGCGCGCTCCGGGTGCCTTCGATCCACCAGGTGAGCGGCGTCGCCAGGCCGACGGCCTGGATCGGCAACGGCAGGACCGCCAGCGGGAAGACCGCCCCGGTGACGAGGAACAGGGCGCCGGCCGCGGCCTCGGGGTACGACCACGACTCCTGGCGGGTCTGGATGCAGATCGCCGCCATGACCACCCCGATCGCCAGGATCGTCACGAGCCCGAGGACCGTGACGACGGCCAGGAGCGGCCAGTCGACGGCGGCCGGGTCGAACGGGACGCCGAGAGCGAGGACCCCGAAGGCGAGGGTGATCAGTGCACCCATCGCCCCGACCGCGATCCGTGCGACCCCCCGACCAAGGAGCATGACGAGGAAGTCGCTCGGGCTCACGTAGAGGTACTTCAGCATCCGGTAGCGCTCGCGGTCGTCGAGGATCGACCAGGCCAGCCCGGCGATCCCGCTCAGGACGAACGCCCAGAGCGCGGTGCCGACGACGACGAACCCCCGGAACTCGCGGCTGGAAGCGCCGCCGATGACCTCGATCATCACGACGAAGATGAGGGTCGAGGCGAGCGGCTTGGCGACGGAGTAGATGAAGAACAGGACGGGATCGGTCCAGTTCGCCTCCATCTGCCAGCCGAGACGGGTCGCCGTGACGAACGCCCGCAAGGTGTCGCGCGCGCCACCGCCCCGCGTCCGGGCGGGATCGAACTGGGTCGTCGTCGCGCGGAAGGCCGGCGCGACGCCCTCCTCGGTCACGACCCGTTCCTCATTGCCAGCGGATCGACAGGCGGCCGGCCTGCCGGGCGCGCCGCTCGAGCGTCCGGAGCGTCCAGCGGGCGGCGAGCAGGAACACGACGGTCATCCCGACGAGGATCAGCGCCTCGATCTCGGGCGGGGGCGTGCCGGCGGGATACGGCGACCCGGCGAAGGCGAGCTGGCGCATCGCGTCGAGCCCGACGGCAAGCGGCAGGAGCGAGATCGACAGCGCGCCGAGGATGCCGAGCCGGCCGACCGGGAAGTTCAGGCCGGAAACGAAGTAGATCGGCTCCTGGAGGAACTGGGTGAGGTGCCATGCCTCGCGACCCCACATGAGAAAGAGGCTGGCGAGGACCATCCCGAGGCCGTACAGGGCGGCGAGGGTGAGCCCGAACACGGCGAGCAGCAACAGCCACTGGTCGACCGCGAACGACACGCCATACACGGTCGTCGCGACCACGAGGACCACCAGGGCCCGCGACGAGCTCATGACCAGGCCCCCGACCGCCATGCCCAGGAGCACCGACATGAAGTCCATCGGGGCGGCGAAATAGAGCTCGAGGTTGCCCTGGCTCTTCTCCCACCACAGCTGCTGGGCCATCATCCAGATGACGTTCAGCCAGAACGCCGTCATCGCCCCACCGAGGACGACGAAGCCGATGTACTCGGGCGGCGCCTGGAGCGCGCGGTAGACGAAGACGAACGCCGAGGTCGCAAGGAACGGGAGGAGGATCTCGAAGAACACCCACGACTTCTCGCGGAACAACGCTCGCACCCGCGGGTAGGCCCGTCCAGCGATCGTGCGGAGGTTCGTCAACACCACCTGGCGGCGGGTCCACGCCGCCGCCTCCCGCGGGCTCGCGGCGAGGTCGTGGACGAACGGCGAGCTGGCTGCGGTCGTCATGCGGGCTGTGCCTCGGCGGGCTCCACGGTCGGCTCCTCGGCCTCGTCGAAGCCCCGCCCGACGAGCTCGACGAAGACGTCCTCGAGCGTCGGCTCGGACTTGCGCAGCGCCTGGATCTGGGCGCGCAGACCGCCGAGCGCCCCGACGACGCCACCGAGCGCGGCGTCGTCCTCGAGAACGAGGTTGACGACGACTGTCTGCCGCTCGGCCCCGGTGCCGTTCGAGGCGTCGGCGGCCGCGGCGGACGCGCTGACCACCCCCGGCAGCTGGGCGAGCGCGCCGGTGCCCCCGTCGAGGCGGTCGAGCTCGAGTCGGAAGATCGACTCCCGCTGGACGCGCTTCTTCAGCTCGGCCGGGGTCCCGATCGCCAGGATCCGGCCGTGGTCGACGATCGCGATCCGCTCGCAGAGCTCGTCGGCTTCGGCCATGTAGTGGGTCGTCAGGAGGACGGTCCGCTCCGGCACCGCGGCCTTCCACTGGAGGATCAGCTCGCGGACCGAGCGGGCGGCGGACACATCCAGCCCAAGGGTCGGCTCGTCGAGGAAGAAGATCCACGGGTCGTTGAGCAGCCCGCGAGCCATGTTCATCTTCTGGCGCTGGCCGGTCGACAGCGTCGAGACCCGCTGGCCGCGCTGCTCGTCGAGACCCACGGCGTCGATCAGCTCGTCGACCCGTCGCCACCCGTCGCGGGACGGCAGGCCGTAGAACTGGCTGAACATCCAGAGCTGCTCGCGGACGGTCAGGATCCCGTAGCCCGACTGTTCACCGCCGGCGACCATGTTCATGATCCGCCGGATCTGCTTCGTCTCGCGCACGACGTCGAACCCGAAGACGCGGGCCGTCCCGCTCGAGGGCAGCAGGAGCGTCGTGAGGATCTTGATGAGCGTGGTCTTGCCCGCGCCGTTCGGGCCGAGCAGGCCGAAGAACTCGCCCGGCGCGACCTCCAGGTCGACGCCGTCGAGCGCGGTGATGTCCTTCGGCTTGGCCTCGTAGACGCGGCGCACGCGGCGCACGTCGATGGCCGGTTCGGGGGTCGTGGCGGACATGAAGCTCCCGAGGTGGGCGTCGGGGTGGGCGGGAAGTATACCCTCGCTCAGCCGGCCAACCGGACGGCAAGCCGGCCCGCGACGCGTGCGTCGTTCACGATCAGCGCCGTGTTCGCGGCGACCGACACGCCGGCGGTCAGCTCGGCGATCCGGCCGAGGAGCCATGGCGTCAGGGCGGGCCCCTGGACGCCCCGCGACGACGCCTCCCGAACGGCCGCCTCGACGGCGTCGCGGGCGACCTCGGGGGAGAGCGCGTCCGTCGCCGGGACCGGCACGGTGAGGAGGATCGCGGTCCCCAGGCCCAGCTCGAGGTGGACGCGCGCGATCTCCGCGGCCGCGTCGACGTTGGGCGCGCTGAGTGGAGCGCGGACGCCGCTCGATCGCGTGAAGAACCCGGGAACATCCGCCTGCCCGATCGCCACGACCGGCACGCCCCTCGTCTCGAGGTACTCGATCGTCGCCGCGACGTCGAGGATCGCCTTGGGGCCGGCGCACACGACGGCCATCGGGGTCCGGGCCAGCTCCTCGAGGTCGGAGGAGATGTCGAGCGTCGGATCGGTCGTCCCGGCGCCCGCCAGCGCCCCGCGGTGCACACCGCCGATGCCTCCCGTGGCGAACACCAGGATCCCGGCCGCGTGGGCGGCGATCATCGTCGCCGAGACCGTCGTCGCCGCCCAGCCCGGATCGGCGAGAGCCGCGGCGAGACTGGGGCGGGCGGCCTTCCGGACCGAGCCCGGCGGCGCCGTGGCGAGCGCCTCGAGGTCGCCGTCGGTCAGTCCGACGAGCACCCGCCCGCCGCGGATCGCGACCGTCGCCGGGACGGCGCCGGCCTCCCGGACCGCTGCCTCCGACCGTCGTGCCACCTGGAGGTTCGCGGGGTGCGGCAGGCCGTGGCTGATGAGCGTGGACTCCAGGGCGACGACCGGGCGGTTGTCGCGGATCGCCGCCTCGACCTCCGGCGCCAGGACGAGGCGCTCGGCGAGCGCGGGAGCGGTCGGCATGCCAGCAAGCCTACGCCGCGGGACGGCGCCTCGGAGCACCGCCGCCGGGGCTAGCCTTCGGGAGATGGCCCGCCGACCGATGGTCGTCTACGACCGGTCGGGGCTGCTCGGCGACCCGCTGACCGAGGAGGGCGTGCTGAAGCTGTGGCGGCAGTCCCCGCTCCGCAACGTCGCGAACATCCGGACGCCGCTGCTGATGCTCCAGGGCGAGGCGGACCTGCGCTGCCCTCCGGCCGACAACGAGCAGCTGTTCATCGCCCTGCGGACGCTCGGCCGCGAGGTCGAGTACGTGCTGTACCCAGAGGAGTTCCACACGTTCGCGGTCACCGGCTGGCCCGACCGCCGGATCGACCGGATGACCCGGATCCTCGACTGGTTCGACCGGCACCTGAGGACTTAGGCGGCCGCGCGAATCCGAAACACTTCGGTCTGGTCATGGAATCCCGCGCACAAAGGAAGCGTTGTGAGCCACGCCTCGTCCGCCACGATTCCAAACGACGCCACGGTTCGGGCGACCAGGTAAAGGTTGGCGGCTATTTCGGCTGGCCCCTCCCACGCTCCCCGGTAGAAGGAAGCGAGCTGCGCATTCGATGGCCCCTTGGTGACATCGGCTGGATCGAACTCCGCAGCCCAGTCGTCGTCCGCCGCAGACTCTGGGCGGTAGTCCTGGCAAAGAAAGGCGGCGCTGTCCCAGCGATTGTCGAGGTCGAATTCCCAGTAGACGGCCTTGACGTCGTCCCGGACCGCGCGGTGGCTAGCCCGATTCAGCAGCTGTCGCAGCTGGCCTCGATATTCGCCCAGGTCGACGTTCGCGATCTGTCCGGCAAGAACTGGGTCGACGTCTCGACACGTGCCCTCGAACTCGCTCTCGAGATTGGCCCAGGAGCGATTCGCAACGTGGACTCTGATCCGGTGGAGCCCAGGTTCGGGAACCATCGTGCCTACAACAGTGGCAGCTGAGTCGGCGGAGTCGACAGGTGGCGCGCCGCGGCCCGATGGCCGGCCAGCGCCGCCCGCTGCAATGCGGCCGGCAGCGAGCGGCCCGCGGCCCGCGATGCGAGCCAATCGACGATGAAGCCCGCGTCGAACGCGTCGCCCGCGCCGGTCGTGTCGGGCGCCCGGAGGCGCTCGGTCGCGACCTCGAACCGCAACCGGGTGCCGTTCTCGAGCGCCAGCACCGTTGCGCCCTTCGCGCCGCGCTTGACGACCGCGACTCGCGCCAGCTCCAGAAGCGCCTCGGGCCGGTAGCGACCCACGATCGCTTCCGCCTCCGCGGCCGTCGCGAAGAGCAAGTCCGGCGCAACGTCGCCGACGAGGTCGAGGGCCGCCCGCCGGCCGCGCGCGAGCAGTGGACCGATCGATGCGAGGTCGAGGCTCACCTGACCGCCCGCGGCCCGGGCCAGCTCGATCGCCCGGCGGGCGGCGGACCCGACGGGCTCGCCGATGAGCGAGTAGGCCGGGACGTGGAGCAGCGACACGCGGTCGAACCACGAGGCCTCGAGGTCGTCGCTCGCGAGCCGGTCCGCGGCCCCGCGATCCGCGACGAACGACCGCTCGCCACTCGGCGCGACGACGACGCCGATCCGGCCTGTCCGCTCGCCGGCGACGCGGTTGACGTGAGCGACGACGCCATCGGCCCGCACCGCGTCGAAGAGGGCACGGCCTGCCGGGTCGCGTCCGACCGCCGAGATGAGCGTCGTTCGCGCACCAAGCCGGGCGAGCCAGCGGGCGGTGTTGGCGGCCGAACCGCCCTGGCGCAGCGTCACGCGACCAGCGACGTCGGTCCCGGGAATGAGCTCGCCCTCCGGAGCGAGGACCACGTCCAGCAACAGGTCGCCGAGGACGACGATGCGGGGCACGAATCGGCGCGGGCGGCGGGCCGGCACCGCGAGGCGGGCCATCCGGCGAGGATACCCATCTGCAACGTCGATGGCCGCCGCGGCAGGGGAGGGACGATCTCGCGCCCGCCGTACAATGCGGTCCCGTCGCCCGAACGGAGTCCCGTCGACCATGACTATCGCCGCGAAGTCGCTCGACCGCCTCGCCATCGATACGATCCGGACCCTGTCGATCGACGGCGTGCAGAAGGCGAACTCCGGGCATCCCGGCGCGCCGATGGGCGCCGCGCCGATGGCCTACGTCCTGTGGACGCGGTTCCTCCGCCACTCCCCCCGAAACCCGGACTGGCCGGACCGCGACCGCTTCGTGCTCTCCGCCGGCCACGCGTCGATGCTCCTCTACTCGCTCCTTCACCTGACCGGATACGACGTCACGCTCGACGACCTCAAGGCGTTTCGGCAGTGGGGCTCGAAGACTCCGGGCCATCCGGAATGGCGACTGACACCGGGCGTCGAGGCGTCGACCGGGCCGCTCGGCCAGGGATTCGCGAACGCGGTCGGGATGGCGATCGCGGAGCAACGGCTGGGGTCCGAGTTCAACCGGCCCGGTCACACGGTGGTCGACAACTGGACGTACGGCATCTGCTCCGACGGCGACCTCCAGGAGGGCGTCGCCTCGGAAGCGGCGTCGCTCGCCGGCCACCTCCGTCTCGGCAAGCTCCTGTTCCTCTACGACGACAACCACATCCAGCTCGACGGCCCGACCGCATGGGCGTGGAGCGAGAACGTTCCGCTCCGCTTCGAGGCGTACGGCTGGCACGCCCAGCGGGTCGACGACGGCAACGACATCGACGCAATCGAGCGGGCCATCGAGGCCGCCCGGGCCGATCCGCGACCGAGCCTCATCGCGGTCCGCACCCACATCGGCTACGGCAGCCCGAACCGCCAGGATTCTCAGAAGGCCCACGGCCAGCCGCTCGGCGAGGACGAGGTCCGGCTCACGAAGGAGGCCTACGGCTGGGATCCGGACAGGACGTTCTATGTCCCGGACGAGGCGCGCGAAGTCTTCGCGGCGGCAGTCGATCGCGGCAAGGACCTCGTGGCCGAATGGGAGGCCCGCGTCGACCGGTACGCGAAGGACCATCCGGACCTCGCCGCGGAGCTCCGGCGTCGGCTCGGGGGCCGGCTGCGCAAAGGCTGGGACAAGGGCCTCAAGACGTACCCGGCCGGCGAGCAGCTTGCGACCCGGAACGCGAGCCAGGACGCGATCCAGGCGCTCGCCGAACCGGTCCCGGAGCTGTTCGGCGGCTCCGCCGACCTGTCCGAATCGAACCTCACCGACGTCAAGGCCGACGGCCACGACCACTTCGCCCCGGACCATCCGGGCCGCAACCTGCGCTTCGGCGTCCGCGAGCATGGGATGGGCGCGATCGCGAACGGGATCGCCTATCACGCCGGGTTCATCCCGTACGCGGCCACGTTCCTGACGTTCAGCGACTACATGCGCGGCGCCGTCCGGCTCGCCTCGCTGAGCGGCTGTCACGTGATCTACGTCTGGACCCACGATTCGGTGGGGCTGGGCGAGGACGGTCCCACCCATCAGCCGGTCGAGCACTACGCGGCCCTCCGGGCGATCCCGAACCTGTGGTTCGTCCGGCCCGGCGATCCGAACGAGGCGATGGCGGCCTGGGCGGTCGCGGTCGAGCGGCACGAGGCGAGCCCATCGGGGCCGGTCGGCCTCTCGCTGACTCGCCAGAAGCTGCCGGTCCTCGAGGGAACCGCGGAGAAGGCCCGCGAGGGCGTTCGCCGGGGCGGCTATGTCCTGCGCGACGCGGGGAAGGGCAAGCCGGAGATCATCCTCATCGGCACGGGGTCGGAGCTCCAGCTCGCGGTCGCCGCCGCCGAAGCGCTCGTCGCCGACGGCATCGCCGCCCGCGTCGTGAGCCTGCCCTGCTGGGAGCTGTTCGAGCAGCAGGATGCGGCGTACCGCGACAGCGTCCTCCCACCCGCGATCCGCAAGCGGGTGAGCGTCGAGGCCGGTGTCTCGCTCGGCTGGGAGCGATGGGTCGGCGACGACGGCGCGATCGTCGGCCTCGACCACTTCGGCGCGTCGGCGCCGGCGGGCACGATCTTCGAGCGGTTCGGGTTCACGAAGGACCGGGTCGCCGACGTGGCGCGGCGGGTGCTCCGCGAGAACCTCCGCGGCCCGATCCCGACGCTCGAGCCGGGGCACCTGCCGGCCGCCGGCCCGTCGCACCGCAAGGACGGCCGGCCAGAGACCTCGACCAGCGCCGATCCCGGCGTCGACCGGACGTCCGACTCCGACCCCGGCCACAGCTGAGCCGACGGGGCGCGACATGCGGGTTGCGTTCGCGGCCGACCATGCAGGGGCGACCCTGAAGGCGGAGCTGATCCGCCGCCTCGGCGACGCCGGCCTGGGGCACGATCTGGCCGATCTCGGTGGCGACGGCTCGGATCCGTCGGACGATTACCCGGACTTCGCGCTGCGCCTCGGCCTGGCGGTTCGCGAAGGCGAGGCGGACCGGGGCATCCTCATCTGCGGGTCCGGCGTCGGCGCGTCGATCGCGGCGTGCAAGATCCGCGGCGTCCGCGCGGCCGTGTGCCACGACACGTACTCTGCCCACCAGGGCGTCGAGCACGACGACATGAACGTCCTCGTCCTCGGCTCGCGCGTCGTCGGTCCGGAGGTCGCCCTCGAAGCCTGCCTGGCGTTCATTCGGGCGACGTTCAGCGGCGAAGCGCGCCATCGACGACGGCTCGACAAGGTCCTCACGATCGAAGCCCAGGAGGTCGGCTGAGTAACCCGCTGACTCGCGGTTCGTCGGCTACTCGGAGTGGCCCTCCCGCCATGGCCGTGCACTCGCCGGCGCTGAAGTCCGCCGCACACCCCCGCTGGCACGCTTCGTCACTCCAAGGTCGCTACTGCGAGTAGCGCCGGCCAATGGCGCCGGCCAAACAGCAGGCCAGTCCGCGCAAGCGCCGGTAGAGGGGTGACTGGTTCAATCTCGAGGTGAGAACCCGGTCGCTCCTCGCCCAGACGCTGAGGATCACCGTCGCTCAATCGGTCAAGGCCGGGCGACAGGCCTTCGGCCGGACTCAACGGGAGCTCGGCCGCCGTGCGCGGGAGGCAGATGGTCGGGCGGGTCGAACGCGCGTCCGCGCCATCGTTGGAGGTCTCGTCCCGCCTGTTCGGCGCGCTGGGAGTAGAAGCGGAGCTCGTCGTCAGAGTGCCGTTCCTCATGGATCGGCATCGTCAGCGGGATCCGGCCCATGCGCGCTGTGCCGCGTACGTGCAGAGGCGGCTTGAGAAGGCGGGGTGGAACGCTCGTCGGGAAGTCGAGGTGGTCCACGGTCGGTCCCACGGCTGGATCGACAGCCTCGCCTTCGAGCCACGCTCAGCGACTCTCTTGGTCATCGAGATCAAGACCCAGCTGGAGGATCTCGGCCAGACCGAGCGGACGCTTGGGTGGTACGAGCGCGAGGCGCTGGCGGCCGCGCGTCGCTTGGGCTGGCAGGCGCGTCGTGTCAATGGCTGGCTGCTCCTGCTGGCCACCGACGCGGTCGACAGTCGAATCGCCCAGAACCGGGATGCGCTCAATGCCGCCTTTCCGAGCCGGGCTCCGGGCGTGATGGGGTGGCTACGTGGTTCGGAGCTCGGTGCCCTGGACGGCCGAGCGCTGGCGATGATCGACCCTCGCAACCGGCGCCGCGCGTGGCTGATCCGAACTCGAGTCGACGGGCGGCGCTCACCAGCACCGTACCGGCACTACGCCGACTTCATGGCCTCGTTGCGACGCGCGTCCTGGCGCCGGCGGGCTACTGCCAGTGGCGATTCGGCGACGACGTCAGGCGTCGGGGCCATGCAGCCGTGCCGTCGGACGGCGGGCAGGCGGACTCATCATCGATCCGCCACTCCCAGTGGCCGGGGTTGCACTGGCGGCCGCGCGTCGTGCGGTCGAAGCTCGAACGATAGGCTCCGGGCCAACAGTCGAGGACCCGCGTGACTGCGGCGCGCTACTGTTCAGCGACTACCATTCGGAGACACCATGCCGGACCCTGCATCCCCCGCGGTGGAGCTCCCCGACTTCGCGCTCGGCGAAGCCGCGGCCGCCTACGACGAGGCCGTTGCGCGGGCCCGCGACGAACACTGGGCGGAGCGCCTGTTCGATCGCGACCCGAGCCTCTGGTCGTCGGACTCGCGCGTCCAGGCGGCGATCGCCGACCGACTCGGCTGGCTCGACGCCCCGGAACACTTCAGCGCCCACATTCCCGATCTCGAGGGATTTGCGCAGGGCGCCGTGGCCGCCGGCTTCCGGACGGCGGTCGTCATGGGGATGGGTGGGAGCAGCCTCGCGCCCGAGGTCCTCGTCCGGACCTTCGGCGTGAAGGATGGCGCCGTCAAGCTCGAGATCCTCGACTCGACCGATCCCGACGCGGTCAACCGCCTGCTTGATGCGCTCGATCCGCTCTCGACGCTGTGGATCGTCGCCTCGAAGTCCGGGACGACGACCGAGCCGCTCGCGTTCCAGGCGGCGGCCTGGGCGCGAACCGAGGAGGCCCTCGAGGCACACGACTCCGAGCAGTCGCCGGGCGACCTGATGATCGCGATCACCGACCCCCGCAAGAGCGTCGGGTCGATCCCCCATCACGACGAGCTCCGGGAAACGTTCCTCAACCCGCCGGACGTCGGCGGACGGTACTCGGCGCTGACGTACGTCGGGCTCGTGCCCGCCGCGCTCATCGGCCTCGACCTGGATCCGCTCCTCGCGAACGCCACGGCGATGCTCCATCGGTCGCGCGACCCGGAGCCGACGCGCAACCCCGGGGTCAGCCTCGGCCTCGCGCTGGGCGTCCTCGCCAGGGCCGGCCGCGACAAGCTGACATTCTTGCCGGACCCGGAGATCTCGAGTTTCGGCTCGTGGGCCGAGCAGCTCATCGCCGAGAGCACCGGCAAGCATGGAGTCGGGATCGTCCCGGTCGACCTCGAGCCGCTCGGCGCGCCTCGTGTCTACGGCCCCGATCGGGCGTTCGTCCGCCTCCCGATCGCCGGCTCGGCCGGCCTCGAGGGCGCCGACGCCCTCGTCGATGCGGCGCAGGCGGCCGGCCACCCGGTCATCCGGATCGGGCTCGCCGACACGATCGACATCGGCGGCGAGTTCGTCCGCTGGGAGGTCGCGACAGCGATCGCCGGCGCGGTCCTCGGGATCGATCCGTTCGACCAGCCGAACGTCGAGGAAGCGAAGGAGCTGACGCGAAGGGTCCTCGCGACCCACACCGCCGTCGACCGGCCGGACCCCGATCACCCCGGCGGATGGGGAATGGCGAGCGACGTGGAAGTGCCGGAGCCGGAGGTCGTGCCGATCCTCGCCGAGGGCGACGGAATCGTCCTCATCGGCGACGCGCCGCTCCGCCTCACGAGCGGCGACGGGACGCTCGTCGAGGAGCTGCGCCGGCACCTCGCCCGGCGGAAGGCGAACGCCTACCTCGCGATCCAGGCGTTCATCGCTCCGAACGGCGAGCGCGACGATGCGATCGCCCGGATCCGCGCCCTCCTTCGCGACCGGACCGGCCGCGCAACGACGGCCGGTTACGGACCGCGGTTCCTCCACTCCACCGGCCAGCTCCACAAGGGCGGGCCGCCGACCGGCTGGTTCCTCCAGCTGACGGAGGACCATGCCCGCGACCGCGAGATTCCCGGCTGGCCGTACACGTTCGGGCAGCTCATCGAGGCCCAGGCGGAAGGAGACTTCGCGGCGATCGAATCCCACGACCTGCCGATCCTGCGCGTCCATCTCGGGGCCGACCCGGAGGCCGGCCTCGCGGCCCTCGAGCGGGCGCTCGCCGCGGCCCTCGTCGAGCGCACCACGGAGGACTGAGCGCCATGCGCATCGGATTCATCGGCCTGGGTCGGATGGGCGCGAACATGGTCCGCCGCTTGCTCCGCAACGGCCACGAGGTCGTCGCCTACAACCGGACGGCGGAGAAGACGAAGGAGATCGCCGGAGAGGGCGCCGAGGCCGCGTTCACGATCGAGGAGCTCGTGGCCAAGCTCGAGAAGCCACGGGCCGTCTGGATCATGGTCCCCGCCGGCGACGCGACGGAGGCCCAGATCGACGAGCTGCTCGAGCATCTCGAGAAGGGCGACACGATCATCGACGGCGGCAACACGAACTTTCACGACGATCAACGACGCCACCCCGAGCTGAAGAAGAAGGGCATCGACTACGTCGACGCCGGCGTGTCGGGCGGCATCTGGGGGCTCGCCAACGGCTTCTGCCTGATGGTCGGCGGCGATCCGGAGCCGGTGAAGCGCCTCGAGCCCGCGTTCAAGGATCTCGCGCCGCTCGGCGGCTATCTCCACACCGGCGGCCCGGGCTCGGGTCACTACGTGAAGATGGTGCACAACGGAATCGAGTACGGAATGATGCAGGCCTACGCCGAGGGCTTCGAGATCATGCACGCGAGCGACTATCCGCTCGACCTGCAGTCGATCGCGAAGCTTTGGAACCACGGGTCGGTCGTCCGGTCGTGGCTCCTCGAGCTGCTCGAGCCGGCGTTCGCCGGCGACCAGAACCTCAGCCGGATCAAGGGCTGGGTCGCCGACTCCGGCGAAGGCCGCTGGACGATCCAGGAGGCGATCGACAAGGACGTGCCGGCGCCGATCATCACCCTCTCCCTGCTGATGCGCTTCCGGTCCCGCCAGGACGACTCGTACGGCGCGAAGGTCCTGGCCGCACTCCGAAATGAGTTCGGTGGTCATGCGGTGAAAACCGAGTGATCGGGGCAACCTCAACGCGGCGCCGATCGCTCGCCCACCGAGGTCGCAGGCCGAGCTCCGTCGAGGCCATACGCCAGAGGTCTCCAAGGCGGAGCCCCGCGACGCCATTGGCCCGAGGTCTCGGAGGCGACGCACCCGCGAGCCATCCGCACGAGGTTTCTGAGTAGTGGCCCGCAAAGCGCCCTCCCGTCCCGCAAAATCGGCCCCGGGCCGAAGGAAGGCGTCGCCAGAGTCCGCTCCCGACGCCGTCCCCCATCCAGCGCCCCGACCTCGCGAGGCGCCGCGGACGATGCGCGACCTGCGGCTCTTTCGGGAGGGCCGCAAGCGGGCTGCGCCACGCGTCGTCGAAAACCCGCTGCGCGAGGGCCTCCGCCTCGAGCGACTGCCGGACCCGTGCATCCTCGCGCTGTTCGGCGCGACCGGGGACCTCGCCCACAGGAAGGTCATCCCGGCCCTCTACCAGCTGTGGCGGACGAACCTCCTGCCGCACGAGTTCCAGCTCCTCGGGATCGCCCGGCGTCCGTATGACGACCGCACGTTCCGGGCCGAGGTCCTCGCCTCGATCGAGGAGCACGCGCGAATCCAGCCGATCGACGACGAGGCGTGGCGGTCGTTCGCGGAGCGGATCTCGTACCAGCGCTGCGACTTCGACCAACCGCGCGGTTTTGAGGTCCTCGCGACGCGCCTCGACGAGATGGACGAGGAGCACGGCACACACGGGAACCGGCTCTACTACCTCGCGACGCAGCCGTCGGCGTTCTCCGAGATCGTCGCCCAGCTGGGACGGGTGGGCCTCGATCACGAGGTCCACGGCGGCGGCTGGCGGCGGGTCGTCATCGAGAAGCCGTTCGGACACGATCTCGAATCCGCTCACCGGCTGAACCGCGACGTCGCCCGGGTGTTCCGCGAGTCGCAGGTCTACCGGATCGATCACTACCTCGGCAAGGAGACCGTTCGGAATCTCCTGGTCTTCCGGTTCGGGAACGGGATCTTCGAGCCGATCTGGAACCGCCGCCACATCGACCACGTGCAGATCACGGTCGCCGAGTCCCTCGGCGTCGAGGGACGGGGCTCGTTCTACGAGGAGACCGGCGCCGCTCGGGACGTCCTCCAGAATCACCTCCTCCAGCTGATGAGCCTCGTCGCGATGGAACCGCCCACGACGTTCGAGGCAGAGCCGCTGCGCGACGAGAAAGTCAAGGTCCTCCGGGCGATCGCCGAGAAATCGCGCGACGAGATCGAGCGCCACGTCGTCCGCGGCCAGTACGGCCCGGGCTGGGTGAATGCGATGCCCGTGCCCGGCTACCGCGAGGAGCCGGAGGTCGATCCGCAGTCGGAGACCGAGACGTTCGTCGCCGTCAAGCTCTACGTCGACGACTGGCGCTGGTCGGACGTCCCGTTCTATCTCCGGACGGGCAAGCGGCTGCCGAAGCGGGCGACGGAGATCGCCATCCAGTTCAAGGAGGTCCCCCACAAGCTCTTCCGGGAATCGGCGACGGAACCTGAAGCGAACCTGCTCGCGATCCGGATCCAGCCGGACGAAGGGATCATGCTCCGGTTCGCAGCGAAGATCCCCGGGCTCGGGATCGACGTTCGGTCGGTGACGATGGACTTCACGTACGGATCGGCGTTCGCGGTCGATTCGCCCGACGCATACGAGACGCTCATCCTCGATGCCCTGCTCGGTGACGCATCGCTGTTCACCCGGGCCGACGAGGTGGAGCAGGCCTGGGCGATCGTCGACCCGATGCTCGACGCCTGGGCGGACGGCCCGCCGCCTGACTTCCCGAACTACGAAGCCGGAGCATGGGGGCCCCCCGAGGCCGACGAACTGCTTGCCCGCGACGGCCGCCGATGGAGGCGGATATGAGCGGCCTCCTACTGTTGGCCGCCCTGTTGGCCGCCCCACGGCCCAACCGACCGGCAAGGGCCGATGCCGAGAGCCGCCGGCCCGGCTCGTTCGCCGGTTCGGCCGCCCCACGGCCCAACCGACCGGCGCGGGCCGATGCCGAGAGCCGCCGGCCCGGCTCGTTCGCCGGTTCGGCCGTCCCACGGCCCAAACCTCTGGCCGATGGCCTCGCGGAGCTCCGCCTCGGACATCGGTGGGCCGGTGACGACATGCCGCTGAGGGTGCCGGATCAACATGGTTGAGGGACCTTCTCGGGGAAATGGCCACGATCCGGACGCAAGTGCCCGGGTCGGCGAGATACTTGCGGTCGGCAGCAGGGCCGTCGGCAGCGGGCGAATCGTCATCGACCAGGAAGCGCGTCCCGGCGAGCCATTCCTCCACTGGCAATCCCGCGCCCACTCGATCGAGGACATCGAGAAGGAGCTGACCCGGATCTGGGCGGAGCCGAACCTCGAGACCCTCGTCGAGGGCGAGCCCGGGCGTCACGTCGCGGCGCGGACGAGCGTGATGAACCTCGTCGTCATCGCCCGTCGGCCGGAGATCGGCGAGCGCTCTGCGGCCACGATCCAGACACTCACCGGCAAGCACCCGTCGCGGACGTTGATCGTCTCGGCCGCGGACCCGGACGGCCCGTCGTGGCTCGATGCGCAGATCCAGGCCCACTGCGTCCTGCCCCGCGCCGACGCGCCGGAGATCTGCGCCGAGATGATCTACCTCTCCGCCGGCGGCGAAAGCGGCCGCCACCTCGACGCGATCGTCGCACCGCTCCTCATCCACGACCTGCCGGTGACGATCTGGTGGCCGGGCGAGCCGCCGCTCGGCACCGAACCGGCTCGCGATCTGCTGTCGATGGCCGATCGCCTGGTCGTCGACGGGTCGACGTGGGCAGAGGACGGACTCGGCCGGCTCCGCCAGCTGGCGAACCTCATCGATTCGACGAGCCTGTCGATCCGCGACTTCGCCCTCGTCCGCCAGTCGCGGTGGCGCGAAGCGATCGCGTCGATCTTCGACCTCCACGAGTTCACGCCGTTCCTCCGGTCCATGCGCCGGATCGCGGTCGCCTATGCCACCCACGACGAGACCGGCGCGCCGGGCTCGACGAATCTCGTGAAGCCCGTCTACCACGTCGGGTGGCTCGCATCGCGACTGGGGCTGCGAGTCGTCCGCCCGCTCGCCCCCGTGGCCGGGCACGCCCCGCCGAAGGCCCGCCCCGGGACCCGCTCGACCCGGGCGACGACGAAGCCGGTGCTGAGCCGGGGACTCGCGGCCGTTCTGGCCGATGGCCGCTCCGAGACGTCGGTCGTCATCCGGCCCGTCGTGTCGCCGATGCCGGCCGGGACGACCCTGCGGGTGGAGCTCCTGGCCGAGCGGCGCGGCTCGGAGCTGCGCGCCGACGTCACCGCCGTCCACGATTCGGTCCACGTCCGGGTCTGGCTCGACGGAATCGAGTCGCTCGACCGGACGTTCAAGGCTCCGCGCCGGACGGACGTCGACCTCCTCGCGGAGGCGATCGAGGTCGGCGGCCGCGATCCGGTCTCGGACGGGTCGATCCGGATGGCCGCGGCCCTCGCCGGGGACGCGGCCGTGCCCGGACGGGCGACCAGATGACATCGCGCGTGACGGCCGGCGAGCCGGCGGTCGCGGTCCTGCCCAACCCGGATGCCGTCTCAGCGGCCGCGGCCGATCACATCGCCAACGCCCTGCGCGACGCTGTGACCGCACGCGACCGGGCGGACTGGGCGACGACCGGTGGCTCGGCCCCGATCGGGATCTACCGCCGCCTCGGATCGCCCCGGCTCCGCGACAGCGTTCCGTGGTCCGGCGTCCACCTGTGGTGGGGCGACGACCGATACGTCCCGCCCGACCACCCACTGTCGAACATCCTGCCGGCCGACCAGATCCTCCTCGCCGCGGCCGCCCATTCCGGAACGGACTGGCTGGAGGACGAGCCCGATGACGCGCTCAAGGGCATTCACCCCGGCGCTCCGATCCCCGTCGAGAACATCCACCCGTTCCCGACGAGCGAGGCCATCGGCGAAACGCGTGGCCCGGCCTGGGCGGCGGCCCACTACGACGCGGACCTGCGGGCGGCGGGGCTCGAGACGCACGACGGCTGGCCGGTCTTCGACCTCGTCCTCCTCGGCGTCGGGCCGGATGGCCACGTGATGTCCGTGTTCCCGAACTCGACGACGTTCGACGAGGCAGCGTGGGCCCTGCCGGTTCCCGCCCCGACCCACGTCGAGCCGCATGTCACGAGGCTGACGCTCAATCCGCGGATCCTCGACGTTGCCCGCCAGGTCCTCGTCGTCGTTCACGGCGCGGCCAAGGCCGAGATCGTCGGGACGATCTTCGGCGACAAGCGCGACCCGCGCCTCTGGCCGGCCCAGCTCGTCCGGCGGCCCGGCGTCAGCTGGCTTCTCGACGAAGCCGCCGCCGCGGGCCTGCCGCGCGGTCTCCGGTAGCCCTCGGGCAGCTATCGCCGCCTCGCATGGCTGCCTCGCCCGGTCGGGTCGTCCGCGCGCCGGACGGTACGAGAATCGCCGACTTCGTCTCGGGCGACGGGCCGCCGCTCGTCCTCGTCCACGGGGCGGCCGCGGACCACACGACGTTCCGCGTCGTCGAGCCGATCCTCGCCCGCCGACGCACCGTCCACGCGATCGACCGGCGGGGACGCGGGGCGAGCGGTGACGGGCCGGCCTACGCGATCGACCGCGAGTTCGAGGACCTCGCCGCGGTCGTCGACTCGCTCGCGGTGGATAGCGGGAGCCCGATCGACGTGGTCGGCCACTCGTACGGCGGCCGGGTAGGGCTCGGCGCAGCGCTCCGGACGCCGAACATCCGCCGCCTCGTCGTCTACGAGGGCGCGCCGGCGCCGCCGGAAGCGCCGTACCAGGAACCGGAGCTCCAGTCACGGCTCCAGTCGCTCGCCGACGCCGGGCGGAACGAGGAGCTGCTGGTGACGTTCCTCTCGGAGGTCGTCGGCATGAGCGCGGCGGATCTCGGGGCGTACCGCGCCAATCCCGTCTGGCCGGCCCGCGTCGCCGCGGCCCGGACGATCGTCCGGGAGGTGGCGGCCGAGACGTCGGCGGCGGCCGGCCTCGACGCCCTCGGCAGGGTGACCGTGCCGGTCCTCCAGGTCCTGGGTGGTGCCAGCCGGCAGGTCTTCCGGGCGGCGACGGAGGCGCTCGATGCGCGACTGGCGAACGGGCGGATCGCCGTGATCGACGGTGCGAAGCACGGCGCCCACCACACCCATCCCGACCGGCTGGTCGCCGAGGTCGAGAGCTTCCTCGCCGCGCCCTGACCCACGCCGGGCGCCGCCTCGTGCCACACTTGGCGCATGGACATGGGACTGGTCGGCTGGATCGTCATCGGCTTCATCGCCGGGTCGATCTCGGGTTGGATCGTCGGGGACCGCTCGGCTCGCGGCTGCCTGCCGAAGATCCTCGTCGGCATCGTCGGCGGGATCCTCGGTGGCTGGTTGTCACGCGAGCTCGGCTTCGGGGACGTCCAGGGCTTCTTCGGCGCGGTTGTGTTCGCCTCGGCGGGCGCGATCCTCGTCCGCGTCGTGCTCCGCGCGCTCGAGAGCCGATGACCGAGGTCAGGGCGGCGGGAAAAGCGTCACCCCCTTCCGCGGCGCCATCCTGGTCGCCCGGCCTGGAGGGCGTCGTGGCCGGCGAGACGGCCCTCAGCATGATCGACGGCGAGCGAGGCCGGCTCCTCTACCGGGGATACCGGATCGGTGACCTCGTCGAGCGGGGAACGTACGGCGCGGTCGCGAACCTTCTCTGGACGGGTGAGTGGGAGCGCGATCATCGCCTGACGACGGGCCCTGTCCCGGCCGCCGTCCTCACCACCCTCCGAGCGCTGCCGAACCACGCGAAGCCGATGGATGCGCTCCGTACGGCTGTGTCGGCGTGGGGGGCGACCCAGAAGCTCGACTGGCCGCCGACCGTCGAGCAGGCGCGCGGGCTCACGTCCTTCTCGCCGTCGGCGCTGGCCGCGTTTGCCCGGCTCCGCCAGGGCCTCGACCCGGTCGAGCCGGATTCGTCGCTCGACCTTGTCGCCGGCTTTCTCTACCAGCTGACCGGCAAGCGCCCGGATGCCGCCACCGCGCGCGCCCTCGATGCCTACTTCGTCGTCGGGGCGGAGCACAGCTTCAACGCCTCGACGTTCACCGCCCGGGTCATCACGTCGACTCGCTCGGACATCGCCTCGGCGATCGCCGGGGCGATCGGGACGATGAAAGGCCCCCTTCACGGCGGGGCGCCGAGCCTGGTCGTCGATCAGCTCGCGAAGGTCGGTTCGGCGGAGAAGGCGGAGGCGTGGATTCGCGCAGCGCTCGACCGAGGCGAGCGCTTGATGGGCTTCGGCCATCGGGTCTATCGTGCGTACGACCCGCGGGCGGCCGCCCTGCGGAAGGTCGCCGAGTCGATGGAGCACAAGCCCGACTGGCTGAAGCTCGCGATCGAGGTCGAGGACGTAGCGCTCCGGATCCTCGCCGAGCGCCACCCGGAGCGGGCGATCAAGACGAACGTCGAGTACTACGCCGCGCCTGTTCTCGAGGGCGTGGGGCTGACCCCCGACCTCTTCACGGCCACGTTCTCCCTGGCCCGACATGCGGGCTGGACCGCTCATGTCCTGGAGCAGGCCGCGGCGAACCGGCTCATTCGGCCGGACGTCATCTACATCGGGCCGGAGGAGCGGGACCTGCCCGGCTGAGCCGACCAGCGCGCATCCGGGATGTCGTGCAGACGACACGACTTCCAAAGCCGCTGCATGATGCAATCAGCCCCGCGTCGCGTCTCATCCCCGCCAACGTGCCCTGTGACCCGAGGACATGACCGACCTTTCCCTTCCCCGTCGCGCCGCCGCGCGGCCGCTCTCACTCCCGCGGACCTGGCCAAGGCCGGATTACCGCGTCGCCGCGGGGTTGCTCATCGCCGCGGTCGCGTGGCTGGTGATCGTCGCGCTGTCGGAGCCGTTCGGGCGCTGGTGGTGGGGGACGGCACAGGACGCCCGGTCGTACTGGTCGCCGACGCTCGCCGACCCGTACGCCCACGCCAGCTGGACCACGCCCTCCGCGTACGTCTACTCCCCCGCGTTCCTCCAGCTCGTCGCGCCACTCGCGCTGCTGCCGTGGCAGGCGTTCGTCGCCGCGTGGACGGGGATCCTCCTCGGCGCGCTCCGCTTCCTGACCGGGCCGCGGCTGCTCGCGATCGGCGTGCTCTTCGCGGTCCCCGAGCTTATCGGCGGCAACATCTCGCTGCTCCTCGCGGTCGCGATCGTTGCCGGGTTCCGATGGCCGGCGGCCTGGGCGTTCGTCCTCCTGACGAAGGTCACGCCCGGGATCGGCCTGCTCTGGTTCGCGTTGCGCGGCGAGTGGCGGTCGCTGGCGATCGCCGTCGGGGCGACGTTCGCGATCTTCCTCGGCTCGGCGATCTTCATGCCCGCGGCGTGGACGGACTGGCTCGCCGTCCTGACCGACGCGGCCGGGCGCAGCGCGACGTGGGCCGCCCTGCCGGTCCCGTTCCTCGCCCGGCTTCCGATCGCATTGGCCGTCGTCGCATGGGGCGCCCAGACGAATCGCCGCTGGACGGTGCCGGTGGCGGCGATGATCGCGCTGCCGGCCCTCTGGTACGGCGGCCTGAGCATGCTGCTCGCGGTCATCGCCCTGCGCGGCGACTGGACCGACGCAGAGGGCAACGAATCGGGGGCCGGGCCCGAAACAGCGGCGCTCTCGCGCCGGCATCGCCGCCAGGCCGAGACGGCGCCGGCGGGCGCCTGAAGCGGGCGCCGGCGGGCGCCCAGGCGGGCGCTTGGCGAGAACCGCCTGCCCACCGAGCCACGTATCGGGAAGAAAGCCGAGTCGTAGCTAGGCATTCGGCCCGGGCGTAGACTTCGAGTGCACGGACGGAGGTGACGAATGGCCCGATTCCTCACCCGGCTGATCGACGCCCAGGCCTTCTGGGCAAGACCCTTCGGCGACTTCAACCACCGCTGGCTGTCGGCCCTCTTCCACCGGATGTGGACGATCAAGGACCTGCTCCACGGTCGCTGGCTGGGACATCCGCTCCACGCGGCCTCGACGGACCTGCCCATCGGCGTCCTGACCCTCGTCGTCGTGTTCGACGTGCTCGGCCAGCCGGGCGCGGCCGACGTCGCGCTGATCGCCGGCATCGCGCTGATGCTCCTCTCGGCGTTGGCCGGGTCCGCCGACTACAGCGACACCGACGGGACGGCCAGGATGCGAGCCACCGTCCACGCGACGCTGATGGTCGTGGCGCTGGTCGTGTACGTCGTCTCGCTCGCGATGCGTCTCGGGTCGCCCGACGTACGCACAGTCCCGATCCTCCTGTCGGTCGTCGGCTACCTGCTGGTCACGGCCGGCGCGTTCGTCGGTGGCGACGTCGCCTACGTCCTCGGCAACATGGTCAACCGGCACGCGTTCCGGGGCACCGGGACGAAGTGGATTGCGCTCGATCTCGGCGACGCCCCCGACATCCCGGAGGGTCAGCTGTTCAAGGCGAAGGCCGGGGCCAACAACCTCGTGATCGTCAGGACCGGCGAGACGATCCTCGCGCTCCATGAACAGTGCGCCCATGCGGGCGGGCCGCTCGCGCAAGGCACGATCGTCGACGGCCAGGTCGAGTGCCCGTGGCACGGGTCGCGCTATCGCCTGGCCGACGGGCATGCGACGCGCGGCCCGACCGTCTACGACCAGCCGCGCTACGAAGTCCGGCGGGCGGAGTCCGGCGCGGGCTGGGAGGCGCGGCGGGCCCAGGGCTGATTGGCGGAGCCGATTCCTGGCGGCCGCCTGCGGTGCGATGATCGGCCCCGATGCCGACGTTGGCGGTCCCCGATCCATCGCTGGTCGTGCTCGTCGGGCCGGCCGGGTCCGGCAAGACGACGTTCGCGGCCCGGCACTTCGCGCCTGACGAGGCCCTGTCGTCCGACGGCTTTCGGGCAATCGTCGGGCGCGACGAGGCGGACCAGGAGGCCAGCGCGGCGGCGTTCTCGGTCCTCCACCGACAGCTGGCGAAGCGGCTGAACGACGGCAGGCTGACGGTCGTCGACGCGACGAACCTGTCGAAGGGGGCACGGTCGGCACTGCTCCGGCTGGCCCGCGCCTGTCGGGTGCCGGCCGTCGCGATCGTGCTGGACCTCCCTCGGGATGTCGTTCTCGACCGCAACTCGGCGCGGACGGAGCGAGTGGTCGATCGCGGCGTCATCCTCGACCAGCTGTCACGGCTTCGGGAGGTCGTGGATCGCGGGTTGCTCGAGCGGGAGCGCTTCGACGCAGTCCACCGCATCGCCGCGCCGGCAGAGCTGGATGCCGTGCGGATCGAGCGGCGTCCCGGCTAGATCCGCGGCGCCGTCGTCGCGACGTGCGCGTGGCGCGCAGCGGACCGACGAGCAGCGGCCCTCAGCCGGCCCCTCCCACCACCCGGCCGAACGAGCGGGCCCGGAGCTCTACCCAGACGCCGTTCCGCATGTAGACGTCGTCGCGGCACACCGCCAGGGCCGCCTCCTCCGACTCGGCCCGAACGAGGACGATCGACGCCGACACGTCCGTGAACGCACCCGCCTCGACGACGACGCCCGCCTCCTTCAGCTCGAGGAGATGGGAGAGATGAGCGGCCCGGAATGGCACGCGCGTCCCGGCCGCGTCGGGCGCGTAGGTCGCCTCGACCAGCCAGACCTGCTCGATCGCCGGAATCTCGGACACGGACACTGTGCCTCTCTTCTCAGGCCGCCGAGCCGGCGCCGATGAGCAGAATCGCAATCGCCGCGGCGGCGATCCCGACCGCATGATGGCGGGTCACCCGCTCGCGCAGGACGATCGCCGCGAGGATGACCGTCGTGACCGGGTAGAGCGACGACAGGACCGATGCGACCGCGAGCGGGCCCGTCTGCTCGGCGAACAGGAACGCGGCATTACCGGTCATGTCGAGGACGCCGATGGCCGTCACGGCCGGCAGGATTCGCCGCGGCACGCGTCCGGGCCGACGGACGACGAGCATGACCGTCGTCACCAGCACGATCTGGACGATCCGGACAATCGACACCGGCCCGAACACGATGCTCTCGTCGATCCGCGAGATCGTGACGTTGAACAGGCCGATGCACAGGCCCGCGGCCACGCCCAGCTCGAGCCCGGACCGGCCGGATCCCGGATGGCCGCCGACCCGCGACACGAGCACGACGGCGACGATCGCCAGGCCGATGCCGGCGAGGACGATCGGCGGCGGCAGGCCCTCGAGAACGATCCCGGCAAGCACCGGCACGCTGGCGCTGAGGACGCCGGCGACTGGCGCGACCACGCCCATCCGGCCGACCGCGAGACCGCCGTAGAGCGCGAGGACGCCGGCCGAGCCGATGACCCCCGACAAGGCCGACCAACCGATGTCGACGGGCGCCGGCCACGGCTCGCCGCGGAGGATCGCCAGCCCGACGGCCACGACGAGCCCGGCGACCTGGCTGACGAGGACGACCCCGAACAGCGCCGCGCGGCGGCTGGCGAGACCTCCGCCGAAGTCCGCGATCCCCCAGGCGATCGCCGAGAGAAGTCCGAAGGCGACGACGGACGCCGGCCCGAGCGGGCCGGCCTCACCCATCCGCGGCGGCGGGCAGCGGCTCCTGGAGCTTGTCGACGGCGGTCGGGCCGGGCAGCTCGACGACGGCATCGGCCGCCGCGTCGTAGCGGTCCGAAGTCGTGAGGTAGATCACCTGGAAGTCCGCCGCGATCTCCCGCAGCAGCTCGAGGGCCCGGGCCGCGCGCGCGTCGTCGAGCGTGACGAACGGGTCGTCGAAGATGAGCGGCGGGCGTCGATCGCCGGTCACGAGGCGGACGAGCCCAAGTCGAGCCGCGAGGTAGACGAGGTCGAGCGTTCCCTGGCTGAGGGTCGTGACCGGGACCCAGTCCCCCTTCTCGGGCGCGAACACGCTGATGTCGAGGGTCTTGTCGTCGACCTTGACCCGCCGGTACCGGCCGCCGGTCACGCGCTCCAGGTCGGCGACCATCCGCTTCTCGAGGAACCGGGTCGCCGTCCGGATCGTCGCCATCTCGGCCCGCTCGATCGCATCGAGCGTGCCCTGGTAGATCCGGGCCCGCCGCTGGAGCGTCGCGAGCTGCTCCTCCCAGGCCGCGAGCCGTTCCGCATGACCGGCGACCTGCTCGGCGTCGACCGAGTTGGCCTCGACGCGAGCCCGCGTATTGGCCTCCTCGTCGCGGGCCGCCTCGAGCGCCGTCTCCGCTTCGCCGACCTCGACCTCGAGCCGCTCGCGGGCGCGCGGCTCACGGGCGATCGGCCCGATTGCCTCGAGCGCGTGGCCCTTCTGCTCGACCTCGAGGGCGGCCGCGTCGCGGATGACCGGCAGGGAGTCGGGCGGCTCGCGCCCGACGAGCCCCTCGAGCTGGGCGGTGAGGCGCCCGATCTTGTTGATGTGCTCCTCCTCCGCAACCAGCTGGGCCTCGGCCGAGGCGAGGTCCGGCAGCTCGAGCGACTGGAGCTGGGCGACGTAGTCCGTTTCCGACTGGTTGAGGTCCTCCTCGATCTGGGACCGGCCGCGCAGCCTGCGATCGATGTCCGTGTCGCGCAGCTCCTTCTGGAGCCGGTCGCTTCGGCGCATCTGGAAGGCAATCAGCGCGAGGAGCAACCCTACGAGCGCGATGACACCACCGGCGATGAGGGGCGTCTGACCGAACGGCGCGACGCCCATGAGGTTGCCGGCGAATGCACCGCCGGTCAGGACCACCCCGACGACGACCATCACGATCGCGATCCGGGACAGCGGCCGCCACGTCGGCTCCGCCGGTACGTCGAACTCGACGTTGGTCTCGCCCGCCAGCAACCCGCGCAGCTCGCGGATCCGGACGTCCAGCCCGCGGAGGCGCTCGACGATCTGGCGAAGGACCGGCAGCGGGTTCGGGGACGGGTGGTTCTCGTGGAGCTCGGCGATCTGGTCCCGAGTCGCGACCCCGTCGCGATAGCGCTCGAACCTCGCCCGGGCGTTCTCCCGCTCCGAGGTCAGCCGCTCGGCGGTCCTCGCCTTTTCGAGCATCGCCCGCAGGTCGCGGAGGGTCCGCTCCGCGACCGCCCGCCGCTCGCGTGCCCCGGCGAGGATGTCCCGATCCCTCTCGAGCTGGGCGAGGGCGATCTCTCCCTGCTCGACGGCGGCCCGCTCCTGCTCGACCGCCTGCTCGGCGACCTTCAGCCGGCCGGGATTCTTCGGGCCCTTCGTGTTCAGGTCGAGGAGCGCCTTCTCGAGCTTCTTGCGAGCCCGCGACGTGCCCCGGTCGGCGCCGCTGATCGAGGCCTGGAGCCGGTCGCGCAGGGCTCCCTCGTCCCGCTGCAGATCCGCAACCTCGTGATGGCGGACCGAAGCGGTCGAGCGGAAGAACGCCTCGGTCGGGAGGCCCGTCAGCTCGGCAAGCGCCTGATCCGCCTGGTTCGGGTCCGTCGTCGACGAGCCATTGACGTCGAGCTGGACCGTGCCCTTCGCCCCGCGGAACGCCTTCTCGAGGCGGCCGGTCCGGGTCGTGTCGTCGTCCTCCTGCTCGAACTCGATCGTGATGACGGGGCGGGCCTCCTCCGACCCGCCCCACGGACGGAGAGCGTCGAGATCGGCCGTGTTGCTCGTGCACTTCCGGGTGAGGACCAGCTCGATCGCCCGCTGGATGGTCGTCTTGCCGGCCTCGTTCGGGCCGCGCACGACGGTCACCCCGGGGGCGAGCCTGATGTCGACGTTATTCCGACGCATGTCGGTGATCGTGAGGCGGGTGATCCTCACAGCGCGACCTCTTGGCCGGCGAGCAGCAACCGCCCGAGCCGGAGGATGTCACGGAGCTCGGCCGCTTCAGCCGCCTGGGCATCGGCGTCGGCCGCCTCGAGCTCCGCGATCCGCCCCTCGACCTCGCGGATGAACGCCCCGGCGATCGTGTCCGGCGGCGGAAGCGCACCCTCGGTCATCGCCGGGAGCGACAGGTCGCGGACACGGACCTTGAGGAACGAGGCGCGGACCTGGGCCTCGATCTCGTCGACGTCGATGTCGAGCTCGTCCGGCTTGACGCCGACGATCCGGACGTCGAGGACGAGGTCCTTGTCCGCCCGGGCGTTGAGCCGGTCGACGAGCGCCGGCTGGCTGGCGATCCCCGCGGCGTCGACCTCGGCCTTCTCGAACTTCGTCCGGCCCACCTGGCGCTCCTCGATCGCGACCGCCTTCTGGCCGAGCGCGTTGTCGAGGCTCACGAGGAGGACCTTGCCGGCCTTGTCCTGGTCGACCGCCACGGGCTCCGGCGCGCCGGAGTAGGCGTACGGGACGGCTCCGGCCGTCCCTCGCTGCGGGGAGTGCCAGTGGCCGAGGGCGAGGTAGTCGAGGCCGGTGGCGGCGATCTCCTCCCTCGTCACGACGATGTCGTCGCCGTCCGTCCGTCCGGGAATCGAGACCGCGGCGTGGAGCAGGCCGATGTTCCACGTCGCCCGCTTGTCCGATCCGACCTGGAGATCCTTCAGCGGGCTCTGGGGAGCCCGCCTCGTGTCGAAGACGCGGGCATGGATCACCGCGTCGCAGGCGGTCAGGTGGACGTCGGGTCGATCGGGAGTGAGGACCGTCACCATCTCGTCGCCCGGGGTCGCCGCCGCCATCGCCGGGATGTCGTTGGCGCGGTAGACGGACGAGCGGTCGTAGACGTCATGCGTCCCCGGGATGATGACCGTCCGGATCTTGCTCTCGGCGAGTCGCCTCAGCTCCGCGACGACCCGGTCGACCGACCGCTTCGGCTGGCTGTTCGAGTCGAACAGATCGCCGGCGATCAGCACGACGTCGACCTTCTCGGCAAGGGCGAGGTCGATGGTGGCCTTGAAGGCGGCGAACTGGCGCTCGCGCTGCGCGGCCGCCTGTTCGCCGAGGTCCGTGTGCCTGGCTCCGAGGTGGACGTCCGCGGTATGGAGCAGTCGGAGCATCCGGTTCCGGCTCGCCTCCCTCTCGGTGAGTGGCTGGAAGCGACGCCCGAGGCGGCATCCAGCCCGCCGGCCGTCCATCCGGCCCGCGGGGTTGGTGCGAGCGAGGTGCCCCCTTCGCCCTCGCTCGCCACCCCGAACGTTCGCGGGGCATTGTGACAGGTTGGGTGTCAGCGATGCCACCCGGCCGGCATCGGCGGGCTGAGCGAGGTCGAGCCTGGGGCGACCCTGCGATGCAAGGCATCGATCCGCGGGCCGCGCTATCCTCCGCCGTCGTGACACCGGTGCGCCCCGAACAGGGACTCCCCATCGGCTCCTGGGTCGCGCGGCCCCGGCCTCTTCCGCCAGCGCTCGTCCCGTCCGTCGATGCCCCTGCCCCCAGCGCGCCACAGACAGAGCGTCCCAGCGACCCGCGGGAGAGGAGCATCGTGACTTTTGTCGACAGGAGCCTCGTGTGCGTGGACTGCGGCGTGGAGTTCATCCACTCCGCGGCCGACCAGGAGTTCTACTCGCAGAAGGGGTTCAGCTCGGACCCGAAGCGCTGCGCGAGCTGCCGGGCAAGCCGGCGCTCCGCTCGCGAAGGCGGATACGACGTTCGCGAGATCGGCGGGCCGCGCGGCTACGAGCGGGGCGACGAGCGTCCCGTCCGAGAGTACTTCGCGGTGATCTGCTCCTCGTGCGGCAACCAGGCCCAGGTGCCGTTCAAGCCGCGTATGGACCGCCCGGTCTACTGTTCGGACTGCTTCCGCCAGGTGAAGCCGGACTGACCTCGGGCAGCGCGTCCGCGCCCGGAGCCTGCGACCGAGGCTCCGCCCGCGCCGCGGGTCAACTGGTTCCTCGAGCAACCGATCGACCCGCCTGGCGGGTCAAGCATCCGCGGAAGCGCTGATCCAGGCCCGCAGAGGAGGCCCCGGGACCTCTTCCTCCTGCAGGTGACCCGTTGGGCGGGTCGCCTGGGCCCGGACCCGCCAGCCCGCTACGAACCGAGGCGGAACACCTCGCCGTGACGGAACCGCTCCCGTCGCCGTCCCCGCCAGACGGTGACCCGCGCCCGACCGTGGACCTGCCACGAGCCGTCGCGCCCCACGACCGCCGTGCCCTCGTCGAGCCCGAGCACGGCCGCGCCCCGCGGCGCCTGGAGGGCCATCAACGCGGTCACCGGCTCCGGCAATCCGTCGTAGTGGGGGATGACCGCCGCGCCGGAGACGAACCCGAGCCCGAATCTCCAGCGGAGCGGCCATGGCAGGAACCGGCGCCGAAAGTCGAACTGCCGCTCGGCGAGGACCATCGCGCCGGCCGAGCAACCGGCGAGGACCGCGCCGCGATCGTGGGCGTCGGCGAGCGCCCGCCCCACGCCCGTCCCCGCGAGCGTCGACAGCAGGTAGTCGGATCGCCCGCCCGACAGATAGACGAGGTCGGCCTCGCCGATCGCCTGGACGTTGGCGGCGTCGTCCGCGTCGATGCGATTCCGGACGAGGACCGGCTCGACCTCCGCGCCGAGCGCGCCGAAGTGCTCGACGCCCATCGCCGCCCAGCGCTGGAAGACTTCCTCCCCGCTGGGGTACGAGGCGGTCGGCAGGACGACGACCCGCGGTCGGGACCGGGCGGTCGCGGCCAGGAGCCCGAGGTCGAACTCGGCCATCGGGGGAAGAAACTCGCCGGCGCCGACGAGCGCCACGGGACCGGGCATGTCGTGAGTCTACGCGCGAAACGGGCCGGATCGTCCCGGCCCTAGACTCCGCTTGATGACGACGACCCAGCGCTGGACGATGGTCGCCGCGATCCTCGGATCGTCTGTCGTGTTCCTCGACGGGACGATCGTCAACGTCGCGCTGCCGAAGATCGGCGAGACGCTGCCGGCGACGCTCGTGAGTGTCCTCGAAGGTCAGACCTACGTCGCGAGCGGCTACCTGGCGACGCTTGCCGCGCTGCTCATCCTCGCGGGCGCGGTCGCCGACTACTACGGGCGCCGCCGCGTCTTCGCGATCGGCCTGGCGGGATTCGGGATCACCTCGATGTTGTGCGCGTTCGCCCCGAATCTCGAGCTGCTCTCGCTCTTCCGCGTCCTCCAGGGGGCTACCGGCGCGCTCCTCGTTCCGGGGTCGCTCTCGATCATCACGGCAACGTTCGACGGAGAGGCCCGCGCACGGTCGTTCGGAATCTGGGCAGCGTCGACCTCCGGGCTGCTCCTGTTCGGGCCGATCATCGGCGGGGTCCTCGTGACGGCCGTCTCGTGGCGGGCCGCGTTCTTCATCAACGCGCCACTCGTGATCCTCGGGCTGTGGGCGACCCTCCGGCACATGGAGGAGACCCGCGACGAGTCGGCAACCGGCCGATTCGACTGGCTCGGGGCGTGCGTCGCGGTCGTGGCCGTGGGCGGGCTCGCGTTCGGCGCCATCCGCGGCGAGGCCCAGCACTGGGGGGACCTCACCGCGTTCGGCGCCCTCGGCATCGGCGCGGTCGCGACCCTGGGGTTCCCGTTCCTCATGACCCGCCGGCCGAACCCACTCGTGCCTCTGGAGCTGTTCCGCTCCCGCGTGTTCACCGTGATCAACGTGTCGACGCTTCTCATCTACGGGGCGCTGTACGTCAGCGTCTATTTCCAGACCCTGTTCCTCCAGGGCGTCCTGGGCTATACGCCGGTCGCGTCCGGGATGATCGGCGTGCCGACCGGAATCCTCCTGACCGTGCTCTCGACGCGGATCGGGGCGCTCGCCGGACGCATCGGCCCACGTCCGTTCCTCGTCGCGGGGCCACTCGTGATGGCGGCCGGCCTCCTGTGGATGGCGCGGATCCCGTCGAACAGCCCGGCGTGGGCGGCGGACATCGCCGAGCCGGCGAGCCTCGTCCCACCGACCGGGGCGCTGCTTGACGTGCTCCCGTCGGTGCTCGCGTTCGGGGTCGGGATCTCGCTCGTCGTCGCTCCGCTGACGAGCGCCCTCATGAGCTCGGTGGCCGTCCGCTTCGCCGGGGTCGCGTCGGCGATCAACAACGCGGTGTCGCGGGTCGGCTCGCCGCTCATGTCCGCGATCATCTTCATCGTCGTCTCGGGGACGTTCTACTCGACGCTGGCGGCGAAGGTGCCGGGCGTCGATCCGGCGTCGCCGGAGCTGCGCCAGATGGTCCAGCCGATCAACCCGCCGAAGCCGGACACGCCGCAGGAAGTCCGCGAGGCTGGCCGGGCGGCGTCGACCGACGCGTTCCACGTCGCGTCGATCGCGTGTGCCGCGCTGCTCGTGGCGGGGGCAGCCGTCAATTACGTCGGGCTCCGGGGCGAGCCGCGCGACGCACTGCCCGGGGAGGGCCCGGCCGCGGGCGACCCGGATCCCGGGTCCGCCGGCCAGGCCTGAACGCGACGAACCGGGCGGTCGCCCGCCCGGTTCGGAGTTGCGCGGAGCCCGGTTCAGGCGCTCGGCGGCGTCGTCTTCGGCATCGCCTGGTACTCCTGCCAGGCGCCCCAGGCCATGATCACCGATCCGACCGCGACGGCGATCACCGCCAGCGTGAACAGCCCGACACCGAACAGGATCCCGACCAGCTGGAGCGCGCCGAGAACGCCGAAGATCGCCGAGATCGCTGCGATGACGAGGACGATGAGCGGGATCGGCGCGGGCCACGTGATCGTCTGCGTCGGTGAGTACTTCAGGTAATAGATCGCCAGAACCGCGATCGCGCCGAGCAGGGGAAGCGTGACGAACCCCAGGCCGCCGGTCACGACGCTCACGAGCGCGCCGATGAGGACGATGATGGCGCCGGTCGCGACCAGCCGCTCGTTGGCATTGAGCTTGTTGTAGAACTCCACCCGCAGCGCCTCCCTTCGATGCCCGCGGACTCCGCGTCCGAGCGGGCTGGCCTCCCTCGTCCAGGCGACACCCATGGGGCGACGCCACTCGACAGGGTACAGACCCGGCGCGGCCGCGGCTAGGGGTTCCTGCGCGATCCGTCGTCCCATCCGAGGCTCTTTTGAGATGCCGCATGGCCGCGCTAGGCTGGAGCCGTGACCGGCGATTGGAATGCGCGGAGCTACGATCGGGTGGCCGATGCGCAGGCGGGCTGGGGAGCCGCGGTTCTCGATCGGCTGCCGCTCGAGGGTGGTGAACGGGTGCTCGACGCGGGGTGCGGCTCCGGCCGGGTGACCGAGATGCTCCTCGAGCGCGTGCCGCGCGGCCGGGTCGTCGCCCTCGATGCGTCCGCCGCCATGCTCGAGGAGGCCCGCCGCCGCCTTGCCCGCCGTGCCGCCCAGGTCGAGTTCGTCCACGCCGACCTCGCCCGGCCGCTGCCGGTCGACCCACCGGTCGACGCCATCCTCTCGACGGCGACATTCCACTGGGTGCTGGATCATGATGGGCTGTTCCGGAATCTCGCCGCGGTCATCCGCCCGGGCGGCCGTCTGGTCGCGCAGTGCGGCGGCGCCGGCAATGTGGCGAGCCTGAAGCACGTGCTCGCAGGCATCGGCGACGGCTGGCAGGGCGAGTACCTGTTCGCCACGCCCGCCGAGACGACCGAGCGCCTTCTGGCATCCGGGTTCGTCGACGTCGAGGCATGGCTGACGGAGGAGCCGACGCGGTTCGAGCCCGGCGAGCCGTTCGAGACGTTTCTCGAGACGGTGTGCCTGCGCCAGCACCTGGAGCGGCTGCCCGCCGCACAACGCCCTGCCTTCGTCCGGGCGGTGGCCGCCCGGATGCCGGCTCCCGAGCTCGACTACGTCCGGCTCAACATCGTGGCGAGGCGGGCCGGCGACTGACGCCTTCGCGCACCCGGAACGGCCGGCCATGGCCGGGGATGACGACGTCGGCTACGCCGAGGACGCGTTCCCTGCCCCTCTCGAGCGCGGCCTGGTCCCACGCGAGCGGATCGACGGCCGGCGTCCGATCGGCGTGCCACCACAGGTGGGTCAAGGCGTACGTCGCGTCGTCCGCCTCGACGACAAGCGTCGCATCCTCCTCGGTGTGACCCGGGGTCAGCCACAGCTGCGAGCGAGGCGACAGCCGGTAGCCGTCGCCCTCGTGATCGAGCCACTCGTCGCCCCGGTAGCGCGCCCAGTAGTCGACGACCTCCGCCTTCGGGAACAGCGCGACGTTGATCGTGTGGTCGGGATGGTGATGCGACAGGAACACGTGGCTGACCGCCTCCGGAGCAACGCCCAGCGCGGCGAGCGGATCGAGGATGAGGCCGGTGTCGGCGACCATCCCGGGATCGGCGACGATCACCGCATCGCCGTCGCGGACCAGCACGACGGAGCTGGCGACGCGGTCGGCCGCGTAACCGGCGTGCAGAAGATGGACGCTCGCCATCCGCGGAGCGTAGCGGCGGGCCACCGGCCTTGCCCGTCCGGCAGCGCCACGTGGCCTGCAGCCCCCTACGCGGCCTGGGGCATGCGACGGATGACGTAGGCGCGTTCTCGTCCCTTGTCGGTGGGCCTCCGCCGCCCGCGGAGCGATCCTCCTGATGCAGGCCTTCGAGCTCCATCGGGGCCGCGGAAAGGAGACCAGGGCCATGAACGGTTACGGAATGATCGCCGCCGACCAGGCCCTTCGCCTCGCCGACGAGCGACTCGACGGCTACCGCAGGGAGCGGGCCATCGACCGCATCGCGGCCGGCCAGCCGAAGCAGAACCGGTTCGCCGGGATCGCCGCTGCGGTCTCATCCGCGCGGGCCGCCTTCTCGGCAGTCGATACCGACTTCTCGCTCCCGATCCTCCGGGATGACCCGTACCGGAGCTGATCTCCCTCGGCTCCGCTCAACAACGACGGCGCCCGCCATCCTCCGGCGGGCGTCGTCGTTTCAGCGTTCCGGCGAGTCAGGTCGCGAGGTCGTCCGGCAGGTCGATGTCCCTCAGGGTCGCGGCGGCCGGGTCGAGCGCCCGCCACTCCCCCTCGCGAAGCTCGCGCGTTCGAAGCGCGCGGAGGAAGGCGTGGAGGCTCCGCTCGCCCTCCCCGAGCAGCCGGCGGGCCGCGATCGTCGCGGCGCCGACGCGGAACGCGGCCGGCAGCTGCTGACGGCGGCCGCGGAACTCGAGCACGGCCGCCTCGACGTCCTCGGACGCCTCGAGCGCCCGCAGAAGCGCTGCGAGGACAGGGCCGGCGAGTCCCGGCATGTCGCCCCCGGCGAGCAGGGCGAACGGCTCCCGGGCCCGCTCGAGGCCGGCCAGAACGGCGACGAGTGGACCGCCGAACGGCTCCGGGTCGCGGGCAAGGCGAACGGGGATGCGGCCGTCACCGACGGTTCGCGGCAACGCGGGCGGATCGCCGACAGGTGGAAGCAGCACGATGACCTCGCGGACGACCAGGCCGATCGCCGTGACGGCGTGGGCAAGGAGGGGCCGGCCGCCGAGCGGCTCGGCGAGCTTGTTTCGCCCGAACCGGGACGACCGCCCGCCGGCGAGGACGAGCCCCGAGGCGGCCGGGACCGACGGGCCGGTCATCGGACGACGGCGTTCTCCGGCGCCTTCGTCGTCCCATCTGCGGCCCGCTCCGACGCGAGCGGGGCGCGCGGGCCCGGCAGGTGACCGTCGGGCGTCCGGCGGAGCCATCCCCGCCGGTCGAGGTCCTCGAGAATCGCCATCACGTACTTCCGGCTCGTCCCGGTGGCGTCGCGGAACGCGGCCGGGGTAAGCGGGTCGCGGCCCGCCATGTCGAGCGCGATCGAGGCGAGGCGGGCATACGTCCTCGTCGACCAGGCGAGGTCGGAGCCGACGCGGACGATACGGCCGGTTGCCTCGAGCGCGCGCAGGCCATCGTGGGTGCAGCCGGCCGCGCGGGCGGCGTCGGTGAGGGGCGGCGGCGCCGGCACGTCGAGGGCGGCCTCGAGCCGGTCCATCGCGGCGAGCGCGGCCGGCGAGGGCCCCGCGGGCACGTGCCGGGGGTCGCGGACGCGGTCCCCGTCCCGGACGAGCGACGCGTCGTCGACGAGCGCATCGACGGCGGAGCCGGCGGCGGCGAGCACCTCGTCCGGCGAGAGGCTGACGCGGCGCCTGAGCTCCGCGGCAAGGGCGGTCCGAAGCTCGGCGAGGCTCGGCCCGGGCTCCGCCGGCGAAGCGGCATGCCGGTCGGCGACGATCCTCAGGGCCAGAGCGGAGAGCGCGCCCGCGACGTCGGGAGCGAGGCGGACGGTGCTTCCGCCGTGGACGTTCCTCGCCCCGTGGAGCTCGAGCAGGGTCGTCTCGCGCTCGGCGGTCCCGGCTGCTGCGAGGGCGGCAAGCCGCTCAGGCGTCAGCCGTCGTCGCGGGACGCCGGTTGGCGGCGACGCGTCCAGGACGCGACCGCCGGCTTCCGTGCCGCCCGGCGAGGGACGGCGGAGGACGAACCTGTCGCCGTCGGCGACGGCGACCGGCCGCTCGAGCCGGAGGATCGCGGTCACCTCCCCGTCGGCGAGCGCGATCGACTCCCGCCCGCCGCGTCCGACGACGGCGTCGACCTGGTCCGTCCCGAGATGCAGCCGGACGCGGGCCCGGTCGCCCGGCACGGGCCTCCGGCTGCCCTCGCCGGCCGCCGGCGGCCGGAGCGCCACGAGCAGCCGGTCGCTGACCTGGACCACCCCGTCGGCCGCGAGGACCATCCCGCGCCGGAGCGCGGAGACGTCGATCCCGGCGAGGTTCACCGCCACCCGGCCCGGGCCGGCGGATTCGACGTCGCGGCCGTGGACCTGCACCTCGCGGGCCCGGGCCGCCCGGCCGTCCGGCCAGAGCCGGAGTGTCATCCCTCGCGCGATGGAGCCGCCGCGGAGCGACCCGGTCACGACCGCCCCGCGGCCGCGAATCGAGAAGGCGCGATCGACCCCGAGGCGCGGGCCGCCGCCCTCCCGGGCCGCCGCCGACGCGCGGTCGCGGAGGTCGAGGAGGGCCGCCCGAACCTCGTCGATCCCCTCCCCGCTCGTGGCCGAGGCCGCGAGCACCGGAGAGTCGGCGAGAGACGTCCGGGCCACCAGGCCGGACACCGCCTCGATCACCGCCTCGACCCGGCCCCGGTCGACGAGATCGGCCTTCGTCACGACCGCGACCACATCGCCGATCCCGATCGCGTCGAGGAGCTCGAGGTGCTCGACCGTCTGCGCCCGTGGCCCGTCGTCCGCGGCGACGACGAGCATCGCCGCGTCGATCTCCCCCGCGCCAACCAGCATGTTGCCGACGAGCCGGTCGTGGCCGGGGACATCGACGAAGTCGAGCTCGGTTCCGTCCGGAAGCGCCAGATGGGCGTACCCTACGTCGATCGTCATCCCCCGCCGCCGCTCCTCCGGGAGCCGGTCGGCGTCGATCCCGGTCAGGGCGCGGAGCAGCGTCGTCTTCCCGTGGTCGATGTGGCCGGCCGTCCCGATGACGACGGTCACCGGGCGAGCTCGAGGGCGCGGCCGAGGGCGGAGGCGAGGCGTTCGTCGTCGGCCGGATCCACGGTCCGCAGGTCGAGGAGGACCGCGTCGCCCTGGACGTGAGCCACGACCGGTGGGTCGCCTGTCCGGAGGCGATCGAGGAGCGGATCGGGCGGACGGCCCTCGACGGCGAGGCCGAACGACGGGATCGTCTCGCCCGGGAGCGACCCCCCGCCGAGAGCCGACGAGAGAGCCGCAACACGGACGCCGACCCGGGCCGTCCGGGCCGGAAGCGCGGCGACGATCGCGGCAGCCCGCTTCTTCAGCGCGATCGGCGGCGTGCTCAGCATCCGCCAGACGGGGATGTCCGTCGCGGCCCGCCCGGCCCGGTAAAGGCCCAGCGTCGCCGCCAGCGCGGCGAGCGTGACCTTGTCCGGCCGCGTCGCCCGGGCGAGCGGATCCTTCCTGATCCGGGCGACGAGCTCGGCCCGGCCGACGATGAGCCCGGCCTGCGGCCCGCCGAGCAGCTTGTCGCCGCTGAACGTGACGAGATCCGATTCTGCGGCGAGGCTCTCTCGCGGGGTCGGCTCGTGGGCCAAGCCGTGGTCGGCGGTGTCGACGAGCGCGCCGCTGCCCAGGTCGTCGACGACGAGGGCCCCGTGAGAATGGGCGAGCTCGGCCAGGGCCCGCGGCTCGGGTGCCTCGACGAACCCGGTCTGGCGGAAATTCGACGGGTGGACCCGCAGGACGAGGACCGCCTCGCCCGATTCGAGCGGCCCGCGGTAGTCGTCGACCCTGGTCTTGTTTGTCGTGCCTACCTCGACGAGCCGTGCTCCTGCGCGGCTGACGATCTCCGGGATCCGCACTCCGCCACCGATCTCGACCAGCTCCCCGCGGGAGACGACGACACCTCCCCCTCCCGACAGCCCGACGGCGAGAGCCACCGCCGCGGCGTTGTTGTTCGTGATGACGGCATCCTCGGCGCCGGTGAGCGCCAGGAGATGCTCCTCGGCCGCGCGGAAGCGGGCGCCGCGCCGGCCAGTGGCACGGTCGAACTCGAGCATCGAGTAGCCGGCCGCGGCCGCGGTGGCCGCCTCGATCGCGGCACGCGGCCAGGGCGCCCGACCGAGGTTCGTGTGGAGGATGACGCCCGACGCGTTGATCGTCGGGACGAGACCGGCCCCGAGTGGATCGGCGAGGGCGTCGAGACGGGCGACGAGCTCGGCGGCAAGCTCCACGGCCTCCCTCGGGACGGCCTCCGGTTCGGCGGCAAGGCGGCCCCGCTCCTCCGCCACGATCCGACGGGCGACATCGGCGATGGCCTCGCGGTCCCAGCCGGCATCGAGCCGCGGCCGGGCCCCGGCGAGCACCCGCTCGACGCTTGGTGGCCGGGACTGGCCTACGGACGTCATCGAACGTGGTCCTCCTGGCGGGAGCGCATGGGAGTCGAACCCACCGCGCCGCGCCGAACGCCGCGCCACCGGTTTTGAAGACCAGGGGGCCCACCGGGACCCAACCGCTCCCGATGCGATGGTAGCGCGGGTCGGGCGCGCCCCCGCGCCAGCGCCGGTTGCACGGCATGGGAACCGCCGGACGGCGCCGTCCGTCGTTCGGCCCATGACGACTCGACGCCTCCTCGCGACGGTCGCCCTGGCGGCAGTCTTCGCCGGCTGCGCGTCCACCGCGCCGTCTGTCGCGCCGCCAACCGGATCGCCTCGGGTGACCTCGTTCGAGCAGCTGGTCGCCGACCAACAGGCGTTCGACGGCCGGCAGATCACGGTCATGGGTTCGCTCGTCGAGATCGGCGGGACGCCGATCCTCTGCGCCGCGCTGGCCGAGGTGTTCCCGGACGGATGCTCCGACGCGCGGCTCGTGCTCGTCGGGCCGGTTCCCGCCGAGCTGATGGGCCAGACCGTCACGGTGACCGGGATCTTCCGGGCCGAGCGCGGGCCGGCGGCGATGCAGTTCGTGGTCCACGAGATGCACCCGACCGGCGGGTGATCGTCGCCGACGGATCGCCGGCCGGGACCTGGACCAGACGTATCATCGGCTCGTGGCCATCAGCGAACGCCGCCCGGGAATCCGCCTGACCGAGCTGACCGACTGCGGCGGCTGCGCCGCGAAGCTCGGGGCGGACCTCCTCGCCGAGGCGTTGACAGGCCTCGGGGCGGAGGTCACGCCGGCCGAGCTCATCGCCGGGCTGGCCCCGCCGGACGACGGCGCCGCGTACCTCGTCTCGCCGGATCTCGCGATCATCGGCACGCTCGACTTCTTTCCGCCGCTCGTCGACGACCCCCGGCTGTACGGCGAGATCGCGGCCGCGAACGCGCTGAGCGACGTCTTCGCGATGGGCGGCCGCGTCCTCTTCGCGCTGTCGATCGCCGCGTTCCCGGAGGATCTCCCGCGGGACTCATTCGCGGCTGTCCTCGAGGGAGCGTCCGCGAAGGTGCGCGAGGCCGGCGGCACGCTCGCCGGCGGCCACACGATCCGCGACGCCGAGCCGAAGTACGGGCTGGCCGTGATCGGGGCGGCGCACCCGGATCGGCTCCTCCGGAAGGGCGGTGCCCGCGCCGGCGACACGCTGCTCCTGACGAAGCGGCTCGGGACCGGGCTGCTCGTCAGCGGGCATCGCCAGGGCCGGACGCCAGAGGCGGACTTCGTCGCGGCCACGGACCAGATGCGGACGCTGAACCGGGCCGCCTCGGAGGTCCTCGTCGCCCACGGCGTCCGCGGCGCGACCGACGTGACGGGCTTCGGCCTGCTCGGTCACGGGCTCGAGATGGCCCGCGCGTCCGGGACCCGGTTCGCCTTCGATGCGTCGGCCCTTCCCGCGCTCGCCGGAGCCCTCGAACTTGCCGCGGCCGGCGTCGAGACCGGCGGTGCGGCGCACAACCGGCGGTTCGTCGCGGGATCGCTCGACGTGGCGCCGGGCGTGCCTGAGGACCTCGTCGCCCTGGCCAACGACCCGCAGACCTCGGGCGGTCTCCTCGCGGCCGTCGCTCCGGACGAGCTCGAGGCGGTCGAGCGGGCGCTCGACGGCGCCGGCGTCGAGCACTGGAGGGTCGGCCGGGTCGAGACGATCCGGGCCGGCGGCCCGGCGCTGACCCTCGCCCTCGGCTGAGGGTCAGCGGACCCGGGCGAAGGCTCCGAACAGCGCGGCGAGGATGTACACGCTTGCCCCGAGGGACGCGCTGGCGAGGTATGCGTCCAGTCCGAGGTAGGGTCCCTCGCCCACCTGTCGGAAGAGGACGGCGTACTGGATGAGCCCGGCCAGCAGGACCCCGCCGACGATCCCGCCGACGACGAGCAGCCGCATGATCGGACCCCGCTTGTAGCCGGTCGCCCGGAGGACCGCCTCGCCGATCAGGCCGCCGATCACCGGCCCGATGCAGAGCGAGAATAAGAACCCGATCTGGAGCCCCACCAGCCCGGCCAGCGTCCCCGCCCCGACCGCGGCGGCGGCCCCGACGCCCAGCTCGGCCGGGGCGAAGGCCGTCAGCGGGTCGCGCGGCGGGGTGCCGCACTGCCGGCACCGCAGGCCGACCGGCCCCTGCATTGCGCAGCCCGTGCAGATCGGCTGGTCGCAGCGACCGCACCGGACGAACGTCTCGCGGGCCGGATGCCGGTAGCAGAACATGGCCTGGGGGTCGGCAGCGGTCACGGGCAGGACTGTGCCGCCAGGATCGGGGAGCGTCCATAGCCCGACCGGCCTACCCGCACCGGACGCCGGGGGAGAGCGCGAGCTCGGGCGAGAGGCGGCTAGCCGGACGCCGGCCGGGGCTCGATTTCGGCCGGAATCGAGGCCGCCTCCGGCGGCTGGCAGACGGGAGCCTTCGCGGGCCGCGGCGTGAGGAAGACGGCCACATAGGTGCCGAAGAGGACCATGGCACCTCCCAGGATGAACGCCGGCGTGATCCGCTCGCCGAGAACGACGGCCGCCGCGACGACGGTCCAGAGCGGCATGAGGAGCAGGACATACGACGTGGCCGACGCGGTCCAGCGGGCGAGGACGAAGAGGGAAGGCGAGGAACAGCGCGACGGAGCCGACGCTCGCCAGGTAGAGCAGGGAGATCCACGTTTCGCGCAGGACGGGGACCGCCCATCGCTCGCCGAGGGCCAGGGAGAGCGGAGCGAGAACGAGCGTCCCGATGGCCATCCCGATGGCGTTGGCCGGGATCGGGTGGCCGGGCGGGATGCGCTTGGCGACCACGCTCGTTGCCGCGATCGCAACGGCTCCGCCCAGGAAGAGGAGAAGCGACGCGAGCGGCACTTCGGCGGAGAGCTGGTCGCCGAAGACGACCGCGATCCCGCCTGCCGCCAGGACCGAGCCGGCCAGCCCCTGCCAGCGGAACGACTCCATCCCGAGGCCGACCGCGAGGAGCATGGTCAGGAGTGGCGCGAGGGCGATCACCAGCTGCGCGACGCCCGCCCCGCCGTTGACCAGCCCGATGTAGGCGAACGCGTACGTCGCGGCGAACCCCAGCAGGCCGTAGAGAATCGCGCCGATCAGCGCGCGGCCCCGTGGCAGCGGCGGCCGGACGAGGGCGGCCAGCGCGACAAGGATCAGCGTCGCGAGCCCGAACCGGAGAGTCGCGCTCCAGATGGGCGGCAGCTCACCGAGTCCGATCCTGATCGCCACGCCGTTGGAGCCGCCGAGGGCGATCGTTGCGAGGAAGACCGCCGCGACCGTTCGATCCGGAGTCGCAGAGCGGGCCGTCGCAGAGCGGGCCGTCACCGCCGCACTATAGGCGCCGAGCTCATCGCCGAACAGGGATTAGACTCTTTCGGTCGTCGTTCCGCAGGAGGCACCCGGTGCCGAAGAGCTACGTTCGACTGACCCGGCCCCTCGTCCGAGACTCGAAGGGCGGCGATCTCCGCCCGGCGACCTGGGACGAGGCGCTCACCCGCACCGTCGCCGGCTTCGAGGCGGCCCGCACCGCCCACGGAGACCGGACGTTCGGCGTCTTCAGCTGCTCGAAGGCGACCAACGAGGTCAACTTCGCGGCGCAGAAGTTCTCGCGGGTCGTGCTGGGCAGCAACAACATCGACAGCTGCAACCGCACCTGACACGCCCCGAGTGTCGCCGGTCTGGCGACCGTGTTCGGTGCCGGTGGCGGCACAAGCTCCTACCGTGAGGCCGAGGAGACGGACCTGATCGTCCTGTGGGGTAGCAATGCCCGCGAGACGCATCCGATCTTCTTCCACCACCTCCTCCGCGGCGTCCGCAACGGCGCCCGGCTCTACGCGATCGATCCGCGCCGGACCTCGAGCGCGGAGTGGGCCGACGCCTGGCTCGGGCTCGACGTCGGGAGCGACATCGCGCTGGCCAATGCCGTCGCCCGCGAGATCATCGCGGCGGGTCTCGAGAACCGCGAGTTCATCGACAGGGCGACCTCCGACTTCGAGGCGTACAGGGCCGGCGTCGAGCCGTACACGCTCGAGTACGCCGAGCGCGAGACCGGCGTCCCGGCCGAGGCGATCCGCGAGCTCGCCCACGCGTTTGCGAAGGCCGACCGGGCGATGATCTGCTGGACCCTCGGGATCACCGAGCACCACAACGCGGTCGACAACGTCCTCGCGCTCATCAACCTCGTGCTGCTGACCGGGCACGTCGGGCGGTACGGGAGCGGCGTCAACCCGCTGCGCGGCCAGAACAACGTCCAGGGCGGCGGCGACATGGGCGCCCTGCCGGACCGGCTGCCCGGCTTCCAGCACGTCGAGAACGACGAGCTCCGCGCGAAGTTCGACCGGGCGTGGGGCGTGACGATCCCGCCGAAGCGGGGCTGGCACCTGTCCGGGATGTTCGACGCGATGGAGCGGGGCGAGCTCACCGCGGTCTACTGCATCGGCGAGAACCCGCTCCAGTCCGAGGCCGACCAGCACCGCGCCCGCCGGCTGCTCGAGGGCCTCGACTTCCTGGTCGTCCAGGACCTGTTCCGGACCGCGACGGCGGACCTCGCCGACGTCGTCCTGCCGGCCGCCGCCGCGTGGGCCGAAAGCGAGGGCACGGTCACGAACTCCGAGCGGCGGGTCCAGCGGGTCCGCAAGGCGCTCGAGCCGCCGGGCGAGGCGCGCGACGACCTCGCGATCATCTCCGACCTCGCCCGGCGGATGGGCTGCGACTGGGGCGAGCCGACGGCGGAGCAGACGTGGGACGAGCTTCGCTCGCTGTCGCCCGTCCATGCCGGGATGAGCTATCGGCGGCTCGAGGAGCTCGGCGGGATCCAGTGGCCGTGCTACGACGAGAGCCACCCGGGCGAGCTGTTCCTCCACTCGCGGCTGTGGGAGGACCCGGTGCCCGGCAACCGGGCGCCGTTCTCGCCGGTCGAGCACGACCCGCCGGTCGACAAGCTCGACGCGGACTTCCCGATCCGGCTGACCACCGGCCGCCGTCTCGATTCCTACAACACCGGCGTCCAGTCGGCCGGCTACACCTCGCCGCTCCGGCGGGGCGAGTCGCTCGACGTCTCGCCGGAGGACGCGGCGACCTACGGCCTCGCTGCGGGAGAGGTCGTCCGCGTCGTGTCGCGCCGTGGCCAGGTCGAGGTGCCGGTCAGACTCGACCCGTCGCTCCGGCCCGGGCTGACGTTCATGACGCTCCACTTCCAGGACGACGTCGCGACGAACCTCCTGACGATCGACGCGACGGACCCGAAGTCCGGGACGGCCGAGTTCAAGGCGACGGCGATCCGGATCGAGAAGCTGGCCGAGCCGGTTCGCGCCTGAGGCGGCGCCCGCGCCTCGCGAGCCGGTGGGCGGGTCAACTATCGGACGAAGGCGCCGATCGCCCTGCCCCCCGACCCGTTGGGGCTTCCTCCACACGATGCGCGACCCGCCCAGCGGTTCGTCAGTCGCTCGCGGCATCAGTTGACCCGTCAGACGGGTCAACCGCGATAGAGCCGTGCGCCTGAGCGGCGGTGCATCTTCCTGTCAAATGCCACTGTCGGTGGCCGGAGGGGCGATCCGAGCCGGCTTCGGCGGTTGGCTTGTCGCCGGCCACGCACGAAGTCGCCGTTCGAGCGCCTCGGGGCCCCGCTGAGCGGGACCGATTTCCGCGCATCGCGCCACTCACGGTGACGTATGACAGGAAACGCTCGGACCGCCCGCTCTACTGCCGGCGGGTGACGACCGTGAAGATCGCGTCGTCGGGCTTGTGCGGTTCGCGGGTGAAGCCGGACAGGAACTCGAGATCGGCGAAGCCGCGGCGCTCGAGCGCGTCACGGAGCTCGTCCGGCGTCCAGGCGAGCGTGGCGTTGTCGCGGAGGTGGCGCTCGGAGCGGACGAGGTCGCCGTCGCGGAAGACCTCGTACAGGTCGTCGGTCGACTCGATCCGGCGCGAGGCATCGAATCTCTCGCGGGCGGTGCGGCGGACGGTCGCGCGGTCTTCGAGCTGAGCCTCGGCCGTCCAGGTCCGGTCGTAGGCCTTGTCGAGCACGATGATCGGCATCGCCAGCGTGCCGTCGGGCTGGAGGTGGCGGTGGAAGGCACCGAGCGCTCGCGCCGCCTCGTCACGATCGAGCAACAGCTGGAACGAGCTCGACGGCACGATGATCGTCCGGTAGCGGCGCGCCAGGTCGAGCCCGGCCATCGACTGGAGGTGGACTTTCGGGGTCAGCCCGAGCCGTTGCGCCTTGCGCCGGCACAACGCGAGCATCGGAGCGGAGTTGTCGACGCCGTCGATGTCGATCCCCTGCGCGAGGTAGTCGAGCAGTAGCCGGCCGGTCCCGCAGCCGACGTCGAGAACGGGCTCGCCACGGTCGCGGATGAGCTCGAGGAAGAACCGACGGTCCGGCCAGTCGGACGTGTCGCCGCGAAGCGCATCCCACGCCTCGGCGATCAAGCCGACGTATTCGACATCCGGATCCGTCATGGCATGAGGGTAATCTGGCAGAGCGGCCATGGACTCGGCCCTCGAGTCGATATCCATGTGGTCGATGAACTGGGGCCGGCGCCCCGGTCGGCGGCCCGCGTAGGCATTCGATGGGCATGCCGGGAGATGGCATTGTCCGTTCCGACGCGCCCCGCCTACCAGGGGACGGTGACCTGGATCGTTCCTTGGGGCAGCGGGGCGAGGCGCTGGAACGCGGCCTGCGGATTTCGAGGGACGGGGCTGGTCCCCGGCCGGGAGTGACGCCCGAGATCGGGAGCGTCAGGATCGAGCCGGCCGACCCGGGCCGCCTGGAGCGGAGGGCCGGCACGGAGCGCCGGGAATCACGGCGGGGATCCCCGTAGGAGATCCCCGCTGGTGGATCCTTTGCCTCCCGTGGTCGCGGCTCTCAGCGGCGCCGCCGCGCGGGAGGCACGAGGCTATGGATTGGCGATGAGTCCCGTCTCGCCGCTGTTCGAGGCTGGTCTAGTGCCAGCGCTGGCCGGCGCCGAGAACGAGCGCGGTGCTCGCGAGGGCCAGAAGCGCGAACCAGATTCGCGTCCCCTGAACCCGAAGGTACGTCTTCATCGTCGTCTCTTCCACGCTCCGGGCGAGGGTGACAGTGACGCTCACTGCCAGGCTGGAACCGCCGGGTTGACTCCAAGCCTCTGGTGCCTCGAACGGCCTGCCGGAGCGACGAGGGCCGGGTCGCTGAGGGTCCCGGGTCGCCTCTCACGTCTATCTCCCTTGCGGGGGATCGACGGTATCGGTGGGCCGCGCGATCGCGTCTTGCGGCGCTGATTCGAATCTCGTGATTGGCTGCCGTGGACTCAATAGGCCGCTGGTACCCTGCGGTCGGTCGTTAGAGGGAGGTGTGCCCGCGCACCGGTGCGCCAGGGCCGCCCGATGACGCGGCGCAGCCGCGGCTGGTCGGAGGCTCATCGCGGCCTGAACCGCGAAGGCGAGACCCACGGTAATCGCCACGTCGCCCATGCTGACCACGTTCGAGAACGGCAACCAGGCAGGCAGGGCGATGAGGTCGGTCAGCGGACGCAGCTGCGGATCCGCCTGGATCACGGCGTTCGTGAACGACAACGTCGGGGCGTGGCCGACGGCCGCCGCCGCGACCGGATCGACCGGCATGACGCCTCCATTCGCGAGGATCGCCGCCAGGTTGGCCCCGGCTCCGAGCGCGATGAGGGGCATGCCAGGGACCCGCAGGTTGACGAGGACGAAGCTCAGCACCGCGAGGGTCGAAGCCACGTACACGGCCATGCCCACCGCGCCGGCGTGCTCGGCGACCACCGGAAGGAAGAGCACCACCTGCACGGCCAGCCCGCAGACCGCCACCTCCGGGCGCGTGAGCCGGAGATCGCCGAACCCTGCGAGCGAGCCACCGCGAACGTGGCCGACCAGCAGCCCGGCGAGGAGGCCGTAGAGGACGACCATCAAACCACCCCGATGTCGTCGGGGACGAGCGCTCGGGTGTCGCTCGCCGGCGCCTCGGCCCGTGCGGCGGCCATCGTCTCGTCGATCCGCCCCAGCCGGCTCTTCAGCAACAGCACGAGTCGAAGCGTCGCCAGACCCGCCGCGACGAACAGGGTGGGTCGGAGCCCGATTGTCTCGCCGAGAACCCCGCCGAGCAGCGCGCCAACCGGGACGACCCCCCAGTCGGCCAGGCGAAACGTGCCGTTGATCCGGCCGAGCGTGTCGCGATCGGTTCGGCTCTGGACGAGGGCGACGAGACTGACGTTGTAGACAGGGTTGGCCAGCGCACCGAGGAAGCGGCCGGCGACGAGGACGAGGAAGGCGAAGGGCCCGATCGCCAGCGGGATGATAAGCGCCGCGACCGTCGACCCGGCGGCCCCGATCAGCATCGCCCTTCCGAGGCCGCGCCGGGCCGTCCAGCCCGAGGCCGCCGCGCCGATGACGAAGCCGACGTTGCCGAGGGCGAAGACGAGGCCGTACGCCGAAGGGCCGACGCCCAACTCGCGCGTCGCGAACAGCACGAATGTCGCGAGGATCATCGAGCTGGCCAGGTTGAACGCAGCCGTCGAGGCGGCGAGCTCGCGGAGGATGGGATCGCGCAGCAGGAGCCGTGGACCGTCGAGCAGCTCCGACCGCAGATTCACCCGGACGGGCCGGTGGGCCGCCGCGGGCCGGCGTTCCGCTCGTTCGGCGGTACGCCCCGGGCGGCGGAAGCGCATCAGGGAGATGGCGGAGACGAGGTACGAGAGAGCGTCGATGACGACCGCCATGGCGCCGCCGACGAGCCCGAACAGGATCCCGGCGATCCCGGGGCCGGCGACCTGAGCCCCGGACGTCGCGAGCTCGAGCTGCTGGTTGGCCGGCACCAGGTAATCGGGCGGGACGATCTCCGGCAGGTACGTCTGGGCGGCGATGTCGAAGGCGACGCTCAGGGAGCCGATGACGAAGGCGGTGACCGCGAGGAGGGGCAGCGACAGCAGGCCGGCCGCCCAGAACACCGGGATGACGAGCAGGCCAAGCGCCCGCCCCAGATCACACAGGATCATCATGACCCGCCGATCGACGCGGTCGGCGACGACGCCGGCCGGCAGGGAGACGAGCAGGTACGGGGCCGTCTCGGCCGCGGTCAGCACGCCCATCTCGACCGGGGTCGCTCCCAGCGACAGGACGGCGAGCAGGGGAATGGCGATCAGGCTGACCTGGCTGCCGATCTGCGACACCGTCTGGCCGAACCAGAGGCGCACGAACGGGCCGTTGCCCGTCGGAACCCAGCGACCCGGGAGCCTCATGCCGTCAGCCGCCCGTTCGAATCGGCCGTCGCGTGGGCGACCGAGGGATGCACGGCGTCGACGTCGGGTCTCGCGGGCTGGATCCGGCCCTGCCCGATGAGCTCGACGAAGGCAGCCACGCACGCGGGATCCCATTGCGTCCCGGCCCCGGCCTTGAGCCGCCGGGTGGCCTCGTCCAGCGGCAGCGCCGACCGGTACGGCCGGTCCGTCGTCATGGCGTCGAAAGCGTCCGCGACCGCGACGACCCGCGCGCCGAGCGGAATCCGCTCGCCGGCCAGGCCGCCCGGGTAGCCTGCGCCGTCCCACCGCTCGTGATGGTGCAGGACGATCCCCGAGCCCTTCCTGAACAGCTCGAAGTGCTCGAGGATGCGCGCCCCGATCTCGGTGTGCAGCCACATGCTCGCGCGTTCGCGTTCGCTCAGCGGGCCGGGCTTGAGGAGGACGCTGTCGGCGACGCCGATCTTGCCGAGATCGTGGACGCTGGCGGCCTGGTCGATGAGCTCCACGAGGTCCTCGTCCAGCCCCATCCGCTGGGCGAGGGTCACCGCGTAACGGGCTACACGCTCGGAGTGGTAGGCGGTGTACGGGTCCCGATGGTCGATCACCGTGGCCAGTGAGCGGACGGCCGACCGGGTCTCGCCCTCGAGTTGCCGGACGTAGCGCAGGGTCCGGGTGATGACGGCGGTCGGCACGACCAGCAGGAGCGTCCACGCGGGATGGACCGTCCAGATGAGGGCGAAGAGCGAGCCCAGGGTGCCGGCTCCCAGCTCAGTCAGTCCCGTGTTCCGGCCATTGGCCCGCAACAGGTAGAGGAACCCGCGACCCGTCGCGATCGAGATGATCGCGGCCGTGAGGAGCTTGTTCGAGAGCTGGTACGTGAGGACGGCGACGAGCATGATCACGGCCAGCCGGAAGTGGTCGCTCCGCGCCGAGTCCCACGGATCGCCGACGAGGCCGATCGCCAGCGACGAGATCGACAGGGTCAGGGCGTAGCTCGCGACGTTGAACGCGATCTTCACGAGGGGCCGTCGGTTGACCAGCTCCTCGACGAGGATCGCCAGGGCCACCGAGACCGCCGCGAAGGGGGGTGGGACGAGGATGATCGTGGCCAGGTGGGTGATCGTCGCGACGGACAGGGCTCCGTCGTGCGGCAGGGCGACTGCCGCGAACTCCAGGGCGGTCGACAGGATCGTCAGGACGATGAACGCGGAGAGCCAGACCCCGATCGGCTCGTGCCACAGGGGCGGCACGGCAAGCAGGGCCGCCGCGGCCACGACGATGCCGGCCACGAACAGCCAGACGGTCGAACCCGGAACCCGCCTGGCGAGGTTCGTCGCCGACGAGGCGGGACGTGCGAGAAAGGGCTCCACTGTCCTGTCGCTTCAATTCCGCGGTATGCCCGATCGATTCGAGCGGACGACCGGCCTGGCGTGCAGTACCCAAAGGTCCCGCCGGCGGCTCCCGAACGTGAGGCCGCGCCGGGTACGAACAGAACGGAAGGGGTCGGGGCCTGGGCTGAACCACCCCAAGCCAGTCGCAACCAGCCCCAAGCCTCTCGAACCGGCCGGCCCGTCGGGGGCGGGCGGCGACGGCGTTGTCTACACTCGTTCCGATGGACCTCCATGTCGTCGGGCCGCTCGCGTCACCGGCCGAGCGGGCAGCCGTGGACGCCGTGCTGGGGCCGCCGCAAAGTGGCTGGGCCGGCGGGACCCGGAACCCCGCCGTCGAGGGCCATGCATCTCGCGGCGGCCACGAGGCGCGGTCCCGGCGCGACCTCCTGATTCCGGTTCTCCACGCGGTCCAGTCGCGGATCGGCTGGATCAGCCAGCCGGCGCTGAACTACGTGTGCCGGCGACTCACGGTCCCGCCGGCCGAGGCGTGGGGCGTGGCCACGTTTTACGCGCTGTTCGCGACGTCGGCGCGGCCGCCGGTCGTCGCCCACGTGTGCGACGACCTCGTCTGCCGGATGGCAGGCGGCGAGTCCCTCTGCACCGACCTCGAGCGGACACTCGGGCCGGCCGATGAGCCGGCCCGCGACGGGCGCGCGACCTGGCTTCGGAGTCCGTGCCTGGGACTATGCGACCGGGCCCCGGCAGCGCTGTTCACGATCGCCGGCCCGGAGCCCGCGACGATCGGGGTCGCGCCGGTCGATACGGTCGGCGTCGTATCGCGGCTCGACGCCGGTGCGGCCGGAACGACCATCGCCGACGACCAGGCCGACGTGCGGACGTTCGTTCCCCAGGTCGGCCAGCCCGGCCTCCGGCTCCTCGCGCGGGTCGGCCTCGTCGACCCGACGTCCCTCGCCGATTACCGCGACCACGGCGGCTACGCGGCCCTCCGTCGGGCCTTCGAGCTCGGCCCGGATGCGACGATCGCCGAGGTCACCGCCTCGAAGCTCATGGGCCGCGGCGGCGCCGCGTTCCCCACCGGTCGCAAGTGGGCCGCCGTCGCCGCCGCCCCAGCCCAGCCGCACTACCTCGTGTGCAACGCCGATGAGTCGGAGCCGGGCACGTTCAAGGACCGGGTGCTGATGGAGCACGACCCGTTCGCGGTCGTCGAATCGATGGCCATCGAGGCGTTTGCCGTCGGCGCGAAGAAGGCGTACCTGTACGTGCGCGGCGAGTACCCGCTGGCGGAGGCACGGATGGCGAACGCGATCGCAGCCTCGACGGAAGCTGGCCTCCTGGGCGACCTCGACATCGAGCTCCGCCGCGGCGCCGGCGCGTACATCTGCGGCGAGGAGACCGCCCTCTTCGAGTCGATCGAGGGCAAGCGCGGCGAGCCTCGCAACAAGCCGCCGTTCCCGGTCGAGGTGGGCCTGTTCGACAAGCCGACCGCCGTGAACAACGTCGAGACGCTCGTGAATGTGCTGTTGATCGTCGGCGAGGAGGGGGGCGGGGCGAAGTTCGCGGCCACCGGGACGGAAGGGTCGACCGGCCCGAAGCTCTTCTGCCTGTCCGGCAACGTCGCCCGACCGGGACTCTACGAGGTCCCGTTCGGGACGACGCTGCGGGAGCTGCTCGACCTTGGCGGCGGGGTGCCCGACGGCCGCGCGATAAAGGCGGTGCTCCTCGGCGGCGCGGCGGGCGTGTTCGTCGGACCGGACTCGCTCGACACGCCGCTGACGTTCGAGGGAACGCGCGCAATCGGGGCGACGCTAGGGTCGGGTGTCGTGATGGTGTTCGACGAGACCGCCGACATGGTCGGCGCACTGCGCCGGATCGCGCGGTTCTTCCGGGACGAATCGTGCGGCCAGTGCGTCCCTTGCCGGGTCGGGACCGTGCGGCAGGAAGAGCTCCTCGCCCGTCTCGCCGGCGGCTCGGCCAACGGCCGGCGGGAGGACGAGCTCGCGCTCCTCGCCGAGATCGGGCAGGCGATGCGCGACGCGTCGATCTGCGGGCTCGGCCAGACGGCCAGCTCGGCGATCGAGAGCGCGCTGCGGGAACCGGAGCTCGTCGAGTTGTGAGCGGCCCCGGACTCTCGCCAGAGCGCGACCCGGCCCCCGATCCGCGCGCCCCGCACGCCGACGCTGCGCCGGGGGCCCAGCCGCTCACCGAGATCATCCTCAAGCCCGCGGCCCGCCCGAGCCGCCCGCCGCAGCCCCCTCCTCCGCCGGTTCGGCCGCCGGTCGAGGTCTCGATCGACGGGGTCGCGGCCACTGTCCCCCAGGGGTCCACGATCCTCGAGGCCTGCCGCGCCCAGGGAATCGACACCCCGACGCTCTGCTATCTCGAGAACCTCACCCCCGTGAATGTGTGCCGGGTGTGCGTCGTCGAGGTCGCCGGCTCGCGGGTCCTCGTGCCGGCCTGCTCGCGAAAGGTCGAGGCCGGGATGGAGATCCAGACCGATTCCGAGCGGGTCCGCCACTCGCGGAAGATGGTCCTCGAGTTCCTCGCGTCGTCGGTGGACCTGTCGACGACGCCATCGGCCGCTGGCTACGTCGAGCGGTACGGGGCGGACCCGGCGCGCTACGGCCCGCCCGCCGGGCCCGCGGCCGCAGGCGAGCGCGACGCCCACGAGCCGGGTCACCACCACGCGCCGTCCGGCGGGCCGGAGGCCGCCACCGTTCACCAGCCGGTGAAGATCGACAACGAGCTGTACGTCCGCGACTACTCGAAGTGCATCCTCTGCTACAAGTGCGTCGAGGCGTGCGGCGAGGACGCCCAGAACACGTTCGCGATCGCCGTCGCCGGCCGCGGCTTCGACGCCCGGATCTCGACCGAGGTCGCGGTCCCGCTGCCCGAATCGGCATGCGTCTACTGCGGCAACTGCATCGGGGTCTGCCCGACCGGTGCGCTGATGTTCAAGTCGGAGCACGACATGCGGGCGGCCGGGACCTGGGACGAGTCGGCCCAGACCGTGACCGAGACGATCTGTCCGTACTGCGGCGTCGGCTGCGCGCTGAACCTCCACGTCCAGGACAACGAGATCGTCAAGGTCGACTCGCCGCTCGACTCGTCGGTCACCGACGGCCACCTGTGCATCAAGGGCCGCTTCGGCTTCCAGTTCGTCCAGAGCCAGCCTCGCGACTGACCTGCGGCGGGCAGGCCGGCAACCTGGCCAGATAGTCATCGAGGGACTGGCGGGCGCGCTTTCCGGCGGCCTGCGGTGCCAGTGATAGCCGACGGCGCCTAACCCGGGCCGGAAAGGAGCTGGCTACCGGCGTTCTATCACACCTCCAAGTCCGTAGATGACTCGATGGCGAGATAGGCCGCCGTCCGAGCCCGTGCCGTCAGCCCATCAGGTCGCGCAGGTCGATCCGCTCGTCGTGGGTGTAAAGGTTGAAGCCGTCGCCGCGGAGGAAACCGACCAGGGTGAGGCCGAGCCGGTCGGCGGCCTCGATCGCGAGGTCGGACGGGGCTGACACGGCGCAGACGATCGGGATGCCCGCGACCGCCGCCTTCTGGACGATCTCGAAGCTCACCCGGCCGCTAACCATGAGGATTCGGTCGTTGAGCGGGCCGCGGCCCGCCAGCAACTGCGAGCCGACGAGCTTGTCGAGCGCGTTGTGCCGCCCGACATCCTCGCGGATCGCGACGAGCGTCCCGTCCGGGGCGAACAACCCCGCCGCGTGCAACCCGCCTGTCGTCTCGAACACCGCCTGGGCCGCCCGCAGCGCGTCGGGCAGCCCGAGGACCACGGTTCGCGCCACGACCGGTCCCGGCGGGATCGGTGCCGCCCGGACCGAGACCTCGTCGAGCGAGGCCTTGCCGCAGATCCCGCACGACGCGGTCGCGACGAAGTGCCGCTCCGCGACCGCGGACGCGTCGAACGGCTTGGTGAGGCGGACGATGACCGTGTCGTCGGGCCGGTTGAGCGCGCCGGGATCGCCGAACTCGACCCCCTTCACGTCCGACGCACCCCCGATCAGGCCCTCGGTTCGGAGGAACCCGACGGCGAGCTCCGCCTCGTGGCCGGGGGTGCGCATCGTGACGGCGACCGCGACGGGATCCTGGCCCGGGCCCGCGGCCCTGATCTCCATCGGTTCCTCGCCGACGACCGTATCGCCGCGAACCTCGATCTCGTCGCCGCGGACGGCCACCACCCGCGTCGACGAAACGTGACGGACGAGCGGCTCCAGGTCCGGGCCGCTCACCGTTCGACCTCGCCGATCTTCCGGCCGGTTGCGTCGTAGGCCTCGACGACGAGCCCCATCTCGTCGGTCGGCCACCAGGCCGTGAACCAGCCCCCGCCGATCGACGCCCGAACGACGGTGCCCGAGGCAAACACGACACGCACCGCGGCCACGGCCTGGCCGATCCGCCCGTAGACCACGGACGACCCGTCGCCCGCGCCGATCATCCCTCCGGCCGCCACGATGACGACGTCGTCCTGATCGAGGAACACCACCGGCCCACCCCCGCCCTGAACGCTGCCCCCGGCCATCGACAGATCACCCTGGGTGTCCATCCGAAGCTCGCACTCCATGAACGCCGCGCCCGCTCCGGCAAAGATGAGCGTAAGTCGACCCGAGCCGCGCGCGTCGACGGCCACGAGCCGGTCGACCGGTGCGAGCGCGGGGTCCCTGATCGCTCGGGCGTCCTGGCACGCCTCTTCGGCGGCCGCGATCGTGGCCTGATCGATGACCAGTGGCTCGGGGCGCCAGGGGCCGCGGATGTCCGCGATCTTCTCCACCCGGTCGGTCGCGAACGTGCCACAGCCGGCGGCGGCCCAGGCCACGGCGAGAACGGCCAGAAGGGCCGGAAGGAGGGCAGGCTGTCGGCGCACGGCGAAACGATGCATCATCCGGCGATGAACCGGGATCCGATACTCTCCGCGGAGGAGCGTGCGTTCCTGACCGGGGCGCGCCGGGCCGTCCTCGCGACGCTCGATCCGGACGGCAAGCCGCGCCTCGTGCCGATCTGCTTCGTCGTCGGCGAGGTCGACGACCGGCTGGGCCGGCCGCTCCTCTACACCCCGATCGACGAGAAGACCAAGGCCTCCTCCGATCCGAAGCAGTTGAGCCGCGTTCGCGATCTGCTCGTGCTTCCCGAGGCCGTCGTGCTCGCCGATCGGTGGGACGAGGACTGGTCGCGGCTGGGCTGGGTGCGCGTCTACGGGCGAGGCGAGATCCTCGAGCCGCAACCGAACGAGCGGGAGGAGCACGCACGGGCGGTCGCCGCGCTCCGGGCGAAGTACGAGCAATACCGGGACCACCACCTCGAGAGCCGGCCGATCATCCGGGTCACGATCGGCCGGTCCCGCTCGTGGGGAAACCTGGCGAGCTAGCGCTCGAGGAACACCGCTGCCGCCATCGGGCGCAGGCAGTGGGTCGAGCTCATCGCCTGGAGGTATCCGCCGGCGTTCAGCAGCGCGACGACGTCGCCCTCCGACACCGCCGGCATCGGGTAGTCCTCGGCGAACACGTCGGCGGCCTCGTTGATGTGGCCCGCGACGGTGACCGACTCCGTCCGTGGCGCGGCGGCGTCGCGGCACAGGACGAGCTCCTGGGCGAACCGGTAGATGAAGTACGCGCAGTTGACGTTCCAGCCGATGTCGAGGCCTACGAACGTCGTCTGCCGGCGCCGCTCGACGGTGACGACCTCGCCGAGCAGGATCGCCGCGTCCTTCGCGATGAAGTCGCCTGGCTCGCAGGCGATCGTCACGCCGAGCGGTCCGAGGTGCCGCGCCAGGAGCGCGGCGTACGCTTCGACGTCGATCGGCCGCTCGTCATCTCGTGCCGGCCGGCCGAGGCCGCCGCCCACGTTCACCTCGCGGATCGGGCAGCCGGCCGCGACGAGCCCGCGGGTCATCGCCACCGCCCGCTCGAGCGCCGCCTCGAACGCCGCGAGCCCATCCCCCAGCCAGCCCGAGCCGGCGTGGAAGTGGACCGTGTCGATCGTCAGGCGATGGCGCTTCGCGGCGTCGAGCGCATCGGCCAGCCGGTCGGTCCCGATCCCGAACTTCGTCGGCCGTTCGCCGCTGTATGCCAGCCCCTCGTGATAGCCGGCCCCGGCGCGCGGGTCGACCCGGAGCCCGATTGTTCGGCCCGGCGCCCGTCGGCCCAGCCGCTCGACCTGGCTGACAGCGTCGAGATTGAGATGCACGTCGGCGTCGAGGAGGACGTCGAGGTCCCGCTCGGACACGTTGGTTCCGGTGTAGCTGATCTCGCCGGCCCGCCAGCCGTTCGCCAGCGCGTGGACGACCTCGCCGGGCGAGCAGGCGTCGATCCCGACAGCCTCCAGCGACCCGCGAGCGCCCAGCCCGCGGAGCACAGCGAGCACCTCGGGCTCGCGGTTCGCCTTGAGCGCGAACCGGACGACGTTCGGAAGCCCGGTCCGGGCGAGCGCTGCCTGGAGGCTCTGCGCGTTCTCGGCGAAGCGGGCGAGGTCGTAGGCGTACAGCGGCGTGCCTCGGCGTCGGGCGAGCGCCTCGGCATCCTCACCGGCGATCGCGAGCTGGCCGCCCCGGATGTCGAGACCCGGCCGAACCCACCACGGGGATCCGGTCGTGCCGGAACCGGCACCCTCAGCGACGAGCGGCCGCACGCTCACCGAGGCCCGAGGCCGTGCTCCGCGAGGCCATCGGCCCGAGGTTCAGCCTGCGCCGTTGTCACGCAGAGTGCGGGTGGACGTGGGCGCGAGGCTTGCCCGATCCCGGCGTCCACCGGTCGGGCCCCGGCTCGACTTCGACGCCGAGCGCCTCGAGGAGCCGGGACGCGGTCGCCGAGACGTCGTCGATGGCCGCCTCGAACGCCTCGGCGTTTCGGCTGGACGGCTGACGGAAGCCGCTTACCTTGCGGACGAACTGGCGGGCAGCGGCCTCGATCTCGCCGGTCGTCGCGGCCGTCTCCGGCCGCCGGAGGGTCTTGATGCTTCGGCACATGCGCGCAGAGTAGCGCGGGGTCGTCGACTCAGCCTCGGGAGACCTCGTCGCGGGCACCATCCGCGAGGCCTCGGACTATGGCATCGACCCCGAACCGGTAAGCGGCGTCGACATCGCCCCCGAGCCGGAACGCGCCGGCCAGCTCCATGGACACGAAGCCGTGGACGAACGCGGTCACGAGACGGGCTGCCTCGAGCGCGCGCTCTGGCCCGACCAGCCGGCCGGTCACCGCAAGCAGAGGCGCGGCGGCGCGTGCACTTGCCTCGACCGGGGGCCGGGCATCGGGCGCGAGGCTCCTGAATGTCAGCTGGTAGGCCTGCGGCGCGCGGTGCGCAAACGCCCGATAAGCTCGAGCCATCCGTCGGAGATCCTCGACCGGATCGTCGCCACGCACGACGGCCGCGATCTCGCGCCCCTGTTCGTCGATCGCATGCTCCGCGATCGCCGCGATGAGGGCCGACCGGTTCGCGACCCTCTTGTACAGCGACGGCGCCCGGATGCCGACCCGGGCCGCGACGGCCTGCATCGTGAGCGCGTCGAGGCCGCCCGCCTCGAGGAGCTCGCGGCCGGCGGCGAAGACGGCGTCGTTCGTCGTACGGGCGCGGGCGGGGCTCACCGGCCGTTGCGCCCGATCCGCCCCAGATGCGTGTCCCGAAACGAGGTCGGGTACTTGAGGCCGTAGCCCAGCGCCCGATCCATCCCGGTGTGGGCGACAAGGATCGCCCCGGTGATCGCAATCGCAGCGACGCCCGACCACAGGCCCAGTCCAAGCACGACCAGCCCGATCGCCCAGTTGTGGACGAGGTTGTAGGTGACGGCGCCGACGCGTGCGTCGCGGAGGTAGCCCACCATCGCAAGGTCCGGCAGGAAGAGGAGCGGCAGCGCCAGGAGCCAGCTGCCGCCCAGGGCGCCGAACACCGCCAGCCCGGCAACGAATCCGGCGAGGCCCTCGATCCGGAGGACGGTGGTCACGCTGCGCGGGGAGGCGGACACGCCGGACGTCGCGGCCTGCCCGGTGGCTTGCGCGCTGGCTTCGAGTTGCATGGTCGCTGCCGTCATCGGGAACTCCTTCGGTCAGGGCTTCGGCTGTCATGGCTACTATACGTAGCCTTTATGGCTAATGTCAATAGCCCAGATTCTGAAGCGCTCGCGGGCTATCCTGCCGCTGATGGACCGCTGGCGAACGATCATCGAGCCTTTCCGGATCCATTCGGTCGAGCCGATCCGCCTGACGACCATCGGAGAACGCGACGCCGCCCTCCGGGCCGCCGGCTGGAATCTTTTCAACCTCCACGCCGACGACGTGATCATCGATCTCCTCACCGACTCGGGCACGGGCGCGATGAGCCGCGACCAGTGGGCCGGCATCCAGCGCGGCGACGAGTCGTACGCCGGCTCACCGTCGTGGTTCGCCTTCCTCGACAGCGTCCGCGCCCTGTTCCCCTTCGAGCACGTTATTCCCACCCACCAGGGCCGGGCCGCGGAGAAGATCCTGTTCTCCGCCCTCGGCGGGCCCGGCAAGGTGGTCCCGAATAACACGCATTTCGACACGACCCGGGCCAACGTCGAGTTCACCGGGGCCGAGGCTGTCGACCTCGTGATTCCCGAGGGCCGCGTCCCGTCGACGATTCACCCGTTCAAGGGCAACATGGACGTCGCGGCCCTCGAGGCGCTGCTGGATGAGCGCGCCGCGGACGTGCCGGTCGTGTTCGTCACGATCACGAACAACTCCGGTGGCGGGCAGCCGGTGTCGCTCGCGAACCTCCATGCCGTCCGCGACGTCTGCGATCGCTACGAGGTCCCGCTGTTTCTCGACGCCTGCCGGTTCGCCGAGAACGCCTGGTTCATCCACGAGCGCGAGCCGGGCCAGGACGACCGGCCGATCCCCGACATCGTCCGGGAGATGGCGGCGCTCGCCGACGGGATGACGATGAGCGCGAAGAAGGACGGCCTCGCGAACATCGGCGGCTGGCTGGCCCTGAACGACGACGGCCTCGCGGAGCAATGCCGCAACCTCCTGATCCTGACCGAGGGGTTCCCGACGTACGGCGGGCTGGCCGGTCGCGACCTCGAGGCGATCGCACAGGGCCTTCGCGAGGTGGTCGACGAGGATTACCTGCGCTACCGGATCCGGTCGACGGCCTATCTCGGCGAGGCGCTCGATCGGGCCGGGGTGCCGGTCGTGAAGCCGTTCGGGGGCCACGCGATCTATCTCGACGCGCGTGCCCTCCTGCCCCACATCCCACCGCTCGAGTACCCGGGCCAGGCGCTGGCCGCGGCGCTCTACCGGGAGGGCGGGATCCGCGGCTGCGAGATCGGGACGGTTATGTTCGGGCTGGCGCCGGACGGCACCGAGTCACCCGCGGCGATGGACCTCGTCCGGCTGGCGATCCCCCGCCGGACCTACACCCAGAGCCACATCGACTACGTGATCGAGGTCGTCCGCCTTGTCGCGGAGCAGGCGTCCGAGCTGCGCGGGTTCCGGATCGTGGAGCAGCCGGCCGCGCTTCGCCATTTCACGGCCTGGTTCGAGCCGCTCGGCGCCGGCTGACGTGCTCGCCGCCGGGCTGTGGGCTCTTCTCGCAGCGTCGTCGCTCGTCGCCGGCGCGCTTCTGTCGCTGACCGGCTGGATCCAGGGCCGTAGCCTCAAGCTGCTGATCGCGTTCGGCGCGGGCACGCTGGTCAGCGCCGTCGCCTACGACCTCGTCGAGGAGGCGGTGCGCGTCTCGGCGACGGGTCTGTCGGTCGGAGCGGGGTTCGTCACCGGCGCACTCGCCTACTACGCCGGCGACGAGCTCGTCGACCGGATGGGCGGTGGCAGCGCGGGCGACGACGGGGGCGGGGTGCCGATCCTCCTCGGCGCGGTCCTCGACGGGATCCCCGAGTCGATCGTCCTGGGGCTGACGCTCGTCGGCGGTGGGCCACCCAGCCTGGCGATCATCGTCGCGATCTTCGTATCGAATGTCCCGGAGTCGGTCGCGGCGTCGACAAAGATGCGCGCCAAGGGCCGCTCGGCCGCGTGGATCGTCGGGATCTGGTCGATCGTAGCCATCGCGAGCGCGGCGGCCGCGGCGATCGGATTCGGCCTGCTCTCGGGGGCATCGGGCGAGCACATCGCGTTCATGAACGCATTCGCCGCCGGCGCGATCCTCGTCCTCCTGGCCGACGAGCTCCTGCCGGAGGCCCACGGCGAGTCGGACAAGGTGGTGGGGCTGATGACGGCGCTTGGGTTCGCCCTCGCTGCCTTCCTGTCGTTCAGCGAATGAGGCCGGCGCGGGAGATCATCGACCGGCTCGGCCTTCGGCCGCACCCCGAGGGCGGCTGGTACGTCGAGACGTGGCGTGCACCGGCTGCCGGCGCGGAGCGGGCGGCTGCGAGCGCGATCCTGTTCCTCCTCGCGGACGGCGAGCGGTCGCACTGGCATCGGGTAGATGCCGCGGAGATCTGGCAGTGGTCGGCGGGCGCGCCGCTCGAGCTTCGAATCGCCGCTGCGGACGGCGGACCGGTGGAGGCCAACACGCTCGGCGGGGACGTTACCGCCGGCCAAGAGCCACAGGTCGTCGTACCCGCCGGGGCGTGGCAGAGCGCCCGGCCGCTCGGTGGCTGGGCCCTCGTCGGCTGCATCGTCGCGCCCGCGTTCCGGTTCGAGGGCTTCGAGCTCGCCCCACCGGCCTGGGAGCCGGGCGACTGACCTGTACCGTCGGGCACCCGGGCCTCGTCTCGCGGGACGGCACACTGGGCCGTTTGGCGTCGCCCGAACCGTCGAACGTTCCGTGCGGCGACATGCCAGACTTGGCTCGATGGCGTCTGTCACGCTCGCCCTCGACCACCCCCTCGACCTCGGCCTGACGCTCGGAATCCACGCCCACGGGCCCGCCGATCCCACGATCCGGAGCGAGGGCGGATGGGTTATCCGCGCGACGCGGACCCCTGACGGACCGGCGACCGTGGCGCTCCACGTCCACGACGGCCGGCTCGAGGCGGAGGCCTGGGGGCCCGGTGCGGATCGGGCGCTGGCGGCCGTGCCCGCGCTCGTGGGCCATCAGGACGAACCGGCGCGACTGGGTGCTCCCCGCGGGCTCGTCGCAGAGCTCGCCCGGCGGATGCCGGGCCTGCGGATCGGGCGGACCGGGAGCGTGTTCGAGGCGCTGATGCCGGCGATCCTCGAGCAGAAGGTGACCGGGACCGAAGCGTTCAACGCGTACCGCGCGCTCGTGTTCGCGTTCGGCGAGCCGGCTCCGGGTCCGTTTCGGTTGATGCTGGCGCCGGCGGCCGGGACGATCGCCCGGCTGCCCTACTTCGCGTTCCATCCGTTGGGCGTCGAGCGCCGCCGCGCGGATACGCTGCGCATAGCCGCGACCCGGGCGAGCCGGCTCGAGGAGGCGGCGGATCTCCCGCTCGAGATGGCATATCGGCGGCTCAGGGCGCTCCCCGGTGTCGGGCCGTGGACCGCGGCGGAGGTGGGTCTGCGGGCGCTGGGCGATCCGGACGCGGTGAGCGTCGGCGACTACCACCTGCCGAGCCTGGTCTCGTGGGCCCTGGCGGGCGAGTCCCGCGCCGACGACGCACGGATGCTCGAGCTCCTCGAACCGTTCCGGGGCCAGCGGGCGCGGTTCGTCCGCCTTCTCGAGGCGAGCGGGATCCGCGCCCCGCGCTACGGGCCGCGGATGGCGCCGCGGTCGATTGCCGGGATCTGAGCGGGAGGGATTCCGCCACATACGCGCCGCAGGCGTGGTATCTCCCATTCAGGGCACCGATCGAGCCCCAAAGTAGTCGTTTACGGCTACTTCTCGCCGAGGACGGAAGACTCCCGGGGCGGCGCGGCCGCCTTGCACGCGTTCGGTGCGCAGATGCGGAGGAGCGACCTGCCAGTGCCCGCAGGACTGCGGGTTACACTCGGGCCGATGACCGCTCCACCCGCCACGAACAAGCGCGCCGCCAGGCCCAACGCCGCCGGCCGGCTCACTGACGCGTCCGCCGCGCCACGCACGCGAGAGCAGCGCCTGGGGGAGTTCGAGGCCCTCCTGGCCAACCGGATCCTCGTTCTCGACGGCGCCATGGGGACGATGATCCAGACCTACGAGCTGTCCGAGGCCGAGTTCCGCGGCGAACGGTTCGCGGACCACCCCCGCGACCTGCGCGGCGACAACGAGCTCCTGTCGCTCACTCAGCCGGCGATCGTCCGGGCGATCCACGAGGCGTACCTCGACGCCGGTGCGGACATCATCGAGACGAACACGTTCAACGCGAACCGGGTGAGCCAGACCGATTACGGCCTGTCAGGCGCCGCCCGCGAGATGAACAGGGCGGCCGCGACGATCGCCCGGGCGGCCGCTGACGCCCGCGAGGAGCGCGAGCCCGGCCGGCCCAGGTTCGTCGCCGGGGCCCTGGGCCCCACGAACCGAAGCGCCTCCATCTCGCCCGATGTCAACGACCCGGGCGCCCGGAACGTCACGTTCGACGAGCTCGTCGCGACGTACCGAGAGGCGGCCGAAGGCCTGATCGAGGGCGGCGTCGACTTCCTCCTCGTCGAGACGATCTTCGACACGCTCAACGCCAAGGCCGCGATCGTCGGCATCGAAGAGGCGTTCGACGCGCTCGGCGAGCGGCGGCCGCTGATCATCTCCGGGACGATCACCGACGCGTCGGGGCGGACCCTCTCCGGCCAGACGGTCGAGGCGTTCTGGAACTCGATCGCCCACGCCCGGCCGATCGTCGTCGGGCTGAACTGCGCCCTCGGCGCACGCCAGCTCCGGCAGTACGTCCAGGACCTCGGCCGTCTCACCTCGCTTCCGGTGAGCGCCTACCCCAACGCCGGCCTGCCGAACGAGTTCGGCGGCTACGACCAGACGCCCGAGGAGATGGCCGCCCTGATGAAGGGCTTCGCCGCGAACGGGCTCGTGAACATCGCCGGCAGCTGCTGCGGCTCGACGCCGGCCCACGTCAAGGCGATCGCCGAGGCCGTGGCCGGCCTCCCGCCGCGAGTCCCGCCGGATATCCCGATCGCCACCCGGCTGTCCGGCCTCGAGCCGATGACGATCCCCCAGCCGGGCAACCTGTTCGTGAACGTCGGCGAGCGGACGAACGTCACGGGCTCCCGGAAGTTCGCGAAGCTCATCCTCGACGGCAAGTTCGACGAGGCCGTCGCGATCGCCCGAGAGCAGGTCGAATCGGGCGCCCAGGCGATCGACGTGAACATGGACGAGGCGATGCTCGACTCGGCCGCCGCCATGACCCGGTTCCTCAACCTCATCGCCGGCGAGCCGGATATCGCCAAGGTCCCGGTGATGATCGACTCGTCGAAATGGTCGGTCATCGAGGCCGGCCTGAAGTGCGTCCAGGGCAGGGCCGTCGTCAACTCGATCTCGCTCAAGGAGGGCGAGGAGGCGTTCCTCGAGCACGCCGGGGTCGTCCGGCGGTATGGCGCGGCGGCCGTCGTCATGGCGTTCGACGAGCGGGGCCAGGCCGACACGGCCGACCGGAAGGTCGAGATCCTCACCCGGGCCTACCGCCTCCTCACCGAGAAAGCGGGCTTCGGTCCCCAGGACGTCATCGTCGACCCGAACATCTTCGCGATCGCGACCGGGATCGAGGAGCACGCCCGATATGCCGTCGAGTACATCGAGGCGACCCGCCGGATCAAGGCGACGCTGCCCCACGCGCTCGTCTCCGGCGGCGTCAGCAACGTCTCGTTCTCGTTCCGCGGCAACGACCGGGTCCGCGAGGCGATCCACTCCGTCTTCCTGTACCACGCGATCGCGGCCGGGATGGACATGGGGATCGTCAACCCGGGCCAGCTCGCCATCTACGACGAGATCCAGCCGGAGCTCCGCGAGCGTGTCGAGGATGTCGTCCTCGACCGCCGCCCCGACGCGACCGAGCGCCTCCTCGAGCTATCCGCCCGCGTCGGAGGCTTTGCCGGGACCCGCAAGGTCGAGGACCTCGCCTGGCGCCACCTGCCGGTCAAGGAGCGGCTGACCCATGCGCTCGTCGAGGGCATCGACCAGTTCATCGTTGACGACACCGAGGAGGCCCGGCAGGCCGCGCCGCACCCGATCGAGGTCATCGAGGGCCCGCTGATGGACGGGATGAACGTCGTCGGCGACCTGTTCGGGTCCGGGAAGATGTTCCTCCCCCAGGTCGTGAAGAGCGCCAGGGTGATGAAGAAGGCGGTCGCCCACCTCGTGCCGTACCTCGAGGCCGAGAAGGACCCGGCCTCGTCGCGGGCCAACGGCAAGGTCGTGATGGCGACGGTCAAGGGCGACGTCCACGACATCGGCAAGAACATCGTCGGCGTTGTCCTGCAGTGCAACAACTACGAGGTCGTCGATCTCGGGGTCATGGTCCCGGCGGCGAAGATCCTCGACACCGCCCGCGAGCTGAACGCGGACATCATCGGCCTGTCCGGGCTCATCACCCCGTCGCTCGAGGAGATGAGCTTCGTCGCGTCGGAGATGGAGCGCGAAGGCTTCGAGATCCCGCTGCTCATCGGCGGGGCGACGACGTCGCGGACCCATACCGCGGTGAAGATCGAGCCGCGCTACCACGCCCCGGTCGTCCACGTCCTCGACGCCTCGCGGGCCGTGGGTGTCGCGTCCTCGCTCCTCGACCCGAACGGGCGCGACGCCTTCGCGGCGAAGGTCCGCGAGGAGTACGAGACCGTCCGCCGGGAGCGGGGTGACCGGCAGGAGAAGGAGGCCCGTCATCCGATCGATGAGGCGCGCCGTCACGCGCTGGCGATCGACTGGACGGCCATTCCGCCGCCGAAGCCGACGTTCCTCGGCGTCCGCGCGTTCGACGACTATCCGCTCGCCGAGCTCGTCGATCGGATCGACTGGACGCCGTTCTTCGCCACGTGGGAGCTGAAGGGCCGGTTCCCCCAGATCCTCGACGACCCGAAGCTGGGCGAGGCCGCCCGGTCGCTCCACCGCGACGCCCAGGCGCTCCTTCGCCGGATCGTCGACGAGAAGCTCCTCCGGGCGAGCGCAGCACTCGGCTTCTGGCCCGCCAACAGCGTCGGCGACGACATCGAGCTCTACGCGGACGAATCCCGAAAGGAAGTCCTCGCCGTCATCCACACCCTGCGCCAGCAGATGGTCAAGCCGCCGGGCCGCCCGAACCTGGCGCTCGCCGACTTCACCGCCCCGAAGGCTACGCGGGTCGGCGACCACGTCGGCGCGTTCGTCGTCACCGCCGGCCACGGGCTGGACGAGCTGGCGGCGCGGTTCGAGGCCGATCACGACGACTACTCCTCGATCCTCGCCAAGGCCCTCGCCGACCGGCTCGCCGAGGCGCTCGCCGAGCGGCTCCACGAGCGGGTCCGTCGCGAGCTGTGGGGGTACGCGCCGGACGAAGCGCTCGACAACGAGGCACTCATCGCGGAGCGCTACCAGGGCATCCGCCCGGCGCCGGGCTACCCGGCCTGCCCGGACCACACCGAGAAGGGCACGCTGTTCGAGCTTCTCGGGGCCGAGGCCCGGGCGGGCGTCCGCCTGACGGAGTCGTACGCGATGTATCCCGGCGCCGCGGTCAGCGGCTGGTATTTCTGGCATCCGGAATCGCAGTACTTCGGCCTCGGCCGGATCGGCGCGGACCAGCTGGCCGACTACGCGGCGCGCAAGGGGATGAGCCTCGAGGACGCGGCTCGCTGGCTGTCTCCGAACCTGGCCGACGACGCCCGGACCTGACCATCGCCGCCGCCCGCGGACCAGATAGTCCAGAACCGGTCGATCGCCTGCCGTCGTAGACTTGGTTGTCGTGACAACGGCTTCGATTCGTCTCGCCCCTAGTCGCGCCCGGAGCTTCCCGGCGCTGGCCACGTCCCTCGCGCTCCTCGCCTCGGTCGCGCTCGCCTCGCCCGCCGCGGCGGCGGACAAGCCGTACCGGTTCGACCTGTACCGGAAGGGTGACTTCGTCAGCCAGACGACCGTCTACATGTGCGTCGGCGCGAGCATGCAGATGATGCTCAACATGATCGAGCCGACCGACAATCGCACAGCCGCTCGCCAGAAGGAGCTGTGGGAGCTGGCTCGCTCGTTCCGCCGGACGAACGACCCGACCCAGATGAACTCCGGCTCGATCAACCACACCCGGCGCGGCGCCTCGTCGAGGGGTTGGGCCGCGGGTCTAACCGTCTTGGGCGCGGGGCCGTACCACGTCACCGCCCGACCGACCCTGAAGGAGGCCGCGAACGTCGCCGCGCGGCAGATCCGGCTGACCGGCCAGCCGGTCGGGCTGCTCGTCTGGCGCGGCGCCCACGCCTGGGTCGTCAGCGGTTTCGAGGCGACCGGCGATCCGCTGTACGACCCGAGGGCCGAGGTCACCCACCTCTACATCCTCGATCCGTACTACCCGCGGGTCTCGAAGCTGTGGGGCCCGAGTGCTGCGCCCCATACGAAGATGTCGCTGGCGAAGCTCGGCGAGGACTGGGTCCAGTGGCGACGCAGTGCCAATCGGCCGGGCCTGACCGGGCGCTGGGCGATGATCCTGCCGTACGTCCAGCAAGACCCCGCCGCGCGGAGGTCGAACCTCCGCTGAGCCGCGGCCGCGCTGCCGGGCTCAGCCGTCCGGGAAGAAGCGCGGCAGGTGCTTGCGGTTCGCCTCGAGGAGCGCGTCGAGGAGCTCGGGCGGGCTCGACCGACCGCGGACCAGCGGGTTCGCGACCAGCGCCCGCAGTGCCGTCCGGCGGTCCCCCGTCCGGCCCGCTTTGACGGCCAGCGTCTCGTACGCCTTGACCTCTTCGACCAGCCCCCGCAGCTCGGGCGCGAGCGGTGCGAGCGGCAGGGGATGGGCGCCGTCCCGGTCGATCCGGGCCGGGATCTCGACCACCGCGTCCGCCGGCAGGTCCGGCAGGGCGCCCTCGTTTCGAACGTCGACCACCTGCACGTCGCCGGCGCCGTCGTGGAGCGATGCGATCAGCTGGGCGGCCGCCTCGCTGTAGTACGCGCCGCCGCGGGTCTCGAGCAACTTCGGCTTCACTGCTAGCGACTGATCGCGGTACAGCTCGAGGAGGCGGGCCTCGATGTCCATGACCTCCGCGGCTCGACTGTGGCCGTCACGCTGCTCGCGGACCACCTCGTCGGTCAGGTAGTAGTAGCGCAGGTAGTACGAGGGGATCGCGCCGATCGCCCGGACCACCGCCGCCGGCAGGCCGACGTGCGCGGCGAGCTCGTCGCCATCGGCGTCGAGCAGCTCCGGCAGCCGATCGCGACCATCGACTCGTACCGCCCGAACCCAGCTGAGGTGGTTGAGCCCCACGTGCTCCAGCTCGACCCGCTCCGGGGCGACGTCGAGCCGGTTCGCGAGCATCCGCTGCAGACCGATCGCCACGTTGCACAGCCCGATCGCGTGATGGCCCTCGTCGATGAGGGCCTGGCTGACGATCCCGACCGGGTTCGTGAAGTCGACGATCCACGCGTCGCGCGCGGCGCGGCGCGCGGTCAGCTCGGCGAGCTCGAGGACGACGGGCACTGTTCGTAGCGCCTTCGCGAACCCGCCGGCGCCGGTGGTCTCCTGGCCGACGGTCGCGAACCGGAGCGGCAGCGTCTCGTCCACGAGGCGCGCCGCCTGGCCACCGATGCGCAACTGGACGAGGACGAAGTCCGCGCCATCGATCGCCGCGTCCCGGTCCGCGGTGCAGACGAGACGGCCGGGCCAGTCGAGGTAGTCGAGCATCCGGCGGGCGAGGCCGCCGACGACATCGAGCCGCTCGGCATCGATGTCGAGCAGGACGAGTTCGTCGATCGGAAGGCGGTCGGGTCGCCGGGCGAAGCCATCGATGAGCTCCGGCGTGTATGTGCTGCCCCCGCCGATCACGGCGATCTTCAGGCCCAAGCCGCACCTCCGGAACCGCGGACCGCGGCCCGTTCCGGGCTTGACGGCAGGCGGTCCAATTGCTTATAAGCTTATCAGCAAGTCACGGACCCACAAGTCCCCGAAACGCAGCCGGCGGTGCACTCGACCGATGGCCCGCTTCCGTCTCGAGCTCGGCCCGATCCCCCTCCATCATCAGGTCTACCTCGACCTGACGTCGGCGCTCGACGCGGGCGAGTGGCGCCCGGGTGACCGGCTCCCGCCGGAGCGGGAGCTCGCGCTCCGCTACGGCTGCAGCCTGATCACCGTCCGTCGCGCGCTCACCGAGCTCGCCCGCGAGAAGCGGATCGAGCGGACGCCCGGGCGCGGGACCTACGTGCTCGCGCCGCGGATCGACCGCGACCTCGCAGACACGATGAGCTTCACCCAGGAAATGCAGCAGCGGGGCTTCGACCCGGAAACCCGGCTCGTCGCCGCCCGCCCGGAATCCGCGGGCGAGTCGGTGGCGAACGCGCTCGGGCTCGAGCTCGGGTCGCCGACGCTCTACCTCGAGCGGCTGCGCCTCGCCGACGGCGAGCCACTGCTCCTCGAGCAGGTCCACCTCCCGGCCGAGCGCTTTCCCGGCCTGCTCGCCTCGGACCTCGAGCACAACTCGCTCTACGACCTCCTGACCGAACGTTACGACACCCACGTCGCCCGAGCGCGCGAGTCCCTCGAGCCCGTCCTCCTCCGGGCTCGCGAGGCTCGCCTGCTCGGGCGGCCGGCTCGCAGCCTCGCGCTGCTCGTCGAGGGCACCGCGTTCACCGCCGACGGACTGCCGGTCGAGTTCGGCCGGACATACGTTCGAGGCGATCGCACCCGCTACTACGTCGAGCGCGTCGTCGTCCGCTCGGGATCGGATGGTCGGCGGCGCGAGGAGGAACTGGTGGCGGGCTGGCGTCACGACCGTCGGTCCGGCGCCTGGCCGGCCGACGGGGAGAGAAGGAGGCTCACATCGCGAGGAGGAGGACCGCGTTGACTCGAACACACGGAGCAGGAGGAGTCCCATGCGCACGAGAATGACCACCCGGGTCGCCTGGCTGGCGATCGTCGCCCTCATTGCAGGAGCCTGCGGCACGTCCGCGAGCCCGTCGGTCTCGCCGGGAGGAAGCGCTGCCAGCCAGCCGCCGGTGTCGGCCGCGCCCGGCCCGAAGGCCCTGCTCCGCTGGTATTGCTGCCTGGGGACCGGCGAGGACCCGACCCAGGTGCCGACCGAGGAGAAGGTCGCCGCCGACTGGAGCGCGTCTCAGGACCTGGGCGACCTGAAGATCGAGATCGTGACGTACGACGCCGCGCGGGCAACGCTGTCGACCCAGATCGCGTCCGGCAACAGTCCCGACATCGTCGGGCCCGTGGGACTCGGCGGGCTGGCCTCGTTCGAAGGCCAGTGGCTCGACCTCACGCCGTACATCGCCAAGACCGGCTTCGATCTCGGCCAGTTCCCGGACGAGGCGGTCCAGACCTTCAACGTCGGAGCACAGGGCCAGGTCGGGATCCCGTTCGCGATCTACCCGTCGATGGTCTGGTACAAGCGGGACATGTTCGACGAGGCGGGCCTTGAGTATCCGCCCCACGAGTACGGCGCGACATACAAGTGGCCCGACGGGCGCGAGGTCGAGTGGAACTACGACACGGTCAAGGAGCTCGCCCTCAAGCTCACCGTCGACGAGAGCGGCAAGGACGCGACCGAGGCGGGCTTCGACCCGGAGAGCATCGTCCAATACGGCTTCGAGCCGCAGCGCGACGACCTCCGCGGCCTGGGCGCCTACTGGGGCCCCGGCAGCCTCGCCGCAGCCGACGGGACGACCGTCGAGATCCCGGCGGCCTGGCAGGACGCCTGGAAGTACTTCTACGACGGGATGTGGAAAGACCACTTCATCATGACCGGCCCGGTCGCCGAGAGCGAGGACTTCAGCGGCGGTGGGTACACGTTCTTCTCCGGCCGCGTCGCGATGAGCCTCAACTTCCTGTGGACGACATACGGCGTCGCCGACGCCGGCACCGACTGGGACCTCGCCGCGATCCCATCGCACAACGGCAAGGTCACGTCGCCGCTCAACACCGACACGTTTGGGATCCACAAGGACACGAAGAGTCCGGACGCGGCGTTCGACGCGTTGACCTACCTCCACGAAGAGGCATCGGACACCCTCCTCCAGCTGTATGGCGCCATGCCCGCCCGACCGGAGAGGCAGGACGCGTTCTTCGAGACCCTCGCCCAGACCGAGGGCTTCCCGGACGAGGTCGACTGGCAGGTCGTCAAGGACAGCGCACAGTACGCCGACAAGCCCAACTTCGAGGCACCGGTCCCGAAGTACAACGAGACCATCAACACCCTCGTCAAGTACCGGACCAAGTGGGTCGCGACCCCCGGTCTGAACATGGACACGGAGATCGAGGCGCTCCGCGCCGAGCTCCAGGCCATCTGGGACAGCTAGGCTTCGACCTTGACCCAGCCCGTTCCGGTCATCGACACCGGCCCGATCTCGCGCCTCCGGCGCGGTCGGTTCCGGATGACGCCCCTGACGCCCCTGGCGCGCCGCGAGGCGCGCTGGGGGCTTCTCTTCCTCTCCCCGTGGATCCTCGGCTTCCTCGCGTTCACGCTCCTCCCGCTGATCGCCACGTTCGGGTTCACGTTCGTCAACCTCACCCTGAACCAGAAGGAGCCGCTGGCGTTCGTCGGCCTGGCGAACTACCAGCGGATGTTCGCGGATCAGCAGGTCTGGGAGTCGCTCGGCGTGACGCTCCGCTTCGCGGCGCTGGTGCTGCCGATCTCGCTCATCGTCCCCTTCGCGGTTGCGCTGGCGATCAACAGCCGGCACCTCCGCGGCAGCCGGTTCTTCCGGGTGCTGTTCTTCCTGCCGTACGTCGTTCCGTTCGTCGCCGGGCTGCTCATCTGGCAGCAGGTCCTCGGGGTTGGCGGCTGGATCAATGAGGGACTGAGGTTCCTCGGCGTCGCGGACCCGCCGGAGTGGATCCATGACCCGGCCTGGATCCACCCGGCGCTCGTGATCGTCGGGATCTGGGGAATCGGGGCCGGGATCATCATCAACCTGGCCGGCCTGCGCGGCATCCCGACGGAGCTCTACGACGCCGCCCGGATCGACGGCGCCGATGCGCTGGGGACGCTCCGCCACATCACGATCCCGATGATGTCGCCGATCATCTTCTACTCGCTCGTCCTCGGGGTCGTCGAGGTCTTCCAGTACTTCCTCGCGCCGCTCGTCCTCCTCAACGGGACCGGCGAGCCGAACGGCCAGACCCTGTTCTTCAACCTCCACCTCTACAACACGTTCTTCCTGTTCCAGGAGATGTCGTACGGGGCGACGCTGGCGTGGCTGCTGTTCGGGGTGATCCTCGTCGTGACTCTCGTCCTGTTCCGGACGTCGCGGCGGTGGGTCTACTACGCCGGGGAGCGGTAGGTGCGCGTCGCAGGCGGGCTGCGGACAGACGGCGCGGCACTGGAGCTGCCACGGCGCCGCATCCGGCCCGCCGAGGCCGGGAAGTCGTTCGCGCTGACGTTCCTCATGGTCGCGATCCTCGCCGGGTTCCTGTCGCCGCTCGCCCAGTCGTTCCTGACCTCGCTCAAGACTCCCGAGCAGATCACCCAGCTCAAGGGACCCGTATACCCGGCGGACCCCCAGAAGTTCGAGTTCGAGGGCAAGACATACGACGTCTACCAGGTCCCGATCGACGGGACGATCCGGGAGCTGGCGCTGATCAGGAAGGGGCGCCAGGAGAGCGACTTCCTCGATCCGGCGAACCCGACAGCCGGACCGATCACGTGGCAAGGCTCGTGGCGGTCGCTCGACCCGGCGTGGCGGTTCACACCGCATTTCGAGAACTACACCCAGGTCTGGGATCTCATCAAGTTCCCGAGGCTGCTGTTCAACACGCTGGCGATCGCGATCATCGGCACGATCGGGACGCTGGTGTCATGCACCCTGGTCGCGTACGGCTTCGCCCGGTTCCGTTTCCCGGGTCGTGGCGCCATGTTCACGCTGCTCATCGCCACGGTGTTCCTGCCCGGCGCGGTGACCCTCATCCCGACCTACACGATCATGGTCAAGCTGGGCTGGGTCGGGACATGGCTGCCGCTGCTCGTTCCGACCTTCCTCGCGAACGCGTACGACGTGTTCCTCCTCCGCCAGTACCTGCTTACGATCCCCCGCGAGATGGACGAGGCGGCGGCGATCGACGGGGCCGGGCCGCTGCGGATCCTCCGGTCGGTCATCCTGCCGCAGGCGTGGCCGGCGATCGCAGCCGTCGGGATCTTCCACTTCGTCTACTCGTGGAACGACTTCTTCGGCCCGCTGATCTACCTGTCGGGGGCGCAGGAGCTCCAGCCGCTCCAGGTTGGGCTCGCCCGGTTCAATGGCGTCTACTATCAGAACCCGGCGTTCATCCAGGCGGGCAACATGATGACGCTCATCATCCCGGTCCTCCTGTTCGTCGTCTTCCAGCGCGCGTTCGTCCGGGGCATCGTCATCACCGGAGTCGACAAATAGGCCGCCTGCGCGTCGCCCTGACCTTCGACGCCGAACATCCCGACCGGCCGACCGAGCCGGGGCTCGAGGAGCGGCTGCTCGACGAGCTCGAGCGGCGTGACGTCCGGGCGACCTTCTTCCTCCAGGGCCGCTGGATCGAGGCGTACCCGGACACGGCCCGGCGGGTCGCCGGGGGCGGCCACCTCGTCGGCAGCCACTCCTTCTACCACGCCCGGATGCCGCTGCTGTCCGCGAAGGGCTTCGAGATCGACGTGGGGGACGCCGAACGGGCGATCTGCAACACGCTCGGCATCGACCCGAAGCCGTGGTTCCGGCTGCCGTTCGGGACCGGGTTCGATCAACCGGCCATCCGTCGCCGGCTCGACGCGCTCGGGTACAGGCACGTCCATTGGCACGTCACCGCCGACGAGTGGAAGCCGACCGCGACGGCCCGCCAGGTCGAAGACGACATCGTCGCGGGCGTGATCGCGCGCGGCGACGGGGCGGTCGTGCTGCTCCACACGTGGCCGCGGATGGCGGTCGGGGCGCTGGGCGGCCTCGTCGAGCGGCTGCGGCAGTCGGGCGCGGAGCTGGTCCGGCTCGACGAGCTCGAGACGTGGCCGTCGGGCGAGGAGTGAGCGGCCGAGACGCCGGGCCGGCGGCAGTCCTCGCGGTCGATGGCGGCAACTCGAAGGCGGACGTCGCGCTGGTCGACGGAGACGGCCGGCTTCTCGCGGCGGTTCGCGGGCCGACGATCTCGCACCAGGCGGTCGGGCTCGAGGCGGGGATGGACCGGCTCGACGAGCTGGCGACCGAGGCCGCCCGTGAGGCCGGTCTCGGCGATGCACGACCGGAGATCGGTGTCTTCTCGCTCGCCGGGGCCGACTATCCCTCCGACGCGCGGATGCTCGCCCGGGCGATCGAGCGCCGCGGGCTGGCCGCCCGGACCGTGGTTGTCAACGACAGCTTCGGGGCGCTGCGGGCAGGCACGGATCGTGGCTGGGGCGTCGTGCTCATCTGCGGCCAGGGGGTCAACGCGGCCGCTGTCGCCCCGAACGGCCGCTCGGCGCGGTTCCCCGCCGTCGGCGACATCGCCGGCGACTGGGGCGGCGGGACGAGCGTGGGGATGGAGGGGCTGCGGGCCGCGGTCCGGGCACGCGACGGGCGCGGGCCACGGACGTCGCTCGAGCGGCTCGTGCCGGCCCACTTCGGGCTCGGTCGGCCGGCGTCCGTGACGCGGGCCCTGTACGACGGACGGATCCGCGGCGCTCGCATCGGGGAGCTGTCACCGGTCGTCTTCGCGGCCGCGACCGAGGGCGACGCCGTCGCCCGATCGATCGTCGACAGGCTCGCCGACGAGCTCGCGACGATGGCCACGGCACTCATCCGACGGCTCCGCCTCCGTCGCCTCGATCCCGAAATCGTCCTCGGCGGCGGGGTCTTCCGCGCGACCGACGCGGCGTTCTACGCTCGGCTCGACCGAGGGATCCGCGAGGTCGCGCCCGGGGCGAGCCTCGTCCGCCGGTCCGCGCCGCCGGTCGCCGGCGCGGCCCTCCTCGGCCTCGACCGCCTGGCCGGACAGACGGTCGCGCCGTCGGTCTCCGCCCGGCTTCGCCAGGCCTTCGCGAGCTGGGACGCCGCCGCAGCGGGACGGCAACGTACAGTAGCGACCTGATGGACCTCGGGCTCAAGGACAAGCGGATCCTCGTCGGCGGGGCGAGCCGTGGGCTGGGTGCGGCCATCGCCGAGTCGGTCGCCGCCGAGGGCGCCCGGGTCGCGGTGGCCGCCCGTGAATCGGCCGACCTGGCGGCAACCGCCGCCCGGATCGGGGCGGCGAGCATCCCGGCGGACCTCGGCGCGGCCGGGGGGCCGGAGTCGGCCGCTGCCCGGGCGATCGAGGGCCTGGGAGGCCTCGACGGCCTCGTCGTCAACTCCGGGGGCCCGCCGGCCGGCACGTTCGAGGCTCTCGACGAGGCCGGCTGGACCCGGGCGATCGAGGGCACGCTCCTGTTCGCGGTCCGGTTCGTCCGGGCCTGCCTGCCGGCCCTCCGCCAGGGCGCGGACCCGGCGATCCTCGTGATCCTCTCGTCGTCGGTCCGGGAGCCGATTCCCGCGCTCGTCACCTCGAACGTCATCCGGCCCGGGCTCAATGGCCTGATCAAGAGCCTCGTGGGGGAGATCGCGCCGGTCCGGATCAACGGCATCGCCCCAGGCCGGATCGACACCGACCGGATGCGCTCGATCGATCAAGCCCGGGCGACGGCTGACGGGACGTCCGTCGAGGCGGTCCAGGCCGTCACCCGGGCCCGAATCCCGCTCGGACGCTACGGCCGGCCCGAGGAAGTCGGGCGGGTCGCGGCGTTCCTCCTCTCGCCCGCCGGGTCGTACGTCAACGGGGTCGTGGTCGGGGTCGACGGCGGGATGATACGGAGCCTGCCCTGAGGGGGGCTGTCGCAGCTCAGTGATTCCGTCAGCTCATCTGCTCGGCGATTCTGACAGTCGCTGCTGGTAGAGCTTGCTCCCGGCCGCGACCCGCCGCCAGGGGTGGCTGGGCGGCGGTTGGGCGATGGACCCGAGACTCGGGGCGG
>DASYTG010000040.1:0-221643 GCA_036002525.1 Candidatus Limnocylindrales bacterium
CTGTGGGCCGGCCGGGCAGCAGTGCGTTGAGTCAAAGCCACGCTCCTATGAGGCCACGGCCGGTCCGCTCGCTCCGGAGACGAGGGCACCTGTTGAGGAACGAGCCATCTCCCGTGGGCACTACGCATCCGAGCCAACCCGTCCCCAGTCGCGAGCACCTTCCCACGCCCAGGAAGGCCGCCGTCAGTTACGCACTCTGGATCAGGAGATCGAAGGTTCGAATCCTTCCTCGCCAGCCATTGTTGAGCTCACGACATCGTGGGCAGATGTCTCGGGACATAGTGGACACCTTCGGGGCGCTACCGCCAGGGTGGCTACGCAGCCCTCGCCCCGCGCTCCCGCCGACCGCACTTCTGCTCGCACCGGACGCCTCCGGAGCTCGAGGCGGTGATCGTGGCGCTGCGGGCCGAGCTGGCCGACGCGGGCCACGACGCCGGCCCGGCGACGATCGGCCATCATCTCGGCCGCTGCTTCGAGGCGGTTCCCTCGCCGGCGACGGTGTGGCGCATCCTTCGGCGCCACGGACTGATCACCCCTCAGCCGCACAAGCGGCCGCGGTCCTCGTTCGTCCGCTTCGAGGCAGCCCTGCCGAACGAGCTCTGGCAGGCCGACACGACCCACTGGCGGCTCGCCGACGGGTCTGACGTCGAGATCCTCAACCTCGGCCCAGGCTGCCTGTTCCGGCCACGTGCGCCGCTCATGACCGGATGGCAGCGGACGCCGTCCGGTCTTCCGACGACGAGATGTCGGCGCGCCTTCGGGCGACGCCGAAATTACGCTCCGTTAGAGACTCGCGACGGAGTCCGCCGTTGCGGGCCCGAAGGTCTGGCTGAGCGTCATTAACTGCTCAGGTCACCGGCCGGGAGATGAAGGGGCGCCGGTCGCGAGCGCCGCCGTGCTCGTAACTTAGGGCGAACAAGCGTCCGCCACGAGCCCGCCGGTGATGGCGGCAGCGGTAGCGGACCCGTTCTCTCCGGCCTCTCCGCCTGTGCCGGTCCCAGGGTTTGTCGTTACCGTCGCGCAAGCCGCAGCGACATTCGCACCCGGCTGCTCGGGAAAAGTGGTTCCAGGGACACCGGAGTCGGCAAGCACGACGGCCGGCCCCGCCGCAACCAACAGCGCCGCCGTGGAGATCGCCAGGATCATTCGCCTCATGGGAATGTCCTCCGCTTCGCGCCGCGGAGAGCGCGGTTGCCCCCGGGCAGCGCTTGACAAGTCTCTGGTGAGATGAGAGCGGTGTCAACATCAACCGAGGAGGCGGCAGTCGCTCGCCGTGAGACGACGGCGGTTGGGTCTGGTCACGCGGCCGTTCGCACGCCCTTGGCCCCTAGGTTCTGTGGCCCTCACCGGCAGGCGTCGTCGCGCGGCTGACGATGGCCAGGCGCTGCTCTTCCTGTTTCCGCCAGCCGTACGGCGTCAGACCCTGCGGCTTGTACACGTTCAGGACCTGGATGACGAGGAGCACGAGCAGCCGGGACCAGGCCAGCGGCCCCGCCAAGAGACTCGAAGCGGTGCTCGAGGCCTATGCGTTGATCGCCCACGAGTCACACGGGCACCACGATGCTGAGCTAGCCTCATTACTGCATCGAGACGAGCGGGTCGTCCGGGCAGAGCAGCACCTCCGCGATATGGTTCCGCGCCTGCTCGTAGACGCAACCGCGTCTGGCGATGTACGGGACGATCTCGCGCCCGACGAGCTCGTGACCTCCTGCCTCCACGCTATCGGCGCGGCCAGCGGGCTCCCGTCGAAGGCGGCGGTCAGGCGGCTGGTCGGCGTCACGCTTGCGGGCTTGCATCCCCAGCGGTGAACTGACCCGTCAGGGAGCTGCCCCGTCGGGACGGTCAGTTGGGTCCCGGCCAGGAGTCTCCGCGGTCCGACGATCGGAAGAACTCGGTCGTACGAGCGACGACCGCGATGGTCGAGCCATCGGACGATGTGGCGATCGCGAAGGGCGAGCCGCCGAAGGTCGTCTTGGTCCATGCTCGACCGCCGTCGTCGCTTCGGTCGAGGCCATCTGGCGACTCGGCGTACAGGACCATCCCATCGCTGCTTCCGGCCAGGGCCGTCATCGGATACGTGGGCGGGGCTCCGAGAGGTGTCCAGGTCCGCTCACCGTCGTCACTGGCAACGAGGCCGTTGACGTCGGCGCCGAGCAGCCGAGTTGAGCCGCCGCGGTCGATGGCCAGGGGGAACAGAACGTTATCGTCCCGGACGCGGGTCCACTGCCCACCCGCGTCCGTGCTTTCCCACAGCCCGCCCGTAGCGAGGTAGGCCCACATCCGGGCCGGGTCGGCAGGGTCGCGCGCCGCCAGTGCACGCAGCGAGCAGCAGGCCGATCGTCGGCACGATCACGAGACCACGGAGCGACATCAGAACCTCCACGGGATGTTGATCGACAGTTTGGCAACCGCCGAATCGAGCGTCAGTGGTTTGTCACGCCTCGGCGGGCGAACGTTGACCACCAGCCCGTTGGATCGGCTCACCGCCAACTCTTGGCGGCCGGAATCGGCGAAGCCGCAGTGCGTTGGAGACGACCGTCACACTCGAGAGCGCCATCGCCGCCGCGGCGAATATCGGGTCGAGCAAGATGCCCGTGAAGGGATACAGCGCGCCGGCCGCGAGCGGAATGAGCGCCACGTTGTAGGCGAACGCCCAGAACAGATTCTGCTTGATGTTCCGCATCGTCGCCCGCGACAGCGCGATCGCGGTGACGAGCGCCCGCAGGTCGCCGCTCATGAGCGTCACCGAGCCGGACTCGATCGCGACGTCCGTGCCGGTCCCGATCGCCACCCCGACATCAGCCTGAGCAAGCGCCGGCGCGTCGTTGATCCCGTCACCGACCATCGCGACGAGCTTGCCCTCGGCCTGGAGCTTGCGGACCTGCGCCGCCTTCTCGTCCGGGCGGACGTCAGCGAGGACGCGATCCACGCCCGCCAGGCGGGCGATCGCCCGGGCGGTCGTCTCGTTGTCTCCGGTCAGCGTCGCGACCTCGAGCCCGAGGCGGTGGAGCTCGGCGACGGCCTCGATCGATCCCGCCTTCAGGGTGTCCGCGATCGCGATCACCGCCACGGGCCGGCCGTCCACGGCCACTAACACCGGCGTCTTTCCGGCCGCGGCGAGCTCGTCCGCGGCGGCCAGGAGCGGGGCCGAATCGACCCGCCGGTCCTCGAGGAAACCCGGCCGGCCAATGACGATCGCGCGACCGTCGACCGTCGCGGCAACTCCCTGGCCCGGGACCGCATCGAAGGCGGACGCGTCGGCGACCTCGAGCGAACGTTCCTCACGGACGAAGCGGAGGATCGCCTCACCGAGTGGGTGCTCCGACCCGCGCTCGGCGGCCGCGGCCAGCTGGACGACCTCATCCTCCGGCGGTGCGTCCGTGAGCCGGACGACGTCGGTGACACGCGGCTTCCCCTCGGTCAGCGTGCCGGTCTTGTCGAGAACAACGGCTCGGACCTTGTGCAGCCGCTCGAGGGCCTCGGCGTTGCGGAACAGGAGGCCGTTCTCGGCGCCCTTCCCGGTGCCGACCATGATCGATGTCGGCGTCGCCAGTCCGAGCGCGCAGGGACAGGCGATGATGAGTACGGCAACGGTGTTCAGCAGCGCGAGGTTGAACGCGGGCTGCGGACCGAAGACATACCAGATCACGAACGTGAGGGCCGCGATGCCCAGGACCGCCGGGACGAAGTAGCTCGTGACGACGTCGGCCAGGCGCTGGATCGGCGCCTTCGAGCCCTGGGCGTCCTGGACCAGTCGGACGATCTGGGCGAGAACGGTATCGCGCCCGACCCGGGTTGCCTCGAAACGGAAGCTGCCGCTGGTGTTGAGCGTTCCGCCGATGACCTCGGCGCCTGACTCTTTCATGATCGGGATTGATTCCCCGGTCACCATGCTCTCGTCGACCGCCGAGCGCCCGTCGCGGACCAGGCCGTCGACCGGGATCTTCTCGCCTGGCCGGACTTGGACGATGTCACCACGGACGACGTCCTCGATCGCGACGTCTCGCTCGACATCGCCACGCACGATGCGAGCGGTGCGGGGTTGGAGCCCGATGAGCTTCTTGATCGCATCGGAGGTGTGGCTCCGGGCCCGGGCTTCGAGGAACCGGCCCAGCAGGATCAGGGTGATGATCAACGCCGCTGTGTCGAAGTAGAGCGGCAGCTGTCCCTCCATGGCTACGCCGGCGGCGTGGAAGAAATCGGGGAACAGGATGGCAGCGAGACTATAGAAGTAGGCAGCCGAAGTCCCGACCGCGATCAGGGTGTTCATGTCGGTTGCCCGATGCCGAAGGACCTTCCAGGCGCCCCTGTAGAACGGCCAGCCCGCGTAGAACTGGACCGGCGTCGCGAGGGCCAACTGGAGCCATGGATCGGTCAGGAGCGCCGGCAGGAAGGGCCCGACGGTCATCGCCGCCAACCCGCCGAGGAGCGGGATCGTGAGGACCGCAGCCACGACCAGCCGCTGCCGGGTATCGGCGAGATGGCGCTGCTGGAAGCTCGTCTCGGGCTGCCGGGCCGCCTCGCGGTGGGCAGCATGCGGCTCGACCTCGGCAACCGCGCCGTGGGCGACACTCGTCGAGGCGCCGTCGACCAGGAGCTTCGCCTCGTAACCGGCCGCCTCGACCGCGGCGATGAGCCGGTCAGTCGGGACGTCCGGACCGGCAACGATCGAGGCGCGCTCGGTGGCCAGGTTGACGTTGGCCTCGATGACACCGTCGACCTTCCGAAGGTAGCGCTCGATCCGATTGACGCACGACGCGCAGGTCATCCCCTCGATGTCGAGCGCGAGAGACCGCGGTCCGGAAAGGCCACCTTCGCGCGCCCGGAAGCCGATCTCGACCTGCCCCGCGGCAGCGCCGCCTGAGGGCTCGGCTCGGTCGATCCGGGCCTCGTAACCCGCGGCCTCGACGGCGGACCGGAGCACTCCGAGATCGACACGCGACGGATCGAAGCGGACGGTCGCCGTCTCGGTCGCCAGGTTGACGGTTGCCTCGTGCACCCCGTCGACCTTGCGCAGGTAGCGCTCGATCCGGTCGACGCACGACGCGCAGGTCATCCCCTCGACCGGGAACCGGACGCCGCGTCCCGCCTCGCTCTCAACGACCATCAGGGCCAGCCTCACATCGACGGCACGTACGCCGGATCGAGGTACCGATCAGGATCGTCATCGAACTCGAGCTTGCAGCCCCTGCCGCAGAAGAAGTAGTCGCGGCCCTGGTAGGAGCTGTGAAGTCCCTTCGCGCGCGCCGCCTCTGGCTCGACGGTCATCCCACAGACCGGGTCAACGACCGCTGCCTGCTCGTGCGGGTGGACCGCGTGGTCGTGGTGGTCGTGGTCCGCAGCGGGACCGTGAACGCTCGGCCCGACGAGCCACGCGGCCTCGAGTGGCTCGCCCCACGGAGCCTGGAGCCGCTGCGACTCCAGTCGGAATCCGCTGGGCGGGGTCAAACTGGAGCTCGCCGTCCGGCCCACGGCGAACTGGTTGCCACAACAGCAGCCCTCATTGACGATGTCACCACCACGGTCGTAGGCGACCGACGGCGTGCACCCGCACGGACAGTTGTAGCCAGCTCGGAGGCCTGTCGGGGTCGGTTCGAGGATCGTCAGTTCCATCAATCGCCTCAACTAGGTAGATACCCCCAGGGAGTATAACAGCCGGACCTCCAATGCAGGAGCAGCGCCATGAGCGACATCCGTCTCGGGCCATTCGGCCCGTTCCCATGGATCGATCTCGTCCTCCTTGTCTGGTTCATGCTCACCGCATTCCCGGTGGCGTATGTCGCCTGGGATGCCTGGCGGAACAACCCCGAGCTCACGGTCATGAAGTGGGGCTGGGTGCTCGTCACCCTCTACCTCGGCCCGGTCGCGCTCACGCTATACGTCCTGTCCTGCAAGAAGCCATTCCCGGGCACGCATGAGCGGTTCATCCAGCCGCTCTGGAAGCAGGGTCTCGGCTCGACGATCCACTGTGTCGCCGGTGACGCCACCGGGATCATCGTCGCCGCCACCATCACGGGGCTGATGGGACTGTCGATGGGGATCGACGTGGACAGATTTGGCCTGATCCGCGGAGATCCTGGCGGACCGATCGCTTCGGCGGCCAAACCGGCTCGCTGGCGGTCCGCCAGGACAGCACCATAGCCCACGAGCCACTCCCCGACGCACCGATCGTTTGGCTTCCGTTGCGGCCGCGGCTAGGATGGGGGTCCTCGGTTTTCGCTCGGTGCCCGGGAGCTCCGACCGACTCTTCTCGCGGGGGCGGGAGCTTCTCCCGACGGCGTCGCCGCAGCTTGGACAAGTGCGAGCCGCTAGAACGGCGCGCCCGACCGTTAAGGAGGAGTTCGGATGCGAAGAACGACGCGTTTTGGCCTCGCGCTCGCCACGGCAGCCACGCTTGCGGTCGCGAACGTTGCGATGGCCCATGATCCATTGACCAGTGACGGCGCGACCGATTCGGCGCTTGGCGTCCACGGCCGAGCGCACGCCCAGCACGGCACAACCGCCGGCCACCTGATCGAGTCGCCCACGAGCGCGAACGTCACCCTGATCGGCAAGCTCCGCGTTCAGGACGCGGCCGAAGGCAAGATCGCCGACGTCGGCGTCTGGAACGGCTTTGCCTACCTGGGGTCATTCGTCCAGGACACCTGCACGAACCCGGAGAACACGATCGACGGCGGCGTGTACATCATCGACATCGGCGGCGGCCATTCCGGAGGCAGCCCTTCGAATCCGGTCGAGATCGGGTTCATCCAGTCACACCAGGACACGTTCGTCGGCGAGGGCGTCCAGGTCATTCGGGTCGACACCGCCAAGTTCCACGGCGATCTGCTCCTCCAGAACAACGAGGGGTGCGACAAGAACGACAAGGGCGGCATGTCGCTCTTCGACGTGACCGACCCCTACCACCCGAAGAAGCTCGTCGAGAACTGGGGCGACTTCAATACGAAGCTCGGGGGCACCGGGAACCAGGCGAACGACATACACAGCCTCTTCGGCTGGCAGGCCGGGTCGAAGGCCTACGCCGTCCTGGTCGACGATCTCGAGTCGTCCGACGTCGACATCGCCGACATCACCGACCCGGCGCATCCCAAGATGATCCGGGAGTACGACCTCAACGCCGAGCTTCCGCAGATCATCCAGCCCGAGCTCGGGAGCGGCTCGTCGTTCTTCCACGACGTCGTCGTGAAGAAGATCGGTGCTCGATACGAGATGCTCCTGTCGTACTGGGACGGTGGGTACGTCAAGCTCGACGTCACCGATCCGGCCCACGCGACCTACATCGCGGACAGCGACTTTACAAATCCGGACCCGGAGGTCCTCGCCCAGACGGGCGTCTCGACCCTCCCCGAAGGCAACGCCCACGAGTCGGAGTTCACGCTCAACAGCGACTTCATCGTGGCGGCCGACGAGGATTTCTCGCCGTTCTCGGCGTTCGTGTTCACCGACGACGGCGGGAGTGTCAAGGCCAGCGGCGGGAGCGACACGCCACCCGTGCCCACTTCGGGTCTGACCGGTGATGCGGTGTTCGTCGGTCGAGCGTGCACAAGCCTGGGTGATCCGACCGTACCGGCGGGCGATGGGACCCAGATCGCCGTCGTCGAGCGCGGAATCTGCACGTTCACCGAGAAGGTCGCCGCGGTCGAGGCCGCCGGCGGCTACATCGGGATCGTCATCTTCAACCGCGAGGGCGCCGATGCCTGCAGCGGCGGATTTGGGATGACCGTCGAGGGCGGCCTGCCGACGATGTCCGTCCCCCGCCCGTTCGGCTTTGGGATCTTCGACCAGGAGGCCGACTACGACGAGGCCGAGTGTCTCGCTCAGGCGGCGGGCGCGCGGACTGCACCCATCGCCATCGGGAAGGTCGGCGATGAGTTGACGATTAGCTCCATCTTCGACGGCTGGGGCTACGTCCATCTCTTCCGGAACGGCAGTGGCAAGCTCCAGGAGCTGGACACGTTCGCTATCGACGAGGCGATGGATCCGGCGTTCGCGTCGGGCTTCGGGGACCTTTCGGTCCACGAGGTCGCGACGTCTCACGTCGACAACACGTTGGCGTACCTGTCGTATTACTCGGCGGGCTTCCGAGTCCTCCGGATCGTCGACGACGAGCTCCAGGAGGTCGGCTACTACACAGACGCCAACGGCAACAACTTCTGGGGCGTCCAGGTCTTCGACTGGAACGGCCACGAGTATGTCGCGGCGAGCGACCGCGACTCAGGGATCTGGATCTTCGAGTACACGGGTCCGTAGGCCTGCTGCGCGAGTCTGCGATGGGGGATGGGGCCTGCGCCTGCGCGCGGGCCCCATTGATTCGCAGTCTCAGCAGGCGCTGACTTACTCATCCGGTTTCGCGGATGGGCACCTGATTCGTTTACGGATGGGCACCTGACTTGCCCATGGCGCACGCGCCGTCACCGCGGATGAAAATGAGGGCGGACGCGCCGGCAGACCACAGGTCGCGATGAGTTGGTGCGACGAGCCCGATCCTGACTTCGACCTGGGCGCTCGCAGGTATCACCGTCTGTTGCCCTCACCCCTGAGGAGCACGCGAGGCACTCTCTGACCAAATGAGCGAAGGTCGCAGGTTCGAATCCTGTCGGCCGTGCGACCTGCAATCGGAGTCGACGAGTCAGGTAACCCGCTCGTGGCCACCTGACCACGTTCGCGATGGGTCACCAGACTCGGTAAAATTCGGGGCAGAAATCGGTGGGTTTCGTGCTCAGCACGAGCGAGCTATCGCGAAAATCGGTCACCTGACCCTGGATCAGGAGATCGAAGGTTCGAATCCTTCCTCGGCAGCCATACCACCACATCTGGTCTCGAGAGAGACCGAAGACAGCAGATGTTGTGGAGCGAGTTCGGGTTCGCCTCCAGGTGGAGGCGATCAATATGGCTCGCAGGCCCCTGACTCGTCGACCCGAGGGTCCCCTGACTCGTGCACGGCGCGGTGCTCCTGGCCGAGAATCAGGTGACTGCCGCAACGGCCTCGGTCGACCGTTCTCTGCGCCCGAACTGAACCGCGAGCAGGCCCTCGACGACTTCCTCACATCCCCGAGCTGCTCGACGATGTCCTGCAGCGCCGCATCGATCCCGGCCGGGTCTTCGACTTCGAGACCGACCTCGAGGGGATCGCAGAGGCATACGCCGCGGTGGACGAGCGGCGGGCGATTAAGTCGCTCGTCCGGGTCGGGACGGTCTGACCATGGCGCGAGGTTGCTCCCGCCAGCGAGCAGGCCTCAGCCCCGTCGCGCTTCGAGAAAGGAGATGCATCGATGACCTCGTGGACGAGCGAAGAACTCGCCAAGATCGGCAACGCCGAGGAGCTTGCCATCGCGTCGCGCCGGCCCGACGGCATCCTCCGACCCTTCGTGACGATCTGGGTCGTGCGCACGGGCGGCAACCTGTACGTCCGGTCCATCAAAGGGCGATCCGGCAGGTGGTTCCGGCGCGCGCTGGCGGCCGGCGAGGGCCGGATCCGAGCTGGCGGCGTCGAGCGTGACGTCGCCGTCGAGGAAGCCGGCTCCGAGGTCCAGGCCCCCGTGACCGCGGCCTGCCACCACCCCACGCGCAGCCGCGAATGGCGAAGGCTTGCACTCGTCGAGTGCGCTCGGTGCGATCAGGTGGTGGAGCGGCATTCGCCGGTCCAGCGGTATTGCCCCGATTGTTCAGCGAGCTTGAGGAAAACGCGAGCTCGCCAATCCATGGGGCACCTGCGACGTCGATCGAAACCTAATCGCGGCTGGTTCCGAGCACGCTCCCTACCGTCTGGCGAGCCACCGAGGCGAGCGCGTCGACGAGGCCGGGATCGATGTTGAGCGACTCGATGCGGTGGAATCTCAGCCCGCAGCGCTCCGCCTGCTCGCGGGCGCCGACGTCGATGTCGTAGAGGATCTCCAGGTGGTCGGCCAGAAACTGGACGGGTGCGACGACGACCGAACGGCATCCGGCGGACGCCAGCTCGGGCATGAGGTCGGCGAAGTCGGGCTTCATCCACTCGCCCGGCTCGTGACCCGCACTCTGCCAGCAGAAGCGCCAGCGCCCAGCGTCGAGGCCGGCTTGCGCGGCGACCATCTCGGCGGTGTCTCGGAGCTGTTCCAAATAGCCGGGTTCCTGGTCGGCCACTCGCTGCGGCAGGCTGTGGGCGGTCATCAGGACCGCGACGCTGCCGCGCTCATGTGCCGGAAGGCGCTCCAATGCCGCGGTCAGGCGACCGGCGAGGGCGGCGACGAAGGCCGACTCGTCATGCCAGGCACCGGCGATCGCGACGCGCGGCGCCTCATCGCCGAGGGTTGCCCCCGCCTCGTCGACCGCCCTGGCGTAGCCGCCCATGAGCAGCGGCGAGAACTGCGGTGAGAGGATGATCCCCGCCACCTCGCTGACGTCGGCCTCGCTGAGCGCGCGGAGGCCGGCCTCGGGCGACGGCTCCGAGAAGCGCATCCCGACCTCCACCGGCCAGCCTAGCCGCTCCGCGAGGGCAGCCGCCTGCGCCCGCGTGATCGCGATCAGCGGCGATCCACCAATGACCCGATAGCGGCGCGTGAACTCATCGACCAGCTCCTCGGTCGCCTCGTGCCCGCCGCGCACGCGGGCCAGGTAGTCGCGCACGTCCTCGCGCCCGAGCGACGCGGGCGAACCGTAGGTCATGAGCAGGACTCCGGCACGATCGCCGCGCGTCATCGCGCCGCCTCCACTGCGACCGGGATGCGGCTGGTCAGCTCGTGGACGAAGTCGACCAGTCGGCGCAACAGATCGGGATCGGTGGCAGGCAGGACGCCGTGGCCGAGGTTGAAGACGTGGCCCGCGCGCCCGGCCGCCTCATCCAGGACGATCTGTGCGCCGGCCTCGGTCGCCTCCCAGCCGGCCAGCAGGCGGGCGGGGTCGAGGTTGCCCTGGATGCCGCGCTCGGCGCCGATGCGGCGCCAGGCGTCGGCCAGCGAGACGCGATGGTCGACCCCGATGAGGTCTCCGCCGGCATCGGCCATGAGCTCGAGCAGAGCGGCGGTGCCGGTTCCGAAGTGGATGCTCGGCGCGTTATCGAGCGCCGCGAAGATGCGCCGCACGTGGGGCTGCACGAACGTCCGGTACTCGGCGGGGCCCAGGCCGCCGACCCAGCTGTCGAAGAGCTGCACCACCTGCGCGCCGGCCTCGACCTGGGCGCGCAGGTAGGCCGTCACCATGGTCGAAAGTCGCTCCATCAGGCGGTGCCAGGCCGCCTGCTCGCGGTACATGAACGCCTTGGCCATGGCGTAGTCGCGCGAAGGACGCCCCTCGATGAGGTAGCAGGCCAGGGTGAACGGCGCGCCCGAGAAGCCGATGACGCCGCCGACGCCATCGAGCTCGCGACGCACGAGGCGGATGGCATCCAGCGTGAACGACACCTGCTGCGGATCGAAGGGTCGCAGCGCCTCGACGTCTGCCGCCGAGCGGATCGGGCGCTCGATGATCGGTCCGACGTCGGGCTCGATCCGCAGGTCGACGCCCATGGGCTCGAGCGGCAGCATGATGTCGGCGAACAGGACAGCCGCGTCCACGCCGAGTTCGCGGACAGGCATGAGGGTGACCTCCGCGCACAGCTCGGGCGTCTTGGCCAGCTCGAGGATGCCGTACCGCTCGCGCAGCTCGCGGTAGGCGGCGAACGATCGCCCGGCCTGGCGCATGAACCACACCGGGGTGGCGTCCACCGGCAGACGCTGGCAGGCGCGCAGGAAGCGATCGTTCACGCGGCGAACGCGGTCCTCGCCGCCTCGACAGTAACCTCGACGTCGGCGCGTCCGTGGGCCATCGACACGAACCCGGCCTCGAACTGGGACGGCGGCACGAGGATCCCGCGGTCGAGCATGGCTCCGAAGAACCTTGCGAAGGTTCGCCGATCAGAGGCCAGCGCCTCGGCGGCGTTCCGCGGAGCCGGCTGTCGGAAGAAGACTGTCATGAGCGAGCCGACCCGCACGACCGACGCCTCTCGGCTCGCAGCGACCTCACACAGGCCGGACTCGAGGCGCTCGGCCATCGCCTCCAACTCCGTGTAGCGCTCCGCCGTCAGTTCGGCCAGGGTGGCGATGCCGGCCGCCATCGAGAGTGGATGACCCGCCAGCGTCCCGGCCTGGTAGACCGGGCCGGCCGGCGCGACGAGGTCCATGAGGTCCGCGCGTCCGCCGTAGGCGCCGATCGGCATCCCGCCACCGATCACCTTGCCCAGCGTGGTGAGGTCGGGTTGGATTCCGTATCGCGCCTGGGCGCCGCCGGGTCCCAGGCGGAAACCGGTGATCACCTCGTCGAAGACGAGCAGCGCCCCGTCGGTGCCGGTGGCCTCGCGCAGATGCTCGAGGAAGCCGGGCTCGGGCGTGATGACGCCGACGTTGGCGGCCACCGGCTCGACGATGACCGCGGCGATGCGGCCCGGGTGGGCGTCGAAGGCCGCGGTCACGGCGGACGGGTCGTTGTACGGCACGACGATCGTTTGTGCGGCGACCGCATGCGGCACGCCGGCGCTGCCCGGGATCGCCTGCGTCGCCACACCGGACCCCGCCTCGACCAACAGGCCGTCGGCATGGCCGTGATAGGCACCGGCGAACTTCACGACCAGGTCGCGTCCTGTCGCAGCGCGGGCGAGGCGGAGCGCGCTCATCACCGCCTCGGTGCCCGACGAGGTGAAGCGCAGGCGCTCGATCGACGGCATGGCGGCTTGGATCGCCTCGCCCAGCTCAACCTCGAGCGGGTGCGTCGCGCCCAGGGCGAAGCCGTTGTGCGCGGCGCGGGCCACGGCCTCCACGACCGTGGGGAAGGCGTGCCCGAGGATGGCCGGGCCCCAGGCGCCGATATAGTCGAGATAGCGGCGGCCATCGGCGTCGTACACGAACGCCCCCTCGCCGCGCTCGAGGACCATCGGGGGTCGACCGACGGCCCGGAAGGCGCGAACAGGACTGTTGACGCCACCCGGGAAGAGGCGCTCGGCGCGCGTGATGAGCTCCGCCGAGCGCGCTGCGGCCTGTGTCCCGACCGTCACGGCGCACCAAGGAGGGCGACGATCTCTTCGATCGGGCGGTGGATACCGAGCAGGATCGGGGTGTCGCTGACGGTGGACCGCCGGCTTTCGGTCGCGCGGAGCGCCCGGACAAGGTCGCCGAACGCGGCGAGGTCATCGGTCTCGTAGGCGACGACGAAGTCCTGGGAGTCCAGGCCGAACGAGTATGCGAGTGCCTGCCGGACCATCGGATACTCGTGGCCGACCCGCATGTGCTCGTTCATGATCCCCTGCCGCGCCTCCCTGGAGAGCAGGTACCACTCGGCGCTCTTCGTGAACGGGTAGACGACGAGGTAGCGCGAGCGCTCACCACCGAACAGCGACTGCTCCTGGTCGGTCGGTCGCTTGACGTACTGGGACGGACCAATGCGCCCGATCAACGAGTGGCGGACCGTCAGCCAGCGGCCCAGCCCGGCCTGGAGCAACCGGCCAGCCGCCGCTTCCAGGGCGTCGACCGACGCTGCCATCCGCCACAGCAGGAGCTCGATGCCCGGCTCGAGGCCGACCGATGAGTAGGCGAAGCCGCGCACCCCATCGCCCTCGGCCGCGCCAACGGCATCGGCGAACCGGCAGCCGTCGTCGTGGCGCTCCTCGTCGCTGAGCCGCCGCCACGCCGGGTCGAGGCCCAAGGCGAGGGCCTGGACGAAGGTCGACTGCTCGGCGCTCATCGCTCCTCGGCCAGCCAGGTCGCGATGTCTGCCGCTGCATAAGTGATGACGATCTGCGCGCCGGCGCGGACGATGGCCGTCACCGCCTCGAGCGTCGCCCGCCGGCCGTCCAGCCAGCCGCGCTCAGCGGCGGCGGCGACCATCGCGTACTCGCCGCTCACCTGGTAGGCGGCGATCGGCAGGTCGAACCGTGTGCGCGCGGCGGCGATCAGGTCCAACCCGGGCAGCGCCGGCTTGACGAGGAGGATGTCGGCGCCCTCGGCCACGTCAAGCGCCATCTCGCGCAGCGCCTCGCGGCCGTTGGCCGGATCCATCTGGTAGCCGCGCCGGTCGCCGAAGGCGGGTGCGCTGTCGGCCGCCTCGCGGAACGGGCCGTAGAAGGCGGAGGCGTGCTTGGCGGCGTAGGCCATGATCGGCGTCTGGCTGAAGCCTGCCGCGTCGAGCGCAGCCCGGATGGCGGCCACCTGGCCGTCGACCATGGCGCTGGGGGCCACGATGTCGGCCCCGGCACGCGCCTGGCTGACCGCCGTGTCGGCCAGGCGCACCAGGGCGGCGTCGTTGTCGACCGAGCCATCGGCCGCCAGCGGGCCGCAGTGGCCGTGGTCGGTGTACTCGCACAGGCAGGTGTCGGCGATGGCCACGAGCGGCAGCTCAAGCGCCCGGATGCGGCGAAAGACGTCCTGGACGATGCCGTCGTCGGCCGAGGCCTGGCCGCCGAGTGCGTCCTTGGCGGTCGGCAGGCCGAACAGGATGACGCCGCCAACACCGAGCGCGGCGAGGCGCGCGGCCTCGTCTGCCGCCAGGTTGGCCGACAGGCGGTCGACGCCGGGCATCGAGGCAATCGGCTCGCGCACGCCGGCGCCTGGTCGGACGAACAGCGGGGCGACAAGCATCGACGGATAGAGGCGTGTCTCCCGAACCAACGCCCGGAGTGCTGGCGTGCGTCGCAGGCGGCGGGGACGGATCGGTAGCGAGTCCGCCCGCGCGGTCGCGGGCGAGGAGGGCGGTGCCTCAAGATCGAGGGTCATGACGTCTCCTGCGGCTGAAGGGCGAGCGATTTGGCGGTGGCCGCGGCGAGCGCGGCCGCGTCAGGTGTCGGAGAGACGGCGAGGATCCGAAAGCCAGCCGTTCGGGCCTCGTCGGCCGTCTCTGGACCGATGCATACGGCGGGAATCAAATCCACCTCGATCGATTCCTGTTTCGCGAGCGACAACAGGCCGCGGACGGTCGAGCCGCTAGTGAACACAGCGGCCGCGATCGGCCCATCCGCCAGGGCCATTCGGAGGAGTGGCCGCGAGGCCTCGGGCGCCTCGCGCGTCCGGTAGGCGATCACGTCGTCGACTTCGGCCCCCCGTGCCCGCAGGGCCTCGGCCAGCTCCCCGTCGGCAAGGTCGCCGCGCACGACGAGAACCCGGTCCCCGGCGGCAAGCGGCAGTTCGGCAGCCAGTGCCATCCCGCTGCTCTTGCTCGGCTGAAGGTCGATCTCGATGCCCTCGTGCTCCAGAACGCGTCGGGTCGCCGGTCCGATGACCGCCCACGACGGCGTCTCCAGCGCTGCGCAGACCCGCTCCGCAGCCTTCAGGACCGCCCGTGCCCCGTTCGCGCTCGTGATCACGATCCAGCGGTACGTGTGGAGGAGTCGCGCGGCGGCGTCGAGGTCTCCGCGCGGTCCTTCGAACTCGACCGCGATGGTCGGGACCAGCACGGGATGGAGGCGGGCGTCGCGGAGCGCCGCCACGAGCTCGGTCACCTGTTCGGCAGCTCGCGTAACGAGGACCCGGGGAGCGATCGGGCGGTCGCCCTGCGGATCCATGTGCCCCACCGTCGCTTGGATTTGGGCCTGCGGGCCAAGCTCGGCCGCGAGCTCGCGGGCGAGGCCCGCGCGCGCCGACGCGGGACCGCCGCGGCGGGCGAAGGCGGCACGTGAGCCGTCCGGGTTCGCGAGTCCGCCCAGCAGGTCAAGATCCTCGCCATGAATCCTCGCGAGCGCTCCGATCGGCGCCCGGCAACCTCCGCCCGAGGCGGCCAGGAACGCCCGCTCGGCTTCGACGGCGAGGCGCGTCGCGGGATGGTCGATCGCCGCCGCAAGCGCGAGGATCGGCGCGTCGTCGGCGCGGACCTGGACGGCGAGGGCGCCCTGGCCTGGGGCAGGCGGGAGGACCTCCGGGTCGATGCGTTGGGCGAGACGCGACCCCAGACCGAGCCGGTCGAGCCCTGCACAGGCCAGGACCAGCGCATCCGTCTCACCGGCATCGAGCCGGCGGAGGCGAGTGTCGACATTGCCGTGGAGGGGATGGACCCGCAGGTCCGGACGCCGGGCGAGCAGGAAGCCGGTCCGCCGCGGGCTGTCGGTCCCGACCCGTGAACCCGGTGGCAGATCGTCGAGCCGCCGTTCCTCCGCGTCGGTCCGGACGACTAGCGCGTCGCGCGGGTCGGCCCGTTCCAGATAGGCGGCAATCCTCAGGCGAGGATCCTCATCGGTGGGGATGTCCTTGGCGCTGTGCACGGCGACATCGACCCGACCATCCCCCAGGGCGTTCGCGATGGCGGTCACGAACGCACCCTCGCCCCAAGCCGAGTCGGGTGCTCGCCGATCGCCCTCGGTCTGGATGATGACGAGCCGCGTCCGATGGCCCATGTGCTCGAGCGCCTCAGCCACCAGACGCGCTTGCACCAGCGCCAGCGCGCTGCCGCGGGTCCCGACGCGGATCTCGTCGCGGCTCACAACGCGAACAGCTCCCGCACCGCCTGATCGGCTCGACCATCAGCGTCCCGCCCCAGACGCTCGAGCGGTTCGCGCAGGAGGCGGGCAGCGAGGTGGCGGCTCATGCCCTCGATCGCCTCGCGGACCTCAGGCTCAAGTTCGGGCAGGCGTCGCCACAGCTCATCGAGCTCGGCCTGGCGCTGCGCCTCGGCCCGCTCGGCGAGAGCCGCGGCCACGGCGCGGTGGCGGCGCCCGGCCAGCCAATTGGCGAACTCCGCCTGGGTCGCGTCGACGAGCTCGAGCAGCCGGGTGTCGCGTGCCTGCGCAGCGCGGCCATCGCCCTCGCTCATTGCGAGGGCGTCCGCCGACACGAACCGGCCGTCGAGCCGCTCGGTCAGCTGAGGCGGAGCAGCAGCCGGCACGGACAGGTCGACCACCACCGACCTTCCATTAGCGAGCACGTCGATCGTCGCCTGTTCGATGACCCACGGACCGCGCAGGGCGACGATCGCTCCGGCGATGTCTGCCGCCGCAGGACCGGGATCGAACGGCAACGTCTCGGCACCCGCGCGCTGTGCCAAGGCAGTCGCGTGGTCGGCGGTGCGGCTGGCCACCGAGACCGCCGCTCCCGCCCCGGTCGCCGCGCGCGCCGCCAACAGAGCCATTTCACCCGCCCCAACGACGAGCAGCCGACGGCCGTGGACCCGCCCGACCCGGCGTTCGATGGCGGCCAATGCCACATCCGCCAGCGAACGCGCCGGACCCTGCCGCCATGAGCGGGCTCGCCGCCCCGCTCGAAGGGCAAGGGTGAAGAGCCGTTCAAGAATCGGGTCGAGCCCGCCTTGGCGCTGAGCCGCCGCGAGCGAGGTCCGCAGCTGGTGGAGCACCTGATCCTCGCTGACGACGACGGAATCGAGGCCGACTCCGACCGCGATCACGTGTCGCGCGGCGTCCTTACCCACCAACATCGCACCGCCCGGAGGCAGCATCGATCTGAAGCCGCTACGGTCACCTCCGTCCGGCAAATAGAGCTCGATACGGTGGCAAGTCTCGAGGAGGAGGCCGCCAGCCTCGGCTCGCTCAACCAGGCAATCGAAGAAGCGCCGCCGCTCGGCCGCCGGAACATGCCGGGCGTGGGCGACCAGGGCGACGATGCCGCCCGATTCGTCGGTCATCGTGGTTTCGGTCGGCCACGCGGCCGGGCGGGAGCATCGCTCGGTTGGCCCGTCAGGTGGATCGCCACGCGCCCGTGACCGGTCATAGTGGCGACCAGGAGCTGATCCATGGCGCGCTCGGCAGCCTCGAGCAGATCCGTCGTCTCGGGGGTGTCGAAGCCACGCCGCCGGGCGGCGACCGCGAGCTCGTGATGGAACGGTGCGCGGAAGCGCAGGAAGCCTTCGACCGTCTGGCTCAGCGACAAGCCCTGCGCTGCAGCCATCCGGCCGTAGTCGGCGGCGTTCGAGGCTGCCTCGCGCAGGTGATCTTCCGCGGCTTCGGGTCCCGGCGCGTCGAGGTACTGGAGCAGATGAGCTGCCAGGCGGTGACCGTGCTCGCGGAACAGGGTGCGCTGCGTATCGGTCAGGGCGAGCACCCACGGAAGCTGGGTCGACACGTCGCTTCTGGCCCGGCGGTAGGTCCTCGCGATGCGGGTTGCGGTCAGGCCGGCGCTGCCGAGCGACGGGCGCTGTGAGCGGTCGGCGGGCAACAGCCGCTGCAGCGTTCGGCGTGAGAAGCGACGATGGCCACCCGGCGTCGTGAACACGCGAAGACGACCGGCGTCGCTCCAGCGGCGCACGGTCGCAGGTGAGACGCCGAGGAGTTGACTCGCCTGGGAGAGGCTTACCCAGTCGTCATCAGGCGTCGGGCGATGGCTCAAAATCTACCTATATCTGCCAGAAGATGAGCGACTCGCTCACAATAGCATGGTGACGCCTCGGACGACGATGGGGGGAGCTCGACTTCCCGGTGTCGGTCCCGCCGTCGTGAGGTGCCCACCACCCGCCGCGCTGCGCGTGTCCCCTCATGCTCCGTCCGAGGGGTCTGCCGCTGATCGCCCACCCGAGCTCGATTGCCACGGCCAATGGCCCTTCAGCTCGACTTCGAGCGAGAAGCTCAGGAAGGTCCGGATGACGACGATCAGCGCCAGCACGCCGACACTGGTGAACGTGGGAGCGATGGCCACTGTGCGGATGATGTCACCGGCGACCAGGAGCTCCAATCCCAGCAGAATGCCGCGACCGATCGACTGCCGCAGCTGACGGTATGAACTGTCAAACGCCTCACCTCTGTTCAGCCCGCGGGCGAATGCTGCTCCGGCGATTCCGATCGCGATGACGATGACGCCGACGCCGACGCCATCCACCGCGAGTCCGATTGCATCGACGGCCCCGCGGATATCCATGCTTGCTCCTCGTTTCAGCGTTACTGGTGGAAACGGGAACTCGCTGCGCCCGGAGCCGGTCCCAGCTCCTCTACCCGCACGAGCGTCAGCCGTCTCGGCGCACGCACTCCCGCCCGCACCGCGATCCGTGAATCTTGCCTGTGCGGTGCGGACATATGCGCCCGACGTGGCTGCTGCGGGTCCGCGAGTGCCCCGGGTAACGAAGCTGCGCCGACGAACCGCCGGCAGTCGACCAGAGACGGAAGGGGGCGCGCTCCACGAGCCCTCGGGGACGGGCTGCTCCACGATCGCGGCGCCCTGCAACGGCCCCTGGCCGAGAACCAGATGTCAGTTGCGTGCGCTTGCCTTGACCGCGTCCAAGCCTTCCCTACCTTGGGCTCGATGGCGTAACGGAACGTTCAGGGTTGCAACCAAGCTCGGAAGGGACGCACGACTCCCTTCCCCAGGGCGGTTGAGGACGTCAACGGCCTGCCGCTGTCGCGGCCATGTATCCCTCGTTCACCTCGCCCTTATGTGCCGCAAATGCAGCGAGGACCTCCTCCTTCTCCTGCTGTGGCACCTTGAAGGCGTCGAGTGAGCGCCCAAGTTCGGCGGCGACCTCATCGAATTCTTCGGGAGAGATCTGCAACTCGCGATGGGCTTCCTCCAGGCCAACAACTGTCCTGCCTGGTCTCGTGGCGGAGAATTGGAAGGGTCCACCCGCGACGTTGCAGACCCACAGCGTGCGCATGAATTTCAAGCCGGGGAGTCTGTCCAGCTTCTCCGTGCTCCATTCGCGAAGGGCGGGGTTCTTGGACTGCTTGCCAACCATCGGATTCTCGACGACGGCATCGCTGAAATGGTCGACCACGGCTGCGATCGCAAACACGCCACCGAGCCGCTGGTAGAGACTTGATTCAGGCATTGTTCAGGCACCTCGTCTTCTGGGTTTGCCGGTGTCGTGGGATGGCGCCGGCCTGCTGGCAGAGCCAGGACGTCAAGACCTCCTGTCATCGGGGCCAATTCAGTGTGTCCGTGACACCCTGGGGACGTCTTCGCATCGTCGGTACCACCTCCTGGGCTGCCGGTGGGCGATACTCATCCCGACATCACTGAAGGGTGCTGGTCTCTCCCTCAGAACTCAGTGACCGCAGTCACGCACGGCGCCTTCACCGGGCCGGTCCGTATGGCTCAGCGACGCTCACGTCGAGAGTCAGCCGGCATGCGCTCGAAGCGGATGGCCGCAGGCAACGCTTTTGGCGGGCTCGCTGGAGCAGGCTGCGAGCCCTGCTCGCCGAGCCGCCGTGGACCCCACTTCATCCGCCCACTAACGCCCGGCCCGATGAGCTGGACCGCTGGCTAAACCTGGCGGCGCAGCACGGCTTCGTCTCGTAGCTCAATCCGGCCGCGCGAGAGGTTGATCGCGCCTCTCCGCTCGTAGTTTTCCAGGAGGCGACTGACGACCTCACGGGCCGTTCCCAGCTCGGCGGCGATGTCCTCGTGCCGCATGGAGATCACACGTGAGATGGCGAAGTGCTGGAGAAGGAGAGCCGCGAGGCGGCTTTCCATCGTCCGGAACGCGACATCCTCGAGCAGCGTCGCGACCTCGACTAGCGCGCGTGCCATGGTTTCGAAGATGAACGTGCGCATCGGCTCGCTAGCGGTCACCAACGCGCGCAGGACACTGGCCGGAAGGATCACCGCCTCGGTCGCGACCTCAGCCTGAGCCGTCGCGATCGACGGCCTCCCGAGCAAGACGGACAGCATGCTCACCAAGCTCGCCTGCTGGTCCCGCACGTGGTACAGGGTGATCTCGCGTCCTGCGGCACCGATCCTGAAGACTCGCACGCTGCCGGTGCCTACGGCCGCAAAGTGACTCGACGGTTCTCCTTCCCTGAAGAGCCAGTCTCCCGGCGCCAGCTTTAGATACCGAGCCGCCGCCAAAATGCTTGACTGCAAATCGGAGGGCGCGTTTCGATAGAAGTCGACCCGCTCCAGAATGTCCTGCTTGTCCAAGGTCCCGTCTCGATTCGTTTGGGACGTGCTCGTCCACCCTCGGCTCGAAGGACCGACCGTCGCGGCTGTCCCGCTTGGGTGCGATGGCCCAGCTTCTCGGCGCACTACGCCGCCTCCGCCAACGGGACGCGGGAGTCGGCCAAGCGGGCCAGATCGACCCGCTCCTCGGACTCGACCAGGCGCTGCAGCTCCTCTCCGTCGTCCCACAGGTTGGCATTCATGGCCGCCATGACTCGACCGTTGGCCAACCAGAACGCATGGAACTCGCGTTTGGGGAGATCTCCTCGCACAACGACGGTGTCCCAATGCGGGGCGAAGCCGCGGTACTCCATGCCGAGGTCGAACTGGTCGGAGTAGAAGTACGGAGTGCGGGCGTAGGGCTCGTTGGCGCCGAGGATGTTGGCCCCGACGCTACGCCCCTGCTGGATGGCGTTGTCCCAGTGCTCGACACGCAGGTGGCGCCCGAAGCGGGGGTGCCAGGCGGCCGCCACGTCGCCGGCGGCATAGATGTCGGGGACCGACGTGCGCAGGTACTCATCGACGGCGATCCCGCCGTCGGTCGTTTCCAGCCCCGCTTGTGTGGCCAACTTGATGCGCGGCGCAGCGCCGACTCCGACGACCACCATGTCGGCCGGCAGGCGCTGACCGTCGGCTAGCCGCATGCCGACGACGTGGTCGACGCCCTCGAGACCCGAGACGTGGCCGTGTGCCAACCGGACGCCGTGCTCGATGTGCAGCCCGCGGTAGACCTCGGCGACCTCCGGTCCAAGGACGCGCTCCAGCGGCCGCGGAAGGCTGGAGACGAGCGTCACCTCGTGGCCGAGTTGGCGCAGGGAGGCCGCCACCTCGCTGCCGACCCAGCCCCCGCCGATCACGGCGATGGCGGTGGCGGCGCCGGCTGCTTCGCGGATGGCGTCGGCATCCTCGGCATTGCGGAGGTAGTGCAGGCCGAGCAGGTCAGCCCGGGTCGATCCAAGCCGACGAGGCGCCGCACCGGTCGCAATCAGGAGTGCGTCGTAGCTCAGGCTGCTCCCGTCGTCAAGGTTGAGCTGGCGAGTGGCCGGGTCGAGCGTCACCGCGCGACGACCGCGCAGCAGCTCGACGCCCTGCGCCGCGTAGTCGGGCAGCGCACGCACGTAGGCTGCCTCCAGCGTCGACTCGCCCCGCAGGTAGCCCTTGGACAGCGGCGGCCGCTCGTAGGGAGGCGTCTGTTCCTCGCCGACGAGCGTCAGGCGCCTGGCGAAGCCGCGCTCGCGCAGGGCGAAGGCCGCGCTGGTGCCAGCGAGTCCGCCGCCGGCGATGACAATCGAATCGAGCTGGTTCATTTGGTTCGTTCCTTCAGACAGCCGATATCGGGTAAGAGTTGCCTGATGTGGAGCGGCGGGCCCGAGCGCACAGCTCGCTGCACGCCCGCTGCCCCGATATGCCTTAGCGTGCGAAGCTGGCCGGGAACTGGGCGACGATGCCGTCGCTCAGCATGTCGGCCATGTGCAGGATCTGGACGTGGACCTGGTCGTAGGCCGCGGCGTCGTCGGCGTAGCGGCCCTCGAGGCGGGCCACGGCCTCGGCCAGGGTCAGGTCGAGGTGGTCGCGCATCATGGCCTGCATCTCGTCCAGCGGCCAGTTGGGCGGGTTCGCCTGGCTGAGGAAGGCAGCGATCTCGTCGCCGTTGGCGAACCAGGCGGCGGCCGCCTTCTCGACGGCGGCGCTGTCGCCGGCTTTGGCCGCGTTCAGCAGGGTGGCGGCGCCAAGGATGTGCTCACGCAGCAGGGCTGAGAGCTGCTCGCCGGCGGCGTCGCCGTAGAAGGGCTTGATGGCGTCGCCCAGGTCGTCCTGGTTGCGCAGCAGGCGGTCGGTGGCCACGCCAAGATCGGGCAGGTCGTCGACGGCGCTGACGATGAACATCCGGGTCCACACGATGTGGTCCTCCCACAGCTGACGCATGGCGTCATGGAAGGCGGCGCGGTTGGTACGGGCGTCCGCAGCGGCCACAGAGTGGTCGTGCGAGGCCACAGTCGGGAGCAGCGCCGCGGCGCCGAGGGCGACGGCGACGGCCAGCATCTGCCAGGGTCGGAGCAAGCGGGACATGTGAAGTCCTTTCGTTCGGCGGGCGTCAGCTCTCGCTGACGATCACCACGCCGCTCATGTCGTGGGGATGGAATGAACAGTCGTAGCGGTGCTCGCCGGTACCGCTGAAGGTGAAGCTGGCGGTCTCACCCGGAGCCATGGTCAGGACCTCGCCGCCGTCATCGATCAGCCGCACGGAGTGCGAGAAGTTGTCGTGGTTCGTCCAGGTGACGGTGGTGCCGTCCGGCACGCTGATGACCTCGGGCTCGAAGCGGTACGAGGGCGGCAGGTCGACCTGGCTGGTGGCCACCGGCGTGGCCGATGAAGCGCTCGCGCAGGCGGCCAGCATGGCCGTCAGCAGGTGGAGCCCCATCGTGCCCCCGATGTGCCGGTGGAGGCTCATGCGCTCTGCTCGGCGCGCCGCATCGCGCGCACACCGTGGGTGGCCGCGACGAAGACGAGCACGAACGCGAGCAGGTCGAGAACCTCGCTGATGGTGTGGGCGAAGAGGAATACCGTCCAGTCGAGGTGGTAGGTCATGTAGCTGATCTCGGCCAGGGCGAACAGGCTGAAGCCCCAACCCAGAGTGGTCGCATCCGCATTGAAGCTGCGCCAGGCGAAGTAGGCGCCAACGGCGAAGGCGGTCAGGTGGATGAGCAGGAATACCGGGGCCGGGATGAGGTTGACGAAATCACCGAGGGGCATTGCGATCGAGACCTCCAGGCTTGGCCGCCGCGCGGCGGAGTTGGCGACGGGCGCCGAAAGCGACTACGCCCGCCAGGACGAGGGCCATGCCAACGACACCGAGTAGGTGGGCCGCATGCTCCGGGCCGAACCCGTGGTGCCCGGCGTGGTCGCCCGACGCCAGGTGCACGGACACGTCGAGGGCGCCGGCGGCGACCGTCAGGAGCAGCCCGGCGCGGCTCACCATTGGGAGCTCGCGCACCTCCCCGAGTTGCCGTCTCATCGCCTCTATCGTCAGCATTGGCTATTGATACACCGCGCCGGTTGCCATGTCAACTCTATCGGCAGTTGTGGCTTGTGATAGACTCTGCGCATGCCGATCCCGAGACGCGACGAGGATTTAGGCGCGGTGAGCCTGCTCGACGAGCCGGTCCGCCGCCGCCTCTACGACTGGGTGGTGGCTCAGGGCCGGTCGGTCGGCCGCGAGGAGGCAGCCAAGTCGCTGGCCATCACCCGCGCGCTCGCCACCTTCCATCTGGACAAGCTGGCCGATGCCGGGCTGCTCGAAGGGGGCTACCGGCGCTTGAGCGGCAAGACCGGCCCGGGAGCGGGGCGCCCGGCGCGCGTCTACTGGCGGGCCAGGCGGGAATTCAGCGTCACAGTGCCGGAGCGGCAGTACGAGCGGGCCGCACAGTTGTTCGCGTCAGCGCTCGAGAAGCTCGGCGATGTACCGGTGCCGGACTCGTTACGAGCCGCCGCCGGCGAGCTCGGCGAGGAGCTCGGCAGGCGCGCCCGGCCGCGAGTAGCGAGGAAGCGGCTGATCGCTGCGCTCGAGGCTGGCGGCTACGAGCCACAGGCCGACGACACGGGCACCATTCGCCTGCGCAACTGCCCCTTCGATGCGCTGGCCCAGCAGCACCGCCCTTTGGTCTGCGGGACGAACCTCGCCCTTGCCGAGGGCATCACCCGCGGCGTGGGCGCCACCGACCTACGACCCGTGCTCGATCCGCAGCCGGGCTACTGCTGCGTGTCATTCGTGCCTGGGCAGACGGCAGCCGATCGAGACACCGCATGACAGCCCGGCTTCTGGGCCGCACGTTTGGGAGGTACGACCGTGCTCATCCGAGTAGGTAATGCGAATGACGTCGCCGACGGCGAGATGCGCGTCTACGAGGTAGAAGGGACGAAGGTCAACGTCGCGAATGCCGGCGGGCGCCTTTATGCGTTCGACGACACCTGCACCCACATGGGGTGCTCGCTGGCCAACGGCGAGCTCGACGGGACCACGGTCACCTGCGCCTGCCATGGCAGCCAGTTCGACGTGACCTCCGGCGATGTCCTGCGCGGACCAGCCCAGCGGCCGGTGCGCTCCCGCATGGTGCAGGTCCAGGGCGAAGCATTGCTGGCCGAGTCGTGAGACCGATCCGCATCCGCGACGCACGCACGTGCGCTCAGCGCTGAGCGAGCGAGATAAAGCGAGCATGAAGATCTTCCTCGACACTGCCGACATCGACGAGATACGTACCGCGGCTCGGTGGGGAGTCCTCGATGGGGTGACCGAAGCATCCGGCTGCCAGCTGAGTGGGCATGCAGCTTCGTCTCTTCCTCACCGTGAGATCCGGACCCGGAGGTCCAGAGTTGGTTACCCAGCCGATGTACACGCTCGTGTAACGCGATGGTCATCGGTCCGTCATCCCACGGCGTGGCCATCGATGTCGCCTTCGACCCGGGTCGAAGGTGGAAGGAGAGACAAATAGCTCGCGTTCGCAAGCTCCACTGTCTCCGCTCCTCGTCGTGGACGTTCTGCTGATGGGCGCCGCACCCGCGCTTGCCAAACGTCTGCCCGGTGACCGGTGGACCAAATGACCCGACGATCAAGAGCACGCCTGCGGAAGTGCCGCATACGAGCGGCAACTTTGCTCACGGCGAGGACCCGACCAACCCGCAGCCGGGCGACGCCTTCTGGAACTAGTCGCCATCCACAATCCGGTCGCCTAAGCCCGGCGGCGGGCGGCACCGATCCTCGCCAGCCATTACCACAGGATCTGGCGATCTGATCGGTTCGAGAGCGGCTGGTACGATCGATCGGTGACGCGTCGAACCCCGGACGCGGTAGGAGACCTCCTGGAGCGACCGTACTGCGCCGTGCTTGCCACCCACTGGCCGGACGGCAGCGTGCTCCTGTCCCCGGTGTGGCACGAGTGGCGCGACGGCGGCTTCAACATCGGCGTGCCGCACGGCGACATCAAGCTGAAGCACCTTTCGCGTGATCCCCGTGCCACCGTCGTGGTCTTCGACCACAGCTGGCCGGGTCGAGGGTTCGAGGTCCGAGGGATCGCCACCACCACCGAAAAGGGCCGTGCAGAGGTCAGCCGGCGGCTGTCGGTCCGCTACCTGGGCCCAAAGAACGGCAACGCGTACGCCGACCGGGTTGGGCCTGGGGTGATCGTCCGGGTGCAACCGGGCACGATACGCGCCTGGGACTTCGTCGACGAGCCGCGACCCGACCCGGAGGTGCCTGTCTTCCCGGGTGGCATCGCTCCCGCACCCTGATCCCGCCACCCAGGTGGGGATACGCTCGGGCTCTGAAATGCGCCTGCCGTCAAGCGACCTCAGACTTCCAGCGCCATCCCCGCCGAGCCGGCGTCCGCGCCGCCCGTCAGCCGGCCCGTCGCGTGATCGATCCCGATGGCGTGGACCAGTGCCAGCCCGCCGTGGGCCATCGCCAGGCGCTCTACGGCGTGCTCCCGCCGAATCTCCGCGCAGACCGACTCCGGGATCCGGAGGTGGGTGAGAATCGGGCCGCCCTGCGAGTCGAAACGCGGTGCGAACACCGCTTCCTGGACGTTCATCCCGAAGTCGATCACGTTGACGATCACTTGGCAAACCGCGGTCACGATCTTCGTCGCGCCCGGCGCTCCGATGACGACTACCGGCCGGCCGTCGCGGTAGACGATCGTCGGGCTCATGCCCGTCGTTCGGCCCTTGCCCGGCGCAATCGAGTTCGGGTGTCCCGGCAGCGGATGGAAGTTGATCATCGAGTTGTTGTACATGAAGCCCAAGCCGGGGCTGATCACCCCTGACGATCCGCCGAGCGAGTGCGTGAGCGCGACGCAGGTGCCGTCGCGATCGACGACGGAAACGTGCGTGGTCCCGGGCGCACCTGCCGGCACGAACTCGACCGAGATGTCCTCGCTGGCCTCGATGCGCCCGCGCCACTCGGCCGCACGCTCCTTCGAGGTCATCCAGTCGAGAGGGATATCGGCGAAGTCCGGGTCTCCGAGGTAGCGGTTTCGATCAGCGAAGGCGGCCTTCATAGCCAGCGCCACGCGGAGGATGTATCGCGCCGTGTTGTGGCCAAGCGACCGCAGATCCCAGCCCTCGAGGATGTTCAGGATCTCGATCAGGGTCGGGCCGCCGTGCGGCGACTGGCTGGTCGCGATTGTGTAGCCACGGTAGGTGCCGGTGACAGGCTCCACGTCGCGCACACGGTATTCCGCGAGGTCCGACTTCATCACGTATGCGCCGCCCGCCGCCAGATCGGCCGAGATCCGGCGGCCCAGCTCGCCAATGTAGAAATCGTCCGGCCCCTGCTGGCCGAGGTGGCGGAGCGTCCGCGCGTAATCCGGGTTCCGAATGGTCTCGCCCGTGGTGTAGGGCTTGCCATCGCCCTTCAGGTAGATCCGCGACGCCTCGCGGTTCGCCCGTACGACGTCGAGCAGGGAGGTCGTTTCGGGATAGGGTGTCGGTGTCCGCCAATAGGCGGCGACCCGGTTGTCGACCGCGAAGCCGGTCTCCGCGAGCCGGGCCGCGGGCTCGACGGCATCGGCGAGGCTAATCGTGCCCCAGCGCTCGAGGATCGTTTCCAGGCCGCGTACCGTGCCCGGCGTGCAGATCGATGTGTAGCCGAGCTCGTTCGGTTTGCCCCGGAGAAAGAAGCCCCAGCCATCCGGGTTCGGGCCGATGTAGCGGTCGACCCACATGTCGGGCGAGGTAGCCGAGCCGGCGGTCGCCGGCGCGTCCAGCATGGTCGAGACGTTCGGCGCGTCGGCCGCGCGGTGCAGATTGAGCAGCAAATAGCCGCCGATGCTCGTGTCGTGCGGATCGACCACGCCCTGGACGAAAGCGCATGTCACGGCTGCGTCGACCGCGTTTCCGCCGACGGTCAGGACCCGGGCGCCCGCCTCGACGGCGAACGCCTCAGGGGCAACGATCATGCCCGTCACCGGCCGTGGCCCTCGTCGAGCACCGCGCGCCCGGACAGTAGCGTGCGTGCCATCAGAGTCTCCCCTGGCGAGTGGTGTCGCCGTCCAGCCTACCCGGCAACGGCATCCGGGATCGGAAGGCCGCAAATGACGCCGTTTGACCGGGGCGCCGATCAAGCGGCGCCTTGTCGCAGCAGAGCGAACCCGCAGATTCCTGCGAGGCGCGACTTCAACCTATTATCGCCGGGCGTGGCTCGGTTGGCTCCTTGTGGCCGCCTCCATGCAGACAGGAGCGCAGGACGATGGCAAAGGGCATCCTGGAGCGGCTGGCCGATGGGCCAGTGCTCGGCGACGGCGGCTACATCGTGGAGCTCGAGCAGCGCGGCTGGGTGATCGCCGGCGCGTTCACCCCGGAGGTCGTCGTCCGCCATCCGGCCGCGGTCAGCGAGCTCCATCACGAGATGGCCAACGCCGGCGCCGAGGTCCTCCAGGTGATGGCCTTCTACGGCAGCCGCGGGAAGCTGGCCACGGTCGGCGAGGCCGAGAACACGCGGGAGATCAACCGGGCCGCCCTCCAGCTTGCGCAGGAGGTCGCCGCGGATGAGCTGCTCGTCGCGGGCGATCTCAGCGAGACCTGGCTCTGGCGCCCGGGCGACGCCGCCGCGGAGCAGCAGGTCGCGGCCGCGTTCGACGAGCAGATCGAGGCCCAGCAAGGAGTCGACTTCTGGATCGGCGAGACGTTCTTCCAGCTCGGCGAGGCCGAGCTCTGCCTGCGCCGGATCAAGGCCAACAGCGATCGGCCGGCGATGATCACCCTGGCGTTCCGCGCCACGAACACGACCGACGATGGCTTCACCGCCGCGGACTGTGCCAGACGGCTCAGCGATGCCGGCGCCGAGATCGTCGGCGTCAACTGCATGCGCGACCCGGCGCGGACGTATCCGATCATCGCCGAGATGCGCGCCGCCACGACAGGCTACCTCGCCGCCCAGCCCGTCGCCTACCGCACGTCTGACGCGGTCCCGTGGTTCACCGGCACGCCGGCCTTCCCCGACCACCTCGAGCCCACGCGGCTCACACGTTTCGACATGGCCGACTTCGCGATTCGCGCGCGCGACATGGGGGTGAACTACATCGGCAGCTGCTGCGGCAGTGGGGCGCAACATGTCAGGGAGATGGCGCGCGTCCTCGGCAAATACCGCGAGACGCAGCGCTGGACGCCCGATCCGTCTCGGCCGATGAGCGAGACCGAGCAGAACTGGGAGCGCATCGGCTATGGCGAGCGATCCGCGGAAACGGCGCCGACTCGCTGAGGCGCGGTAGCACGAGGGAGGTCGAGGCATGCGACTCGTCCGGTACCAGAATGGCTCCCAGAGCCCACGTTCCGGCCTGCTCGAGGGCGAACATGTCTTCGATCTCGAGGCGAAGTCGGAGGGCCGGGCCCGCGGGCGGCGACATGAAGGCGTTCCTCGCGCAGGGCAGCCAGGTCATCGATGAGGTTGCCGGAGCGGCCCGGCAGGGACGGGGCCTCGACCTCGAGAGGGTTAAGCTTCTCGCCCCGATCGCCAACCCGGGCAAGGTCATCGCCGTCGCCGGCGGCTACTACTCACACGAGGGCGCCGAGCGCCTCGGTCCGGATGCTCTGCCGATGCTGTTCGCAAAGATGACCGACGACATCAAGGGCCCGGGTGACCCGATCACGATCTGGAGGATCTCGCCCAGCGTGGTCGACGAGATCGAGGTCGCGATCGTGATCGGGGTAGGCGGCAAGGACATCCCGCGCGAGCAGGCCATGGACCACGTCATGGGCTACACGATCTGCAACGACGTCTCCGGCCGCGAGCTCGCGGTGCCGCCCCCCGGTCGCCGAGACAAGGAGATGGACGGCTTCCTCGACTGGCTCAACGGCAAATGGCTCGACGGATTCACGATCCTCGGCCCGGCCATCGTCACGGCGAGCGAGGCCGGCGACCTGGGTGACGTCCGCATCGTCAGTCGGGTGTCGGGCGAGACCCGGGTCGATGGCAGCACGAAGAACGTCAAGATTCCGTGGGACGAGCTCATCGCGTTCGCCTCGCGGGTCATGACGCTCCGCACGGGCGACATCATCCCGACCGGCATGCCGCACGGGCGGGCGACGAGGTCATGCCCAAGCCCGGCGACGTGGTCGAGGGCGAGATCGAGAAACTCGGCGTTCTCCGCAACCCGGTCGTCGCCGAGGCCTGACGGCCGGCCTCAGGCCGGCCCGGCGTCGCGAAGGTAGTCGAGCTCGATCCGGGCGAAGCCCTCCGCATAGCTGCTCTCGATCACGAAGGCATCGAGCAGCCGCTTCGGCGCGAGCGCCGTGACATCGGAGAGGGGAGACGGCTCGAAGTGGATCGTCCCCCGGCCACGGAAGGCCTCGTGTATGGTTTCGTCCAGTGTCGCGCCGCCGGCGTCGATCAGCTGCTTGATGGCCGGACCCGGCCGATCGGCCCTGGGGATGAGCTTGAGCCGCCAGGAAGGCGTCAGGTCGGGCAGCTCGTCCGCCGTCACCGGTTGCTCCATCGTCGTGCTGATTGTCAGTACCGGCACCCCGGCCATCGAGGCCCGGGTCAGCATCGTCGCCTCGTCGAGCCGGACCTCGAGGGCGCTGAAGATCTTCGGCGTCCCGTAGATCTCGCGGCCGGCGGCGATGCCCCGCGGCCCATCGTGCCAGACATGCGAGCAGTACCAGCCGGGCCGTCCATCGAGCAGGCAGCGCTCCTCGATGACGGCTTCGTTGAAGGCGCCATACGCGGTGCTGAAGGGAACCGTCAGGCCGATGGCGACGCAGCGGCCGTCGGGGTCGGGCTCGAGCGGCGCCGGAAGGAACCTGGCCACCGCGGCCGGGTCGGCCTCGAAGAAGACGTACTGCGATCGGACATTGCGGTAGTGGGCCGGCAGCGGCGGGAAATGAGGGCTGTCGAACGGGATCGTCCAGCCCTCATCGAACGGCAGCCCCACGGGCAGCTGCTCCTCATCACGGTTACGCGAAAGCGCCGGTTGGGCGAATGCGGCGATTGTAGGAGCGCCGACCCGTGTACGGTTGGAGACATGACGGGTTGGCGCTGCGCGCTCGAGCTGGGCAGCGACCGATCCGTTGCCGCCGGCAGCGGCGAGGACCTGGTGGCTGCGATCGAGCGCGGCGCCGATCTCCGGATCTACACCGAGTTCCTGTTCGAGGAGCACATCGCCCCGGGCGGCGACGGACAGCCCGAGCACGACGGGCTGATCCGGGAGGTCATCGACTTCCGGGAGACGATCGCGGTCGACGGCCGGCTGGCGGCCGGTATCACGACGCTGCGCCAGCCGCTCGAGCCGCCGTTCGGGTTCAACGGCAGCCAGCCGAAGATGTCGTACTTCCTCTACCAGTCCGACGGCCGCCAGGCGTGCGCGAACCTGGTGCTGGATGGCGGCGAGCCGGGCGGCCGGCCGGGGACGCGAGCCGACGTACCGACACCGCCACAGATGCCCAAGATGAGTCCGGAGACCCTGTACGACCAAGGGACCAGCGGGCCGTCGCGGAACTTCGTGTACGACATGGAGGTCTACCGCTACTTCGTCCGCGACGAGTGGCAGGAGCTGTTCGCGGCCGACCCTGACGGACGGCTTGTGCGCGGGTCGATCGATGCCATCGAGGCAGCCCAGATCGCCGGTCGCGAGATGAAGATCGGGATTCGCGATCTGTGCGCCGAGCTCAGCGACGGTCCGACTCACGAGGTCTTCTCGCTGCTGGGCTCGGGGTTCTTCCACACCCGGATGCGGCTCTACGACGCGCTCACCCATCCGCTGGTAAGGGTCGCGCCGACGGTGCCGCTGGAGTACCGATCGTTCGGCTGGGACGTGGCCTGGGTCCACGCTCGAACCGATGGCGGGGCCACGGTCCGGGTCCTCGATCCGTATACGCGGCGGTTCTCGGACCACGACACCCGGTTCGCGTTCCGCTGGTTCGCACGCTGATCAGTCGCCAGTGATCAGTCGCCCGTGATCAGTCGCCCGTGATCAGTCGCTGCGCTCGAACGCCAGGTGAAGCGACCGAAGACCACGACTGGTGATGTCCGGCCGGACATCGGGTCGCGGGTCGTAGTCGGGATGGGGCCGCAGGCCCCGTAGTCGTCGGCTCAACGTCTCGACGGCGATCTGGGCCTGGAGCCTGGCCAGGGAGGCACCGAGGCAGAAGTGGTGTCCGAGGCCGAAGCCGTAGTGGCGGGCGGGCTCGCGATCGATCCGGAACGCATCGGGATCGTCGAAGCGGGCCGGATCGCGGTTCGCGCTGCCGAGCGCCTGGCGGACGAGATCGCCCCGGAGGAGCCGCTGGCCGCCGAGCTCGACGTCCTCGGTCACGTAGCGGAGGTTCATCTGGAACGGCGCGTCGTAGCGCAGCATCTCCTCGATCGCGATTGGCACGAGGTCGGGTCGGGCCCGGAGCAACTCGAGCTGGGCGGGGTGGCGGACGAGGGCGCTCATCCCCAGCGCGATCAGCTGGGTCGTGGTGTCGTGGCCGCCGAGGAAGAGCGTGATTGCGGTGCTCAGGAGCTCTGCCTCGGTCAATCGGCCGCCCTCGTACTCGGCCGCCACGAGGGCGCTCAGCAGGTCGTCCCTGGGGCGTGATCGACGGTCCGCCAGCAGGTCGTGGATCCAGGCCCGAGCCTCCACGACGGCGGCATTCGCGTCCTCCGCCGCCGCCGGATCGGCCACGCCGGACTGGAAGAAGAACGAGTTGATCCGGTATGTCCAATCGCGGAAACGCTCGCGATCCTCGACTGGGAATCCGGCCATCTCGGCGATCACGACGGCCGGCAGAGGGTGGGCGAGGTCCGCCACCAGCTCGATTCGGCCGCTGGCCAGGCGCTGTTCGACATACCCGTCGACGAGCTGCTGGATCCGGCCGCGAAGCCCCTCGACGCGACGGGGCGTGAAGGCGGCGCTCACGAGGCCGCGGACCCGGGTGTGATCCGGTGGGTCGGTCTGGGCCATGCCGACGGCGAAGTTCTCGTGCAGGGCGGCCAGCAGGCCCGCCTCCCAGCCCGGCGTCCGTTCGACCACCCGGGTCACCCGGTCGGCGCTCGAGAAGCGGCGCGTGTCGCGGATCGTCGTGTCGATGTCGTCGGCCCGGGTCAACAGCCAGCAGCCCCAGGCTTCAACCCAGTGGACCGGCGACTCCTTGCGGAACCTCCCGAACACGGGATAGGGATCGACGAGGAACTCGGGTGACGCGAGGAGGTCGTCGAGCGGCGCAGCCAATACGGTCACGCGCCGGATCGTACGCGCTACGCTGATGCCTCCACCACGAGGGAGACCGTTGCATGGACAGCGCTGCAGCCCAACGCCGCCTCGAGGGCTGCTACGTCACGATCCCGACGATGTTCCGCGACCCGGACCTGTCAGTCGACCTGGACGCGATCCGGCGGCACGTCCGGTTCCTCATCGATGGCGGCCTGACGACGGGCAACGCTGCCCTCCTGGCCGGGGGCGCGGCCGGAGACTTCTCGACGATGACGTTCGACGAGCGGGTCGCCATCGCGGAGGCCGTCGTCGATGAGGCGGCTGGTCGGGTCCCGATCGCGATGGGCGGGCAGACGACGAGCACGGGCGAGCTCGTTCGGCTGGCCCGGGCGGCCGAGCGCCTCGGTGCCGACTATCTTCAGGTCTCGCCGCCCTTCTACTTTCAGCACACCGAAGGCGACTTCGACGAGTACATACGCGCGGCGGCCGATGCCGCGGACGTCGGCCTGATCGTCTACAACACGTTCTGGACGAGCGTCGGCCTGTCCGAGTCGATGGTCGGGCGGCTCGCCGAGGTCCCGAACGTGGTCGGCCTCAAGTGGGCCGTACCCGACATTGCCTCGATGGCCTTCGAGCAGATCGTTTCACGATTCTCCGGTCGGTTCTCGATCATCGACAACCAGATGCGCTTCGTCACAAGTCACATCCTCGGCGCTCGCTCGATCGAGATCCACGTCGCCAACTACTGGCCGCAGTGGGCCGTCGGCCTGTGGCAGAAGCTCGAGCGAGGAGAGTACGCGGAGGCGCAACAGGAGATGGTCCGCGTCGCAATGCCATTCATGGCCCTCTGGTCGGAGATGGAGAGCTTCACGGGTGGCGACGGCTACCTCGACAAGCTCTGCATGGAGCTGGTCGGGCTCGATTCGAGCCGCTCGCGGCCACCGACGCGCGACGTCCGGCCACTCTTCCGTGAGAAGGCCCGCGAGATGCTCGTCGCCTGTGGCGTGCCGGGGGTCGCCGACGCATAACCCGAGGAGCCTCCGGGCGGTTCTGGCGTGAGGAGCCTCAGCGCCGGGCCGGTTGCTGGGCGACAAGGGCCTGGCGGGTCAGGACAGGCCGGTCTCGTTGCTCCCCTCCTCCTCCAGGAAGCCGGCGCAGACGCCGAGCTCCCGCAGCTCGGCGCAGATCGCCACCTCGCGGACGAATGCCGCAGCCGCTCCTCGATGTAGCGCGTCCCAGCAGACCCGGTTGGTCAAGAGCACGGCACGCACTACTACAGGCCCGAGCGCGACGGGTGGCGTGCTCTCCGCCTCCCGCCGCAGGCGGCCGACGTCACGCGCGGCCGTCTCGCTGGTGGCGACCGCTTGCAGCTCACCCAGGATCAGCGACAACTCGCCGACCAGGTACTGCTGTGTCATCTCCACCGCCGCCCGGCTCGTCCCTCGCCAGGCCCGTAGCGCTACCGATGAGTCAGGTCCGGGGTGAGCAGTTTTGAGCGCTAGCTTCGCATGCCTTTGTCAGGGATCGGCCGCCTCGCAGCCTTGGGCCCAACCCATGCTATTCCGCCTGGCCGAACGCCTTGATCTCCTCGAGCTCCTGCGGTGACAGCTCGCGCGGGACCTCGCCGCGGGCCGCCTTCGCCGATTGGACATGGCGGCGGATGTCGTCGACGATCTCGGGGTTGGCCAGGGTGGTCGTGTTCCCCACGTCCGTGAAGTTGGAGATCGCGGCGATAACCCTGCGCATGATCTTTCCGGAACGCGTCTTCGGCATGTCCGAGACGATCCACACGTTCTTGGGCCGGGCGATCTTGCCAATCTGGGTCTCGATCGCCGCCGCCACCTTCTTCTCGATCCCGGCACTGGCCTTGTGCCCGGGCTTGAGTGACACATAGATCTCTACGGCGCGGCCGCGAAGTTCGTCGAGCACCGGGACGGCTGCGGCCTCGGCGACCTCGTCGACCGTGATCGTCGCCGACTCGAGCTCCTTGGTTCCCAGCCGATGTCCTGCCACATTGATCACGTCGTCGACCCGCCCCAGGATCCGGAAGTAGCCATCTCCCGCTTTGACCGCGCCGTCGCCGGCAAAGTACGGCCAGTCGTGCCAGTCCTTGCTGTCCCTGTCGCGGCAGTACTTCTCGTAATAGATCTGGACAAACCGCTCGGGCTGGCCCCAGATCGTCTGGAAGATCCCTGGCCACGGGTTGCGGATGCAGATGTTGCCGGCCCGGCCGCTGCCGGCCTCCACGACCATTCCGTTCTCGTCGTAGATCACCGGGTAGATCCCGAGGACGCCCGGCCCACAACTGCCAGGTTTCATAGGCTGGAGGGCCGGGAGGGTGCTGCCAAGGAAACCGCCGTTCTCGGTCTGCCACCAGGTGTCGACGATGACCGCCTCGCCCTTGCCAACAACGTTGTGGTACCAGCGCCACACATCGGGCTCGATGGGCTCGCCAACCGTCGTCATGTGCTTGAACTGGTAGTTGTACTTCTTCGGCTCCTCCGGGCCGAGCTTGCGGAGCATCCGGATCGTCGTCGGCGCGGTGTGAAAGATGGTCACCCCGAGGCGCTCCGCGATCCGCCAGGGACGACCCGGATCCGGATATGCCGGCACGCCCTCGTAAATCACGCTCGTCGTCCCGAGTGCCAGGGGCCCATAGACGATGTACGAGTGGCCGGTGATCCAGCCGATGTCGGCGAAGCACCAGTAGGTATCCTCCGGATGGATGTCCTGGTAGTACTTGGAGGTGCCCGCGACATACGCGAGGTAGCCGCCCGTGCTGTGCTGACACCCCTTGGGTTGTGCGGTGGTGCCGCTGGTGTACATCAGAAAGAGCGGCGCCTCGGCGGGCATCGACACTGGCTCCACCACCTGCCCGCGGTAGGCACCTAGCAGCTCGTCCACGAAGAAGTCCCGGCCGGGGACCATGCGGCTTTTTGATGCGTACTCCCCCGGGTGGCGTCGCCACACCAGGACCTTGTCGATCTCGGTGCCCAGTCCGCGGGCCTTCGCCACCGCCTCGTCCGCCTTGGCTTTGTGATCGAGCAGCTCGCCGTTGCGGTAGTAGCCGTCCATCGTCACCAGGATGTGGCTGCCCGAGTCCGCGATCCGCTCGCCGCACGCGGTGCCGCTGAACCCGCCGAAGACCTCGGAGTGGATTACCCCCAGCCGGGCACACGCCAGCATCGAGACGGGCAGTTCCGGGACCATCGGCAGGTGGAATGTGACTCTATCGCCCGTCTTGACCCCCGCGAAGTCTCGGAGCAGTGCCGCGAACTCGTTTACGCGACGGTAGAGCTCCTGATAGGTGATGGCCCTTGTGTCCTGGTCCTCGGGCTCGGGCACCCAGATGAGGGCCGCCTTGTTGCGACTCGTGGCCAGGTGGCGGTCCACGCAATTGTAGGAAGCGTTCAGACGGCCGCCGACGAACCACTTCCAGAACGGCGGATTGCTCGTATCGAGCGTGGTGTGCCAGTAGGCATCCCAACTGAGGAGATCCGCGTACTCCTTGAAGCACTCGGGGAAGTGGTCCTCGCTGAATCGGTCAAAGATGGCGGGATCAGCCGCGTTCGCCTGACCGATGAAGCTCGGGGAAGGGTGGTAGTACTCCTCCTCCCGCCAGTGCACGGCGATCTGCGCCTCGGAGACCTGCGCCTCCTCCTCCACTGCCATCGCTCCACCTCACACCGGAAGTCGTCTCTGGAGGGCCGCTCTGCGAGATCATAGCGCTCGCTGTCTTGATCACCGCTCGTATGCACTGCGAGGTGCGCAAGGGGCGGACGACAGATCGTCCGGGATGCCCCCGCGTCGAAGGGCCCTCGTTGGGCTCAGACAATCATTGCAGCGGCGACCGGGCTGTCCAGCCGCCTCCCGAACATCGTCGCGGCCCGGCCCGCCATCGCGTTGACCTTCTGGAGATTTCGGCTGTAGATTGTCGACAATCTGCTCGATCGTGACCGGACCCGGAGGCGGCGTGGAGGTCCTCGGCCAGTCGGTCGTCTATCGCAATCCGTATCCTGGCTTTCGCAGCAGGGTCGCCTCGGCATCCTCGGCCTGCTGGAGTCGCGCCGGCGCTCCGTCGGGCTACCTCTTGTGTGCCTTCCGGCTCGGAGAGGCAAAGATGAGCCCGGACGGTCGGGCCACCGTTCGCGCGTCCCATGACCTCGGCGTCACGTGGGTGGATCGACCCTCGCCCCTGGGCAGCGCCGGAGACGGCGCCAACGAGGCCGGCATCCACCTTGGCGCCGACTCGTCAGGAACGACGATCCTTGCCGCGGCGCGGATGCGGATGGCCATGCCCGGAACCAGCGACTGGTCCGACGAAGCCGCAGGCATCGTCGACGCCGACGCGGTCGTGGTCCGCGCGGCGGCAGGTGAGGGCTGGGCGATGCCCGAGATTCTCGATCATCGTCGTTGCGAGGGCGAGTGGGCGATCGCGTGCGGCCCGCCACTCGCCCTCGGCAGCAGCCGCTGGATCCTGCCAATGGAGCGGCACGCTCGGGCGGACAGACAAGACTGGCTACGCCGATATCACGCCTTCGCGGCCCTTTCGGACGATGACGGGCGCACGTGGCCACGCACCGTGGCCACGCTCAACGATCCCGACGGGCGCCTCGCCCATTACGATCAGCGCATGACACTGTTGGGCGACGGGCGGCTGCTCACTGTTGCGTGGGTCCACGACGTGGTCGACGACGCGACCAGGACAGCCCGGGCCGGCATCAGCGACGACGGCGGGGCTACCTGGTCTCGCCCGTTCGACAGCGGTATCGTAGGCGGCCCGATCAATCCGATCACCCTCCGGGACAGCCGGATTCTCGCCGTCTACAACCGCCGGACCCTGCCCACGGGCGTGCGGGCGTCCCTCTCCGAGGACGACGGCGCGACCTGGCGGGAGGAGTTCGTCATCTACGACGAGGCTCGCCGGGCCGTCGTCGGCGAACCCGCCGGGGATGGCAAGCCGGCGTCGCGCGACCCGGGGCTGTGGACCGCGATGTGGGGCTGGACATTCGGCACGCCTACACCGGTCGAGCTACCCGACGGCAGCGTCGCAGTCACATTCTTCGCCACGGGCTTCGATATCGTCTCGGCGATCCACCGCGTCCGACTGCAACCGTGACCGACAAGCCCTCGGACCGGCCGGCCCCGCTGGAGGATGTCGACCGTCGTCGGTTCCTCCACCGCCTCTCGGGCGACGCCGTCTCGACGGCCGGCCGGCTGGCGGGGCTGTCGGCCGTCGTCCGGCGCTCGGTCGTCGCTGCCAGCCAGGCGGCCGCAGAAGAGATCGCACCGACCGCCCATCCCCCGGCCGACGCGCCGACCACTGCGGTTCGCGAGGCCGGCCCCGCCCCGGCCGAGGCCGACTCTGCCCAGGTCGCGGACCCGCCGCCTGGCACGATCTCGGAGCCCCCTGCCGCGTCGCCCGCGCCCCTGACGGCCGAACAGGACGACCTCCTCCGTCGCATGCGGTCGGCGACGCTGGCCGTGAACGACGCGGCGGGTGCGCCACACGTCACGTCGAGCTGGTTCGATTGGGACGGGGAGGTGTTCCGCCTGCCCGCTTCCCTGTTTACCGCCAAGGCGAACAACGTCGCCCGCGACCCGCGGGTCAGCCTCCTGATCGAGGACGTCGAGACCGGCCGATGGGTCGCGGCGACCGGCATGGCGGAGACGATCGCCGGACCCCGCGTGGCCGACGAAGCGCTACCGCTCCGCGCGAAGTACGGGCCCGGAGAAGACTCGGCCGAGGCCTGGAGTGATCTCTACCCCGCCGGCGACGGGGCCGTGATCGTCATCCGCCCGACACGCTTCGTCTGGCGGACGGGCTGAGCGGCTGACCGCTGACGGGCTCGACCCGGACCTCGGCGAAGGCGGCGTGAGCCGAGCTCAAAGATCGACCGAGCTTGGCAACCCAGGCGTCGTCGTCGAAGGAGTCGCCCGGTGCGGCGATGCCGTTCACCGTCAGCGACGCGCGGCGCGCGCCGACCATCATCGCCCAGATGTCCTCGTTGTCGCTGAATCCGCCGCCCTGGCCGTCGACCCAGAACGGTGGCCACGCCTCCTCCCAGCGGGCGTGAACCTCGAGTCCGTCGCTGACGATCCGGAACCCGAAGGCGTCTCGCTCGAACGGCTCGCGCTCGAAGCTCGCAGCGACGGGCTCACCGGCCAGCGCGGCGCGATCGAGGCCCATTGAGCGCAGCCGGGCCTGCATCCGCCTCCCGAGCGCGTCGTCATCGGCGAGCGTGACCGCCCGGCCGGCCGCCGATGTTGACGGGACCTCGAGGAGCGCGACGTGCCCGGCGCCGAGACTCGCCGAGTACGTGATCGCGTAGAGGCTCAGCAAGGCCGTTTCAGGACCCGAACCCGCTCCCTCGCGGAGGGTGATGACGAGATGATCCCAGTCGTGGATCAAGCGCCCGGGATGGATCCGCGCCGGGGCCATCAGACCTCGAGGCCCCGTCCCACCTCGGCGAACGTCGCATCGAGCCGGTCGGCCGCCTCGGCGATGTCGTCGGGGCTGAACGTTAGCGGAGGATAGAGGCTGACGATGTCGCCGCGGATGCCATCGGCCATGCCGGAGCCCGGGTAGGTCACGATCCCGTTGCGGAGACCGGCTTCCCGGACGCGCGCGCCGAGTCGCATCTCGGGCGGGAACGGTTCGCGGGTCGTCCGATCCGCGACGAACTCGATCCCGGCCATGAAGCCGCTGACCCTCACGTCGCCGACGAAACGATGGCGCCGCAGACCATCGAGGGCCGCGGCGAATGCCGGCTCGAGGCGGGCGACGTTCTCGGTCAGCCGCTCGCGCTCCCAGATCGCCAGGACGGCCAGGCCGGCGGCTGCCGCGATCGGGTTGCCGCCGAACGTGAAGATGTGCTCGAACACGGCGCCGGCGTCGACGAACGCGGCCCGCACCTGACGGCGGGCGGCGACCGCGCCGAGCGGAGCGTAGCCTCCGCTCAGTCCCTTGCCCATGACGAGGAGGTCTGGAACGACGGACCAGTGGTCGACGGCGAACGGTCGCCCCGTGCGGCCGAAGCCCGTGACCACCTCGTCGACGATGAGAAGGACACCAAAGCGGTCGCAGATCTCCCGTACCCGCGGCCAGTAGTCGTCGGGCGGACGGATCGCTCCACCGACCGATGCGACGATCGGCTCGGCGATGAACGCGGCGACCCGACCCGGACCGGCCGCCACGATTGCTGCGTCCAGCTCGTCCGCCGCCTTGGCGGCGCAGTCCGGGTGCGCCTCGGGCCACGGGCAGCGATAGCAATACGGGGTCCGCACGTGCGGGGTCTCGGGGAGCAGTGGCTCGTAGACGCGGCGGCGGAGCTTCGACCCGCCGACCGTCAACCCGCCGATTGTCGCCCCGTGGTAACTCGTCCACCGCGAAATCACGACAGAACGGTCCGGCTCGCCGCGGATGACGTGGTACTGGCGCGCCATCTTCAGCGCGACCTCGACGGCCTCCGACCCGCCCGATGTGAAGTGGACGGAATCGAGATCGCCCGGCGCGACGCGGGCGATGGCCTCGGCCAGCCGCATCGCCGGCTCGTTGGCGAAGATGTTGCCGACCGCAAAGGGCAGCCTCGCCGCCTGCTCCGCGATCGCCTGGACGACCTCGCCGCGTCCGTAGCCGAGGTTCGCGACGCCGATCCCGGCGATCGCGTCGAGGTACCGGCGGCCGTCGACATCCCAGACGTAGACCCCGTCCGCCCGATCGAGGACGGGGTAGGCCCGGGTCGGGTCGAGGGTGAAGAGCGAGCCAGCCAGGTTGACCTCGGCGGTCAACGAGCGTCCTGGTCGTCGCGCAACGCCTGCCACACACGAACCGGGGTCATCGGCAGCTCTCGGATGCGAGGGCCGCCCGCAGCGGCGATCGCGCTCGCCACAGCCGGAGCGGCGGCGATGACCGGCGCCTCGCCGATCCCCTTCGCGCCGAACGGCCCGTCGGGTGCCGGGACCTCGACAATGATGGTCTCGGTCTTCGGGACGTGGCCCGAGCGGGGCACCGCATAGTCGAGGAACGAGCCGGTGAGGAGTTGGCCGTTCGCGTCGTGGACGAGCGCTTCGTACAGGGCCCAGCCGAGGCCCTGGGCGGCGCCGCCCCGCATCTGGCCCTCGACGAGGGCCGGGTTGAGGGCGCGCCCGACGTCCTGGGCGACCACGTGGTCGAGAACGTCGACGCGGCCGGTCTCACGATCGATCCGTACCCGGACCAGATGGCCCGCGCACGAGGGCGCGAGGCTCTTGTGGACCGTCGAGCGGTGTCCCTCGACCGGCGGATGGCTGCTGCCAAAATCGGCGAGCTCCTCGGCGAACGCCGCAACCGGGCGGCCGCGGTCGGGCGAGCCGACCGGCCGGATGACTCCGTCGACGAGCTCCAGGTCGCTCGGGTCGATCTCGAACTCGGTGGCCGCGTACTCGAGCAGCTGGCGACGAGCGTCGAGAGCGGCCTCGCGGACCGCGCGGCCGGCCGCGTACGTGACCACGCTCCCGCCGCTCATTGGTGAGACCGGCGCCCCGGCCGTGTCGAGCGAGACGACGTCGACCTGGTCGACCGGCACTCCGAATGCCTCGGCCGCAATGATCGCGAACGCCGAATCCGTCCCGCTCATGTCGACCACGCCGGTCGCGACGGTGATGGTGCCGTCGCCGTTCAGCCGGCAGATCGCCGCGGCCGGCTCCTTGCCACCGGGCCAGACCCCGAGCGCGACTCCGATCCCCTCCCCGTCTGGGGACGACGAGCGCCCCGTCCAGAGCCGGTGCGCAGCGAGAGCCTGGAGCACCTCGCGGTGGCCGAGTCCTGGCCACGACGCGCCGTCGACCATCTCGTCGCCCTCGCCGACGAGGTTCCGTAGCCGGAGCTCGATCGGATCCATGCCGAGACGCGTTGCCAGCTCGTCGAGCAGCGACTCGATCGCGAACGCGGCCTGCGGACCGCCCGGACCCCGATACGATCCGGTGCCGAATCGGTTGGTCCGGACGCCGTAGGCGCGAACGTCGAAGGCCTCCCAGCGGTACGGCCCCGCTACGAGAATGGCCGCGATGCCCTCGATCGACCACTCCGTGTAGGCTCCGGCGTCGAACACGAGGCGCGCGTCGAGACCGCTCAACGTACCATCGCGCCGGGCGCCGATGCGGACCTCGGCGACAGAACCGGATGCCGGGTTGGTGGCTGCCATGTCCTCGCGCCTGGTGAACACAAGGCGGACGGGTCGGCCAAGGCGGAGGGCGGCACCCGCCACGAGCGGGTCGACGACGACAACCTTCGACCCGAAGGCGCCTCCCAGAGGCGTGCCTGTGACCCGAACCTTCGAGAGCGGCCGACCGTACATCCTGGCGAGCTGCTTGCGGACGTAGAACGTCCCCTGGGTGCTGCTCGCAAGGGCGAGCGTTCCATCCGGTTCCAGCCAGGCGGTCGCAGCGTGGGGTTCGAGGTAGGCCTGGTAGACCCAGTTCGTTCGGAACCGCGCCGCGACGGTGACATCGGAGCTCGCGAGGACAGCAGCCGCGTCACCGCGGACGTAGCGCTTGCGATTCACGACGTTGGGCGACAGGTCCTCGTCCTCGAGTTCCGCGCCAGCGCTGCCGACGGCTGCGTGCGCCGCCTTGGCATCGGCGCCAGCCTCCTCATCCGGGTCCTCGACGAGCTTCGTCAGCCGCGCGAGCGGACTCTCGGGGCGCATCGCGGCCTCGAGGTCGACGACGGGAGCGAGCTGTTCGACGTCGACGACCACGAGCTCGGCGGCATCGTCGGCGGCCTCCTCGGTCTCGGCGACGACGAGCGCCACCGGCTGGCCGGCGAAGATCGCCTCCGCGCGCGCGAGCGGCTCGAACATCCGCATGTCGTCCCGATCGACGATCGGCAGGTCGGACGCCGTGAGTACGGCGACGACTCCGGGGACCGCGAGTGCCGCCGACGCGTCTACCGAACGGATCCTCGCGTGCGCGTACAGGCTCGGGACGACCCTCGCGTAGAGCAGGCCGGGGACGGGCAGATCGGCCGCGAAGCGGGTCGCGCCGGTCACCTTCGTCGCTGAATCGACCCGCGGCCGCGACACGCCGACGAGTTGTTTCGACCCGGTCTCGACCGCCATTTCGTCCTCCGCCGCTCCCCTGCCGTATCAGGATTGTCGACATTCGACACGCGCGGTCAAGGCAGGGGCCGGCGTGTAGCAAGATATGAACCCACATTCCCGCCCGAGGAGCCGCCATGATCGGCGTCCGTGAGACCGGCCTCGTCTATCGGAACCCCCGGCCGGAGCTCAGATCCCGCCACACCTGGCACCCGACGATCGTGCGCTTCGACGACGGCGAGCTGCTGTGCACATTCGATATCGCCGAGGCGGACGTCGCTCTCGACTACCGGACGTACGCGAGCCGCTCGACCGACGGTGGCGCGACGTGGTCGGCGCCGGTCCGGGTGTTCGAGGACCCGTCTGACAGGCCGACCACGCACTCAGTCAGGATCAGCCAGGTGTCGGACGGCTCGGTCGTCGCGATGGGCGGGCTGATGTACCGCGACGACCCAGAGGCGGGCCTGGTCAACGTACCCACCCTCGGCTACGTCGACATGGACCTCGTCCTCCTCAGGAGCCGCGATCGCGGCCGGACCTGGGAGCGACCGGAGATCGTCGAGCCGCCATTGATCGGGCCGGCGTTCGAGGTCTGCCACGCGATAGTCGAGACGCGTGACGGGCGGTGGCTCTGGCCAACGTCGACGTGGATGGGCTGGAACGGCGAGGCGCCCAACGGCATGAACGCAATCCTGCTGGTGTCCGAGGACCAGGGCCGGACGTGGCCGTCGTACATCGTCGAGTTCGACCGCTGGGCGGAGCACGTCCTCCATTGGGAGCAGGGCTTCGTCGAACTGCGCGATGGCCGGTGGCTGGCGGTCGCGTGGTCGGTGGACCTCGACGACTTCAAGGCCCAGCCGACGCCATACGCGATCAGCACGGACCGCCAGACCTTCGACGCCCACGGGCTGACCGGCTTCCTGGCCCAGACCGCGAAGCTGGTCGAGCTCCACGATGGCCGGATCCTGGCGGTCTATCGCCGCCACGACGAGCCTGGGCTGTGGGCCACGGTCGCCCGACTCGACGGCGACGAGTGGGTCAACCTCGAGACGGCGGTCCTGTGGCGCGGCCAGCCGTCCGGCATGCAGGGCGAGACGAACCCGGGTGAGGAGCTGGCCAAGCTCAAGTTCGGCTTCCCGCAGATGCTGGTCGAGCCGGACGGCATGGTCTTCCTCGTCTTCTGGTGCGAGGAGGACTGCGTCAAGAATGTCCGTTGGCAGCGGATCGAGATCGACTGATGCCGCAGTCGCGTTCGGCGATCCCGTGAAACGATCGCACTCGGCTCAATCGGGCTTGAGCTCCACGCCGAGGATCCCGGCCAGTGCGGCCCCGCGCTCCTGCCACCACGAATGGAGGATCCCGAGGTCCCAGCCCATGCAGAAATGGCGGACCCCGAGGTCGAGATAGTAGCGGGCTTCCGCGGGATCGTTCATCTCGGCCCTGGGCGGGATTCCGGCCCGCAGGCTGCGCTCGATGACGTCGCGCTCGACCGCCCTGACCTCCGGGTCGTTCCAACCGCCAGGGCGGCCCGTGCTCATCGCGTAGTCGGCCGGGCCCCACTGGATCATGTCGATGCCGGGCACGGCAAGGATCTCGTCGAGCTGTTCGACCGCTTCGCGCTTTTCGATCATGAGCACCAGCACGACGTCTTCGAGGGCCTGGACGTAGCCGGCGGTGCCCGCCTCGGCCCAGTAGGTGCTACGCCGATCGGCCGCGCCGAACGTGCCTCCGCCGGTCGGCGTATCGGGGCGGACCGCCGCGACGCATTCCCGGGCGTCCTCGACTGTTCGAACGTCGGCGAAGAGCACCGACTGGAAGCCCGCCCCGATCGCCCGCTGGGCCAGATACCGCCGCGGTTCCTGGTCGAGCTTGATCATGGCGCCCATCCCCTGCAGCTCGGCTGCCCGGCAGAAGTTGTCGAGGCTGAACAGGTCGTAGGGCGCGTATTCCCCGGAGAACTCCACGTAGTCATACCCGCCGGCATGCCCGAGCACCTCGACGACGGTGGGCCACATCGAGTGGACGTGCGTCGCGACGGATGGCCGTCCGTCGCGCAACAGCTCGCGTAGCCTATTCGGTCGCAACCCCCACCTCCAGTGGCAGCCGGACGGCCTGCCCGGACGCCGCCGAGTGCTCCGCGGCCTCGAGCATCGCGGTCGTCAGGACGCCTTCGCGGCCGTTGACGAGCGGCTCGCGGCCCTCGCGGATGGCGCCGATGAAGTCGCGCAGCTCGTCGGCGTAGGCGCCGAGGCGGACCGGATCGTCGGGGTTCAGCGGATCGAACGGCGGCTGCCGGAAGGCGACCACCCAGTCGGCTGTGGGGCTCGCCAGGCGCACCGCGCCGTACGAGTCGAGATCGATCATGCCGTCCGAGCCGGTGAGGAGGATTTGCATCGCCGACCCGAGGCCCGGCGGCGGGATCTCGTAGGTCATCCAGACCTGGACGAGGACACCGTTCCCGAGGCGGTACTGGGCCATCGCGCTCTGCTCGACGGGTGGGATGTCCGTGTACGTGGCGAACTGGGCGAAGACCGTCACGGCCTCCGAGCCGGAGAGCCATCGGACGAGGTCGCAGGCGTGGGCGCCCCAGTCGGCGTACGGCGAGACCTGCGACCGATCGGCCTGCCACGAATCGGTCGGGACGTCCCATCCCGCGGTCGGGCCGGTGACCCGGATCATCCGGATCCGACCGATCCGACCATCGTCGATCAGCCGCTTCGCCTCCTTCGGGGCCGCACGGAAGCGGTGCTGCGAGACGATGGCCAGGCGAACGCCAGCGGCGGCAGCGGCCGCGACCATCGCCTCCGCGTCGGCCACGGTCCCGGTCATCGGCTTCTCGACGATGACGTGCTTGCCTGCGGTCGCGGCGGCTACCACGAGCGGCCGATGGGTCGGCACGGGCGTGGCTACGACGACGGCCTCGACGTCCGGGCGACCGAGCAGCTCGTCGGTCCCGAGCGCCGCGACGCCGTGGTCAGCGGCCAGCTGCGCCGCCCGCGAACCGCCGGCGACGGCGACGAGGCGGGCGTCGTCGACTTGGCGGTCGATGACCCCGGCCCAGGTTCGGCCCATGAAGCCGGTGCCGATGACCCCGAAACCCAGAGCCTCGCTCATCCGATCCTCCACTCGTGGTCCACGGGCACGACGAGGCGGGACGGGTGGACCGGGTCGGGCATCGCGACACGGACGCCGCGCTCGATTACCAGGGCGCTCGCGCCCGGGACGATGACGGCCATGCCGCGGTCGACTCCCGCGGCTCACACGGCGGCTGTCGCCCTCACCGGTGCCGTGACGGGCGTGATGAGCGTCCCGATCTTTTCGATCCAACCCTCCATGACGTCGCCTTCCTTGAGGTACGTGCCAGTCGAGTCGCCGACGCCAGACGGTGTCCCCGTAGCGAACGTGTCGCCCGGCTCGAGCGTCATGAACCGGGAGGCGAATGCGATCAGCTCCGCGGACGAGAAGATCATGTCCGCCGTGACGGCGTCCTGGAACGTCTTGCCGTTGACGTCGAGACGCATCCGGAGGGCCTGCGGATCGGGGATCTCATCGGTCGTGACGAGCCACGGACCCATCGGGGCGTAGCCGTCGCCCCACTTGCCGTTGAGCCAGTCGAAGAACAGATCCCACTCGCCCGGACTTCGTCCGGCAACGCCCCACTCGGCCGTCCTCGCGGAAATATCGTTGATGACCGTGTAGCCCGCGACGTAGTCGAGGGCCCGCTCGACGGGGATGTCGCGGCCGCGCCGGCCGATGACGACGGCCAGCTCGAGCTCCCAGTCAAGGGTGTTCGAGACCGTCGACATGGGGACCGGGGCTCCCGGGGCGATGACGGCGCTCGACGGCTTCATGAACAGCTTGGGGACGATGACTGTCTTGTCGACGGGCTGGGCGCCGCCCTCGACGATGTGGGCCTGGTAGTTGCCGGCAGCGGCGAGGATCTTCGGGGGGCGCGCCATCGGTGCGAGGAGCTGGATCGAATCCAGCGGTCGGCTCGCGCTCGCCCGAGCCGACGCGGATCGTGCGGCGTCCAGGGCCTCGGGCCCTGCCTCGAGCAACGACAGCAGGTCGCCCGCGGGCACCCGCCCGCCCGAGGCGTCGAAGAGGTCGACGATTCGCTCGTCTCCCTCGTCGCCGACGACGGCGGCGGTGCGGGGGGCACCATCGGGGCCGCGGTAGCTGGCAAGGCGCATTTCGAGTCCTCCTCTGACTGCTCGGCTATGTGGACGGAACGTGGGCGCGGTCGGCGGTCGCGGCGAGCTCGTCGAGGCGGACCGGGATGTTGCCGCGGGCCTGGGAGTGCAGGATCGCTTCGGTGAGCGCGACGGTCATCCGGGCCGCCTCGGGCGGGCTCGCCTGGTCGCGTCGGCCGTCCATCGCGGCGAGAAGATCGAGGATGCCCGCCTGCATGCCCGCCACGCTCCATCTGGGCGTCAGCCGCTCGATCCGGGCGACGCCGGGCTTGGTCCGCAGGTCCTCGCTCTCGTAGGTGCTCAGGCGGATGCCCTCGAGGTCGACGACGAGCCGGCCCTTCGGTCCGGTCATGTGGATGACGTGCTCGCCGGGGAGGGTGTCCTTCATCCCGCTGACGTAAGCCCGGACGCCGTTCCTGAACGCGATGTAGTAGTTCGCCCCGGGCTCGGTCGCGGGATCGTTGCCGCCGTCGCCGCGGTAGCTCGTCCCGTAGTCCTCGAAGCCGGGCTCGAGTTCGGCGATCACCCAGTCCGGCTCGCTGTCGGCCAGGTAGCAGACGAGATCGATCATGTGGGTGTGGTTGCGGTAGAGCATCGCCCGGGGGCCGCCCATCTGGGCGACAATCTGTGACAGGCGACCGAGCTGGCCTGAGCGGATGACGCGGCGGGCCTCGGCGTACTCCGGAAACCAGCGGCGGGTGTAGTTGATGTTCATCGTCACGCCGGCCGCCCGGGCCGCGGCGACGATCCGGTCTGCCTCCTCGAGGCTGGTCGCGAGCGGCTTCTCGCAGAAGATCCCCCGCACGCCAGCAACGATCGCGGCCAGGACCGGCTCAGTGTGGAGGTGGTCGGGGGTGACGATCGACACGATCTCGGGGCGCTGCTCCTCGAACATCGCCCGGTAATCATCGTAGAGCCGGAGGCCCGGCCAGCGCTCCCCCCAGCGCTCGAGGAACCGTTCGCGGGCCGCCGGCACGATGTCACAGCCGGCGACCACCTCGAGCTCCGGGATCGCCGCCATCGCCGAGGCGTGGCTGTACGGGACGGCCGTCCCGACCGCCGGGTCGGAGGCCTCGCCCGCCGGATCCGCGGAGATCCAGCTGAGGCCGACGATGGCCGCCCGACGGCTCATCGACGGGTCACCGCGGCCCCGTTCGACAGACAGCAGGGTCCCGCCAACGATTGTGCCTCCCTCTCTGCCGACGTTCCCGCGTTGTTCCCGCGTTGACCGGAATCGGGTACAGATTTAGTATGACAGCGTCAAGACAGTATGGCTTCACGCGACCGTCGCGCCCAACCGTCGCGTGGAGCGCCCGTCACGCCCGCCGGAGCTCGGAGACCATCATGGCGACGTTGACCTTCGTTGGGACGAACCGGCCTTGACCGCGATCCCCGACGACGTCGACGCCGAGGCGGCGATCGGCGACGAGGAGCGCTTACCCGATTCGACCACGATCGGTGAGGGGATCCGGCGCGAGCGCCTGCGCCGAGGAATGACCCTCGCCCAGCTGGCGGCCCAGGTCAGCCTCACCGTCAGCGCGCTCAGCCAGATCGAGCGGGGCGCGAGCGATCCGTCCATCAGCTCGCTCCGCAGGATCGCCCTGGCCTTCGATGTCCCGATGTTCCAGTTCCTCGTCGGAACCGTCCAGCGGGAGATCGTCGTGCGCCGCGACCGGCGGACGCGTCTGACGTTCCCCGACCGCGAACTGGAGTACGAGCTCGTATCGGCCGACACGTCGGGCGAGTTCGAGGTCCTGTCGCTGGCGCTGGCTCCGGGCGGCACCACCGGCAAGACCGCCAACTCGCACGCCAGCGAGGAATGCGCGGTCGTGCTCCGCGGCCGCGTCATCGCGGAGGTCGCGGGGCAGCCTTACGAGCTCGACGCCGGCGACAGCATCAAGATCCACCGCGAGCTGCTCCACAAGTTCACGAACCCCGGCGGCGCGGACGCCGAGGTCCTGATCATCATCAGCCCGCCGACGTTCTGATCGGCCGGTTGGAGCGGGCGCTCGCCGTATCGCCGTGACGCTCGAGCGCGGCCTCGATCGCGACTGGGTGCGGGCCTCGCTGACCGGCCCGATGACCAGCGTCCATCCGGTCTTCACTCGCGAAGGCGAACTCGACTTCGACGGTCTGGCCCGCTGCATCGAGCACGACCTGGCAGCCGCCAGCGGAACGATGCTGCTGACCTACGGCGACAGCCTCCATTCGATCCTGTCTGACCGCGAGGTGGGCGAGCTGCTGAGGGCCGTCGTCCGGATCACCGCCGGCCGGGCGATGGTCGTGGCCGCCGATCGCCAGTGGCCGACCCGGATCGAGGTCGAGTTCGCGCGCGAGGCGCGCGACACGGGTGCCGACCTGCTCATGGTGCTGCCACCGAACTGGGGCGGTTCGGCGCTTGTCGAGACGCTGGTCGACCACTACCGGACGGTCGCGGCCGAGATCCCGACGATGATCGTCACCGCGGCGTTCGCCGGGATCCAGGAGCAGGGCCTCGAGGTGCTCAGGATCCTCGTCGAGGCCGAGCCGCGGGTCGTCGCCCTCAAGGACGACCTGATCGGCGAGTTCGCGCGGCGGGTCGGGTCACTGTGCCATCCGGCCTGGGCGATCATCTCCGGGGGCCAGAAGCAGAACCACCTGGACATGCACCACTACGGCTGCGACGGCTACATGTCGTCGTTCCTGCACTTCAATCCGCAGATCGCGCAGCGCTATTGGCGGGCGATCACCGCCAATGACATGGCTGGCGCGGCCGAGGTCATCGAGCGCTTCGACCGGCCGTTCATGGACCGGATCCTCGCCCTCCCGGGCGGCTTCGATGCCGGAATCCACGCGACGTTCGAGGCGGCCGGCCTGGCCGGCCGCTGGCGACGAAGTCCGTACTACACGCTGAGCGACGCTGAGTACGACGAGTTCAAGGCCTTTCTCGCGGATCGCGGGATGCTGCCATCGGCCTGAGGCCGCCGGAGCCTGCGAAATCGATGTACGCAGCGTGATCCGAGCGCGTTGGATCGCGCCCTCCCTGACGTACGGTCACCAATCTCGGCCGGCGGTTCTACGGCCTCCGCGACGGCATCGTCTCAGCGGTCATCCCGATCGCCGCGGCCGGCGGCGTTCACTGAATTCCGGCGACGCAGTACCCGACCGAGCCCGGGGTCGACGACCCGGCCACCGTCGACGGCAAACCGGCCGCCGATCAGCACCGTCTCGATGCCGCTTGCCTGGCGCGTGGGCGCGTCGTAGGTCGCCTCGTCGCTGATGGTCGTCGGGTCGAACAGCACGAGGTCAGCGACCATGCCGGCCGCGATCCGGCCGCGATCGGTCAACCCGAGGATCGAGGCCGGGAGACCGGTCGCGCGACGAACGGCCTCGCCGAGCTCGAGCATGCCGCGCTCCCGGACGAACGGGCCCAGCACACGGGCGAACGTTCCGTAGCAGCGGGGATGAACCGTAGCCTCGGGACTCGTCACGCCGAGCTGGTCCGATCCGACCGCCGTCCAGGGTGACCCGAAGACAGTCTCCACATCCTCCTCGGCCATGAGGGCCACGATCATCGTCGTAGCACAACGGTCGGCGACGAGCGTGTCCAGCACGAGCGACAGCGGCGGCCTGCCGCTTCGGGTGGCGAGGTCGGCCATGGTCCGGCCCTCGAGATGCTTGAGCGACGGCTCGACGGTGGCCGCGATTCGGATGCCGTCCCAGCCGCCCGCCGCGTGCACGTAGTTCGTCCAGCCGGGCAGCCCCGACTGGACCTCGGCCGCGATCCTCGAGCGCACCTCGGCGGAGCGGAGCCGCTCGACCATCTCGCCGACGCCGCCCTCCTGGACCCACGGCGGGAGCAGCTGGGTCAGGAGCGTGCTTCCGGCCGTGTACGGATAGGCATCGGCGGTGACCCGGAGCCCGGCCGAACGGGCCGCCTCGATCCGCTCGACCGCCTCCCCGACCCGACCGTGGTTGGCAACACCGGCCGACTTCAGGTGAGACACCTCGACCGGGACGCCGAGCCGCCGGCCGATGGCGATCGCCTCATCGACCGCGTCGACCAGCCGGTCGGCCTCGTTCCGGATGTGGCTCGCGTACAGGGCGCCGGTCGCCCGCAGCGGCTCGCCGACCGCCACGATCTCCTCAGTTGAGGCGAACGATCCGGGCGGATAGACCAGGCCGGTGCTCATTCCCCAGGCGCCGGCCCGCAGGGCGTCGGCCACGAGACCCGCCATCGCCGCCAGCTCCGCCTCGCTGGCCGCCCGGTCGTCCGAGCCGATCGTCGCCAGCCGCGCTGCGCCGTGCCCGACGAGCGTCACGCAGTTGACCGCCGGCCGTGCCGCGTCCAGGCGTTCAAGGTACTCGCCGAACGAGCGCCAGCTCCAGTCGAGATCGGGCCCGAGAGCCCGGCAGGCCGCCCGCTGCTTCTCGGCCAGCGCCGGGTCCGAGGCGAGCGGCGCCGGGGAGTAGCCGCAGTTGCCGACGACCTCGGTCGTCACCCCCTGGCTCAGCGAGTTGATCGCGTCGGGGTAAGCCGGCAGCGTGAAGTCGGCGTGCGAATGCATGTCGATGAGGCCGGGTGCAACGTCCAGGCCGGCAGCTTCGACGACCCGCCGAACCCCGGCTCCGGCGAAACCGCGCGCCGTCCAGTCGCCCACACCGACGACATGGCCGGCGTCGACGGCCACGTCGGCCCGGCGTGGCGGCGCGCCCGTTCCGTCGAGCAAGGTGGCGCCGCGAATCAGAAGGTCGATCACCCTGGCACGTTAGGTACAGTTCCGTCTTGCCGTTGCAGTCTCAATGTAATACGCTCCGCCCCACCGGATCACCGGACACACGCTGAAGAGGAGGAGGCGTACGACCGTGGCCGAGTCCGATCCGACGCCTACCCGAGGCGCCATCGTCACCCCCAACAAGCTCATCGACGACGTACTCAGGCGGCGCCTCAGCCGTCGATCCGTGCTGAAGGTCGCGGCCTTCTCGGCCACGAGCGCGGCGCTGGCCGCCTGCACCCCAGCCACGGTCTCGCCGTCGCCGACCACGAGCGGCGCACCGTCGGGCTCGGCCGCGCCAAGCGCGCCCGCCATCGCCCGCGGCGGGACGATCCGGATGGGCGCCTTCGAGGGCGGCCTCACGGACGGATTCCTGCCCTGGAAATCCTTCGGCCAGGAATTCGCCTGGAACTGGTGCGCCCAGACCCTGCTGACGATCGCGCCGGACGGGACGATCGTCTACGAGCTTGCCGCGAGCCACGAGATCAGCCCCGACGGCAAGATGTACACCTTCAAGCTCGTCGAGGGCGCCAAGTGGCACGACGGCGAGCCGGTGACAGCGGCCGATGTTGCCTTCACCTACAACACCGGGCTGAAGACCAAGGCCGGCTCGAACGTCGGTGGCCGGCTCGCCCCGATCAAGGGCTCGAAGGCCGTCGTGGCAGACGAGTCGACGGATGCCGAGGGGATCAGGGTCGTCGACGACCTGACCATCACCTTCGAGCTCGACGAGCCCAACGCCCAGATCCTGCCGAACTTGTTCGCGATCCTGCGGATCGCGCCGAAGCACCTGTTCGAGGGCCAGACACTCGAGGAATACGTGAACAACCCCATCTCGACGACGCTGTTCGTCGGGACCGGCCCCTACAAGATGACCGAGTTCAAGGCCAAGGAATTCGTGAACTTCGAGGCCTATCCGGATTACAAGAACGGCTCCGGCTACAGCGGGCTGCCGAAGGCCGACAAGGTCTCGATCCGGATCTACGACAGCGAGGACGCGCAGCTCCTCTCGACCCAGTCGGGCGAGGTCGACTTCAACTACGTGCGCAAGCCCTCCGGCGACAAGCTCGAGCAGCTGAAGTCGATCCAGGGGATGCACACCCAGGCCTCGGAGGTGGGTTTCAACATCTTCTTCTCGGTCAATCTGAAGAAGCCGAGCACGCCGCTCCTCCAGGACAAGCGTGTCCGCCAGGCGCTCGTCTGGGCGCTCGACCGCGACACCCTCGTCAACGACGTCCTCGGCGGCGTCTTCAAGGTGCCCACGATCGTCAACCACTGGATCGCGCCGTGGGCCAACGCCGACAATCTCGAGACATACCACCCCCAGGACGTCGACAAGGCCAAGGCCCTCCTGGCCGACGCCGGCTGGGATCCCAACGTCGAGCTCGACATTCGGCACTATCCGCCCAAGCTGGACCCGGACGTGCCGGTCATCATGGAGATGTGGAATGCGGTCGGGGTCAAGGGCAAGCTCACGCCGATTCCGGACGACACGTTCATCCAGGACTTCTACGAGGACAAGGACAAGAGCACGCCGGAAGACGACGGCCCCAGCTATGACATCGCCTTCGTCTACGGCTATGGGACCCTCGACGGCTCGCCGTGGGGCTCGGACGAGACGCTCGGTTCGACGCGGGCCTACCCGAATGGGTTCAACTCGATGCGCTACGCCAACAGCGAATGGGACTCCGAGTTCGCGGCGGCGATCAAGGAGACCAGCCAGGACGCCCAGGCGTCGCACTTCAAGCGGTGCAGCGAGCTGTTCAATGACGAGTTGCCGTACATGCCGATCTATCAGCGAGTCGACTATTCCATCGTCAGCGACACGCTGAAGGGCGCCGAATCCGCCAAGATCCTCCACCCCGCGGCCGGTGGCGTCCGCTACTGGGAGTGGTACATCGAAGGCGCGTGAGCGGAGCCCCGTCACCCAGGGTAATTCGACCGGCCCGCCCGTTGCGGCGGGCCGGTCGGCATGATGCGACGATGGCGGCGATCGTCGCGCCTGCAGCGATCGTGGTCGGCGAACGGAGAGGGATCTGAGTGCGTCGGTTCGTCATCCGCCGCCTCCTGCTCGCGGTGCCGATCCTGCTCGGCGTCTCGATCGTCACGTTCGGCTTCGCCAACCTCGCGCCCGGTGACCCACTCTCGGCTCTCGTTCGGCCCGGCAGCGATGTCAAACCGGCAGACATCGAGAAGCTCAAGGAGCAGCTGGGGCTGAACAAGCCGGTTCACGAACGCTACATGACCTGGATTGGGCAGGTCCTCCAGGGCAACCTCGGTGTCGAGCTCGTCGGCGGCCAGCCGATCGCCAGGCAGCTGGCCCGGCGGATCCCGAACACGGTCAAGCTGATGGGGACGGCGCTCGCGATCAGCCTCGTCCTGGGGGTGTCGCTCGGGATCCTGTCGGCCTACCGCCAGCACACGAAGCTCGACGGGTTGATGACGACCCTCGTGTTCGCCGGGATCTCGCTGCCGCCGTATCTCCTGGCGATGATCGCGATCTTCGTGTTCGCGGTCCTGCCCTTCAAGCTGTTCGGCATCCACCTGTTCCCAGCCACTGGCATCGAGGACCCGGTCAGCACGGCCCCGCCGATCCTCGACGAGCTGTGGCACCTGCTCCTGCCGGCCGGCGTGCTCGCCTTCGGGGGCACGGCGACGTTCCTGCGCTACACGCGGGCCAGCGTCCTCGAGGTCATGCGCCAGGACCACGTGACGACGGCCCGCTCCAAGGGCCTCGCCGAGCGTACGGTCCGCCTGCGCCACATCCTCCGCAACGCCCTGCTGCCGATCGTCACCGTGCTCGGCCTGCTTCTGCCGACGCTGATCGTCGGGGCCCTGTTCGTCGAGACGATCTTCACCTGGCCAGGGGTCGGCAGCTACGCGATCGAGGTGACGCGGGAGCGCGACTACGCCGGGATCATGGCCGTCGCGCTGCTGACATCGGTCACGATCGTCGTCGCCAACCTCGTCACCGACATCGCGTACGCATATGTCGACCCGCGGATTCGCTATCGATGACCACGACGTCCTTCGAGCCGTCCCCGCTCGGACCGGAGCCGATCGAGTCGGTCCCGCTCGTCTGGCAGCCCGCGATCGACATCGGCTGGGTGACGAGCACGCCGCGCCAGCTGGCCTGGCGCCGGTTCCGGCGCAACCGCCTGGCGATTGCAGGAGTAGTGGTCCTGGCCGTCCTCGCCCTGATCGCAATCCTGGCTCCGGTGATCGCGCCATACGACCCGATCAAACCCGATCTCAAGGCGTTCGGGAAGCCGCCCTCGGCCGCCCACCTGCTGGGCACGGACTCGTCCGGCCGGGATGTCCTGTCGCGGCTCATGCACGGCGCCCGCGTTTCGCTCTCGATCGGCATCGTCGCGGTCTCGATCTACCTGACGATCGGCACGATCCTCGGCTCGCTCGCCGGCTATCGGCGGGGCCTGACCGACGCGATCATCGGCCGCACCACCGACACCGTGATGTCATTCCCGAGCCTGATCATCATCCTGGCCATCATCCCGATCGTCGGCCGGAGCATCTTCAACATCATGATCGTGATCGGGCTGCTCAACTGGCCGGCCGTCTGCCGGCTCGTGCGGGGCGAATTCCTGTCGCTCCGGGAGCGCGAGTACACCCTGGCGGCACGCGGCATCGGGGCCCGCGACCGGCGGATCATCGTCCGCCACATCCTCCCCAACGTCACCGGGCCGCTCGTCGTCCTGGCCAGCTTCGGGATGGCCGACGCGATCATCGCCGAGGCCGGCCTGAGCCTCCTGGGTCTCGGCATCCAACCCCCGGCGCCGAGCTGGGGGGTGGACCTGGCGGCGGCCATCGATGTCGGGATCCTGACCAACAAGCCATGGCTCTGGGTCTTCCCGGGGGCGGCAATCGCGATCTCGGTCCTCTCGATCAACTTCATCGGCGACGGGCTGCGCGACGCGCTCGACCCGCGGGGCACGACGGTCATCCGGCGATGACTCGCGCGGTGACCGTCTGATGGCCCTCCTCAGCGTTCGGGACCTCGTCGTCCGCTTCACGACCGAGGAGGCGACCGTCTACGCGGTCAACGGGGTCGGGTTCGACGTCGAGCAGGGCGAGACCGTCGGGCTCGTCGGCGAGTCGGGCTGCGGCAAGAGCGTGACGAGCCTCGCACTGACGCGGCTGTTGCCCCAGCCGGCCGGGCGGATCGAGGGCGGGACCGTAGAGTTTGCCGGCCGCTCGCTGCTCGATCTTCCCGAGGACGAGCTCCGCCACGTCCGGGGTCGCCAGATCGCGATGGTTTTCCAGGACCCGCTGACCAGCCTGAACCCCGTTCTGACGATCGAGCGGCAGCTCACCGAGGGCATCCTGGCGCACGAGGAGCTGCCCCCTGGCGAGGCTCACGCGCGGGCCGTCGAGCTGCTGAAGATGGTCGGCATCTCGGACGCCGAGCGGCGTCTCAAGAGCTATCCCCACCAGCTGTCGGGCGGCATGCGCCAGCGGGCGATGATCGCGATGGCCCTCGCCCTGCGCCCCAAGTTGCTGATCGCCGACGAGCCGACGACCGCCCTCGACGTCACGATCCAGGCCCAGGTGATCGACCTCATCCGCGACCTGACTTCGCGAACCGGGACGGCCGTCCTGTTGATCACCCACGACCTCGGCGTCGTTGCCGACATGACGAAGCGGACCTACGTGATGTATGCCGGATACATCGTCGAGACGGCCACGACGGCGGAGCTGTTCGCCCGGCCCCGGCATCCGTACACTGTCGGGCTGCTCAACTCGATTTCCCGGATCGACTCCGACGACGCAGGGCCCGTCCGGGCCGTCGAGGGCCAGCCGCCGGAACAGACGCGGCCGCCGACCGGCTGCCCGTTCGCGCCGCGCTGCGCCTGGCGGCTGCCGATCTGCTGGCACGAAAACCCACCGCTGCGGGCCGAGAAGGACGGTCCGATCATGACGACCGGACCGGGCGCCAGCCACCTGTTTGCCTGCCACCATCCCGCAACCGACGCGGAGCTGCGCGCCGGCCGGCCGCTCGAGGCCGGCTTCCGGGCCGCACCGCGACCGACGCCTGCCACCCCGGACGAGCTCGCAGCGCCGGTTCCAACGTGACCGGAGCGACGGTGGCCGCCTCGACGCCGGGGGCCGCCGGCAGCGGCTCACCCGAGCCCCTCGTGCGGGTCAGCGACCTGCGGGTCGAGTTCCACCTCGGCGGCGGCTTCGTCCTCCGGGCCAGCGATGGCGTCGTGAAGGCGGTCGATGGGGTCGATCTCGAGATCGAACGAGGCCGGACGCTGGGCCTGGTGGGCGAGTCCGGGTCCGGCAAGACGACAACGGGCCGGGCCATCGTCCGGCTCCTCGACCCGACCTCGGGCTCCATCCGGTTCGACGGCCAGGAGCTCGCGACGCTCCACGGGGAGCCGCTGCGCCGCCTCCGGCGGCGCTTCCAGATGATCTTCCAGGATCCGTACTCGAGCCTGAACCCGCGGATGACGATCGGCTCGATTGTGGGCGAGCCTCTCGAGATCCACGGCATCGGCTTGCCAGCCGAGCGACGGGCGCGGGTGGCCGAGCTGCTGGACCTCGTCGGCCTGTCGCCGCGGATCATGGACCGGTTTCCGCACCAGTTCTCCGGCGGTCAAAGGCAGCGGGTGGGGGTCGCTCGGGCCATCGCCCTCAATCCCGACCTGATCGTCGCCGACGAGCCGGTGAGCGCGCTGGATGTATCGATTCGAGCCCAGATCCTCAATCTCCTCGAGCGGCTCCAGACCCAGGTCGACCTCACCTATCTTGTGGTGTCCCACGATCTCGCGGCGGTCCGGCGGATCAGCGACCGCGTGGCGGTCATGTATCTCGGGCGGATCGTGGAGAACGCCCCGACCGGCCGGCTCTTCGGCGCGCCGCTACATCCGTACACGATCGCCCTGATCTCGGCCGTGCCGATCCCCGACCCGGAGATCCAGCAGCATCGGCGGCGGATCATCCTGCGCGGCGAGATCCCGAGCTCGGCCAACCCACCGACCGGTTGCCACTTCCACACCCGGTGCTGGCTCTATCAGCGCCTCGGTGACCCGGAGCAATGCCGGACCGAGCGGCCGCCCCTGTCGCCGGCGGCAGCCAGCCACTCGGTTGCCTGTCACTTCGTCGCCGAGGTCGAGGGCTCGGCGGAGCAGCGCCAGGCATCCGGCCGCCGAACACCGATCCCACCGGCGGCGCCATCATCATCGGCGACGCCAGCGACGCCGGCCAGCAACGGAGCGACGTCATGAAGGTCGGACTCCTGCTCCCGCAGGGCTACTTCAACGAGTTCGAGTCCTGGCAGCCCGTCGATGCGTGGAACCGGATCCTCCAGGTGGCCCGGCTCGGCGAGCGGCTGGGCTTCGATTCGCTCTGGAACGGCGAGCACGTTCTGGCGAAATGGAATCCCGAGGCGATCGAGTTCGACTGCGTGACGATCATGACCGCGGTCGCGGCCGTCGTGCCGCGGGTCGAGCTCGGCTTCACGGTCATCAACTCGACGTTCCGCAACCCGGCGATGACCGCCAAGACGGCCGCCACCCTCGACACGATCGCGGGGGGCCGGCTCGTCCTCGGCCTCGGCGCCGGCTTCAAGGTCAGCGAGGCGGAGGCGTTCGGCCACCCGTTCCCCGGGCTCAAGGAACGGCTGGCGATCCTCTCGGAGCACTTCGAGATCATCAGCCGGATGACCCGCCGCGATGAGCCGCCGTTCACGTTCGAGGGCCAGCACGCGCGGGTCGAGAGTGTCGTCAACAACCCGCGGACGGGCGGCGGCGACCACATCAAGCTGCTCATCGGCGGCCACGGCCGCAACGTGACATTCCGGCTTGCCGCGCGCTACTGCGATGAGGTCAACATCGACGCGGCGCCGGACGAGATGGCCGACGCGATGGCTGCAGTCCGCGGCCGCTGCGAGGAGATCGACCGCGATCCGGCGACGCTCCTGATGTCAACCGGAACGAATCCTGCCTGGCCGTACCCGGGCCTCAAGGTGATCGGCAACCAGCGGATGATGCGCCAGGAGGATGTCCCCGGGATCATGTCGGCCGACTTCAGCAAGCTGACAACCCGGGCCGAGGAGCTCGGCCACTGGGTCGAGCTCGGCCTCGACCGGGTGGTCTGTGGGGTGCCGGGCCTGGTCGACACCGACGAGGGGATCTACGAGCTCATCGAGGACTGCCGGACGGCGGGGATCGAGCTCGCGCCGGCCGCCGGGTCGGCGTCGGCCGGTCCGACGAGCGGGCCGCCCGCCGCCGGAGCGATCGAGCGATGAAAGTCGGGCTCGTCCTCCCCCAGGGGTACTTCAACGAGTACGAGCACTGGCCGCCCGGCCGAGCCTGGGAGCGGATCGTCGAGCTCGCCCTGCTCGCTGAGAGGCTCGGCTTCGAGTCGATCTGGACCGGCGAGCACGTGCTGTCGAAGTGGGAGGGCGAGTCGATCGCCTTCGACTGCTGGGCCCTGTCGGCCGGACTTGCGCCGATCGTGCCGCGGGTCGGGATCGGCCTGATCGTCCTGAACTCGACGTTCCACAACCCGGCGATGACGGCCAAGGCAGCAGCCACCCTCGACACGATCGCGGATGGCCGGCTGACCCTCGGCCTGGGAGCCGGGTTCAAGGAGAACGAGGCCCGCTCGTTCGGCTATCCCTATCCATCCCTGAACGAGCGGATGGCAATGCTCTCGGAGCATTTCGAGATCATCTGGCGGGCGACGCGGACGGCCGAGCCGTCGTTCACGTTCGAGGGCGAGTACGCCCGGGTTGAGGAGCTCGCCAACAGCCCGCGGGCTGCCCGGCCGCCCGGGATCAAGCTCCTCATCGGCGGCCACGGCAAGAGAATCACGTTCCGCCTGGCCGCCCGTTACTGCGACGAGCTGAACATCAATACGTTCCCCGACGAGGTTCCGGCCCTCCTCGAGGTCTTCCGTGAGCGATGCGCCGAGGTCGGGCGCGATCCGGCGGAGGTCGAGCTCAACTGCGGAACGAACCAGATCATGCGCTACAAGGGCCTCCGGGTGACCGGCGGCCAGCGCTTCGCCGAGCCGCATGAGCTCGCCTACCAGGACCCGGCCAGGGTCGCCGCTGTCGGCACCCGGGCGGAGGAGCTGGCCCAGTGGCGCGAGCTCGGCTTCGACCGCCTCGTGGCAGGCGTGCCGGGGCTGCACAACACGGACGAGCCGCTCTACGAGCTGATCGAGGACTGCCGGACGGCCGGCATCGACTTCTTCGACCGGGTCGAGGAGGCGCCGGCGTGACCGTTCGCTTCGGGGTCGTCGGCTCCGGCTTCATGGGCCGGACGTGGACCGAGGTCGCCACCAACCATGCCACCGGAGCGTCGGTCGCGGCGGTCACCGGCGGACGTCGGGCGGCCAGGCTGGCGGCCGACTACGGGCTCCCGCTCGAGCCGTCCCTCGAATCGCTCGTCGCCCGCGACGATGTCGACGCGGTCGTCCTCGCCTCGCCGCCAGCCGTCCATCTGGAGCAGACGATCGCCGCGGCCGCGGCGGGCAAGCACCTCCTGGTCGAGAAGCCGATGGCCCAGTCGGTCGCCGAGTGCACGGCGATGGTCGACGCCTGCCGGACGGCGGGGATCCGGCTGTCGGTCGTGTCCCAGCACCGGTTCCGGGATTCGCCGGTCGTGGCCAAGCGGCTGATCGACGAGGGCGCGATCGGCGACGTCCGGATCATCCAGCTGACTGGCGCCGAGGTCGGTTGGTGGGACCTCAAGGCGCGAGGCGACGAGTGGAAGCTCGATCCTCGTCAGCAGACGGCCTATGCGTCGTGGGGCGCCCATGCCTGCGATCTGATCCGCTGGTTCAGCGGCGCCGACGGCGCCCTCGCCTTTGCTCGGATCACGAACTTCTCGGGCCAGCCGCCCGACGTCGGCCAGAGCGCCGCGGTGGTCTACGAGCTGACGTCCGGGGCCCTGGCCCAGGTCACCATGAGCTACGAGTTCCCGAAGCCCGGCCTGTCGCCAGCCTGGCCCTGGCTGATCATCGGCTCGGATGGGATGATCGACCTCGACCCCTACGGAGCCGTCAGGCTCGGCCGCGACGATGGCTGGGTGGTGGTCTCGGAGCAGGGACCGTTCGACACCCTCGATCCCGTCGACCCGGTCCGACTCGGCGCCTACGCCCGCCAGCTCGAAGACCTGATCGCGGCCATCGAGAGCGGTCGGGATCCGCTCGTCAGCGGCGAAGAGGGCCGCCGTACGACGGCGATGCTCGAGGCAGCCGAGCGGTCGGCCGCCACGAACCAGGCGGTAGAGGTGGCCCGATGAGTCTGAAGCTGGGCGCCCAGGTCCTGACCTATGGTTCCTCGTGGCCCGAGGCGCTCGATACCGCCCGGCTCGTCGACCGGCTGGGCTACGACTACCTGTGGGGACACGACCACCTCTACTCGACCGGCGGCGACCCGTACCAGGCGTTCTTCGAGGGCTGGACGACGCTCGCCGGGTGGGCCCAGGCCACCTCGCAGGTCCGGCTCGGCCTGCTCGTCGGTGCCAACACGTTCCGGAACCCGGGCGTCGTCGCCAAGATGGCCGTCACGATCGATCACATCAGCGGCGGGCGCTCGATCCTCGGCCTCGGCGCGGGCAACGTCGAGTTCGAGAACCGGGCCCACGGGATCGACCCGGGCAAGACCCTCGGCCAGCGGCTCGACTGGTTCGAGGAGGCGATGGCAATCGTCGTCGACCTGCTGGCCGGCCGCGAGGTGACCCACCACAGCGAGAAATACCAGTTCGACCGGGTCCGCCACGCGCCGCGCCCGCTCCAGGAGCGGGTCCCGGTCGTCATCGGGGCCGAGGGCGAGAAACGGGGGCTGCGGCTGGCGGCCCGCCATGCCGATATCTGGCAGTGGTTTGCCGGGACCGACCAGGTCGAGCTGTTCCGCCACAAGGACCGGGTTCTTCGCGAGCACTGCGAGTCGGAAGCGCGGGACCAGTCCCAGATCGAGCGGATGATCGGCTGCAAGTTCATCATGCGGTCCGATCCGGCGGCGGCCCACCAGGTCGCCGAGGAGCTCATTGCGGTCCACAAGTGGCCGGCCGGGATCTGGGACGTCGTCTGGGCGGGGACGCCGCAGCAGGTCGCCGACTGGCTGACCCCGTTCGTCGAGGCCGGGGCCGGGTCGTTCAGCCCCCAGATCGGCTGGCCCTACGACCACGAGACGATCGAGCGCCTGATCGGCGAGGTCAAGCCGCTCGTCGACGCGCGGACCGGATAGCGCCGTGGCGAGACCTGCCCTGCGGCGCCCGACCCTCGACGGCCTTGGCCTGCCCGCGTTCGGCTACGGCCCGTTCCGGATTTACTTCCTCGCCAATCTGCTGTCCAACGCCGGGATCTTCGTGTTCATGGCTTCGTTCGGCTGGTTCGTCCAGACCACGACCGGCTCCGCGGCGATGGTCGGCCTGGCGTCGGGCATCCTCGGCCTGCCCTGGCTGCTGCTCATGCTCCATGCCGGGCTGCTGACCGACCGGCTTGGCGCAAGGCCGCTGCTCGCTGTATCGCTGGCCGGCGGCGGAGTCGTCATGGGCCTGGTCGGATACGTCGCGCTGCTGCCCGACCCATCCCTGGCTCTGGTCCTCGCGCTCGCCTTCGCGATGGGGATCGTCATGACGGTCGGGGCTCCGGGCTCGGTGTCGATCGTCAACGAGCTCGTCCCGCCGGCCGCGCTGTCGAGCGCGGTAAGCGCGACCTTTCTGCTGATCAACGTGGCCCGGATCATCGGCGGCGCAGCCGCCGGCCTTCTGCTTGCCGATCGCGGCCGGCCGGTGGGGCCATCCTCGTGGCGGCGGTGCTGTTCGGCTTCCCGGCGATCCTCGTCTGGCGCCTGCGGACCCCGTCGCGGGCGCGTTCGGCGCTCACCGCCGGTGCCCTCGTCCGGCCGATCGTCGAGGCGAGCTCGCACGCCGCCCGCAACCCGACGCTCGGGATGATCCTCCTGCTCTCGGCCGGCCCGGGCCTGATCGGGCTGCCGTACAACTTCCTGCTGCCCGTGGCGGCCGTCGAGATCGGGATCGGCGCGGAGGGACTGGGCCTGCTGCTGGCGGCCGCCGGTATCGGCGGCCTGTTGGCCGGTCTCGCCGCCGAGCACATCCAGCGGGCGCTCGGCCACGGCCGGTCGATTCTGCTCGGCCTGGCCGCGGCGGCGGCCGGGCTGATCACATTCGGGCTGGGTCCGGGGGTGGCCATCTCGATGGTAGCCATGGGGTTCGTCGGTGGCGGATTCGTGATCTACGCGGCGTCCAGCCTGACGCTCGTCCAGGCCCTGGCCCCGGTGGACCTCCGGGGCCGCCTGACGTCCGTCTTCTCATTGCTGTACTGGGGTCTGATGCCCGTCGGTGGCGTCCTCGGCGGGCTCGCCGCCCAGGCCTTTACCGCCCGGACGACGATGCTCGGCGCGGGCGTCGTCCTCGTGGCGCTCGGCCTGCTCGCCGCCCTCCGCCGACCGCAGGTCCTGACGCTCGCGGTCAGCCGCGACGGGCTCCAGATCGCGGGGGACCTCGTCGGGACCGGCGTTCTCGAGAGCTCGCTCGGGGCGCCGGTCGCGCTCGTCCCGTCGGCCGACGCCGAACGTTGACCAGGCTTCCCGATCAGGCGAGCTCCACAACCGCCCCGCGAATCTCGGTCAGCGTCTCATCGCCGGCGTACCAGACAAGCAGTGCCCGGCTGCCGTCGAGAGCGACGCCGGTCGGATGTCCAAACGTGAAGTGGATCATGTCGTTCATGTAGGCGACGCTGTCCAGCCCATCGCGCATTCCCTGCCCGGATGGCGTCTCGTGTCGATAGATCGTCGTCTCGGATTCCGGGTCGAACGTGCGCCCCCCATCAGGGCTGTAGATCGCGACCATCGACTGTGATTCGTCACGCCGCTGACGGAAGCCGATCAGGCCACCGTCGGCAAGCGGGACGGGAAACATGGCCTGGCCCCGGAGCCCGGTCGACGTCGGCAGGCTCCACGTGCGACCCAGATCCGTGCTCCACCCGACGTGGACGGGATCCTCGCCACCCCCGCGGTTCAGGAACGCGTAGTAGAACTGGACCAGGCGGCCATCGGATAGCACGGCCAGGCGCGGATCCCAGCACATCAGGTTCCTCGGATCGCCGTCGGGATCGCTCATGTGCGCCGGCGCACTCTCGCCCCAGGACTGGCCGCCGTCTCGCGATCGGATCACATCGACTCGATAGCGCCACGGGCCGGGCTCGTCGAACGCCTTGAACGTCTCCAGCGGACACAGGATGTCGCCGTTCGGCAGGCGGACAAGCTGTTGCGCGCTGCTGTTCGCGATCGGCATGCCAGTCATCTCCGAGAACGACGACCACGTTTGCCCGAAATCGCCGGAGCGGGAGAGCAGGTTCCTGATCGGGATCATTCCCTGGTAGAAGGCGGGGTCCGGGTTATAGACCAGCCAGGGAGGGCGGTCCGGCGACGACCGGTCGAGCCCGACCACGGAGACCAGCAGCCCGCCCGCAGGAACCTCGGTCAGCGCGGCGGCGCGATAGTCCCAGCCGGGCTGGCCGGGGAGCATCCCGTCGAATGGGCGGCCCAGGTCGTTCCAGGAGCGCCCGTCGTCGCTGGAACGCAGCAGCCGCGGCGAGCCGTCGGGACTGTAGCGCAGGGTGCCGGTCCGAAACGAGAGAACGAGCTCTCCGCTCGCGAGACGAGTCATGCGGGGCTCGCACAGATGTCCCATCGGATCATCCCGGTCGGCGCCATGGATGGTGAACAGATCACGGATGCGGATGTGCATGTTCGGCTCCTGGCTCGGGATCGGCGTCACCAGAGGCTCAACCGGCGCGGCGGTGCTCGGGCTCGACGAACCACATCCGGGTGACAACCGGGCCGTCGACCTCGTAGATCGCGAGGGCCTCCTCGGGCGGATGCTCGTCGCCGTCGGTGAGGTGCTCGAGGTCGACGACGATCCGGCCGAGGACGAGCCGCCCGGCGAGGTCGGCCCGGATCAGCGGCCGTTCGCGGAAAACCTCCGCGTACCGCCGCCGAAACGGCTCGATCCCGCGCAGGATGACGTGGCCGTCAATCAGGTCGTGGATCACGACGTCGGCCGCGAACAGCGACAGGAAAGCGTCGAGGTCGTGGTCGTTGAACGTGTCGAGCTGGCGCTGGACGACCTCCTCTGGGGTCATGGCCGCGGCCGGCGGAAGCCGTAAACGGTGCGAAAGCTCCACGTCAATGCGGGTGCGAGATTCCGCTGTGACTGCATTGCCGCGCTGCTAGAGTGGCGCCCGTGAGCCTGCCGGCATCCTGGAATGACCATGAAGGCGGCGTCCTCCGCTACATCGCCGACAGCCGCTGGGGCGCCGACGGCCTTCCCCCGGGGGCATGGTTCGGTCGCGTCTCCGCCGTGGTGGCAGCTCACGACGGTCGGATCGTCGTCTTCCATCGCGGGCCGGCGATCGCGCCGGTCGTCCTGTTCGGCGCCGATGGGCGCCACCTCGCGTCATGGGACGCCTCGATCGGGCTGCCGCACGGGATGCGGATCGACCGAGGCGGCCACCTGTGGCTGACCGACTGCGGCCGCCATCGCGTGCTCAAGACCACGGTCGACGGGGAGGTGCTCCTCGAGCTCGGCACGCCGGACGTCAAGGGCACCGACGAGCGGACGTTCGACATGCCGACGGACGTCGCCTTCGGCCTCGACGGATCGGTCTACGTGTCCGACGGCTACGGCAACTCGAGGGTGGTGCAGTTCGACGGCGACGGCGGATTCATACGGACATGGGGCCGTCGTGGCTCTGGCCCGGGCGAGTTCGACACGCCGCACTCGATAGCCGTCGCGCCGGACGGGGCGGTCTGGGTCAGCGATCGACATAACCACCGCCTCCAGATCTTCGAGCCGGACGGCCGGTTCGTGCGCGACTGGAGGCACCTCGGAGCGACCCAGGGCCTCGAGTTCGGCCCGGCTGGCGAGCTGTGGGCGATGACCCACCGGAACATGGATGAGATCCTGAGCTACGACTGCATCTCGGGCCGGCTGATGCGGGTCGACCCCGAATCGGGGGCCGTCGAGGGATCGATCGAGACGCCCGGTCATTTCGTCCACCTGGCGCCATCGGGCGAGCTGTGGGTCGCGAGCCTGTCGGGGAGCGTCATCCGTCTCGAGCCGGGCTGGCGCACCCAAGAGCCGGGCGTCGGCGAGCGCTTCAACGAGCCGGGCTCGGTCGCGCCCGACCGCTGACCGGACTGACGAGGACGCCCCATCAATGGCCGGCTCGGCCGCCGGAGATGTCGAACACCGCGCCGGTAGAGAACGAGCACTCGTCGGAGCTGAGCCACGACACCAGCGCCGCGACCTCCTCCGGACGACCCAGGCGGCCAACCGGGTGGCGACGCCGAACGACCTCGATGTCGGCCTCCGACATCCCCGCCCAGTTGTGGGTGAAGATCGCGCCGGGCGTGATCGCGTTGACGAGCACGCCATGCTCGGCGACCTCGAACGCGACGGCCTTGGTCAGCCCGATGACGCCCGCCTTCGCCGCGGCGTAGGCGGCCGGATTGTGCTTGCCCTCCTTGCCGGCGATCGATGAGATGTTGACGATGCGGCCCCAGCGCCGCTCGACCATACCCGGCAGCACCGCGCGGCAGCCGTGGAACACCCCGGTCAGGTCGATCTCGATCGTGCGGTGCCACGCCTCCAGCGGTAGCTCCCAGGTCGGGACGACCCCCTCCGACACGCCGGCATTGTTGATCAGGACGTCGACGCCGCCGCCCCACTCAGTAGCGGCGGCGACCATCGCCTCGACCGACCCGTAGTCGGTCACGTCGACGAGGACCGGGAGGACGGCTTGACCGTCGAGGTCAAGCTCCGCGGCCAGGGCTCGGGCCCGTTCGACGTCGATGTCGGCCGCGACGACGTGCAGCCCGTCGGCGTGGAAGCGCCTGACCATTTCGGAGCCGAGGGCGCCCGCGGCGCCCGTAACGACCGCGACGCGAGCGCGCGCCGAGCCGCTGGACACCCTCTCGGTCGTCACTTCAGCGCGGCCAGCTGCTCGAGCGCGGCGGGCACGAATCCGCCGAGCCCGAGGCCGGGGAGGTCGAACGGGACGAGATAGCCGTCGACGATCAGCGGCGGGTGCTCGACGATCTCGAGATTCGCCAGGCGCGCGATCTCGCCCGCCCGCGAGCCCGCCTCGTAGGTCGCGAGAGCCGGGTACTCGACCAGCACGCCGTTCGGGACGGTGACAAGCACGGCCAGGTGCGACGCCACCGCCAGCGCCGACCACGGACTGTGAGGGGCGACGAGCATGCCCGCCGTCTCGGCCCGCCGGGCGACGGCCGCAAGCTGGGTGATGCCGATCTGGGCGGCATCCGGCTGGAGGATGGTGACGGCCCGCGCCTCGATGAACCGCTCGAACTCGTGGACGGTTGCCAGGCTCTCGCCGGTCGCAACGTGGACCGTCGTGGCGACAGCCGTCACCCGCGAGTGGCCCTCGACATCGTGGGGCGGCAACGGCTCCTCGACAAAGAACGCATCGACCTCCTCGAGGATCTCGAGGGCGCCGATGGCCGCCGTCGCCGACCAGCCGGGCTCCCAGTAGCCGGGACAGCCGATGTCGACCATGAGGCGGACCTCCGGCCCGACCGCCTCCCTGATCGCCCGCAGCCGCGCGCGATCCTCGGCTCCGAAATCCGGTCCCCAGCCGAACTTCATCGCCCGGAATCCCTGACCGACGTAGGTCCTCGCCTCATCCGCGAGCGCGGCGGGCGACTTCCTGCGCCAGGGCCCGGGCCCCTCGTACGACGATGACACGTAGGCGCTGCCGCTCGCGTAGGCCATCACCCGCTCCTGGACAAGCCCGCCGAGCAGCCGCCACACCGGCTCACCGCGGATCTTGCCGGCGAGGTCCCAGAGCGCCATGTCGAGGGCCGCCATCGCGTTGACGGCCAGTCCGCCCTCCGAGCCGCGGCCGTACTGGGCACCCCAGCCGACCCACATCGCGCGCCACAGCCGATCGACATCCCGTGGGTCCTCACCCAGGAGGTGGTTGCGGAGCCCGCCAGGGCCGTGCTCGATGATTGGTCGGATCACGGCCGCGGGCGACTGGGTCAGCCCGATGCCGACCGATCCGTCGTCGGCTTCGACCTCGACGAGGGTCGACGACGGATGGCTGTCCAGGACCCGGACGGCGACGACGGACGGCATCAGGGCGCGACGATGATCGGCACGGTCACGGACACCCCTCGTACACTTGCAGCGTACGTTTGAGCCGGTTGATAAGCAGGAGTGTAAGTCCGAGGCCCCTGCGAATCACGGTGGACAAGGGAGGCGACTCTACGTGCACATCACCGATGTCCGGACCGTGCTGCTGACGGGCCCGAGCACGAACGACCCCTACCTCGGGCGGACGCGGCGGAGCGCAGCCTTCGTCGAGCTCCTCACCGACACCGAGCTCACGGGCCTGGGCGAGACGTATGCCGGCTACTTCGCGCCCGAGGCCGTCCCGCCGATCGTCGACTTCTATCGACCGATCCTCGTCGGGCAGGACGTCGCAAGCGTCCCGATCCTCTGGTCGCGCCTCTTCCATAGCGGCCGGTACTGGGCCCGGACGGGACTCGGGCTGGCCGTCATCACCGCGCTCGAGGCGGCGCTGTGGGATCTCCACGGGAAGGCGCTCGGCGTCCCCGTCTTCGAGCTGCTCGGCGGAAGAAGGCACGACGACCTGCTCGGGTACGCGACCGGCGGCGGTTCTGTCTACCCCCAGGAGCGGCTGGCCGACAAGATCGACTTCTATCTCGGACTCGGGTTCCGGGCCTTCAAGATCGGCACCGGTGCATCGACGGCCGACGGCGAAGAATACGTCTTCACGGAGCCCGCGGCGGCGGCCGACTTCGAGGCCCGCAAGCTCGAGTTCGTCCGCGACCACGTCGGGAAGGACGTCAAGGTCCTTCTCGACGGCCACCAGGACAACCTGTCGGTCCCCGGCTGGGACGTGGGCACCGCAACGGCCGTCGTCGACGCCGTCGAGCCGTTCGACCTGTTCCTGTTCGAGGAGCCCCTGCCGTACACCGACCCATGGGGTTACGGGGAGCTGCGGCGCGTCAATTCCGTCCCAATCGCCGGCGGCGAGACGCTCACGGGGCTCCAGGAGTGGCGCGTTTTCGCCGAGCAGGACGCGTTCGACATCGCCCAGCCCGACGCTGCGTTCTGCGGCGGCCTCGGCGAGTTCATGCGGATCGCCTCACTGTTCGAGTCCCGGGGGCGGCGCATCGCGACGCACTCGTGGGGCGCCGGCGGCGCCCTCATGCAGAACGTCCACTGTGCGTTCGCCGCCGGCAACACCGCGATCTGCGAGGTTCCGCCGGCGATGGGCCCGCTCCACACGGAGGTCGTCGGCGATTCGTTCGTCATCCGTGACGGTCGGATCCTTCCGCCGGAGAAGCCGGGCCTGGGGATCGCGCTGTCCGCGGAGATCCGTGATCGCTTCCCGTTCGTGCCAGGCAGCGGGGAGTTCAACCCGGTGCCGGGTAAGCCTCTCACCGACGTCGGCTATCCCGAGCTGGTCGGCTCCAGGTCGGGTGCTCACCGCAGCTCGCCATGATCGATCTGCGCTCCGATACGGTCACCCAGCCGTCCCCGGCGATGCGCCGGGCGATGGCCGAGGCCGATGTCGGCGACGATGTGTGGGGGGAGGATCCGACCGTGAACGCCCTCGAGGAGCGCGCCGCCGAGCTGTGCGGGACGGAGGCTGCGCTCCTCGTGACGAGCGGCACGATGGGCAACCTCGTCGGGATCATGGCCCACGTCCCGCGGGGCGGCGAGATCATCGGGCCGGCCGAGATCCACACGTTCTCGAGCGAGGCCGCGGGGCACGCCGTCATCGTGGGCGCGTCGGTCCGCCCGATCCCGCCGCGCGCTGACGGCACGATCGACCCGGCCGCGGTCCGTGGCGCCTTCCGTGACCCGCACGACGTTCATGAGCCCGTGACCTCGCTCATCACTCTCGAGAACACGCATTCGCTGTCGATGGGCCAGCCCCTTACGCCCGCTTACACCGCGGAGATCGCGGCGATCGCCGCCGAGCACGCGATCGGGCTCTTCATCGACGGCGCGCGGATGTTCAACGCGGCGGTCGCCCTCGGCGTCCCCGCGAGCGCGCTCGTGCCGGGCGGCGCCTCCGCGACGTTCTGCCTGTCGAAGGGCCTCGCCTGCCCGGTCGGTTCGCTCGTCGTCGGGCCGCGCGACTTCATCGCCCGCGCGCGGCGAGCTCGCAAGATGGTCGGCGGCGGGATGCGTCAGGCCGGTGTCATCGCCGCGGCCGGGCTGGTCGCGCTTCGAAGTGGTCCCGACGGGATGATCGAGCGCCTCGCCGACGACCACGCGCATGCCCGGATCCTTGCCACCGCGCTGGCGTCGATGCCCGGGGTCACCCGTCTAGACCCCGCTCGCGTCCGGACAAACTTCGTCCTGTTCGGGCTCGGCGAGGAGGTCTGGCCGGACGACGATGCGGGCCGCTCGCGCGTGCTTACGACGCGGGCAGCATTCCTCGAGGCCCTCCGCGGGCGGGGCGTGCTGATGGTCGAGTACCCGAAGGGCCTGATCCGCGCGATCCCCCACTACGGCGTCGAGCGCGGGGACATCGAGAAGGTGATCGCCGCAGCGCGCGCCGCGCTGGCCGAGATCGGGCTGGCGCCAGCGGTCGCCATCTGAGGGCTGGCGTGCCCGGATAGGCTAACGATTCCTCTGGCGGACGACGATCAGCCCGAACGCCCCGATTGCTGCCAGCATCGCGAGGAGCAGCGATGGCACCCCAACTGCCAAGCCGGATTCGGCCGAAAGAGACGAGTCCGGCGGTGTGCTTTTCACGGCTGACTGGACGTCGATCCAGACACGCGATGGTTCGAAGGGATAGAAAGCTGAGGAACCGTCGCCGATGGCGACCTTGAGCGAGAACCGGCCGGCTTTCGGAACACTCAACGTCCCCACATAGCGGCCGCTGACCGACGTCGGCGAGGTCGTGATGTTTGTCGCCTCGTTTGACTGGTACTCAGCGAGCACGAGAACGACCGACTTCGGCCAAGGGGCCTGATTTCCGCCGGTCAGGAGAGTCACCCCGGCCTCAACGGCATGGCCCGCCCGCAGGTTGCCGGGTAGTGGGTCGATGATCGCTCCCGTATAGGTGATCGGGAAGCGCATTCCGCCGAGGCCGATCTCGACGCGGTCGATGCCGCCATTCGGCACCGTGAACTCGACGACGTAGTGCCCGCCGCACCCCACTGCCGGCACCTCCATCGGGACGGGATCAATGGCCGAGAAGACGAACAGTTGCACGTCGCACGCGCTGAAGCTGTGCCAAGTGCCGTCCACCTCCGAGCCCAGGACCCAGCCGATCCTAACGACGTCGCCCGGCTGAGCGGATCTCGGGACAGGCGCATCGAGCCGCGCCTCGGTGCCATCCTTGGCCGACGTTGGGCTGGTTCCGGCCATCGTCAACAGGACGCATGCCGCGACTGCAAACGTCGCGCGGCGAATCTTGGCCAATGAGTGATGGGTCATCTCGATCTCGTACACCGCGCGGCCCTCGACAGTTCCGAAGGCTGGGTTTCCGGCGGGCTGTGGAACGGGGCGCAACAAGCGACGCATGATGGCCCGCGTTCGGCAGGTTTGGGGGCCTTCCGTCGTCGCCTGTGGACAAGATCGCCACGTCTGGCGGCCGGGCGGCGCCCCGGACGTCGCTTGGTGTCGAGGCGTCCACAGAGAGTAGATCCGCGTGGCGTCCACAGAGAGTCGATCCCGGGAACGCGGGCTCAGCGGGTCAGTCGTACCGCCATTGCATCCGCTCGGGGGTCACGACGATCAGGACCCGGTCTTCCTTGATCCCCTCCCAGTGCGCGAGGGCGGCCTCCTCCTGGGGCTCGTACTTCCGGATCAGCTCGAGGGTCATCTCCCTGACGTCGCCCTCGATGACCTCGGCGGTCCCGAAGATCTGGACGTAGTTCGTCCCCCGGATCGCCGGGTCGATGCACAGCGTGACGCGAGGATCGCGTTTCACGTTCCCGACCTTGACTGTCCAGTCCAGCGTGCTGACCCAGACCTTGCCGCCATGCCAGAGGTACCAGTTCGGGGTCAGCTGCGGCCGGCCGTCCGGCATGATCGTCGCGACGATCGCGTGGGGCATCGTCCGCAGGAATTCCTCGTGATTCGGCGTCAGCCCCAGGGGATCCTCGGTCATCGCGAGCTCACCTCCTCCAGTGTCGTCGATCGTTCCGCCAGCTCGAGCGCGAGCAGGGCGGCCTCGACGATGTGGTCGGCGTCGATCCCGGCGGCCGCGTAGAGATCCGGGATCGTCCCCGACTGACCGAACGCGTCCACGCCTAGCGGCACGACCGGAGCGCCGAACGCGCCGCCGACGAAGCTCAGCGCGTGCGACGCGGCGTCGGCGACCGTGACGATCGGCGCCCGCCGTTCGGCGACCGGTAGCAGCCGCCCGATATGGCCGACATCGTCGGCCGTCCGCCGCCGGATCGCGTCGAGACGGCCACCGTGCTGGGTCGCTGCGAGACGCTCTGCCGAGGTGACGACGATCAGGTTCGCGGCGACCTCCTCGTGGTGAAGGAGCTGGACCGCCGCGACGGCCTCGGGCACGACGGAGCCGGCGGCGACGATCTGGACGACCGGACTGTTCCGTGGCAGCGGCTCGACCGCGTCGCCTGCCTCGATGAGGCGGTAGCCGCCGGCCAGGACATCGCTTCGCCAGCCGGCTACGCCGAGCCGATCACGGACGGGATCCGCGAGCGACTGGTCGATCGGGCGGGTCGCGAGTCGGAGGTAGGTCGCGAACCCGTCGGCCGGGTCGAGGCAACCCCGAATCCCCTCGAGCAGCGTCCAGACGACCTCTTGGGCGAACAGCGGCTCGTAGGCGCGAAGCCCGGGCAGCTCCACCCCGAGCGAGGACGTAACGGTCGACTGGTGCGCGCCGCCTTCGGGCGCGAGCGTGATCCCGGACGGCGTTCCGACGAGGACAAAGCGAGCGCGGACGTAGAGCGCATAGACGAGCGCGTCGAGGCCCCGCGCGATGAACGGGTCGTAGACGGTCCCGATCGGCGCCAGGGGTTCACCGAACAGCTCCCGGGCCAGGCCGAACTGGCTGAGCATGAGGAACAGGTTCATCTCGCTGATGCCGAGCTCGACGTGGCGCCCGGCCGGAGCGGTCTTCCACACGAGCGGGCTCTGGGCGTCCTCGAACACCGCTCCCGGCTCTGGCGAGAAGATCCCCGCCCGGTTGATCCATCCGCCGAGGTTCGTCGAAACGGCGACGTCCGGCGCCGCAGTGACGATCCGGGGGCCGACGACGTCGTCGCGGGCGAGCACGGCCATCGTGTCGCCGAACGCCTGCTGGGAGCTGGTCGAGGCCGGGATCCGGAGGCGCTCGAGCGCCTGGTCCGGCTCCCGGTAGGCGACTCGCGCGACGGGCGCCGCGGGTTGGCCGAACCCGAGGTCGCGTCGACGCCGGGCGCACAGCTTGCCCTCGCGGGAGCCGGGCGCGAACGCGGCCCAGGGATCATCGGGGTCGGCGCCCAGACGACGGCCCAGTGCGTCGATCTGATCCGCGGTCAGAAGGGCCGAGTGGTTCAGGCTGTCGCCGGCGAACGGCAGCCCCCAGCCCTTGATCGTGTAGGCGAAAAGGACGGTCGAGCGGGTCCGCTCGCGGTCGGCCGCCCGAAGGCCACGTTCGAGCTCGTCGAGGTCGTGCCCGCCAAGATCGGCCAGGAGGCCTGGCAGCTCGTCGTCCGGGACGTCCGCGACCGAGGTCGCCAGCTCGTCGCGGCGCGCGGCCGGCGCGCCCTCGATGCAGCGCGTTCGCGCCTCGAGGCCTGGCCGGCGGATGAGGACCTGGTATTCCTCGTTCGACATCTCGTCGATCCGCCGCCGCAGCGCCCCGCCACCCGGCCCCGCGAATCGAGCCTGCAGCCGGCGACCGTACTTCGCCTCGAGCACATGCCATCCGGCGGCCGAGAACATCGCCTCGAGGCGCTGGATGCGAATGCCCGGCACGACCCGGTCGAGGCTCTGCCGGTTGAGGTCGACGACCATCGTGACGTTGCCGAGCCCGCCCAGCGCGTCCTCGAGCACCGCCTCCCACACGTTGCCCTCGTCGAGCTCGGCGTCACCGACGAGGGCGACGAAGCGGCGCTCCGGCCGGGCCCCGACCGTCTCGCGGAAGTGGAGGCGCAGGTATCTGTCGGCCATGGCCGCGAAGAGGGGCGCGACGCCGCCGAGGCCGACCGATCCGGTCGAGAAGTCGACCGGGTCGGGGTCCTTCGTCCGGGACGGGTACGACTGGAGGCCGCCGAAGGCGCGGAGCCGAGGCAGGTACGAGGCGTCGAGGTTGCCCAGCAGGTACTGGACGGCGTGATAGGCCGGCGACGCGTGCGGCTTGATGGCGACGAGGTCGCCGGCGCGGAGCCAGCGGAAGTAGAGCGCGGTGAGGATCGACACCACCGAGGCGCTCGACGCCTGATGCCCGCCAACCTTCAGGCCATCGAGGTGGGGACGCAGGTTGTTGGCCTCGTGGATCATCCTCACCGAGAGCCAGAGAATTCGTCGGGCGACCGCGTCGAGAGCCTCTTCCTCGGACCGACGTCCCGCGACGGCCCGGCTCGACGCCGTCGAGCGAGCTGTTCCGAGATTCGCGTCGGTGAGGGCCACGCCGGTCCATCCTCCTGGCGTCCGATATAATGGGACACGAGTCCCGCTTTCTGGTACGGTCACTGTGACATGGCAGACGGTCACGGGTCAACGACTCCGGACCGCCTCGACCGGAGCGTCCGAGGCGGCCCGATGTCGCGCTGGGTCCGCGTCTTGGAGGCCTTCGCCCGCCAGGGCGAGTGGGGCGTGCGCGAGCTCGCCCGGTCGACCGCGATCCCGCGGAGTGCCGCTCATCGGATCCTCCACGAGATGGCCGGCCTCGGGCTCCTCTCCCCGGCCGATCAGGCCGGCCGCTTCCGGGTCGGGCCCGACCTCGCGCGGATCGGGATCCTCGTGGCCGAACACCTCGACATCCGGCGGGTCGGCCGACCGATCCTCGAGCGCGCCTCGGCGCTGATCGGCGAGACGGTGGTGCTCGCGCTCTACGACCCGGTCCGTCGTCAATTCTCCGCGGTCGACGCGGTCGAAACGAGCCACCCGATCCGCTACATCTGGGCATCGCTCCGCGATTGGGGTGACCTCCATCTCGGGTCGTCCGGCAAGGGGATTCTCGCCTTCCTGCCCGACGACGAGCGTGAGGCGATCCTCGCCCGGCTGCCGGATCCCGTGCCCGGTCGGACACCGCTGAGCAAGGCCCGGTTGCGCAGCGACCTCGCTTCCGCCCGGCGGCGCGGCTACGTCGTCAGCCACGGCGAGCGGTTCGAGGGCGCCGTGGGAGTCTCGGCCCCGGTCAGGGACGGAGCCGGCCGCATCGTCGGCGACCTGATCGCGACATGGCCAGACAATCGGACGAGCGCCGACAAGGAGGAGGCCGTGGGCAGGATCGTGATGGCCGCCGCCGACGAGCTTTCGGCCCGGCTCGGATGGCCGGGCACCGTGGGCGCGGCGGCACATCGAGGGAGGACCGGATGAGGCGTCCGATCAGGATCGGGATCGTCGGCGCGGGCGGGATCGTCGGTGCGGAGCACGTGCCGCGCTTCCGCGCCATCGAGGGAGTCGAGCTCGCAGCGGTCGCGAACCGGTCGCCCGAATCGTCGCGCCGCGCGGTGGCGGAGCTTGGTCTCGAGCGTGCGTTCGACGATTGGCGCTCGCTCGTCGCAGATCCGGAGATCGACGCGGTCCTCGTCGGCGCGTGGCCGTACCTCCATGCGCCCGTGACGATCGCCGCGCTCGAGGCCGGCAAGCACGTCCTCACGGAGGCGCGCATGGCGGCCACCGCAGACGACGCGCGGTCGATGCTCCGGACCTCGCTCGTCCACCCCGAGCTCGTAGCGATGGTCGTGCCCGCGTCGTTCTCCTTGTGGGCCGACAAGACGATTGAGCGGACCCTCCGAGGGGGGTCCATCGGGCGCGTGCGCCACGTGCGGGTCGCCTGGGACGCGAGCGGGCCGGGCGACCCCGCCGACTTCTGGCGCTGGCAGCGCCGATACAGCGGCCAGAACGTCATGGCTCTCGGCATCGTGGCCGAGGCGATGGCCCGCTGGCTCGGGGACGCGCGGACGGTGAGCGCCACCGCCAGCCTCGGCCAGCCCTTCCGGGCGGGCCCGGCGGAGTTCGTCCGCGCCGACATCCCGGATCAGGTCCTGGCGCTGATCGAGTACCCGGAGGACGTCACGGCGGTGCTCGAGATGTCGGGCCGGACGAACGCGGCCGAATCGAACCGGGCGACGTTCTACGGGACGGAGGGCACGCTGCGGGTCGACTTCGGGGCCGAGCGGATCGAGCGGGCGGGCCTCGGCGCGGGCTGGGAGCCGGTCGAGGTCCGCGACGAGGACCGGGCCGGTTGGACCGCGGAGATCGACTTCGTGGCCGCGATCCGGGGCGAGAAGGAGGTCACGCTGACCGACTTCGCGACCGGCGTCGCGTACATGGCGTTCGTCGAAGCGGTCGACCGCTCCGCCTCGAGCGGAAAGCGGGTTCCCGTTCGGCCGTGACGGGCCGGCGCCGACTCTCCGCGGCGCATCCGCCGGCTGCACAGGCTCAGAACAACCTGAAGATCCGACGCCAGAAGAGGGAGACGATCACGACGCAGGGCGCGACGGTGAGGACGATCTTGGCGGCCAGGACGTGGAGCAGCGGGTTGGCGCTCTCGCCGAGGTAGCGCGGCAGCGTGTGGGTATCGCGGCCGCCGAGCATCGCGGCGAAGACGAAGTCGTTCCAGATGCCGACGAAGACGATCGCCGCCGCCGCGGTGATCGCTGGCGCGGCGGCAGGGAGGCTGAGCCGGAAGATCGCGCCGAGGCGTGAGCACCCGTCGATGCGCGCGGCCTGCTCGAGCTGGCGCGGAACGGCGAGAAACGCGGCTCGCAGCAGCCAGACGAGGATCGGGCTCCAGAAGGCGGCGTTGATGAGGATCAGCCCGGCGACGGTGTTCCGGAGATCGAGCGTCAGGAAGATCAGCAGGACGGGGATGGCGAGCGCGATCGGCGGGATCAGCTGCGTGCCAAGCAGGAACAGGAGGATCGGACGGCTGCCACGCAATCGGTAGCGCGCCAGTGGGTAAGCCGTGAGGGCTGCCACGACCAGCGCGAGGAGCGTCGCCATGACCGTCACGGTGACGCTGACGAGCGCCGCCTCGCGCCATTCCTGGCGGGACAGGACGGCAGCGTAGCCATCGAGCTCAAGCCTCGTCGTGAGCTGCGGCGGGAACACCACGAGGGCCCTCTCCGGCTGGGTGCTGGCGACCGCGATCCAGACCACCGGGCCCGCCAGCCAGACGGCCAGCACGACGAGCGCGAGGCCCCGGACGATCGGGCCCAGGCGACGGCCCAGGACGGACGCGATCGGCGGCGTCCGGCGCGCCCGCAGGTGCGCAGGCGCCCACCGCGTCCGGTCGATCGGTGACCTCGCCGAGGCGACGCCGGGCCGCGGCAACGGGCCGTCCTCGTCGTCATCCACCACCTCACGCGATGGCCGCAGCACGAGCAGATACAGCAGCGCGAGGCAGATCGCGATGAGGATCCCCAGGACGACGGTCTTCGCCGCCCCGTACCCAAGGCTGATCTGGCCGATGACCGTGTCGAAGATCGCCAGGCCCGCCAGCCGCGAGCCCGGCGGCGGGGCGTCGCTCGTGAGGGCGAACTGCACATCGAAGACCTGGAGCGTCAGGATGATCTGGAGGGCGCAGGCGACGATGAGCGCCGGCGCGATCGCCGGCAGGGTCACGTGGCGGAAGACCTGGATCGCGGTCGCCCCGTCGAGACGGGCCGCCCGCTGGAGGTTGGCCGGCACCTGCCGCAACGCTCCGAGGAAGATGATCCCGAGCAGCGGGATCGCCCGCCAGGTCACCGCGACGAGCGTGGCGATGAGCGTTCCCCCCGCCTCCCGCAACAAGACCGGCGGCAACCCGACGGCGACGAGGGCGTGGTTCAGCAATCCCTCTCGGGCATCGAACATTGCCGCCCAGAAGAGGCCGCTCGCGATCGGTGCGACCGCCCAGGGCAGGAGCAGCAGGAGACCGAGCACGCCGCCGAACCGCGACCGGCGGACGACGAGGAGGGCCGTCGCGAGGGCGATCGGAACCGCAACGATCGTCGTCACGATCGCGAAGCCGACGGTCAGCCCGAGCGTCGCGAGGTACTCAGCATCCATCGGCAGCCGGGTCGCGTAGTTCCGCAGGCCGACGAACGGGGTTATGTCGTCGCGCAGGAGCTCGATCCGGAAGAAGCTGAGACCGATCGCCGCGAGGACCGGCGGGACGACGAACAGCGCCACGAGGATGAGCCCGGGCGCAGCAAGGAGCGTCGCGAAGCGCCCCTCGGACATCCGATCGAGCCGAGCCGCGACGGCGCCCGACGCAGTCATCGCGCCCTTGCCGCGGGACCGATGATGGGTCGATGGATCGTCAGCCTCCCAGGCGCGCGATCGCGACCTCGATCCTGGGGGCGATCGTCGCCGGCGGCCTGGCGATCACCTTCGTGCTCGCCTGGGACGCCTCGCGTCAGCCGAGCGCCGGCCGCGACTGGCGGCTCGTGGCGCAACAGCGCGGGTTGGGAGATCCGGGCCAGGTCCGGCTGATCGACGACGACACCGACCTCGCCGCGGCCTGGAAGGCGCTCCATCTGGTCGGCCCACCGGCCGTTCTGGACTTCGATCGATCGCTCGGCTTCTGGCTCACCGGCGTCGGCACGATCGGCTGTCCGAGCCGGCTCGACGACATCACGATCGACGCCACCGGCGGGGACGTGGTGGCGACCTTCTCGCGCGGCCTGACGCTGGGCTGCGACGACGGGGTCGTGCCGGATTCGTTCCTCGTCGCCCTCGATCGCGACCGCCTACCCGCCGGACCGTTCCGCGTCCGCCTGGTCGGGCCCCATCCGCCCGAGATGACGCCGGGATCCGTCGACATGAACCCCTGACCGGGAGGGCTCAGCGGGCCCCGACACCGGCCGCTGCGAAGGCGGCCAGGTTGACGACCGTGTCGGTCTCCCAGGAACGCCGCGCGCCGGTCGCCATCGCGACCGCGGCCAGCCCGTCCTCGCCCCCGATCGCGGGCGGCCGCCCGTCACGGATCGCCTCGGCGATGTCGCGCACCTGGGCCGCGAAGCCGTGCGTGAAGTACGGTGCATGCTCGTCCCAGGTGGTGTTCGGTCCGACGAACCGGTCGTCCCGATAGGCTGCCTCGACGTTCTCGCCGCGCATGATGTCGACGCCCCCGTAGGCGTTGACGTCGACCACCGCCTCGGTACCGACGAAGGTGTAGCGCGCCCGTTCCGTCGCGGAGATAGCGGGGATCTCGTACGACTGCCACAGGTGGGCCAGCAGGCCGCCGGGGAACTCGAATGTCGCCATGACCGACAGATCCTGGAGGTCGTCCCGGCGCGACGACGCGCGGGCGGCGACGACCCGCGGCTCGCGACCCGCGAACCAGCGGACGATGTCGCAGCCATGCGACCCCCAGTCCAGCCATGCGCCGCCCTCGCCAGGGTCGAGCGGCCAGCCGGTGTTGGGGTAGCCCGGGAAGAGACGGTGGACGTGGATGGCGACGAGCTCGCCGGCCGCGCCGTCGGCCACCAGCCTGTGGGCGGTGCTGACGGCTTCGAGCCAGCGAGTGATCTTGGCCAAAGAGAGGTACACGCCCGCGGCGGCGCAGGCGTCGATCATCTGGCGACACTCGTCGACGTTGAGTGCCATCGGCTTCTCGAGCATGACGTGCTTGCCGGCCGCGGCGGCCGCGACGACCTGGCCGACGTGCGCCGAATGCGGCGTCGCGATGACGACCGCGTCGATGTCGGACCGGTCGAGGAGCGCCTCGGCCGACGGCTCGACCTCCGCGTTGAACTCAGTCCCGAAGGCGGGTGCCCGGGTGCCGCCTGCCACCGCGACCAGCCGCGTCAGCGACGGATCCGCCGCGAGCGCGACCGCATGGATGCGGGCCATCTGGCCCGAGCCGATCATCCCGAACCGGACGGTCATGACGCGCTCCCTCAGGCGAGGTGGCGAGGACCGGCGAACCGACCCTCGCCCGAACTACCGAAACGGCTAGCTGGAGAGGTACTGGACGATGATGTCCTGGACCCCCTTGACGGTCTCCTCGTGGGCCTGCTCCGCGGCGATCTCACCCCGGTACAGCTTCGCGAACGACGCGCTGAACGGCGGCGTCCAGTCGTACGGCGCCGCATAGCGGTCGAGGTTGTAGCCACCCTGCTTGGCGAGCACCTCGCCGACTGCGTAGCTGGCCTTGACCTCCGGGTCGTTGAGGACCGACGTCCGGCTGGACGGCAGGACCTTGGTGAGGTTTAGCTTCTTCTGGTACTCCGGGCCGCTCATGTACTGCAGGAAGCTGAGGGTCGCCTCCTTCTGCTTGCCGTACTTGTTGAGCCCGAAGCCCTCGAAACCGTTGATCGAGCCGCTCGTCCCGGCCGTGACGCCGGGCAGGATCGTCGCGCCGACCTCCTCCGGCTTGAGCGTCGACGGGAAGTTGGCGGGATCGCCGCCGACCGCATAGCCCCACAGCTCGGCGAAGTTGATCTGCGAGGCCGTCTGTCCGGCGTTGTACATCTTGCCGGTGCCGTAGTCGTCGACGGTCGGGTCGATGTTCGGGTCGAAGAACTGCGCCTTGAACCCGGCCTCGATCGTCTTGAACGCCTGGAGCCCGGCGTCCTTGTCGAAGAGCAGCTGGGTCCGATCGTCGGACAGGAGCCTGGCGTCCGGAATCGAGTTCAGGAAGCACAGGTAGTAGGCGCCCGGGCCGTAGCCAATCGTCCACGGCACGGCGCAGCCGTATCGGTTGCCGTCGTGCAGCTTGTCGGCCACCGCGTACAGCGCGTCCCAGGAGTCGGGCGGGCTGTCCGGGTCAAGGCCGGCGGCCTCGAACATCGTCTTGTTGTAGATGAAGATCTCCATCTCCGAGTGCTGCGGCAGGCCGCGCAACGCCCCGTCGGACGACAGGATCGGGAGGATCGCCGGCACGAAGTCGCTCGTGTCGACGTTCATCGCGTCCAGGTCTTCGTAGAGCCGGTCGCCGAACCGCCCGGCGAAGTCACCGGAGATATAGAGCCCGTCGACCGTGCTGTCCTGGGACGAGATCAGCCCGGCGAACTTGAGCGCCCGCTCCGCGAACGGGACCACCGTGATAACGGCCTTGCCGCCCGTCGCGGCCTCCCAGTCGGCGGCGGCCTTCTCGGCCGGCGGCCCGGTCGTCCCGCCGCTCCAGAGCTGGATCGTCACCCCGCTCCAGTCCTGCTTGGCGGGCGACGGTGACCCCGCCGCCGAGGCGGCCGCGGACGGTGCGCTCGACGCTGCCGGGCTCGGGCTCGGGCTGGTCGTCGCGCCACCGCAGGCGGCCAGGAATGCAGCACTCAGGGGCGCCGCCGCGCCCGCCTTCAGGATCTGGCGTCGGGTGAGCAGCCGCTGCAGGTACTGCTCGGCGATGACTTCGCGTTGGCCCATCAGGTCCTCCTCCACGACTGGCGGCCCGCTGCCGGGCCGGTCTGACCCCCGCTCGACGATCCGATCGAGATTGGTGCGCCCTCCTTCGCTATCCCTTGACGAAGCCCTGGGTGAGACCGGCCACGAGCCGGCGGTGGAACATCGCGACGAGCACGAGACACGGGGTGATGGCGACGATCCCGGCGGCCGCGATCATCGTGAACGGCGGTCGCCCCTCCGGCCCCGAGACGCTGTCCAGGAACCCGATCAGTCGCGTGACCGTGACCGCGTTTCGGTCGCTCAGCATGACCGCGAACAGGAACTCGTTCCACGTCCCGATAAGAAGCAGGATTGCGACCGCGGCGAATCCCGGCGCCGCCGCCGGCACGAGCACCCGGAAGAGCGTCCCCAGCCTCGAGCAACCGTCGATCCGCGCGGCGAACTCGAGCGACCGCGGGACGTCCTCGAGGACGTTGCGCAGGAGCCAGATCACCAGCGGCAGCCAGTAGGCGACGTTGACGATCACGAGGCCGGCCACGGTGTCCTTGAGCCCGACGGCGCGGAACATGAGCATGACCGGGATGGCCATCACGATCGCCGGCACCATTTGGGTGAAGATCAGCACGGTCAGCAGCGTCCGCTTCCCGGGCAGCGTCAGGCGCGCCAGCGGGTAGGCGGCCAGCGCACCGAGGACAAGGGCGCCGAGCGTCACGGCCACCGTCACGACCAGGCTGACCACGATCGAGCCTTGCCACTCGGGCCGCGAGAGCAGCTCGAAGTAGCGATCGATCCGGAGGTCGAGCGTGAGCGCGGGAGGCCGTACGGTGACGGCTCCCTCCGGCTGGATGCTCGTGATGGCGATCCAGACGATCGGTCCGAGGATCCACAGCAGCAGGAGCGCCAGCCCGCCGCCGAACGCGAGCCGCTTGACCCAGGCCGGCACGCGCCAGGGACGCCGGCGGGGCCCATCTTCGTAGCGGATGACCTCGGTCGGAGGGGTCGGCGGCGGGACGATCACCGCTGCCCGGACCGGGCCGCCCACGGCAACGGCTGCGTCGTCTTCGGCGGCGCCGGACGAGCGGTCGCGCAGCCGCAGGATGAGCAGGAGGCTGCTCGCGAGGGCGATCACGACGAACAGGAAGACGGCCAGGGCCGACGAGTAGCCGAACGACAGCGTCCCGATCGTGCTCTTGTAGATGTAATAGATGATCACGGTCGTCGCCTGGCCGGGCCCACCTTCGGTGAGTGTGAACAGCACGTCGAACGTCTGGAGCATCAGGATCAGCGACAGGATCGAGACGACGAGGAGCGTGTTCCTGATCGACGGCAGGGTTACGTAGCGGAAGGCCTGCCAGTCCGACGACCCGTCCATCCTGGCGGCCCGATAGAGGGACTCTGGGATCGTCTTCAGCGCCGCGAGCAGGAGGACGGCCATGAGCGGGACCGTCCGCCAGGCGCTCGCGACCATCGCCACGACGATCGCGGTGTCGGGCTCGGCCAGCCAGAGCACCGGGCCGTTCGCGAAGCCGAAGATGTTGGCGAGCCCGGTTGCGAGGCCAAACTGCGACTGGAAGATGAACTTCCAGTACAGCCCGGTGACGACCGGGGCGACGGCCCAGGGCAGGAGGATTGCGACGCCGAGGAACGCCGAGGCGCGCATCGGCCGGTTCAGGATCAGTGCCGTCACGAGCGCGAGCGGGACCGTCATCAGCGCCGCACCGGCGGCGAACAGGATCGTCCGGGGAACCGCCGCGACGAAGTTCGGATCGGCCGTCAGCCGGGCGTAGTTCCGCAGCCCGACGAAGAAGATGTCGTCGTCCTTGAGGAGCTCGATCCGAAGGAAGCTCATCACCAGGACGGCCAGGATCGGCGGCACGACGACGAGGGCGACCAGGAGACCGCCCGGCGCAAATGCCAGGAGCGCGAACTTCCGGTCGCTCAGCCGGTCGAGGCGGCCCGCCATCCGGCCGGGCAGCGATCCGAGCGACGAGGCGGGCGCAGTCACCGGAGGGGCCGACTCCTACGATTGTCGACAATATACGCGGCGGCTCGGGGCGGACTATACGAATGGCCGCGCCGCGATGTCAACGCGCAGCGTGTCTCGCCTCAATCGTGCGGGTCGAGCGCGTCGCGCAGGCCGTCGCCGACGAGGTTGACGGCGAGAACCGTGACGAAGATCGCGATCCCGGGCGGCACCCAGTACCACAGGTGGTCGCGCAGGATGAACAGCTGCTGGGCGTCGTAGAGCATGTTCCCCCAGCTCGCCTGAGGCGGCCGCACTCCGATCCCGAGGTAGGAGAGCGCCGCCTCCGTCAGCATCGCGTTGGCGACGGTGAACGTGCCCGTGACGGTCAATGGCGCGAGCGCGAAGAACAACAGGTGCTTGCGGATGATCCGGCCGTTCGTCGCACCCAGCGCGCGCGCAGCCACCACGAAGTCTTGCTCGCGGAGCGACAGGACGACCGCCCGCACGATCCGGGCAGCCTCCGGCCAGACCGAGAGCCCTATGACCACGACGATGATCTGGAAGCCGGTGCCGACGATCGCCACGACGATCGCAACGAAGATAAGGAACGGGATGGCCAGGACCACGTCGGTGACGCGCATGATCAACGAATCGACCCAGCCGCCGGCGATGCCGGCGATGAGACCGAGCACGAGGCCGATCCCGGTCGCCACAAGCGCGGCCGCGACGCCGACCGCCAGGGAGATGCGCCCCGCGTAGAGGAGCCGAGCGAGCAGGTCCCGCCCGATCCGATCGGTTCCCAGCGGGTGCTCGGCGTTCGGGGCCGTGAACTGGATGGCAGGGTTGGTGCGATCGGGATTGCCCCTGTAGACGAACGGACCGAAGATCGCGGCCCCCGCGACGAGCGCGATGAAGAAGAGGCCGGCGAGCGCGGCGCGATGGCGCAGAAACCGGCGCACGGCGCGCCGACCGGCGCCCTCGGTGACGATCGGCCGTCCGGCAGCGAGCCCCGTCGCGGCGGAGTCGAGAGAGGTCATCGTTACTCGAGCCGGATCCGCGGATCGGCGACGCCGTAGGCGAGGTCTGCGAGCAGGTTGCCGGCCAGCACGACGATGGCGACGGTGATCGCGAATGCCTGGACGACCGGGTAGTCGCGACTGTTGATCGCGTCCAGGGCGAGGCTGCCCATGCCCGGCCAGGTGAAGATCTGCTCGACGACGAAGGCACCGGCCATCAGCCGCCCGACCTCGAGCCCGACGAACGTGATGAGCGGCAGGAGCGCGTTCGGGAAGGCGTGGCGGACGATGATCGCTGTCCGCGGCAGGCCTTTGGCCCGGGCCGTGACGAGGTACTCCTTGCCGAGCGTCTCGATGATGCTCGTCCGGACGTATCGGATGATCGGCCCGACGCCAGCCAGGCCGAGGATCAGGGCGGGCATCAGGAGGTGACGGACGACGTCCACGACGTCGACCCCATGCCTGGTCGGCGTGAACATGCCGCCCGCGGGCAGTGCGCTGAGCCGGACCGAGAACACGTAGATCGCCGCCAGCCCGAGGAAGAACGAGGGGACGGCGACGACCGACAGGCCGAACGCCGACACGATGTAATCGGTGAACCGGTTCCGCCGGAGGGCGGCGAGGATGCCGAGCGGAATGCCGACGATCAGCTCGAGGGCGAGCGCGGTTCCCATGAGGATGAGCGTCGGCGGCACGCGCTCGACAACCATGTCGAGCGACGGCCGACCCGTCACGAACGAGAATCCGAGGCTCCCGTTGGTCACGACCTCCTTGGCCCAGAGCAGGTACTGGATGGGGATCGGCTGGTCCAGCCCGAGGGCGGCCCGGTACGTCGCCCGGATGCGTGCGATGTCTTCGCTCGTGAGGCCGCCCGACTGGCGCAGATTGAAGAGGAGCAGATCGACGGGGTCCACCGGCGTCAGCCGCATCAGGGTGAACACCAGGAGGGAGATCCCCAGGAACGTGACGGCGGTGATGATCAGGCGGCGCGCGAGCCAGCGACCCATCGATCCTCACGGGACACAGAGGACGGGCTGCCGCAGCGCGGGCAGCCCGTCCGTTGGCTGTTATGAAAGGCGATCCTAGGGTGTCTTGGACCACCCCGTGATCTTCAGGGCCATCTGGGACGGGTCGCCATAGGGTGTGACGCCCTGGAGCTTCGCGCTCCATGCGTAGGCCGTCGCGTTGCGGTAATTGATCATGATCGGGACGTCCCGCATCCAGATCTCCTGGGCCTGCTTGTACAGCTCGGCCCGCTGCGCCTGGTCTGCGATCTTGGACGCCTGGTTCATGAGCGAGTCGAAGTCCGCGTTGCAGTAGTTCGAGTAGTTTGCGCCGCCCCACTTGTAGCCGTTGCCCTTGGAGGTGGACGTGTCGTCCCCGATCGCCGAGCAACCGGTGAACTGACGGATCTGGTCCGGGTCGGCGATCGGGTAGCCGCCGTACAGGGCGAGGTCCCAATCACCGGCGGCCGTCTTCGCGTTCGTTACGTCGAGGCCGTTAACGATCTCGATCGTCACGCCGATATCGGCCATCTTGCTCTGGCAGTCCTCGAGGAACGACTGCCGATCGCGGGCGTCCTTGTTCCAGCTCAGCCACTGGACCGGCTTGCTGTAGTCGAACCCAGCCTGGTCGAGCAGCGACTTCGCCTTCTGGCTGTCGTAGTTGTAATCGGTGATGCCTTCCTTCGGCACCCAGTCAGGGAAGAAGTAGGTGTCGAACTTGGCGCCCTTGCCCTTGAGGAAGCTGTCGACGAACCCCTGGCGGTCGCAGCCGTACATGAAGGCCTGGCGCACGAGCGGATCGTGGAACCGCGAGGCCGGTGAGTTATTCATGTCGGACTGGATGGGGAACGGTGCGAGCGCGGTGGCCGTCTGGAGGCCGCCGGCCGCGAGGCCGTCGAGATCGTCAAGCGTGACGACCGCGAAGTCGAGGTCGCCGGCCTGGACCTGGGCGGCCGCGACGGCGAAGTCCGCGATCGGCTTCATGATCACTTCGCTGAAAGCGGGCGTTCCACCGCGCCACTTCGGATTCGGCGCGAACGAGAGGAACTGGTCCGTCTCCGTCTTCTGCCACAGGTACGGGCCGATCCCCACGCTCGGCGCCTGCCAGAACGGGAGCTGGCGAACACCCTTGAGGTCGAGCGTGTGGATGTTCGGAGCGACTGCCAGGAGCTGCTCCGACGGCAGGATGTAGTTGCGGAAGTTCAGCAGCGTGCCGATGAACGCGGCGTTCGCCTCGTCCAGCTGGAAGACAACCGTGGTGTCGTCGGGTGCCGTGATCCCCGGGATGTCGGCCGCGAAGTCGGCGGCGGTCTGCCAATCGCTCACGCCGGTGACGTTCGTCCACAGGCCAGAGTTGGGCGAATGGTTCGGGCTGGCGTTCAGCTTCCAGGTGAAGATGACGTCCTTCGACGTGAACGGCTTGCCGTCGCTCCAGGTGACGCCCGGCCGGAGCTTGACGGTCCACGTCTTCGCATCCGCGCTCGCCTCGATCGATTCGGCGAGCCGCATCTCCGGCTTGCCGGTCTCGTCATAGGCGGCCAGGAAATCCCACTGGAGCTCCATCACCATCGAGTCGCCCCCAGTGCCGCTCTCGCTCCACGGGTAGAACGACGTGTATTGCTGGTAGAGGTGCGCGGTGAGGGTTCCCCCGGTGACCGGGGCACCCGTCGGGGTCGGCGGGGCTGCCGTGGCTCCCCCCGGGGAAGCGGAAGGGGAGGGGGTGGTGCCGCCGCAAGCGCTCACCGTGAACACGATCACGATGAGGAGTGCGAGCGGCGAACGAAGGCGCCGTGTCATGGTTTGTCCTCCTCCTGTCCTAACGCGGCTGTAGACAATATGTGGTCGACAATCCAGCTCGTCAAGTGGCCGCGCCGGGCGGAGTGGTACCTTCGGCCGCGGAGATGAACGACGCACCACGGCTCCTCGACGTTCGGCACCTGCATACCCGATTCTTCACCCGGGCCGGGACGGTATACGCGGTCAACGGCGTGTCGTTCCACGTCGACCGCGGGGAAGCCCTCGGGCTGGTCGGTGAGTCGGGCTGCGGCAAGAGCGTGACCGCCCTGTCGATCATGGGCCTCGTCCCGTCACCGGGCCGGATCGTGTCGGGGGAAGTCCGGTTCGATGGTCGAGACCTGGTCACGCTCGACGAGGCGGACCGGGAACGGCTCCGGGGCAACGAGATCGCGATGATCTTCCAGGACCCGATGTCCTACCTGAACCCGGTCATGGCGATCGGGCAGCAGATCGGCGAGGCGCTCCGGATCCACCGGGGTATCGGTGGGCGCGCCGCGCGCACGCGGGCGATCGAGCTGATGGAGCTCGTGGGCATCCCGGCCGCCCGCTCCCGCGTCGATAACTATCCCCACCAGTTCTCGGGCGGCATGCGCCAGCGGGTCATGATCGCGATGGCCCTGAGCTGCGAGCCCAAGCTGCTCATCGCGGACGAGCCGACGACAGCCCTGGACGTGACGGTCCAGGCCCAGATTCTCGAGCTCCTCCAACGGCTCAGGGTCGAGCTCGGGATGGCCCTCCTGCTGATCACGCACGACCTCGGGGTCGTCGCGGGGATCGTTGACCGAGTTCACGTCATGTACGCCGGCCACATCGTCGAGGTGGCTCCGGTCGACGTCGCGTTCGACGATCCGCGCCACCCCTACACACTCGGGCTGATGGCGTCCATCCCCCGGCTCGACGCGGGCCGCGGGGCTCGCCTGACGGCGATCCAGGGCGTGCCGCCCGGGCTGGTCGACCCGCCGGCCGGTTGCCCCTTCGAGCCGCGCTGTCCGTACGCGGTCCAGCGGTCCGCCCGCGAGAACCCGCCGCTCGAGCGCGTCGCCCCGGACCATGAAGTCGCATGCTGGGTCGACGTCCGCAACGCGCCGATACACGAACCCCGGGTGGCCTCCGAGCCCGCCGTCGCCTCGGCCTCTGGCACCGATTCGTGATCGCGCCGACCGCCATCGCCGGAGAGACTCGCTCGATCGGCGGACCGCTCGTGACCGTCGACCAGCTGAAGATGTACTTCCCGGTTCGCCGTGGCGTGCTGCAGCGGCGCGTCGGTTGGGTCCGCGCTGTCGACGATGTGTCCTTCGAGATCCGGCGCGGCGAGACGCTCGGGCTGGTGGGCGAGTCAGGCTGCGGCAAGACGACGGTCGGCCGGTCCATCCTCCAGCTCTACCGCCCGACGGCCGGCTCGGTCCGATTCGACGGCACCGAGCTGACGACCGCATCAGCCCGCCGCCTCCGCGAGCTGCGACGCGATATGCAGATCGTGTTCCAGGATCCCTACGCGAGCCTCAACGCCCGGCTCACCGTTGCCGCGATCGTCGCGGAGCCGCTGGAGATCCATGGCATCGGCGACGGGCCGGCGCGCCGGAGGCGCGTCCGGGAGCTCCTCGAGACGGTCGGCCTGGATGCGAGCATGGCCGGGCGATTCCCGCACGAGTTTTCGGGCGGCCAGCGCCAGCGGATCGGGATCGCCCGTGCGCTCGCGCTCAACCCATCCTTCATCGTCTGCGACGAGCCGATCTCCGCCCTCGACGTCAGCATCCAGGCCCAGATCATCAACCTCCTCCAGGACCTCCAGGCCCAGTTCGGCCTGACCTACCTGTTCATCGCCCACGACCTGTCCGTCGTGCGTCACCTGTCCGACCGGGTCGCGGTCATGTACCTCGGCAAGGTCGTGGAGGTCACGTCGCGCGAGCTGCTGTACGGACGGCCGCTCCACCCGTACACGATCGCCCTCCTCTCGGCCGTCCCCATCCCCGATCCCCCGCTCGAGCGACGACGGCGGCGGATCATCCTCAAGGGCGACATCCCGAGTCCCGTCAACCCGCCGAGCGGATGCCGATTCCACACCCGCTGCCCGTTCGCGCAGGAGATCTGCCGGCAGGCGGAGCCACCGCTCATCGAGGCCGAGCCCGGGCACACAGTCGCCTGCCATTTCTGGGCCGAGATCCAGGCAGCGGGCGGTGCGCGAGCGATCCCGGCCGATCCCCAGACCGGAGCCGCCGTCGTCGAGTCGCCGTTCGCCGAGGAGCGCGTCGATGGGCAGGGCGCGCCGGCCTCGACGGGCGACAAGGGAGGCGCGACCGAATGAGGTCGGACTCTCCGGTCCAGTCGGTAGATGTCCTCGTCTGCGGAGCCGGGATGGCCGGCCTGTGTGCCGCGGCCGCAGCCGCAGAGGCCGGTGCCCGACCGGTCGTCGTCGAGAAGGGGGCCGCAGCGGGGGGATCGATGCGCATGTCCGGCGGGACCGTCTGGACCGCCCCGACGATGGCGGTGATGGAGGCCTGGGTGCCCGGAGGCGATCGGGCTCGTCAGCGTCAGCTGGTCGAGGGCATCGGACCTGGTCTCGACTGGCTCGCGTCACTCGGCGTTTCCCTGGGCGCGCCGATCGTGAACGACCGCCAGGTAGGGAGAGAGGTCGAGGTCGGTGCACTCACCGAGCGGCTCCTCCACGAAACAGAGGAGGGAGGCGGCCGGTTCCTGTTCGAGGCGGCCCTCGGGTCGATCGAACCGGGCTCGTCGGGCACGTGGACGGCCGAGGTCCACGGGGCGGACGGGCGGCGGTGGCTCATGCCAGCCCGGTCGATCGTGCTCGCCACCGGTGGGTTCCAGGGAAACTCCGATCTGCTGGCCCGCCACGTGGGGCCGAATGCGGGGACGATGCTCCTCCGCTCCAACCCGCGGAGTGCCGGGGATGGCTTGCTGGCGGCCCTTGGGGCAGGTGCCCGGACGTCGGCCTCGCTGTCGACGTTCTACGGCCACACGATGCCGGCAGCGCCGGCGGACGTGCCGCCCGATCGCTGGGTGTCGGTGACCCAGTACGCGACGCAGGATGCGATTCTCGTCAACGAGCGCGGCGAGCGCTTCTTCGACGAAAGCCGGTCGATGGCCGACGAGACGGCGGCGTTCGAGATCGTCCGGCAGCCCGGCGGCCGTGCCTGGATGGTCATGGACCGGCGCATCCACGACGAGGAGGCCCTGCCCGGTCGATCGCCATCGCGGGTCCGGGAGAACTTCGCGAACGCGGTCTCCGCCGGTGCGCCGGCGGTGACCGCGGGCTCGCTCGAGGATCTCGCGGGCGGCCTGGCCGGACGCGGGGTGAGCCGCGGCGGCTTCCTCGCGACCATCGAGGAGTTCAATCGGGCGATGGCCGGCGGCAAGGGTGCGGCGCTCCCCATCCCGCGTCGCCGTTCGCCGTTCGGCCTCGTGGAGCCGCCGTTCCGGGCGCTCGGCGTGCGGGCAGGGATCACGTTCACCCTGGGCGGCATCGACGTCGACGCCGGCCTCCGCGTCCTCGACCGGGACGGTCTGCCGCTGCCGGGGCTTTACGCAGCGGGTGCCGACGCGGGCGGCACATACAACGGCGGCTACATGGGTGGGCTCGTCCTCGGCCTGGTCCAGGGCCACATCGCCGGGCGATCAGCGGCGGCCCACGCCGGTGTCCGGGGGGCGGTCGTTGCATGAGCCGGCAGGCGCGTGTCGAACGTCCGGTGACGACGGGAGGTGATCGATGACGGCGACCCCGCGGCCCCGGGTATTCCCGCTGTCCGAGGCGACGGCGCTGCCGAACAACCCGACCGCGCGCTCGGCCCGGATAGTGACGCCAGAGACGAGCGGATCGACGCGCCTGTTCGCGGGCATGTTCTGGAGCGAGCCGGGGTCGCGGGGAGGCTGGTCGTTCGGTACCGACGATCCCGACGAGGGCCGCACGATCGACGGCATCCCCCATCTCGGCGAGCACGACGAGGTCTATCTCTGCCTGAGCGGCCGTGTCCGCGTGGATTGGGACGACGGGTCGTCCGATGGATCGTTCGAGTTCGAAGCGAACGACGTGGTCTACTTCCCTGCCGGTCACATGTACACCACCGAGGTCCTCGGCGACGAGCAGGTCCGCGTCTTTTACGTCATGGCGCCCGCGCCTGGCTGGATGACCCCGCTTCGCACCGAGTAGAGCGCAGCGGCCAGGCGGGCCGTAGAGACTCCGCTGGCACCGCGGCGAACCCGGAGGCCGGTCACGTCCCGAGAGGAATCGCGACGGCCTCGCCGGTCCGCGCCGAGCGCTGCGCGGCTTCGATCATCTCGACCGCCGCGCGGCCCTCGTCGCCGGTGACGACGAGCGGCTCTCCGCGCTCGACTGCCCGCGTGAATTGCTGGACCTGGCGTGCGGTGAGCCCGATCCGGCGCTCGTTCTTCGCGTCGGTGACCCAGTCCCAGGGCTCCCACTCGAAGATCGTCACCCAGCCGTCGTCGGTGCTGCGCTTGAGGACGTACCGGTGGAGGTCGAGCATGCCCTTCGAGCCGACGATCATGAACTGGAAATTCGTCCCGAGGCCCGGGGGCGGAAACTCGTAGCTCATCCAGACCTGGACCATCGCGCCCGAATCCATCACGTAGTGGACCATCGCACTCGTGTCGGGCGCCGGCAGGCCGCCGTAGTTCGCCATCTGGGCGAATGCTCGGACCGCATTAGCGCCGGTGAGCCAGCGCAGGGCATCGACGCCGTGGACGCCCCAGTCGAGATATGCGCCACCCTCCTTCGGGTCGCCGATCCAGCTGTCGGGCGATACGTCCCAGCCGACCGTCGACGACAGCATCCGGACCATGCGCACCTCGCCGATCTCGCCCGCGTCGATGAGCCGCTTCGCCTCGACCGTCGTCGGGTTCTGGCGGGACTGCTTGGCGACGGTCAGGAGGACGCCGGCGGCGCGGCAGGCGGCGATCATCGCGTCGCACTCTGCCACGGTGACGGCCATCGGCTTCTCGACGTAGACGTGTTTGCCGGCGGCCGCCGCGGCCACTGTGTAGGGGAGGTGCGTCGTGTGCGGCGTCGCGATGACGACGACGTCGACGTCCGGCCGGGCGAAGAGCGCTTCCGGCGACCCGACCGCCTCGACCCCGTAGTCCGCGGCGAGGCCCGGTGCACGACGCCCGCCGGCGATCGCGACGAGGTGGCCGGCGTCGACCTGTGTCGCGAGCGCCTCGGCGTAGACGAGAGCCATCGTCCCCGAGCCGACGATCCCGAATCGGACGCTCATGGCGCCTTGCCCTCCGCTACACCGCGGCCGGCTGCGCTGCGGCGTCGGCCGTCCCGCGCGCCCTGGCCAGCTCGGCCGCGCCGCCCTGCGTGATCAGCCCGAGGTCGCTGGCGACGGTGATCATCAGGAAGCCCTGCTCGAGGTAGCGATTGGCCGTCGCGCCGTCGCCGGTGTGGATCCCGGGCGCCACACCATGCCTGACGCAGGCGGTGCGGATCCGCTCGATTGCCTCGGCGTGGATCGAGGCCTCCTCCGGCGTCCAGTCATCGCTCCAGGCCGACAGGCCGAGCCCGAGCGCCAGGTCGCCGGGGCCGATGTAGATCGCGTCGACGCCGGGCGTCGCGGCAATCGCGTCGGCATTTCGCAGGCCGTCGGACGTCTCGATCATGACGACGCAGGCCGCCTGGTCGACCCCTTCGAGGCGATGGTGGCCGCGCAGGAGGGAGCCGCGGAGCGGGCCGACCGAGCGCGATCCGCCCGGTGGGAAGTGGCAGGCGGCGGCCGCACGAGCGGCCTCCTCGGCCGAGCCGACCATGGGGACGACGATCGCCACCGCGCCGAGATCGAGTGCCTTGCCGATTTCGGCGAAGTCGTTGCCGGGGACGCGGGTGGTCGGCACCACGCCGTGGAGCTCGATCGCCCGGAAGACGGCGCCGATCGTGGTGCGGTCCGCGAAGCCATGTTGCTGGTCGACGCAGATCTCGTCGAACCCGGTGCTCGCGAGGTACTCGGCGATCTGGGCGTCGGCGGTCGTCATCCAGCCACCCAGCGTGGGCTCGTTGGCCCGCCATCGTTCGAGGAGCGGATTGGCAGGTGCCATGGGGCGTCTCCGGGCTGCGACCGATCGTTTGGGCGGTGTACATTGTCGACAATCCCGAGCATAGCCGCCCGGCGCGCGTCCCGCGACCTCCGACGAGGAGCATCCCCCGATGAGCTCCTTCGACGCTCTCCGCGTGCCCGACTATCGCCGTCTACTGGTCGCCCTCACCGCCGCGGAGCTGGGACTCTACGCGTTCGAGACGGCGCTCTTCTGGACCGTGCTCGACGAGACCGGCTCGGCCGTCCACGTCAGCCTCCTCTTCTCGGCGATCGTCGCCCCGATCCTCGTGCTCACGGTCCCGATCGGCATCCTGGTCGACCGGATCGGGCCACGCCGCCCGCTGCTCTGGAGCTCGGCGGCGGCCGCGCTGGTCGTGGGCGCCGCCGGCGTGCTCGCGGCGAGCTCCGGACTCTCATTCGAAGCGGCGTTCGCGCTGTCGGTGGCCGAGGGGATCTTCTTCGGCTGCTTCGCGATCCCGGCCCAAGTGGTCGCGAGCCGGGTTGTCGATGCCCGCATCCTGCCGAGCGCGGTTGGTCTGAGCGCGTTGCCGTCGGGGATCGGCGCGATTGCCGGCGGCGCCGCCGGCGGGCTGACCCTCGATCTGGCCGGACCGGCGCCGACGTTCTTCCTCGCCGCGATCGGCCTCGGCCTGGCTGTCGTGGCGATCCTCGGCCTGCCTTCGCTGCCCGGGCTCGAATCGGCCGTCCGCCCGATGGCCCTCGGCGAGCTGCGCGACGCCGTCCGCTGGATCCGCCGCTCCCCTATCGGGTTCGCCATCGTCGCCCTGGGTGCGGCCGCCGGGTTCCTGGTGATGAGCAGGTTCGCCCTGCTCCCGTCGGTCGCGCGCGACGTTCTCGACGCAGGGCCGACCGGGCTCGGCCTGCTCACCGCCGCGGCAGGCGTGGGGACGCTGGTGGGTGCGGTGGCAACGAACCCGGTCGGCCGAAGGCTGCGCAGGGGCCGGACAATGCTCCTGGCGCTGGCGACCGCGGGTGCCGGTCTGGCCGGCCTCGGCGCGTTGCCGGTCCTGTGGGTCGCGTGCGTCCTGGCCGGCATCGTCGCCCTTGCCGCGCTGGTCCATCAGCTCACGGGCGCGACCCTCCTCCAGGTCCTCGCGCCGCCACGGATGCGAGGCCGGGTGCTCGCCCTGCACGAAGTCGTTCGGGTGGGGCTCCTACCGCCCGGCAGTGTGCTGGCGACCGCTCTCGTTGCCGATGTCGGCGTCGCCGGCGTCCTGCTCGCCTTCGGCGGCCTCACGGTCGCGGCCGTCACCGCGGCAATCGTCACCTGCCGCCCGCTCGTCGCCTTCGTGATGGACGAAGGGTCAGGCGCCCCATTCGCCACGGCGAGCTCCGCGGAACGACCCTAGCGATCAGGCATCGAAGCGGACGACCTCCCCCGTCCGCCAGGCGCGATAAGCGGCCTCGACCTGCCGGACCGCCCAGCGCGCATCCCGCGCCGGCGCCGACGACGGCCGGTTCGCGAGGATCGAATCGACCCAGTCGCAGACCTGCGCCACCGGCGAAGCGAGTCGGACCGGGTCGTGACGCCGCTCGAGCGCCCAGTCCGCGGGACCATCTTCGGCGACGACCTGCCAGGCGCCGCCGGTCCCGAGCCGGAGCTGGCCGAAGCGGGTCGCCTCGAGAATGCCGCGCGAACCGACGACCCACAGGCGGAACGCCGAATCGAGACCCGGGTCCGGGAGCTCGTAGCTCATCCAGACCTGGGCGAGCACGCCGTTCCCGTAGGCCAGCTGGACCATCGCGGTCGGCTCCGCGACGGCCGTGTCGCTGAAGTGCGCGAACTCAGCGGCGATGCGAACCGGGTCCGCGCCCGCGAACCAGCGCAGGATGTCGAAGGCGTGGGACCCCCAATCCAGGAGCACGCCACCCTCGGCCGGGTCCGCGATCCACGTCTTGTGTCCCATGTCGTAGCCGGAGGTGAGGCCCGACAGCCGGAGCATCCGAACCTGGCCGATCGCGCCCTCGCCGACGAGCTCGTGGGCCCGCCGGAAGTTGCCGTCGAATCGCATCGTCATGATCACGCTCAGGTCGACGCCCGCGCCGTCGGCGGCAAGGATCATCGCGTCACACTCTTCGGTCGACAGAGCCATTGGTTTCTCGACGAGGACGTGCCGTCTGGCCTTGGCGGCCGCGACCGCGTGCCCCACATGGAGCGAATGCGGGATCGCGAGGATCACGCCGTCGACGTCGGACCGCGCCAGGAGGTCCTCGTAGGGCTCCGCGTGATCGACCCCGTAGTCGGCGGCCAGGCCGGCCGCCCGGCGCCCACCGCCGACGGCGACGAGGCGCGCCGCCGGGACGTGGCGCGCGGCGACCTCGGCGTAGGTCGCCCCCATGTCGCCCGAGCCGACGACGGCGATGCCGAAGACGCCGTCAGGGGTCACGGCGGCGAGATGAACCGATCGAGGCGGCACTCCTCAACGAACCCGAGCCGCGCGTACAGGCCGCGGCCCATGAGGGAGGCAGCGAGGCTCGCACGGCGGTGGCCGGCCTGCCGGGCGGCGTCGAGAGCGGCCCGCGTCGCGACAGTTCCGAGCCCGTGTCCCCGGGCGTCGGGCACCGTCCCGATATTCGTGACGAAGGCGAGGCCGCCGGCGTAGAACATCGACGAGCAGGCGACCGGTCGGCCGGCCTCTCGGACGAGGAAGTGGCGCCACGGTGGATCGACCTCGTCCACGGCGGCGCCGTACAGCTCGGCCCAGGCCGACGAGGCACCCCCGCCCAACCAACGATAGGCGCCGGCCATGACCGAGAGCCATTCGTCCAGGTCGGCGTGCGTGGCCACCGGCGCGACCGAGACGGCGGCGCCCATCGGCTCGGGCGCCCGGGCGGCGCCGATGTCGATCGCCATCCCGAATTCCGGCTCGGCCTCGACGAAACCTCGCGCCACGAGGCGCCGAGCGAGGTCCTTCGGTCGCGTCGACGGGCTGACCCACCACGTCGCCGGCACCGAGCCAGCGGCCTCCATGTCCGCGTGGATCTCCGCGATTCGATCGTCGATGGCCCCTTCGGAGCCGCCGATCTCGATCTGCTGCACGTGATTGAGGCTGGAGAACGGCCGGCCGGTCGAGAGCAAGGTCAGGTCCACCTCGCGGCCGACCCGGGCTCCGGGCAGCCGGGCGATGAGCTCCATCGAGGCGCGCATCGCGGCCTCGGATTCGGTCGACGGCGGCCTGGCCGTCGTCATCGCGCGGCGGGCGCCCGTTCGCCGACCACGCGGACCTCAGTCGCATGGTGGCGCAGGTATGCCTCATCGACCTCGACGCCCAGCCCGGGTCCGGTCGGGACCGTAACCCAGCCGTCGCGGAATTCGAGCGGCGTCGCCAGCAGGCCGGCGCGGTGTGGGTTGTCGTCGACGCCGTACTCGAGATACAGGTCGGGGGTGGCCGGCGATCGGGTCGGATCTGGAAGGACCGCGAGGATCTGCAGGGCCGCCGCGATCCCGAGCGCGTTGTTGGACGTATGGGGCATGGCGGCCACGCCATGGACCGCCGCGAGCTCGCTGATGAACAGCGTCTCCCCCACCCCGCCGCAGATCACCGGCTCGGGCTGGACGATGTCGGAGCAGCCCCGAGCCAGGAAGTCGCGGGCCTGGCCGCGGTTCTCGAGGACCTCGCCGGCGGCCAGGGCGATGTCGAGCGTCGCGGCGAGCCGCTCGTAGCCGGCATAGCCCTCGCGCTGGCGCATCGGCTCCTCGAACCAGACGAAGCCGAGGCGTCCGAGCAGCCGGCCCATCTCGACGGCGCCCGGCAGGAGATAGGCCGCGTTGCCGTCGGCCATGAGGTCGAACGATGGCGGGAGGTCGGCCCGAAGGCGCTCGAGGAGCGGCGCCTCGTGGGCGATCGGGTAGCGACCGACGCGGAGCTTCCAGGCCGTGAAGCCGCGCTCGAGGAGCCGGTCCCGCTCTTCGGGCCACGTCTCCGCGGGATCGCGACCCTCGACGTAGCCTCCGCTCGCGGCGTAGGCCCTGACGCGCTCGCGGACAGCGCCGCCAAACGAGGTTGCGACCGAGACGCCGAGCTGGCGAGCCCTCAGGTCCTCGAGGGCGATCGCCAGCGCGGACGCAGCGTAGGGGTGCTCGGCCGACCAGCGGACGTCCGAGATCAAGGCCCGGAGCGAGGTGGCCGGGCGACCGAGCAGGACCGGGCCGACCTGCTCGAGGATGGCGACGATCCCGGGGATCAGATACGTCTCGCCCCAGCCTGCGACGCCGTCCGCGTCGGTGATCTTGACGATCGCATAGGCGTGCTCGGTTGACAGGGCGATCGACGGACCGGTCCGAGGATCGAGCCGGTGCCGGACGACGAAGATCTCCATCCGCTCGATCGCCCGGCCGGCGCTCGTTCCAATCGTCATGTCAGTACCCTCGCTCTGGATCGACCTGGTTGATCAGCGGCTCCCCGGCGACGAAGCGCCGGAGGTTCTCCGAAACCAGCGCCTCGAGCTCCTCGTCGGCCTCCGCGCCCGACACGTGCGGCGTGATGACGACGTTCGGCAGGTGCCACAGCGGGCTGTCGGGCGGCAGCGGCTCCTCGCCGAAGACGTCGAGCACGGCGCCGCCGATCCGCCCTTCCTCGAGCAGGCGGAGCAGGGCCGCCTCGTCGACCACCGGACCGCGCCCGGTGTTGATCAGCCAGGCGTGGGGCCGCAGCGCCGCGAGCACCGGGGCCGAAACGATTCCCCGCGTCCGCGGCGTGATGGGCAGCGTGATCGACAGGAAGTCGGCCTCCGCTGCCGCGTCGGCGAGCCCGTCGAGGCGAACGATCCGTTCCGGGATCAGTCCCTCCGGGTCGCCCGTGCCGGGCAGGCGATAAGCCGTGTCGATCCGCTCCTGGGGCCGGGCCTTGACCGCGAGCACCCGCATCCCGTGCGCGTGGGCGAGCCGGCCGATCTCGCGGCCGATGCCGCCGTAGCCGACGATGACGAGGGTCTGACCCCGGAGCCGTCGGCCGACGAACCGGCCCTCGCCGGCGGGCCACTGCGCGAGCCGCTGCTGAGCGGACCGCTCGTCCATCCGCTCGGCGACCCGCAGGATCGCGGCGATCGTGTACTGCGCGATCGAGCCGGCATAAGCGCCGCGCGCATTCGTGAGCACGATCCCGCCCGGCCACGAGCCCACGCCGACGACCGTCTCGACTCCGGCCGAGAGCACCTGCAGCCACCGAAGGCTCGGCGCCGACGCCCGATCGCTCGGCAGGGCCTTGGCCACCAGGCCGTCGACGTCGCCCGCGGCCACCTCGTCGATCGCCGCCTGGTCGGTACGCTCGGTTGCCCGGATCGCGAGCCCTGGGATCGATCGGAACGATTCGATCGCGGCGTCCGGGAACGCGAACGCGATGCCCACCCGAACGGCGCGGGCCATGCCGGATCAGACCGCCAGCGGCAGGTCCACCGCCCGCCCCGTCCGAGCCGACAGCGTGGCGGCCTGGCTCATCTCGATCGCGGCCCGGCCGTCCTCGCCGGTGATCTTTGGCGGTCGCCCTTCCCGCAGGGCGTCGATGAATTCCTGGACCTGGCGCGCCGAGTTGCCGATCCGCCGCGGGTTGCTCGGCTGGAGGGGATTGATCCAGGTCGGCAGCTCCCAGACCGTCTCCCACGCCTCGCCCCGGCCGAGCCGGACGCGGTCGAGGTCGAACTCGAGCATGCCCTCCGAGCCCATGAAGAAGTACTGGTTGTTCGAGTTCGTGCCGATCCCCGGCGTGGGTACCTCGAAGCACATGAAGACCTGGGCGATGACGCCGTTCGCCATCCGGATCTGGACGACGGCCGTCGGGTCCGCGGATGGCATGCCCGAGAAGTTGTCCATGTCGGCGTAGACCCGGACCGCGTCGCTGCCGGTGAACCAGCGCAGCGCGTCGCAGCAGTGCGAGCCCCAGTCCAGGAAGCCGTTGCCCTCGCCGGGCTTCTCCGACCAGTGGTTGCCCGCGGCGATGCCCAGCCCCGAGATCGGGCTCATCGGCCGGATGTAGCGCAGCTCGCCGATCTCGCCCGCATCGATGAGCTCCTTGGCCTTCATCGACATCTGCATGTAGCGGGTCTGCTTGGCGATCGTCAGCACGACCCCGGCGCGGCGGCAGGCCTCGATGATCTGGTCGCACTCGGCGACGTCGAGCGCCATCGGCTTCTCGAGATAGATGTGCTTGCCCGCCTCTGCGGCCGCCGTGGCGAGGGCGAGGTGGGTCGAGTGGGGCGTGGCGATGACGACGACGTCGACGTCAGGTCTTGCAAGCAGCGCGTCGGTCGACGGCTCCGCCTCCGCACCGTAGTTGGCCGCGAATCCCGGCGCCCGCGTGCCGCCCGCCGTCGCCACGAACCGGCCACCCTCGACCTGCGTCGCCAGCGCGTCGGCGTAGACGCGGGCCATGTTGCCCGATCCGATGATCCCGAATCCGACGTCGGCCATCGATCCTCCTATGCGTACTCGAGCGCACCGGGCTTGTACGGGTACCGATCCACGAATCCCTCGGGCAGCGCGACGCCGAGGCCCGGCGCCGTCGGGCGCTTCATGAAGCCGTCCTCGAGGGCGACCGGCTCGACGAGCAGCTCGGCGCGAACGTTGTCGGGCGCGAGGGCGTACTCGACGAAGCGCGAATTCGGGCTGGCGAAGGCCACATGGAGGTTCGCCATGAACCCGGGGCCGACGGCCGCGCCCGTGTGGACGATCAGGCCGACGTGACGCTCCTCGGCCATCCGGGCGATCTCCCGCGTCGGCGCGATCCCGCCGGCGTGGGTCGCATCGGGCTGGACGTAGTCGAGCGCCTCCGCGTCGAGGAACCGTCGGAACTCGTCGACCCCGGTCAGGCACTCGCCACCGGCGATCGGCACCTTCGTGCGGCGGCGGAGCTCGGCGTAGCCTTCCGGATCGTCGTAGCGCAGCGGCTCCTCGAAGAAGAGCAGGTCGAACTCTTCGAGCGCTCGGGCGAGATCGAGCGCGGTCGCTCGCGACCACTGCTCGCGGACCTGGACGGCGTGCCCGTCCGTGGCGAGCTCGATGCCCGGCCCGAGTGCCTCGCGGATTGCGCCGAACTTCGCGCGCTCGTCGGCCACCCGTTCTGCCGTCGACCCCGCGTACCAGGTGCCGTACGGCGGCTGGCCGGGCTGGGTCGTGAAGCCGCCCGGACGTCCATCGAAGCCCGTCCCGATCTTGAGCCCCCGAAATCCGAGCGACGCGTAGCGGCGGGCCTGATCGACGGTCTTCTGGACCGGCCACGAGCCGGTTCCACCCGAGGCGTAGAGCGGCAGCCGATCGTGGGCCGGCCCGCCGATCAGCTCGTGGACCGGTCGCCCGGCGGCCTTGCCGGCGATGTCCCAGAGGGCCATCTCGACTCCAGAGAGGACGGACAGGCCGAGGCCAACTCGACCCCACCACAGCGAGCGCTGGTAGAGCTCCCGCCAGCACGCCTCCGGATTGAGCGGATCGAGTCCGAGCTCGACGAGCAGCCGACCGTAGTAGTCCACGATCGGGCCGACGACGTCAGGCGCGAAGTAGCCCATGATCGGCTCGCCCAGCCCGGTCATGCCCTCGTCCGTCTCGACGACGACGAGCGCTGCGGTCCGCTCGAACGGCTGGCCGTCGGCCGAAAACGCCTCGCCCGTCGCCCAGAACGGGTCCCCGGTCCAGGGCGCGGTGACGAGGACGGTCCGGACCTGGCTGATTCGCATCGGCCGGATCGTCAGGCGACGCCGACGACGGTGTCGGCAGGGACCGCGCCAATTTCGGTGATGCCGCACAGCCCGGCGTCGGCTGCCAGCTCGTCGCGCAGGGTGTCCAGGACGCGAGCGACACCCTCGGCCCCGCCCACGGCGAGGCCCCACATGGCCGGGCGGCCCACGAAGACGGCTCGCGCTCCGAGGCCGAGGGCGATGAGGACGTCGGTGCCGGTCCGTACCCCGCCGTCCAGATAGACCTCCGCCCTGCCGCCGGCGCCCGCGACGACGTCGGCGAGGGCATCGAGCGTGGAGATCGACCGGGGCAGCTGCCGCCCGCCGTGGTTCGAGACGATGATCCCGGCCGCGCCCCTGTCGACTGCCCGTGCCGCGTCGTCGCCGGTCATGATCCCCTTGGGGACGATCGGCAGCGAGGTAACCGAGCGAAGCCAGTCCAGGTACTCCCAGGTGTTCGACGACGTGTTGTCGTAGCCGGCGTCGAAGTGGGCGAAGCTGGCACCCGGCGGCGGGCGGAAGCCGATCTGGAGCGGGGAGTGGTTGACGTCGACGGCCGTGTTCACGAGCGGCACGATGGCCTTGCAGCCGGCGGACTCGGCGCGGCCGATGACGGTGGCGAGCGCGTCGCGGTCACCCCAGTTGTAGAGCTGGAACCAGAGCGGCAGGTTCGGCTGGGCGGCCGCGATGTCCTCGACGCTGGTATGGGCGTTGACCGCGACGCACAGCAGGCTCCCGGCCCGCGCAGCTCCGTCGGCCATCGCGAGCTCCCCGTCCGGGTGCGCCGCCTTCTGGAGCCCCATCGGCGCGATCATGACCGGCAGGTCGAGCCGGCTCCCCAGGACCGAGGTGGCGACGTTGACGGCGGAAACGTCGACGAGGACTCGCGGCCGAAGACGGCGGCGGGTGAACGCCGCCTCGTTGTCGCTCGCGGATTCGGCGCCCGCACCAGACTGGATCCAGTGCCAGACCGGCGCGCTGAGAACGTACCGGGCGATCGCCGCGTAGTCATGCGGATCGAGACGAGCGACCAGGGAATCGGGCATCGAGGGGACGGCGACCTCGGGTGATCGGGAATCGACGCGGCTGCGCGGCCGATGTAGATTGTCGACAATCTAGGCGGTGCGGCAGAGGCCAGTCAAGCCGACGTGACGGAGGGGCACGCCAGCCGGTGCAGCGCTCAGGGCGGAGCTCGCTCCGCATACCCCGACCGCTCATCATGGGCGCAGTCGCGGCCGCGACTGTCTTCGCCGGGCTACTGCTTTGGGTGGGCCCGCTGAACGGCGACGGCCGGCTGTGCGCCGATGTCGCCCATGCGGTCGGCATCGAGTTCCGGGGCGCCTATGGCACGACCGTCGCGCCGGGGCCGATGGGCGTCGTCATGCAGCGGAACATGGGCAACGGAGCGGCCGTGGGCGACTACGACGGGGACGGCGACCTCGACGTCTACCTCCTCGGCCAGAACGGTCATGCCAACCGCCTCTTTCGGAACGAGCTTCGGCCATCGGGACAGGCGCGCTTCAGCGACGTCACCGACGCCGCGGGCGTCGGTGATCTCGGCCTCGGTCGGGTCGCACACTTTGCCGACCTCGACGGTGACATGCGCCTCGACCTCGTCCTGGTCAACGATCGACATCGCGACGGGCGGCTCACACCATCGCGCCTGTACAGGAACGCCGGCGACGGCACCTTCGAGGACGTCACCGAGGGATCGGGCTTCGAGCCGGTGGGCTTCATCGTCGGCGGCGCCTCACTGGCCGACCTCGACGATGACGGCGATCTCGACATCTACGTCTCGTACTGGACCCAGGAGCTGGGCGGCGACCCGGCCCTGCGCGAGATCAGCGGCCGCTACGAGGCCGAGAACCTGCTGTACCGGAACGACGGCGGCTTCCGCTTCAGGGAGGTCTCGCAGCCAGCAGGACTGGGCGGGATTCGCCGCGACACGTTCACCTCGATCTTCGCCGACTTCGACGGGGATATCGATCTCGACCTTTTCGTCGCGGTCGACCACCGGGCCGACCTGTACTACGAGAAGATCGGCCCGCTCGAGTGGGTCAACCGATCGGACGAGGCCGGGGCGACGCATACCGGAAACGACATGGGCGTCGCCGTGGCGGACCTCGGCAGCGACGGCAGCCTCGACGTCTACGCCACGAACATCACCGACCCGGTCGGCGAGCTCGGGACGACCCGGGGCAACGTGCTGCTCGTGGCCGAGCGTGGTTCGGGTCCTGCCGTCCGGTTCGTCGACCGGGCGCCCGAGATGGGGATCATCGACACGGCCTGGGGCTGGGGCACGGCCTTCCTCGACATCGACCTCGACGCGGACCTCGACCTGTTCGCGGCGCAGGGCATGGACGAGTTCGTCGCCCAGCAGAGCATCCCCGTCCGCGACGCCCGCTCGAAGCTGTTCGTCGCCGGCGACGACGGGACGTTCACCACAGCAACGGAGACCGGCTGCGACGTGCCGGGCGACCAGCGCGCCGTCATCCCGTTCGATTACGACCGGGATGGCGATCAGGACCTGCTCATCACCCAGGTCGCGTACACGACGATGCTGCTCGAGAACCGGACCCCGCCCGGCCGCTCGATCACCGTCGACCTCGGCGGTGGCGGCGCCGCGGCGCCCGGGTCGCGCGTGAAAGTCACGGCCGGCTCCCGGGTCGTGACCCAGATCGTCCTCGCCGGCGGCAGCTACCTCGCCGGGCCGCCGCTCGAGGCGGTCTTCGGGCTCGGGCCGGCGGCGGCCGCCGACGAGGTGCGGGTGACGTGGGCCGACGGCCGGGAGACCGTCCTGACCGACGTCGCCGCCGGGTCCATCGTCCGGCCCGTCCCCTAGCCTCCGGGCCGACGGGCGGCCGCGACCGCCTCGGCGAGTGTCCGGAGCTCGGCGATCCTGCTGCCGAGCGGGTCAGGGTCGAGGGCGTCGGCGACGTCCTGGAGCGGTCCCATCGACGCGATCCGGACCGTCTCGCCGAGGCGCTCGATCTTCCGCTTCGCCGCCAGGCGGTCCATCCCGGCGAGGCTGCCATTCGGGGCGATCCCGACGCGATCGGAGCCGCGATCGCCGGCCGCCGCCCACGCCATGGCCCACGTCATGACCTCGACCTCGTCCTGTCCCGTTCTGCGGGCCTCCGCGACGCCGCAGACGATCCCCCTTTCCACCGGCGCGGCATCGACGAACCGCCACGCGTCCGGCCCGGCGAGGAGATCGACGAGGTAGCTGACGTACGGCGGGCCGAGCACGGCGGCGTAGCCTGGTCGGGCGACGCTCCCCCCGGTCAGGCCGAGCGACAGGTGGACCCGCCGGGGGTCGCCGAGTCCCGCCGTCAGCGCCTCGTGTGCCCGCTCGAAGAGCCGCCACTCCGCGTCAGCGTCACCGATTCCGGTCACTGCCTCCTCGTCGACCTGGATGAACGCACAGCCGGCCGCCACGAGCGCGTGCAGCTCGGCGTTGAGCGCCTCCGCCAGGACGAGCGTGACGGTCCGCCGGTTGCGACCGCCGAGGTCCGCGAGCCGCCCGATCGTGTACGGGCCGACGAGGACCTGCTTCACGTGCAGGTCGGAGGCAGCGGCCGCTCGACGCCAGGCCTCGACGAAGATCGGCTTCGACCTGGCGAGGCCATCGACGACGCGTGGCCGCGTGACGGCCTCGCCGCTCGGGAGCACGACCGCTCCCGCCGCCTCGAGGCCGGTCAGGCCCTCGACGATCGGCAGCAGCCGGTCGGCCCAGCGGACCGCGCCGTCGGCGAGGATCGCGAGGCCAGCCTGTTCCTGCTCGACCACGACCTCACGGACGACGTCGTCGGCGATCGCCGCATAGCCCGCCTCATCGATCGCGCCGGCGCGGAGCCGTCGCTCGGCGTCGCCGAGGCGGTCTGGCCCGGCGGGCAGGGGCGTCCGGCTGTATCCGCCCGCGAGGGTGGCGAACATCGGCTGCTCCGAACAGGCGCGGGGATTGCTACGGAAAACCCGGCCCCGGCCCTTGGGGCCGGGCCTCCGGCTGCCGGGAAGGGGTTACGCGCTCAGGTACTTGATGATGATGTCCTGGGTCTGCTTGACGGCTTCCTCGTGCGCTTGTGCGCCGGTCAGCTCGCCCTTGATCATCCGGCTGATGACGTCGTCGAAGGCCGGCTCGTACGTGTACGGGGTCGACCAGAGATCGACCTGACCCTTCGACTGTGCCTCGTAGGCCGGCAGGAGCGGCTGGAGGGCGATGACCTCCGGGTCCTGGATGACCGAGATCCGGGTCGGCGGGTAGCGCGTCTCGGACATGCTGATCTCTTTGGCGACGTCGGGGCTGTAGAGCCTGTTGAAGAAGCTCCAGCATGCTTCCTGCTGAACGCTGAACTTGCTGACGCCGAGCCCGTCGGCGCCCGGGGACGAGCCGGTGGTGCCCGGCTTGATGCCCGGGAACGGCCCGTTCTTGTGGCCCTCGACGGGCGGATCGAGAACCGTTTCGCTGTGGACGACCGTCGCGGTGTTGCCCTTGCCGAAGATGAGGAACGCGTCATGCTCGTTGGTGATGTTCAGGTAGGTGGGGTCCCACCAGCCGGCCTTGAGGCCGGCTTCGATCGTCTGGAACGTCTGGAGGCCCTCGTCGCCGTCGAACAGCACCTGGGTGCGGTCCTCGCTGAACATCGGGTGGCCCGTCGAGTTGTAAATGTGCTTGAAGTAGAAGGCGGCGAACGTCCCGCCCTCACCCAGCCACGGCTGGACGCACGGGATGATGCCCGCTTCCTTGAACTTTGGCGTGAGGGCGAATAGCTCCTCGTACGTGGTCGGCGGATTGTCGCCGTCCTCGCCGATCTTCTCGAACAGCGTGGCGTTCCAGTCCCACAGCCACATGCTGAAGTGGATCGGCAGGCCGCGCAGGACCTGGTCGCTCTGGCTTGTGAATCCCTTGAGCGCGACCGGCAGGAAGTCGCTGAGGTCGCCGTGATAGTTGCCCTCGAGCGGCAGCAGCAGGCGCGGCCCGAATCGCTGCATGAACAGGTCGTACGTGTACTGGAGATCCCACGACGAATCCTGGGTAGCGATCATGCCGGCGATCTTGACCGGCTTCTCGTTGAACGGAATGTTCTCGAACGTGGCGTCGCCGCCGGTCTCCTCCTTCCAGTGCTTGAGCCCGATCTCGAAGGCCGGGATCGAGTAGCCACCGGTGTGGTTGTGGAGCGTGACGCCGGCGTAGCTGACGGGCGGCGTATCGGCTGGCGACGGCGATCCGCCGGGGGAAGCCGGGGCCTGGCTCCCCGGGGTCGCCGATGGGCTGGCTGTCGGTCCGCCGCACGCGGCGAGGAAGGCGGCGCCGCCCGCGACGAGGCTGCCTTTCAGGATCTGCCGGCGGCTCAGCATCGTCGCCAGGAGTTGTTCCGGGGTCCGTTCGTTGCTGTTCATCGAGATCCTCCTCCGATCGGATGACGGGCGGCGGTCGAGCCGCAGGCGCGTGCTCCTTATCCCTTCACAAAACCCTCCGTGAGGCCGGTGATGATCCGGCGGTGGAAAAAGAGGACAAGCAGGAGGCAGGGAATGACCGCCACCATCGCCGCGGCCGCCAGCAGGTTCGGCGGCGGCGACTGGTTGATCGGGCTCGGGTAGTTCTGGATCCCCGTGATCAGGCGGGTGATCGTCACCGCGTTGCGGTTGCCGAGGATGACCGCGAACAGGAACTCGTTCCACGTGCCGATGAGCAGCAGGATCGCGGCAGCGGCGATACCGGGCCGGGCGGCGGGCACGGTGATCCGGAAAAGGGTCCCGATCCTGGAGCAACCGTCGATCCGGGCGGCTCGTTCCAGGGCGATCGGGACCTCGGCGAAGAAGTTGCGGAGGAGCCACACGATGAGCGGCAACCAGAACGCGACGTTGACGATGACGAGGGCCGCCACGGTGTCGGTCAGCCCGAGGATCTGGAAGATCCGCAGGACCGGGATCGCCATGACGATGCCCGGCACCATCTGGATGATGATCAGGATCGCCAGGATCAGGCTCTTGCCGGGGAGGTCGAAGCGGGCAAGGGAATAGGCCGACGGGGCCGACAGGAGGATGACGAAGAAGGTCGTGAAGAGCGCGGTGAGAAGGCTTACCACGAGCGAGCCGGCCCAGCGCTTGTCGTTGAGGATCAGGCCGTAGCCGTCGAGCCACAGGTTGAGCGTCAGCGCGGGCGGCTGGCGCTGGATCGCGCTCTCGGGCTGGATGCTCGCCAGGGCGATCCACGCGATCGGCGCCACGAAGAAGAGGAAGAGCACTGCGGCACCGAGCCCGAACCCGATCCGGCCCATCAAGGGGGGAAGCCGGACGCGTCGCCGACGGACGCCGTGCCCGGCCACTGCCGACGCCCGCCCGAACGACCGGACGGCCTTGAGCTTCGGCAGGGTCACACGGCTCGGCGCGACGAGCTCGGCCTCCTCCTCCTCCGTCGGTCCGGTGGGCTGACACCGGCGGATCCGGAAGACGAGGAGGAGCAGGCTGCAGGCGACGATGATCCCGAAGAGGACAACCGTGATCGTCGACGCGTACCCGAAGCTCAGGTTCTGGAACGCCGTCTCGAAAATCGCGTAGATGAGGACGAACGTGTCGCGGCCCGGGCCGCCGCCGGTGAGGCTGTATAGCAGGTCGAAGACCTGGAGGCCGATGATCACCTGGAGGATGCCGACCACGATGAGGGTCGGCCGGATCGCCGGCAGGGTGATGTACCGGAACGATTCCCAGGCGGTCGCCCCGTCCATCTTCGCCGCCCGGTAGAGCGCGCTGGGGATCGTTCGGAGGGCAGCGAGCACAAGGACCGCAAGCAGCGGAACCGAGCGCCAGGACTGCGCGACGATCGCGATCGTCACCGCCTGGGCGGTCTCCTTGAGCCAGTTGATCGGCCCGTCGATGAGTCCCAGCCCGATCATCACCCCGTTCACGATCCCGAAATGGGTGTCGAAGATGAACCGCCAGAAGATCCCGGCGACGATTGCCGAGATCGCCCACGGCATGAGGAGGGCCACGAAGAAGATTGACGCGCCCCGGAAGCCGCGGTTGAGGACGAGGGCCGTGACGAGCGCGAGCGGCAGAGTGATGGCGGTGGTGATCGCCGCGAACGACACCGTCCGCGGGATCGCATCGAGCACGACCTGATCGGCCGGCAGGCGCTCCAGGTAGTTGCGCAGCCCGACGAACGGCGTCAGGTCGTCCTTCGCGAGCTCCATCCGGAACAGGCTCAGGCCGAAGACCGCAAGGGTCGGCGGCAGGACGATCAGCGCGAGCAGGATGAGTCCCGGCACGGAGACCAGCACCGCGAAGCCACGTTCGCTCAGCCGGTCGAGCCGCCGAGCGACGCGGCCGAACGCCGACCCGACAGTGGCTTCGATCACCGCCATCTAGGTCGGCTCCCCGGCGGAGAGAGCCCGCGCCTCAGGCGACAAGGCGGTTGCCGGACTCGAGGTCGAACAGGTGGATCCGGCCGGCGGTCATCTCGGCCCGAACGGACTGGCCCAGCGTGACGTCAATGTCGGGAGCTGCCCGGGCGATCACCGTCGCGCCGCCGACGGCCAGCTCCACGAACGTGTCAGAGCCGATCGGCTCGGTGATGCCGACCTGCGCGCGGAACGAGCGCGGCGTCTCGGCCGCGCCGTTTAGATGGATCCGGACGTCCTCGGCGCGGATGCCTAGCGCGACGCGACGGTGCTCGCCATCGGAGAGGCCGATCGCGGCGGGCGCCCCGAGGCCGATCCGGAGATCGGGCCCGACGAAGTCGACCCCCCCGTCGTGGTGCTCAAGGCTGCCCTCGACGAGGCTCATCCTCGGCTTGCCGACAAACGTCGCGACGTACGTGTTCGCCGGGCGCCGGTAGACCTCGTGTTGCGTCCCGAACTGGATCAGCCGCCCGTCGCGCATTACCGCGATCAGGTCGGACAGCGTCATCGCCTCCTCCTGATCGTGCGTCACGAACACGCTCGTCGTGCCCAGCCGGACATGGAGGTGCTTGACCTCCGTCCGCATCCGGCTCCGGAGCGCCGCGTCGAGGTTCGAGAAGGGTTCATCGAGGAGGAACACGAGGGGTTCCTTGACGAGCGCCCGTCCCAGGGCGACGCGCTGCTGCTGGCCGCCCGAGAGCTGGCCGGGCTTGCGCTTCATGAGGTGGGCGATGTCGAGCATCTCCGCGGTCGCCGTCACCCGCCGGACGATCTCGTCCCTCGGCCGACGCTGGAGCTTCAGGCTGAAGGCGATGTTGTCGAACGCCGTCATGTGCGGATAAAGGGCGTAGTTCTGGAAGACCATCGCCATCCGGCGCTCGTTCGGTGGCACCGCGGTGATGTCGCGGTTCCCGAGATAGACGGTGCCACCGTCGGGCCGATCGAGGCCGGCGATGAGGTTGAGGGTCGTGCTCTTGCCGCAGCCGGACGGACCGAGGAGGGTGACGAAGGCTCCCGCCGGGATCTCGAGGCTGAACTCGTCGAGCGCCTTGACCTTGCCGAAGCTTCGGGCGAGCCGGTCGAGCCGCAGCGAGGCGTTGTCAGTCATCGAGCTCCCTCACCTGGACAGCCGGGGTGCCCCTCTCAGTCCGGTAGATTGTCGACAATCTACGCGGGGGTCATTGACGCGTCAAGGCGTGGAGCCGATGCTGGGGCGGACAGGGACGAGGGAGGAGAGGGTGCCGAGCGCAGATCGCCGGGCGCGGCCGGACCGCCGGATGGCGTTGCTCGCCCTGGCCGTGATCGGCTCGCTGGCCGCACTGGTCGTCGCTCCCGCAGTGCTCCGCGACGAGGCGATGGCCGTCTCGCGCTGGACGCCGTTCGTGGCGTCGGATATCCCGCCGGTCGCGCCTCCCCCGGCCGCCGGATCGGACGAGGAGCGGCGGCAGCTCGACGAGCTGTTGGCGATCCAGGCGGCCCGAACGAGCGACGAGGTTGCTGCCGCCGTCCGGTGGCTCGGTGCCGGCGTGGTCGGGAGATGGAACGACGTGCTGCTCGGCCGCATTCGTGAGGACAAGACGAACCCCGTCCGGGCGTCGCGCAACCTTGCCCTCCTGAATGTGGCTATGTACGACGCGGTCATCGCCGCATGTCGCGCGCAGGTGGCGACGTCGAGCGCCGCTCCTCACGAGCGCGACGGCCGCATCTCGCCTGCCGTGCCGGTCGCGGCCCGAGCGTCCTATCCGTCCGCGGAGGCCGCCGTGGCCACCGCCGCCGAGGCCGTTCTTTCCTACCTCTATCCGGGACGAGCACGTGAGTTCGAGGGATTGGCGCTGGAGGCCCGACACGCCCCCCTGCTCGCTGGGACGAGCCTGCCGGCCGGTGTCGAAGCGGGGACGACGATCGGCCGGGCCGTCGGTGCGGCCGTCGTCGCCCGGGGGAAGGCCGACGGGTCCACCGCCGTGTGGCGGGGCACGGTCCCCACGGGCGAGGGCGCGTGGCAGCCGGCCCCAACCGCCGTCGGCGGCCCGATCGAGCCGATGGCTGGCACGTGGCGGACGTGGATCCTGTCCTCGGGCTCGGAGCTCCGTGCCCCCCCACCGCCGACCCCTGGCAGCCCCGAGTGGCAGCGAGAGGCGGACGAGGTCGTGCGGATCACGGCGGACCTCACCGATAAGCAGGTCCAGATCGCCAGGTTCTGGGCCGACGGCTCAGGGACCGAGACGCCGCCGGGTCACTGGGCGCGGATCGCGCTCGGGCTGATCGCACGCGATCGCCTGTCGCTGGCACAGTCGGCCCGGACGATGGCCCATCTCGGGGTCGCCCAGGCCGACGCCTTCATCGCCTGCTGGGAGACGAAGTACTACTACTGGACGGGCCGCCCGACGGGGCTCATCAAGGGCTTCGCATCGACCATCATCACGCCGAACTTCCCCTCCTACACGTCCGGACATTCGACCCAGTCGGGCGCGGCGGCGGTCGTCCTCGGCTACTTCTTTCCATTCGACGCCGGCCGGCTCGAGGCGATGGCCGAAGAGGCTGCCGTCTCCAGGCTGTACGCCGGCATCCACTTTCGCAGCGACAATGAGGCTGGACTCCGGATCGGCCGCGAGATCGGCCGCCGGACCGTGGAACGAGCAGGCGGCGGATCGATCCTCTGATGGCGGCCTGAACATGGAGCAGATCGCCGCGAGAGCAGCGCGCCGCCACATCGAGGACGCGGTTCCGGCCATCCCTGCAGAGCGGCGCGGATGATCGACCGCGCGGACGTGCTCGTCCTGACTCACCGCCTGTCGACCATCCGGCTCTTCGGGACGGGCTCGAACCTCACCCGTGATTCCATCGTCGTCCGCCTCGAGGGTCGCGACGGCCTGGTCGGGTGGGGCGAGACGTACCTTGTCCCCGGCGCGGTCGAGGCGGCACGAGCCATGGCCGCCGACGTGACAGGGCGGCAAGCGGAGGACGCGGCGGCCGACCTTGTGGAACGGCCGGGTCTCCATCGCTGGGCGCTGGGGGCCGTGTCGATGGCCCTCGACGATCTCCGGGCGCGGCGTCGTGGCGTGCCCGTGTCCGAGCTGTTCGGCCCCCGGGTCCGAGATCGCGTCGAGGCGTACGCGTCGAGCCGGGGCTACGTCGACGGCTGGACGGCGGAGGAGTCGTGGCGGGACGAGGCCCGGGTCATGTACGAAGCGGGCTTCCGGGCGATCAAGCTGCGGGTCGGCCGCTATCCGCTCGAGGAGGAGATCGGCGCCATCGAGCGGGTCGTCGCCGAGGCACCGACGATGACCTGGATGGCCGACGGAAACGGGGCCTACTCGATCGACGAGAGCCGGTTGCTGGCAGCGGCGCTCGAAAGGCTCGGCTTTCGCTGGCTGGAAGAGCCGCTGCCGACGAGCGACTACGGGGCCTACGCACCGCTGGCGCGAGAGCTGTCGATCCCCCTCGCCGGCGGCGAGATCCTCGAGAGCGCCGAGGCGGCCGCCGCGCCCCTGACCGGCGGTTCGTTCGACATCATCCAGCCGGACGTCTCGATTGCCGGCGGCATCGGCGGCGCGCTCGAGATCGCACGTCTCGCGCGATCTCGAGGGGTCGCCTGCATCCCCCATGCCTGCAGCGGCGCGATCGCGACGGCAGCGACACTCCAGCTCCTCGCCGTCCTTCCGCAAGGCGCCGGCACCCCTCTTTGGGCGGCGCCAATCCTCGAGTACGACGTCGGCGAGAACCCGATCCGAACCGACCTCGCCGACCCACCGATCGAGGTGCGCCAAGGCTGCGTCGACATCCCAACCGGCCCCGGGCTGGGGATCGAGGTCGACGAGGCCGTCGTCCGCAGCCTCGCCGTCACGGCGTGACGGTCATCCGCCGGCTGGTCGGGACGGACGCCGAGGCGGCGACCGCGCTCGACGAGAACTTCGCCGAGCTCCTCGAGTGGTACGCGTCATGGCCCGACGGCGAGATCCGTCGCGAGTCGGACGTGCTCCTCTGCTGGTCGGGGGTTCTATTCCGGGCGATCAACGCGGCTGCGCTCGCCAGGCTTGACCCCGATCTGGCCCAGGATCGGATCGGCGAGATCGCCGGGTGGCTGGCAGAGCGCACCGATCGCTGGCGCTGGCTCGTGGGGCCGTCGTCTGGCCCGGCCGACCTGGCGGAGCGCCTGCTGGCCTCGGGCTTGATCCAGGTGAGCGACAGCCCCGGCATGGCGATCGACCTCGGCCAATGGCAGCCGGACGGCGCGCTCCCGGCCGGGGTCACGATCGATCCGGTCGTCGACGCCGCCGGGCTCGACGCCTGGCGTGAGGTCCAGCGTCGTGGCCTCGGACTCGACGAAGCTGCGACCGAAGCCTGGTTCACCGCGCACCGGCGGCCAGGATTCGACCCGGAGCTGCCGCTCCGCAACTGGGTGGCAAGCCTCGACGGTGAGCCGGTCGCGGCGGCGGCACTGTTCGACGGGGCCGGGGTCGCCGGCATCTACAACGTCTGCACCGTGCCCGAGGCGCGGCGCCGCGGGATCGGCCGGGCGGTCACCGCGGCCGCCCTCGAAGACGCGGTTGCCGGTGGCCTCCGGCTGGCCGTCCTGGGCTCATCCGAGCTGGGCTACCCGGTCTACCGCCGCCTCGGCTTCCGCGACGTCTCGCGCCTCCGGTCGTACGCGACCCTGCCGCCCGCGCCAGCTACCTGAACGCGTCAAACACGACCAATCGGCCGTCCTTGCGGAGATCGTTCTGAACGTCTGGCGTTCAGCGCCGGGCCGCGGGGACTCCTGTCCCAACCGGCACGAGCGGCAACCGCACCGCCTCGCCCGTCGCCGCCGACCGATCGGCCGCCTCGACCATCTCGACCGCCGCCCGGCCGTCCTCGCCGCTGACCACCGGCTCGCGGTCCTCGCGGATCGCCGCCGCGAAGTCCTCGACCTGCGCTGCGAATCCCTTCAGGCGGTTCGGGTCGAGGTAGTCGCCGAGAAAGTCGAACGCGACCTGTTCCGCGACGAGCCGCCAGCCGTCGCCCTTGCCGAGCCGGACCTGGCCGTAGTGGTCGACATCGAGGATCCCGGTCGAGCCGATGATCCGCGTCGAGTCGTTCGGCACGATGCCCGGCTCAGGCACCTCGTAGGTCATGAGCATGTGGGCCATGACGCCGTTCGCCATCGTGTACTGGGCCATGGCCGACAGGTCGATGGGAGGCGGGGTGCCGAACGTCCGGTAGTCGGCGTAGGCACGGACCGCGTCGGAGCCCGTCCACCAGCGGAGCGCGTCGGTCTCGTGGACGCCCCAGTCGAGGAACTGCGAGCCCTCGGCCGGGTCGAACGCCCATGTCTTCTTCGGGATGATGACCCGTCCGGTGGTCTCGTCGACGATGTCTTCGAGGAGGAACGACGTCCACGTCCCGTGCATCTCGACGATCCGAATGTCGCCGATCCCGCCGTCGTCGATGAGGCGTTTGGCCGCGAGCGGGGCATCACGGAAGCGAGTGACGAAGTTGACCGTCAGCTTCACCCCGGCGGCTCGGCAGGCCGCGATGATCGCGTCGCAGTCGGCCGTCGCGATCGCCATCGGCTTCTCGATGTAGACGTGCTTGCCGGCCGCGGCGGCCGCCGTCGCCTGGGGCAGGTGAGACGTGTGTGGCGAGGTGATGATCACCGCCTCGACGTCGGAGCGACCGAGCAGGTCGTCGAGGGAATCGGTCGCCCCGACCCCGAACTCCGCACCCAGGGCGGTGGCCCGCCTTCCGCCGAACACCGATACGAGTCGGGCGTTCGGCACGTGCCGGGTCAGGCAGGCGGCGTAGGTCCGGCCCATGTAGCCCGAACCGATGATCCCGAACCCCACGCCAGTCATCGTGCTCCCTCGTTCCCGGTCGACCGCGCCGACAGGTCGACGCCCTCGACGAGCGCATCGACCCTGCCGCCGACCCGCTCCGGCTCGCCCGGCAGGTCCTCTGGCGGCGGCAGCCGCTTGAACGGGATCGCGAAGACGGCATCGAACGCCTCCGCATGGCGCGTCGGCCAGCCGAGATCGAGGGCGTAGCGCAGCCCCTGGCCGACCTCCCACTCGACGAGCTCGCGGGGCCACTCGTCCTCCAGCCCGCGGGTCATGATCCTCGCGAGCTCGACCTTCTTCTCGACGACCGACACCGGCAGGTCGATCCAGACGTTCGGCCGGAACTCCAGCGTCGTCGAAGCGATCGGGAACCGCAGGATCCGGCTCCTGTAGGCGAATGTGTGCGCCAGGTCGGCCGCGTCGAGCAGGGCGCGGCCGACCGTCGTGTGGTCGGCCGTCCAGTCCCCGCCCGCCGGTGGACCGAAGACATACGTCGGGCGTCGGCTGCGCAGCACCTCGGCCAGCGCCTCCTTGACGCGCTGCGCGTGGTCCGAGATGCGGTGGTAGGGGGCGTCCAGGAACTCGATCGTCGCGCCGAAGGCGGCGGCCACGTCCCGCGCGGCAGCCTGCTGGACCGAGGAGACCGCCACGATATGGATGTCGTCGTCGGCATGCGTGAGCAGCGTACCGCCGAGGCCATAGATGAAGTCATCGGTATGGGGCGTGACGACCAGGATGTCCACGTGTCCTCCGGTCAGGACGTGCTACGAGGCCGTCGCGACGCCCTCGTCGAGCCAGTCCGGGTACTTCTCCTCGAGGAGGCGCCGGCACGCCTGATAGTCATCGTCGGTGAAGCCGCGGTACGGCGACAGGAGCCGGAGCGGGAAGTCGGGCAACATCCCGAGCTTGACGAGCATCTTGTCGTACGCGCCGTCCATGTGCGGCCCGGGCGCCGGTTGCGCCCAGAGGTCGGTCCCTAGCTGCTGGAAGGCGTGCTGGAGCCGCATGAGCTCGCCCGCGTCACCGGTTCGGCCGGCTTCGAAGAGGGCGAACGTCATCCGCGGCGACAGTTCGGCGTACGAGGCGAGGAGGGAGCACTCGCCGAACATCGAACCGTGCGGGAAGTTGCCCTCGCCCATGAAGTGCTGGAGCTCACCCGAGTAGCGGATCAGCTCCTCCGCGGCGGCCATGCCGCCACCGGTCGTCTTCGTCGCGACGAGGTTCGGGACCTCGGCGATGATCCGCTCGTAGTCGCGGCCGGTCAGGACGCGCTTCGTGCGCGGCAGGTTGTAATTGAGGAAGCGCGAATCGGGGAAACCGCCGCAGACGTCGCCGAAGAAGCGGAGCAGCTCGTCGTCGGCGAGGGGGCCCCACGACGGCAATGAGATCTGGAACGTCCGGAATCCCACGTCATGGGCGTACTCGATCCGCTCGACGATCTGCGGCGTCGACAGGCCGATGACCCCGACCATCGCGCTGACCTCGTCGCCACGAGTCTCCTCGTAAAAGACGTCGACGACCTTCCGGTACCGTCGGGTGTCGACGGCATATCCTTCGCCGCCGGTCCCGAAGACGTACACGTGGCGGAACCCCGCGGCGAGGACCTGGCGGACTTCCTCCCGGAGGAGCTCCTCGATCAGCTCGTAGCGTTGGTCCCAGGGAGACGGGCAGGCGACGAGGATCGACTGCGGATATCGAGGCACTTCAGGCTCCCTTCAGGCGACAGCCGGGATCCGGCCGGCCGATTCGAGGAGCTCGAGGACATACTGCGCGGCCAGCCGGTGGAGGTCCTCGGCGGCCTCCCGCGACGTCGCGGCGATATGCGGCGTCTGGAGCACGTTCGGCAGCCCGGCCAGCGGGTCGGACGCGCGGTCCGGCGGCTCGGGATCGCGGACGTCGAGGGCCGCATATCCAACTCGGCCGTCGCGGAGCGCCTCGGCGAGGGCCGCCTCGTCGACGAGACCGCCCCGGGCGACGTTCACGAGCAGAAACCCCGGCTTGACGCGGTCAAGTGCGTCGCGCCCGATCAGGCCGCGCGAGGCCGGCGTAAGGGCGGCACACAGGACGATCGCGTCGCATCGGCGGAGGAGCTCGTCGAAGGAGACCAGCTCGAGATCCGGGTCGCCGGCGTCGCCGAGGAAGGGATCGTGGGCGATCGTCCGGAAGCCGAACGCCCGGGCCTTGCGGGCGACGAGCCGGCCGACCCGGCCGGCGCCGACGAGGCCGAGCGTCTGGCCGCGCAACCGGCGGATCGGCGCCAGGGGCGCACGGTCGGACAGCTTCCACTCCACTGCCGTCAAGTTTCCGATCGGGACGAGCCGCCGTCCCGCGGCGAGCAGCAGTGCCAGGGCGTGGTCGGACACCTCGTCGGTGCAGTAATCGGGCACGTTCCGGACCGGAATGCCGGCCCGCGCCGCGCTCGGGTCGACCTTGTCGATGCCGATGCTGTAGCACAGGATCCCCGCCGGGTCCCGCAGGCTCGCGACCCGCTCGGCGTCGAGGTGGCGGATGCCGGTGACGACGACGACGTCCGCGTTCCGGATCGCCTTGTCGGCCGCGGTCGCGCCGTCGGGCACGACGAGGTCGACCCCTCGCGCGCCGAGGGCCGACCGCTCGGGCTCGAACGACCAGTCGCCGGGGATCGGGTCGAAGACGACAACCAGCGGGCCGGCCTCGGTCACGACGGTGCCACCCGGCGATGTACCGCTGGCGCGGCCGGGCGGGTGCGCCGGGCGGCGAGCAGGCGAAGGACGTCCTCCGCCGCCTGGAGCATGCGGGCGATGTCGTCGTCCGAATGGGCGGCCATGAGGTGATTGCGCTTCAGGTTGAGCGGGAGCATGAGGAAACCGCGCTCGGTCATCTCACGATGGAAGGCGACGTACAGCTCGGCGTCGCTCGTCAGCGCATCATCGAACGAGTGGACATCGCGGTCCGTGAAGTACGTAACGAACACGGACCCGAAGTTCGTCGGCCGGGCATGGAGCCCGAGCGCGCCGACGATCTCGGCCAGGCCCGTTCGGACCGTGTCGCCGAGGCGGAACAGGCGCCTGTGGATCGCCCGATCGTCGGCCTCGAGCGCCTCGATCGTCGCCAGGGCCGCCGCGAGCGACAGGGGGTGACCGTTGTAGGTCCCGCCGAACATCACCCGCCCCTCGGGCCGCGTGTTGAAGCGGTCCATGAGGTCGGCACGGCCGCAGATGACCGCGACCGGGTAGCCGTTCGCCATCGCCTTGGCGAACGTGGTCAGGTCGGGGGTCACGCCGCAGATTGCCTGGTAGCCGCCGAGGTGGTGGCGGAACCCGGTGACCACCTCGTCGAAGATCAGGACGGAACCATGCTCGCGAGTCGCCCGGCGGAGCAATTCGAGGAAGGCCTGGCTGGGCACGACACAGCCGATCGTGTGGATGATCGGCTCGAGGATGACCGCCGCGACGTCGTGGCCGCGGCGCTCCATGAGGTCCTCGAACGCTGCGAGGTCGTTGAACGGCAGGACCACGAGCCAGTCGAGGGCCTGCGGCAGGATCCCCTCGGAGATCGGGTCGGTCGATCCGAGCCGCTCGGCCGGACTGATGACGTTCGCGCCGACGTAGTCGTGCCAGCCGTGGTAGCAGCCCTGGAACTTCACCACCAGCGGCCGGCCCGTGGCGGCCCGGGAGACGCGAATCGCGTGGTATGTCGCCTCCGACCCGCTGTTCGAGAACAGGACCTTCTCGGCCGATGGGACGTGCTCGCGGATCTTCTCGGCGACACGGATCTCGAGCTCGACAGACCCGGCGCCCATGATATCGAGCTCCCCGGCGGTCACGAACGCCCGCTCCCGGATCGCCTGGTCGGCATGGCCCAGGATGACCGGGCCGAAGGCCGCGTGGAAGTCGACATATTCGCGACCGTCGGCGTCCCAGATCTTGCTGCCCTTCGCCCGCACGAACACGCGGGGCGGGTCGAGGAAACGGAGACTCGACGACACACCGCCGGGAATCAGCTCCTGGGCTCGGGCGGCGAGCTCTGAGGAGCGGCTCAACGAACGGGCCATCGATCGTCCGTTGCGGACGCCGTGTACATTGTCGACAATCTACGAGGTGCCGTCGGGACGCGTCAAGGGAGTGTGGACCGCGGCGTACGGCGAGGAGGGCAGGATTTCGTGACCCGAGCCCCCCGCCGTGTCGTCGTGACGGACGCCGGTGAGCTCCTCGAGCCGGGAGCGGAGGTGCTCCGTGCGGCAGGCGTCGACGTGGACGTCGTGCCCGAGGGGACGGCGCCGGCGGACGCCGCCGATCGGGCGGCCGACGCGCCCGCGGTGATCGTCGGCGTGATGCGGATCGGGTCGGCCGAGATCGGCCGGTTGCGGGCCACGCGCCTTCTCGTCCGGGCCGGGATCGGCTACGACGTCATCGATGTAGCGGCCGCGACGGAGGCCGGGATCTGGGTCGCCAACGTCCCCGACTACTGCGTCGACGAGGTCGCCGACCACGCCATCCTGCTGCTGCTCGCCGCGACGCGCCGGCTGGCGGAGCTGACCGCGAGCTGGCGAGACGGCTGGGCGGCCGCCGGCCGGGTCCCGCCGGTCCACCGGATCAGGGGGCGCCGCCTCGGGATCGTCGGACTCGGCCGGATCGGCCGCGGCGTCGCGACCCGTGCCCGCGGGTTCGGCTGGGAGGTCGTCGCTCACGATCCCTTCGTCGGTCCGGGCGTCTTCGCCGAGCTCGGGGTTCAGTCGGTCGGCCTCGAGGAGATGTTCGAGACGGCCGATGCCGTGACCCTCCACTCGCCGCTGACCGACGCGACGCGGCACCTCGTTGGCACCGACCTCCTGGCTCGCGTGCGGCCGGGGCTCGTGATCGTCAACACTTCGCGCGGCGGCCTCGTCGACCTCGCGGCGCTCGACGCCGCGATCGAGGACGGGCGGGTGGCGGCCGCCGGCCTCGACGTCCTCGAGGACGAGCCGCAGCCGAACCTCATGCGGCCACTGCTGACCCGATCCCAGGTCATCGTGACGCCGCATCTCGCCTGGTACTCGCTGGAGGCGCGGCGCGAGCTCGCGATCAAGACGGCCGAGGAGGCCCTGCGCCTGCTCGACGGGGAGCGGCCGCGGAACATCGTCAACCCGGAGGCGCGAGCCGAGTAGGCGGGCCGCGCTCAGGCGAACGCGGGCCGGACGCGCTCAAGGAAGAGCTCGATGTCGTGCGTGTCGAGGAAGCCCGGGAAACTGAGCTGGACGTGCTCGAAGCCGAGGTCTGCCAATTCGGAGAGATGGTCGATCATCGCCGCCGGGTCGCCCGCGAAGGCAGGCGCGTCGCCCTCGAGCTTCGACCCCGCCGCTTGGCGGGCAACCTCGCCACGCTCGTCGAGATAAGCCGTGAACGTGATCGTCCGCTTGATCGTCGCCGGGTCGCGCCCGACAGCGGCACAGTGCTCGCCGAGGACGTCGAGCTTGCGGCGGAGCACTGGCAGCGGCCGATGGAGGCAGTTCCACCAGTCGGCGTGCTCCGCGACCGCGCGGAGCAGATACCGCTCGCCGTCCCCGCCGATCATCACCGGCGGCGGCGGGTCCGGCCGCGGATTGGCGATCGCCTCCTCGAGCCGGTAGTGGCGCCCCTGGTACGACACGGGGCCGCCGCCCCAGAGCGCCCGGATGACCTCGATCCCCTCGACCATCTGCTCGATACGCGTCCGGGCCGAGGGGAAGTCGTAGCCGTAGGCCCGGTACTCGTCACCTACCCAGCCGGCCCCGTAGCCGAGGATGAACCGCCCGCCCGAGAGGTACTGCAGGGAGGCCGCCATCTTGGCGAGCAGCGGAGGGTGACGGTACGAGTTCGCCAGCACGATCGTGCCGAGAAGCGGTCGCGGGTAGCGCGCCGCGATCCAGGTCAGCTCCGTCCAGCATTCCAGACGGAACTTGTCGCTGGTCATGAAATGGTCCGAAACCCAGACCGAATCGAACGCCGGGGCGGCGAGCGAGAGGACCCGGTGAAGGTCGTCACGGAACGTCTCGGGCTCGACCGTCTCGATCAGCCGGTCGCCCGTCGGCGGGTTGTAGCCGAACTCCATCCGCGGTTGGTCAGTCACTGAGCCACACTCGTTTGACACGCCCGAACCGGACACCTAGTTTGTCGACAATCTACAGAACGTGAGACCGGCCGGAGGAGGGCGCGAGCGATGGCGATCGCAGAACAGATCGGGACCGTTTCCCACTTCATCGACGGCCGCGAGGTCGCCTCGGCGTCGGGCCGGACCTTCCCGGCGATCGACCCGTCGACGGGCGAGGAGATCGCCCAGGTCGCGTTCGGCGAGGCCGAGGACGTCGACCGGGCGGTCAAGGCCGGCCGTCGGGCGTTCGAGGCGCGTGCGTGGTCCAAGGCCGCACCCGGCCATCGGGCGACCGTCATCCGTAAGCTCGCCGACCTCATCCGCGAGCACGCCGACGAGATCGGCGCGGTCGAATCGCGCGACACCGGCAAGCCGGTCGGCCAGGCGACGGCGGAGGTCATGCTCGGGGCCGACTTCTTCACCTACTTCGCGGGCCACGCCGAGCTGCCCAACGGGCGGACGCACCCGGCGGACGACGGCTACTTCGTGTACTCCGTCCGCGAACCGTACGGCGTCGTCGGCGCGATCTCGCCCTGGAACTACCCGTTCCTGCTGGCCTGCTGGAAGACGGCGCCCGCGCTGGCGGTCGGCAACGCCGTCGTGGTCAAGATGGCCGAGCAGAGCCCGCTCTCGACATCGCACCTCGCGCGCCTCACGTCCGAGGCAGGGATGCCCGACGGCGTCTTCAACGTAGTCCACGGCGACGGCCCGACGACCGGGGCGGCCCTCGTGGCCCATCCGCAGGTGCCCAAACTCACGTTCACGGGCTCAACCGCTACGGGCCAGGCGATCCTGCGCTCCGCCGCGGAGCACATCAAGAGCGTCCATCTCGAGCTCGGCGGCAAGACCCCGAACATCGTGTTCGCCGACGCCGACATGGACCAGGCGATCTCCGGATCGCTCTTCACGGCGTTCTACAACACCGGCCAGATCTGCACCAGCGGCTCGCGGCTACTCGTCCAGAAGAGCGACGCGGATGAGATCGTCGACGCGTTCGTCGAACGGGCGCGCAAGATCAAGGTCGGCGATCCCGGCGATTCCTCGACCCAGCTCGGCCCGCTGATCTCTGAAGAGCAGTACGAGCGCGTGACGGGCTACATCGAGGAGGGCCAGCGCGGCGGCGCCAAGCTTGCCCTCGGCGGCGGCCGGCCGCAAGTCCCGGTGGCCGGCGGCTACTACGTCGAGCCGACGATCTTCGTCGACGTCACGCCCGATATGCGGATCGCGAATGAGGAGATCTTCGGACCGGTCCTGTCGGTCCTGACGTTCAAGGACGAGGACGAGGCGATCCGGATCGCCAACGACGTCATGTACGGGCTCGCGGCGACGGTCTGGACGACCGATCTCGGGCGCGCCTTCCGCGTGGCCGACAAGATCGACGCGGGGATCATCTGGACGAACTGCCCGCATTACCTGCCGGTCAACGTGCCATACGAAGGCCACAAGATGTCGGGCCTCGGCGAGGACCTCGGCGTCGAGGCGCACAGCGAGTTCACCCATCTCAAGACCCATTGCGTGAACTTCGGGGGCGGGAAGATGGAGTGGGCGTGACGGTCGAGGGCGCGGCGCCCGCCGACCTCGAGTCGATCCGGGCGCTGTTCCATCCGGGCGTCGGTATTACCTACCTCGATACTGCGACGTACGGGCTGCCACCGCAGCCAACGGTCGACGCGCTCGAGGGCGCGATCCGGGCCTGGCAGGCCGGCACGGCCGACTGGATGGAGGACTGGGACCGGCCGACCGATCGGGCGCGGGACGATTTCGCGTCGCTGATCGGGGTCGAGGCGAACGAGATCGCGATGATCCCGGCCGCGTCGGTCGGCGCTGGACTCGTCGCCGCGCAGCTCCGCCCGGGCGACGAGGTCGTCGTCCCGGTCGACGAGTTCACCTCGACGCTCTTTCCGATCCTCGTCGCCGGCGAGCGGGGGGCGGTCGTCCGCGAGGTCCCGTTCGAGGCGGTCGACGAGTCGGTGGGGCCGGCGACCCGGCTTGTCGCCTTCAGCCTGGTCCAGATGCAGACCGGACGGGTGGCCGACATCGGTGCCATCCTCGGGGCCGCAGAGCGGGCCGGGGCACAGGTGCTTGTCGACGCAACGCAGGGGATCCCCGCGTTCGATCTCGCGCCGTACATGGCCCGCATCGACTACCTCGTGTGCGCCGCGTACAAGCACCTGCTCTGCCCGCGCGGCACGGCGTTCCTGCGGGTGCGGAGCGACCGCTGGCCGGAGGTTGAGGCCCTCAACGCGAACTGGCACGCGGCGCCGGACGCCTTCGGGCGGTACTTCGGCGGGCCGCTCACGCTCGCCGATGACGCCCGGAGGTTCGATGTCTCGCGGGCCTGGTTCCCGTGGGTCGGCGCGACCGAATCGCTTCGGCTGCTGGCCGAGTGGTCGCGTGCCGGAGTCCTCGACGAGGTCCGTCGCCTGGCTCGAGGGCTGGCCGCCCGGCTCGACGTCCCGTGGCCTGGAGCCTCGCTCGTGTGCGCCCCGATCGCCAACGCCGAGGCGGCGCGGGCGGGCCTGCGGGCGGCCGGTGTCCGCGCGTCCGTGCGAGGGACCGCGATTCGCTTCGCGGTTCACGTCTACAACACCGACGCCGACCTCGACCGCGCCGCCGAGGCGATCGCCCCATTCATGCCCCGCTGACGGGCCCGTTTCCAGTCATCAGCCCGCAGGGCGGGCGCGATCCGCGGGCTTGGCCGCTTGGCCTACTCGATCGCCGAGAGGAACTCCGGACGCGCGTGGCCGCCGAGCGGATGCTCCGCGACTCGCTCCTCGACGATGTTGGCGCCAAGGCCCGGGCGCGAGGGGACGATGAGCTCGCCGTCGACGATGTCGAGCTTCTGGTCGATGAGGTCCCATTTCCAGGGCACGTCGTCCATGTCGATCTCGAGGATCTCGCAGTTCGGCATCGCGGCGCACAGGTGCGCGTTGATGAGCGTCGCGAGCGGGCTCATGTAGTTGTGGGGCGAGAACATCGTGTCGTAATGGGCGGCCAGGTCGCAGATCCGGCGCGCCTCTGACAGCCCGTTCGCGAGCGTCTCGACCATCACGACATCCGTGACGTGCCGCTCGAGGAACGGGCGGAAGGCCTCTCGACGGATCAGCGCCTCCCCGTGGCAGATTCGCGTCCGGGTCTGCTGCCGTGTGGCCAGCAGTGCATCCGGATCGAAGCCCTCCGCCTCGAGCCAGTACAGGTCGAACGGCTCGAGCGCGCGCGCAAGGCGCAGGATGCCGCCCATTCGGTACTCCTGACCGACATCGAACAGGATTCCCATCGATGGCCCACAGCGTTCGCGCAGCGCGCCAACCAACGCGACCGCCGCGTCCACACGGAACTGGTCGATCGCCCCGTCGAGCGTCGGCGGGAGACCCGATGCCAGCCCCGGCACCAGCAGGTTCGTCTTCAGGGCCCGGAAGCCTGCCGCTTCGACGTCGTCGATCAGCGCCAGCCACGACTCCATCGTCCGCGCCGGCTCCACCCCGAGCGCCTCGGGATCGATCGCCCGGTAGCTCGCGAAGTGCGACCAGTACAACGGGATCCGCTCCCGGTACAGCCCGCCCAGCAGGTCGTAGACGGGCACGCCGAGCCACTTGCCCTTGATGTCGTACAGGGCGATGTCGAGCGCCGCGATGACCTTCATCCGCTCGGGTACGCCCGCCCGGCCCGAGTCCCACAATCGCCGGCTGACGAAGTCGATCCGGCGCGGGTCCTGGCCGATGACCTCCTGGCCGACGAGGCGGATCGCCTCGGCGAGTGCCGGCGAGGCCTGCCAGTCGTAGCCCTCGCCCCAGCCGACGATACCCTCGTCGGTCGTCACCTTGAGGAACAGCCAGTTCCGCCCGCCGATACCGCTGTCGCACGTGATCGGCTCGATCGAGACGATCTTCACGTCAGTCGCTCGGCCGGCAGCGGATGGGCGGCAACGACCTCCTCGACGATGTCGGCACCCCAGCCCGGCCGGTCGGGAACGATCAGCTGACCGCCCTCGATCTCGAGTGGGTGGGTCAACAACTCCCCTTTCCACGGCACGTCGTCCAGATCGATCTCGAGGATCTCGACGTTCGGCAGAGTGGCGCATAACTGCGCGTTGATCAGGCTCCCGAGTGGGCTCATCCAGTTGTGGGGCGAGACCATGACGTCGTACAGCTCGGCCATCTCGGCGATCCGGCGGCTCTCCGAGAGCCCGTTCGAGAGCGTCTCGATCATCACGACGTCGGTGACGTGCTTCTGGAAGAACGGCCGGAACTGCTCGCGACGGATGAGCGATTCCCCGTGACACAGCCGGGTCGTCGTCTGCTCCCGGGCCGCCAGGAGCGCGTCCGGATCGAACGACTCGACCTCGAGCCAGTACAGGTCGAACGGCTCGAGCGCCCGGGCGAGCTGGACGATGCCGGCCATCCGATAGTCGAACTGGACGTCAAGGGAGATCCCGATGCCCGGACCGACGACGTCGCGGATCGTCCCGATCCACTTGACCGCCTCGTCGAGCGTCCGCCGGTCGATCGCGCCGTCGCGGTAGGTCGGCAGCGTCGGCGGCCCGCCCGCGACCCCCTCCTGGACGAGGTTCGTCTTGAGGACCTTGAAGCCGCTGGCGACCACGTCGCGCGCCCCATCGGCCCACTCACGGTAGGTAAACGACGCCTTCGCCCCGACAACATCCGGCCACAGCGCCCGGTACGACCCGAAGTGAGACCAGTAGAGCGGGATCCGATCGCGGAACCGCCCGCCGAGGAGCTCGTAGACCGGCACGCCGAGCCATTTCGCCTTGATGTCCCACAGCGCGAGGTCGATCGCCGCGAGGACCTTGACTCGCTCGGGGACACCCGGCCGGCCCCCATACCAGATTCGCTCGTTCATGAGCTCGATCCGGCGCGGGTCCTCGCCGATCAGCCGCCGGCCCATGACCCGGAGGGCGGTCGCGAGAGACGCCGACGTGTGCCAATCGTATGTCTCGGCCCAGCCCACGATGCCCTCGTCGGTCGTGACCTTGAGGAACCCGAACTCGCGAAGGCCGCCGTCGCAGACGAACGGCTCGATCGCGGTGATCTTCACCGCTACGCCTCCAGCTGGTCGTGCGCCTCCCGGACGAGCTCCTTGACCTCGAGGATGTGGCCCCTCACACGCCGCGCGGCCTCGTCCGGGTCGCCTGCCTCGCGCGCCTCGAGCAGCCTGGCATGTGAATACTGGCGGCTCTCGATGAAGGCGGTTTCAGGATTCGCGGCGGCCTCGACGAGCTGGTAGATCCGGAGCCGGAGCGGCCCGTCGAAGTTCGACCAGACACGCCGGAGCAGGGTCAGTCCCGAGATCTCCATGACGGCGCCGTGGAACTCGCGGTCGGCGGCCGTCACGGCGTCGACGTCACCGGCCTGGTAGGCCTCGTGGAGGGTGGCCAGCCTGTCCCGCACGTCGTCGAACTCCTCGTCGGTGATGCGTGTCGCGGCCCGAGCGAACGCCTTGGCCTCGATCTCGGCGCGGAGCTCGTAGAACATCTGGATCTCGTCCTCGGGCACGGTCACGACGGTGGCGCCGCGCCGCGGAAGCGATTCGAGCAATCCCTCGTGCTCGAGCATCCGCATCGCCTCGCGGACCGGGCCCGGCTGACGCCGAGCTCTGTCGCGAGCTCGGCCTCGACGAGGCGGGCGCCGGGCTCGATCTCGTGGGCGAGGATCGCGGCCCGCAGGATCGCGTACACCTCATCGCTGAGGTTGCGGGCCAGGACGCGGGGCAGCCGGTAGCGCGCGGTCGTCATCGATCCGCCGGTAGCCACCATCGAGCCATCGTATTCGCCAGCCTCTCCCGTTGTCGCTTGACACCGCCCCGGGGTCATTTCTGTATCTTGTCGACAAGGTACAAGACGGGGAGAAAAAAGCTTCCCGGTGGCGTCGGCATCGACGGTCATGGGTCGAGCTGCGGCGCGCTCGTCATCAACCGCGGCTTCCGCGGCGTAGGCATCCTGGGCGTCTTCCTGCTCATGCCATGGGCGGTCGCGCCGGTGGTCACCGGCCTCTACTGGAACTTCATCTTCAACGGGAACTTCGGGCTGGCGACCGGGGGTGGCGATGATCCTGGGCCTGACCGAACGACCGATCCGCTGGCTCCAGCTGTATCGCGGTGAATACACGCCCGAGCAGGCTCACGAGGCAGCCGTCAAGGGCGTCCAGGACCTCATCATCGAGTACCTGTCGACCTAGCACCGATCATTGACTCGGCGGCCGTAATTGTCGACAATATACGAGCTCTCTCGACCGTCACCGCGACCTCCGGCGGGGACCCCTGGCCGATTGATTTTTTGGGCGGCAACGGCACACGCTGCCCGATTCCGTGATCGATGCGCGGAGCGGCGATCCTCCTCCGCCGTTCCGCGCATCGTCGCCTCCTTGCCTCGCCTCCCAGGCTCCGCGATCCGACGCGGCACTCCGGCGCGGCACAAGAAAGGACGGGCATCCATGAGCGTCGGCTATGGGCTGCTGGGGTCGGGCTTCATGGCCCACACGTACGCGGAGTGCCTTGCCCGGCACGTCCCCGACGGCCACCTCGTCGCAGTGGCTCTCGGCTCGCGGGCGAAGGGCCTCGCCGCCGAATATGGCGTGCCGGCCGACCCGTCGGCCGAGGACCTCCTCGCCCGGGGCGACGTCGACGCGGTCATCGTCGCCACACCCCATTCCACGCATTTGCCCCTGACCCAGGCCGCGGCGGCCGCCGGGAAGCACGTCTACACCGAGAAGCCGATGGCCGTGACAGTCGCCGACTGCGATGCCATGATCGAGGCCTGTCGCGCCGCCGGGGTGCTGCTTACCGTCAACAAGGTCACCCGCTTCCGCGAGTCGCCCGGGACGGCAAAGCGGCTGCTCGACGAGGGCGCGATCGGCGAGCTCCGGATGGTGCGGGTCACGAGCTCGGTCGTCGGCTACCTGCCAGACGACCACGGCTGGGCCAAGAACCCGGGCGAAGGCGGCGCCTGGCTCGACATGGGCGTCCACCTCTTCGACGCTCTCCGCTGGTTCACCGGCTCCGATGTCGACGTCGTCTTCGCCAGGATCCGTGACTTCGGTGGGCTGGCCCACCTCCGGCGGAGTGGCATGGCCGAGCTCGTCATGAGCAACGACGTCATCGCCCAGGTCTGGATCAGCATGGAGATGCCGGCGCCAGGGATCGGCTCGCAGAGCCAGTGGACGCTCGTCGGCTCGGAGGGGATCATCGAATCGGATTCGTACGGCAAGGTCCGACTTGGCAAGGGCGACGGCTGGGAGCAGGTGTTCGAGATGCCGCCGTTTGGGTTGAACGCCGACGTCTACAGCCCGATCCGGCTCAAGGCGTTCGCCGCCCAGGTCCAGGACTTCGCCGAAGCGATCCGTGACGGGCGTCCGCCGGTGATCCCCGGCGAGGAGGGCCGGGCCGCGGTCGAGATCGTTGAGGCGGCCGACCTCTCGTCGCAGACCGGCGACTCAGTCCGCCTGCCGATCGCCGCCGTCGCGGCGCGATGAGGATCGTCGAGCGATCGACGCTCCAGGCCGCCCAGCCCGGCGGTCCTCGGGCCGTCGCGGCGTTCCCGGCCTTCGTGTCGCTGGCCGATCGACCGCTCCTGGCGAGCTACAGCGTCGGCAGCGGCAAGGACACCGACGACGTCACGCTCGAGCTGCGGCGCTCGACCGACGGCGGTCGGACCTGGGCGGAGCCGGAAAGGCCGTTCGCGATGTCGGTCGACGGCCGGAGGGGCTCGCTCAAGGTCGGTTTGATGACGCGCCTCGATGGCGACCGGCTCATCATGGCCGCGCTCTGGATCGACCGGGAGGCCTTCCCGGGCCAGCCGCTGTTCAACCCGGCCACGGAGGGCTGCCTGCCGATGGCGATCCTCCTCGCGGACTCCGCCGACGCGGGGCGGACCTGGACTCCCTGGCGCACGGTGCCGATGCCCGACGACGTCGGACCGCCGAGCCTGACCAACGCGATCCTGCGCCTTGCGAGCGGGCGCCTCGCCCTCAGCGTCGAGACGAACAAGACATATCTCGATGCCTCGAGGTGGTTCCAGAGGGTCGTCTACAGCTGGTCCGACGACGGCGGGGCGACGTGGTCGCCGGCGACCACGGTTGTCGCCGATCCGAGCGGCCGGATCGCCAACTGGGACCAGCGCGCAGCTGTCGCGCCCGACGGGCGGATCGTGACGTTCACCTGGACCTACGACTTCGAGGCCGTGGCCTACCGCAACATCCACCGCCGGCTCAGCGCGGACGAAGGGCGGACCTGGTCCGAGCCCGAGGACCTCGGCTTCGCCGACCAGCCGTCGCACCCCGCGATCCTGCCCGACGGACGGACCGTCCTGGCCTGGGTCGACCGGTACGGGACCCAATCGATCCGGGCGCGGGCGGCCGAGGCCGTCGACGCGCCGTTCCTCGCGGAGAGGGAGATTGTCCTGTACGCCCACGAGACGCCGCGTTCGGACGGGGCCGACACTACCGCCGACGCCCTCGTCGAGATGGGCACGTGGTCGTACGGGCTGGCCTTCGCCGAAGCCCTGCCCGATGGCGACGTCGGAGTGGTCCACTACGCTCCGGGCGAGCGTGGCGGGACCGACATTCGCTGGCTTCGCCTGCGACTCGACTGAGGAGCTTGCCCGTGTCCGTGGCCCAGACCCGCGCCTGGCTTCGCGGCCCGGTCGTCGCCGTTGCGACGCCGTTCGCGCACGACTTCGCGCTCGACCTCGACGGACTGCGGCGCAACGTCGAGTTCATGGTCGCGGGCGGCCTGACCGTCGGTCAGGGCGTGCTGCTGGTCGCCGGCGCGGCCGGTGAGTTCCCCGCCCTGTCACGCGCCGAGCGGATGGCCGTCATGGGGGCGTCCGTGGACGCGGCGGCGGGGCGCGTCCCGGTCATGACGAGCGTGCAGCACACCGACTGGCGCGAGGTCGTGGAGCTGGCCCGGGCGGCCGAGGACGCGGGGATCGCCGGGCTCCAGGTCGGGCCGACCTATTACTACCCGGCGACCGGGGACGACCTCTACCGCCTGGTCGAGCTCGTCGGTCGGGCGGTCTCGATCCCGCTCATGATCTACTCGACGTGGTGGGAGGGCGGCCTCCGGATCGACGGGGGGCTCCTGCGCCGGCTGGCCGATCTGCCGAATGTCGAGGCGGTGAAGTGGTCGGCCCCCTCATACGACGAGTTCACCGAGGGACTCGCCGCGGTGGCCGACCGCCTCGTGGTCATCGACAACCAGGCCATGCACGTCTGGGGCCACCTGCTGGGCGCGGCGGGCTTCGTGACCCACATCAGCAACTTCTGGCCCGAGTACCCGCTCACAATCTGGCGGTGCCTCGAGGCCGGTGATTATGCGGGCGCCCGTGACCGGCTCGCGGCGTTCAAGTGGGGCTGGAGCCGCTGGGCCGGAAGGGTCGTAGCGGCCACCGGGGGCGAGGGCCCGTTCATCAAGGCGGCCCTTGCCGAGGTCGGGCTCGCCGCCGGGCCGCCGCGTCCGCCGTGCGTCGCGCCGGCCGCCGAGCTCGTGGCCGAGCTGCGCGCGCTCTTCGAGGCTGCCGGCGTTCCGCGTGCCACGGTGGCCGGCTGACGATGGCGCCGGACGACCGGATCGTCGTCCTCAACGGCTATCCGCTCGAGGAGCGCCACCGGCAGGCGCTGGCGGCCGTGTCCGACCGGCTGCAGTTCATCCACACCTCGATCGAGACCCAGGAGGATCTGGACGTCATCGAGGACCCCGACGTGGAGGCGATCCTCGGCGACTTCGTCCCGACTGAACGCTCCAGGTTGCCGCGGCTGCGCTGGCTCCAGTACTCGGGGGCGGGCGTCGACCCGCTGACGGATCGAGCTCCGTGGCGCCGTGGGATCACCGTCACGTCGGCGAGCGGCAACAACAGCATCCCGATCGCCGAGTATGTGCTGACCTGGCTGCTCCACGTCGCCAGCCGGACGGAGGAGCGCATCGAGAACCAGCGCCGGCGGCAGTGGACCGAGACGCGGATAGGGCTGACCGGGCGCGGTCTTCGCGGACGGACGCTGGCGATCGTCGGCTACGGCTCGGTTGGGCGCGAGGTCGCCCGGCTGGCGCATGCATTCGGGATGGGCGTGCTCGCCGCCAAGGCGCGACCAGATGTGCTCGTCGACGACGGCTTCCGGCTGGCCGGGACGGGCGACCCGGATGGCTCGATCCCGCAGCGGGTCGTTGGCTTCGATCGGCTGGGCGAGATCATCGCCGAGGCCGAGTTCGTCCTCGTCTCCGCGCCGCTGACGGCCGCGACGCGCGGCGCGCTCGGGGCGGCGGTCCTTGCTGCGCTGCGGCGCGACGCCTGGCTCATCAACATCGGCCGAGGCGGCCTGTTCGACGAGGCTGCGCTGACCGAGGCGCTCCGCGAGCGCCGCTTCGGCGGGGCGGTGCTCGACGTGACCGTGACGGAGCCGCTCGACCCGTCCAGCGAGCTCTGGCGCCTGCCGAACGTGATCGTCACGCCGCACGTCGCCGGGCTCTCCGAGACGACTTGGGACACGATGACCCAGCTGTTCGCGGAGAACCTGCGGCGCTACGTCGCCGGGGAGCGGCTGCTGAACCTCGTCGACCCGGAAGCGGGGTACTGAACGACGACGCCCGAGCGCACCACGTTGCACGGCGTCCGGGTCGTCGATGTCGTGGCCGGGCGATCGACCGAGCCGCAGACGGTAAGCCTGAGGCGAGGCCTGATCGAGGCGATGCAGCCAGACGGCGAGGCCTGGGACGGGGAGCCCGCGATCAACGGGCGCGGTCGCTGGCTTGCGCCGGGCCTCATCGACGGCCACGTCCACCTCTTCCTCGACGGCGGCTACGACCCGGTCGGCACGTTTCTCGCCGCGGATGTGGACCGGCGGCGGGAGGTCGCTGCCAGGAATGCCCGGCGGGCCCTCGCGGCCGGCATTACCACGGTGCGCGACCTCGGCGCGCCTCCCGGGGAGGTCGCGGAGCTCTCCGCCGCGATCGAGCGTGGCGAGCTCGTCGGTCCCTCCGTCGTCCACGCCGGTGCGCCGGTCACCCGTCCGGCCGGGCACCTCTCGTGGCTCGATCGGGGCGTGGACGGCATCCGCGAGGCGCGGGCCCTCGTCTCGGCCCAGCTCGCGGCTGGCGCGTCGGTCGTCAAGCTCGTCTGTTCGGGCGGCGGGTTGACGCCGGGAACGCGGCCGGATCGGGCCGAGCTTCCGGTGGCGGTCATCCGGGCAGCGGTCGAGATCGCCCGGGAGCGCGGCGCCGGCGTCGCCGCGCACTGCCACGCATCGACGGCGATGCGCCGCGCGCTCGCCGCGCGGGTCGACACGATCGAGCATGCGTCGTTCCTCGTGCCACGCGGCCGCGTGCGGTTCGATCCTGATCTCGCCCTCGAAGTTCGGGACGCCGGGATCGCCGTCGTGCCGACCGCCGCCGGAGCGCTTCGGACGGCCGCCCGCTACCGAGCGGCCGGCGCCCACAATCCCGCCGACACCGGGGCGATCGAGCGGCTCGAGGCCCGTCGCTGGATCGCCGGGGAGCTACAGGCCCTGGGCGTGCCGATCGTCGCTGGGACGGACGCCGGCGCCACCGATACCCCGTTCGACGCCCTGCACGAGGAGCTCACGGTGTACGCGTCGATCGGGTTGTCGGCGCCCGACGCGCTCCGGACGGCGACGTCCACGGCTGCCCGGTATCTCGGTCTCGCGGATCGCGGAGAGATTGCGGTCGGCCGCCGGGCGGACCTGCTCCTGCTCGACGCCGACCCGCTCATCGACCGATCGACCCTCGCCCGCCCGCTGGCGGTCTTCATCGGCGGCCGGCAGGTCGGCCTTTCGCCAGGAGCGAGTCGATCGCGCCGGGGGTTTTGAGGCCGTGCCCGGTAAGCGCGATGACGATCGACTCGCCCGGGGCGAGCCACCGGTCGGCCTCGAGGAGGCGGTACCCTGCGAGGGCGACAGCCGAGGTCGGCTCGACGTAGAGCCCGCGGCCGAGGAGCTCGCGGAGGGCCGAGCCGATCGCTCGCTCGGACACCGCGACGATTGTCCCGGCCGTCGCTCGGACGGCGGCCAGGATCTCGGGGCTGCGCGGCGGTCGAGCGATCCTGATTCCCTCGGCGAGAGTCGGGCCGGGCTCCATGGCTGCGGCGTCCGTCGCGCCGGAGTCGAAGGCGTCGGCAAGAGGCCGGCAGGCGGCCGCCTGGACGCCGACCAGGCGAGGGACCCGCGCGATAAGGCCGGCGTCGCGAAGGCGGCTGAAGCCCCGGTGGGCACCGAGCAGGAGCGTCCCGCCCCCGAGGGGAACGACGACGGCGTCAGGCGCGGCTCGGCCCAGCTGCTCCCACAGCTCGTAGGCGAAGGTCGAGGTCCCGGCCAGGAAGGCGGGCTGCCGGAGGTGGCTGGCATATACGGCCTCGCCGGCTTCGACCGCCGCGACGGCCGCGTCGGTCGCTGCCGCACGGGGACCCTGCACGATCACGATCTCGGCTCCGTGGGCGCGGATCTGGCCGAGCTTCGCGGGCGACGCCGTTTCGGGCACGAACACCCGGGCACGCAGCCCGGCGCGCGCGGCGTATGCGGCGATCGACGCGCCGGCGTTGCCCGAGGAGTCCTCGACGATCTCTCCGATACCGTTCGCTCGGAGCCACGCCACGAGCACGGCCGTGCCGCGATCCTTGAACGATCCGGTCGGCTGTGCGCCCTCGAGCTTCGCCAGGACGGACGGTCCCGGGCGGTCGAGGGGCACGAGCGGCGTCGTCGGCTCGCCGAGCGAGACGGGCTCGACGTCCGGCAACCAGCCGCGGTAGCGCCAAACCCCCGCCGCGAGCTGCGGGCCGGTCGCGGTGAGGCTCGCCGGGTCGGGCGGCGGGAGATCGATCTCGGGCGGGAGGTCGATCCGGGTCACTCGGGTGGCACCGGCCGCGTGAGGAGGACCTCGCCGAGCGCTACCACGCACGAGCTGAGCGATCGGCCGAGCCAGGGGATCCAGATGTCGTTGCTGAACGGGGAGCCCGCGACAGGTCGCCCATCGATCGCCGCCATGGCGTCGGCGGCCTCGAGGAGGACGCTGATGATGTCCTGCTCCGGCGCCCGTGGGGCGGGACCCTGAGCGAACACCGGCAGAGCGAGGTTCGACCAGGCGACTTCGAGCTCGAGTGCGGCGCCCGACACATGCTCGCGCACCGCGTCCGGCCAGTCGTCGGTCCGCTCGAACCGTGCGACGACCACGGGACTCTCGAGATCCGGCGGGGACCAGCCCCGCGGCGCCATCCGGCCGGCGTGCCGGTCGGCCAGCGCAGGGGAGTCGGTCAGGACCTGGCGGCGGAGGCTTCCGTCGATCGTCGCCTGGAGGTAGGCGAGATTCCCGGCGAGCCCCTCAGCCGACCAACGGAACGACCAGTGGCTCAGCAGGAACCCCGGCTCCGGGGCGTCCGGGTCGGTCTTGAGGCTGAGGATGAGGTGGTCGAAGATCGCCTGGATCGTGCCCGGGTGAACGGTTGCCGCCGGGTTCGGTGCCTGCACCACGGACGCCTCCTTCGATGTCGGGCTCGCTACGATCGACGCCGCGAGCCGCTTGCCCGCGCCGGGGCCGGATGCACACGGGAGGGCTATCTCTTGACCGCCGAATGGGATCTCCTGGCCAATGCCACGCTTCACGAGATCGAGGAGTTCGCGGCCAACCTCCTGCCCTCGTATGCCCACGACTACTATGCGTCCGGCGCACGCGACGAGCAGACGTTCCGCGGCAACCTCGCCGGCTGGGGACGCTGGTGGCTCGTGCCGCGGATGCTCAACGACGTGTCGAAGGTTTCGCTAAACACGAGCGTGCTCGGGAACGCCATCTCGGTCCCGCTCATCGTGGCGCCGATGGCAGCGCAGAGGATGGCTCATCCGCTCGGCGAGCTTGCGACGGCTCGGGCGGCGGCGGCCGCTGGGACCGCGATGATCGTGTCGACGAGCACGACCACGCCCATCGAGGAGATCGGCGCCGTCCCGGGGCTGACGTTCTTCTACCAGCTCTATCCGTGGTCCGACCACGACGCCACCATCGCGATGGTCGAGCGAGCGATCGCCGCCGGCGCGAAGGCCATCGTTCTCACGGTTGACGTCACGATCGACATCGACCCGAAGCGTCGCCCGCGCGGCGGCCTCGTCACCCCCGACTGGGTCACGTACCCGATGCACCACGAGGGCGCCCGCGTCCTGCTGACGCTCGACTGGGCCTACTTCAAGCGGCTGCGGGATCAGGTGAAGGTCCCGATCGTCGTCAAGGGCATCCTCCATCCCGACGATGCCCGGCGGGCGATCGACGCGGGTGCCGATGCGATCGACGTGAGCAACCACGGCGGCCGAACGCTCGACGGGGCCATCCCGACGGCCGAGGCCCTCCCCGAGGTCGTCGAAGCAGTCGACGGCCGCGTCGAGGTCCTCGTCGACGGCGGGATCCGCCGTGGCGTCGACATCCTTCGAGCACTCGCCCTCGGAGCCAGGGCGGTCGTCGTCGGGCGGCCGTTCCTGTGGGGCCTCGCCGTCGGTGGCGAAGCTGGGTCGCGCCGGATCTTCTCGATTCTCAGCAGCGAGCTCGAGCAGGACGCGGCGATGGCGGGCGTTTCCGACATCCGGGCAGTACCGCGCGACCTCGTTCGGATGAGCCGGTTGGGGTTGGTCCCGGAGCTCCGATGAAGATCACGGACATCCGGGCGGACACCCTGTCGATCGGGCCGACGATCCTCCGCGTCTTCACCGACGAGGGCGTGGTCGGCGTCTCGGAGATCGGCTGGCACGACCCCGCGATGTTCCGGCCTCACCTCGAGAACGTCATCAAGCCGCTGCTGGTCGGCGAGAACCCGCTCGAACCGGGGCGTCACTGGGAGCGGCTCTACTTCGGGACGCCGGAGCGGCCCTACCCGACCCCCGCGTCGTACGTCGGGGCGATCGACGTTGCGCTGTGGGACATCGTCGGCAAGGTGGCCGGTTTGCCGCTTCATGCCTTGCTGGGTGGGGCCGCACGGACAGAGATCCCGCTTTACTGGTCGACGGGAGCGGGCTGGCAGCGCAGCCCGCAGCAGATGCTCGACGCGCTCCGCGTGGGCTGGGACCAGGGCTTCCGGGCATTCAAGATCCGCATGGACTGGGGACCGCTCCGGTTCGATGTCGACCCGGCGAAGGACCTCGAGATGGTCGGGCTGTGCCGGGACTTCACAGGGCCCGACGTCTGGCTGGGCTTCGACGCCAACCGGGGCTATTCGGTCGGGACAGCCATCGGCCAGGGCCGGCGGTTCGAGGAGCTTGGGATCGCCCACTTCGAGGAGCCGCTGCCGCCGTACGACTGGCCGGGGGTCCGGCAGGTCGCCGATGCACTGGACGTCCCGATCTCGACCGGCGAAGGTGAGGCGACTCGCTGGAGCTTCCGGGATCTCATCGCGATCGGCAATCCCGACATCCTTCAGCCCGACATCCTCGACGCGGGCGGGATCAGCGAGGTCGTGCGGATCTTCCAGCTCGCTGAGGTCCATGCGAAGCCGGTCATGCCCCACAGTCCCGCGGCCGGGATCCTGCTCGTCGCGAGCCTCCACGCGTACGCGACTGTGCCATCCGGAGTCCGCCCGCACGAGTACTCGGTCGAGTACGGCCCGTCGCCGGACCAGCTCGCCGAGCTGCTCGGCGAGTCCGTGCTGCCCCGGGACGGGCGGATCAGCGTGCCGGGTGGGCCCGGGCTCGGGTTGGAGCTGAACGAGCGCGCGTTCGAGCGGCTGACCGCGCAGAGCTGACGCTTCGACTACGCCGGTCCGGATTCGGGGCCAACGACGGCCGGTCGTTCGCCTTCCGCGTCCGATTTCGGACACGAGCGATCCGGATCGGTCAGAACAACGACTCGCCCGGCGCCAGATGGCTCGAGCAGACCTCCTCGTCGAGCTCGATCCCCAGACCTGGCGCATCCGAGAGCACGACGTGGCCGCCCTCGAACAGCTCGTGGCCCTCTCGCCGGACGACCCGCCCGATCCACTTCGCATCGTAGAAGTGATACTCGAGGCCGATGAAGTTCGCCGAGGCGGCAGCCACGTGCGCCGAGGCGATCGACGTCAGCCCGGAGCCGTTGTTGTGCAGCGCCAGCGGGATGCCGTTGAGGTCGGCGTAATCGGCGACCTTCCGTGCCTCGTGGAGGCCGCCAACGAAGAGCACATCGGGGTGGACGATGTCGAGCGCCTCGGCGTTGATGAACGCCCGGAACTGCTCGGCGACGAGCATCTCGCCGGTGCAGATCGGGACCGGCGAGGCGTCGCGGACGCGCCGCAGCCCGGTCACGTCGAGGATCGCGATGGGGTCTTCGAACCACTTCAGGCCCACCGGCTCGAGGGCCTGGGCGAGCCGGACGGCCGTCTCGACGTCAAAGGAGAAGTGACCGTCGAGCAGGATCTCTACGTCGGGCCCGACCGTCTCCCGCACGAGCATCAGGCGCTCCACCGTCCGCTGCAACTGGTCTCCGCGCATCTGGCGGTTCCAGGGGTCGCGGTTGAGCTCCGGCGCGATCCACTCGGCGTCGAACTTCAGGTCGGTGAAGCCCTCCTCCCCCACCCGCTCGGCGAGCCGGACCCAGGAGGCGTCGTCGGTCGGGTCCTCGACTCCGCTGCGGTCCAGGTAGACCCGGACCTGATCGCGGTACCGACCCCCCAAGAGGTTGTAGACGGGCGTCGCGAGGGCCTTGCCGGCCAGATCGCAGAGGGCCATCTCGACGCCGCTGACGGCCCACGCGATCGGCCCCGTCACGGTCGCGGTGGGACTCATCTGCGGGTCGAAAGGTGGCAGGCCGCCGACGAGCATGGCCCGGATGAACGGCCCGATGGCGAGCGGGTCCTTGCCGACCAGCCACTCGCGGCAGTAGGCGATCGCCTCGCGGTCGCCCATGAACCCGCCGACCTCGCCCAGGCCGTAGATCCCGGCGTCCGAGTCGACGCGGACGAGCTCGATCGTCCACGAGCGGGCCTTCCCGCCGACGCCGTGCGGGTCTGGTCCGGTCAGCCGCATCGTCCGGACGTCGGTGATCTTCATCGCCTCTCCCTCAGGTCAAAAGGACTCGACCGGGCCGCGCTCCCTCGACCGCGGCGCCGTCGCGGACGACCGGCACCCCGGCGACAAGGACATGGGCGATCCCGACGGGGTACCGGCCGGGCTCCCGGAACGTGGCGCGGTCGACGATGGTTGCCGGGTCGAAGACGACGACGTCGGCGGCGAGTCCCTCCGCCAGACGGCCGCGGTCGGTCAGGCCAGCCCGCGCCGCCGGCCGGCTAGTGCACATCTCGATCGCCCGCTCGATCGGCACGACCCCCTGATCGCGAACGTAACGGCCGAGGAACCGCGGGTAGCAGCCGTAGTTCCGCGGGTGAGGCCGCCCGGCGCCGGACGCACCGTCCGGGTCCATCGCCAGGCCATCCGACCCGATCGATGTCGCGTCGTGGCCGAGCACCGCCCGCAGGTCGTCCTCCGATCGGCCGTAGGCGACCATCACGACCCTGTTCTCGCTCCGCCGGATGAGCTCGAGGGCGGCCAATGAGGGGTCGATCCCCCAGAGCCCGCCGACCGCCTCGACGGTCAGGCCCAGCGTCTCCTCGAGACCGGGCTCGAGCGAGGCGACCTCGATCTCGTCCCAGCCGAAGAACAGCTCGGTCTCCCAGGCGCGGAGGATTCGCGTTCGGTCAGCCTCCCGCCCCAGCCGTTCGGTGATCGCCACGGCCCCCCCGTCCTGGGCCCAGCCGGGCAGGAGCTGCGAGAGGTTTGCGCTACCGGCGATGTACGGGTAAATGTCGGCGGCAACGTCGATGCCCTCGGCCCGGGCCCGGTCGATCCGCTCGAGAGCCGCGGGCACTTTGCCCCAGTTGCGCCGACCGGCGACCGCAAGGTGGGAGACCTGGAGCCGGCAGCTGCTCTGTCGGGCGACGTCGAGGATCTCGTCGACGCCCTCAAGGAGCTGGTCGCTGTAGTTGCGGAAGTGGGCCGCGAACAGCGCGTCGTGGCGGGCGACGGCCCGTCCGATTGCGATCAGCTCGTCCCGATCGGCCGACATGGCCGGCGGGAACATGAGGCCGGTCGAGAATCCAACGGCGCCAGCGTCCAGGCATGCCTCGAGCTCCCGAACGAGCGCCGCGCGCTCGCCGTCGCCGAGTGGACCCGCCGCCTCGCCGGCCACCGCGATGCGCAAGGGGATGTGCCCGACGAGCGGGGCCGTGTTGAGCGCGATGCCCTGCCCCTCGAGGGCATCTCGATACCCGGCGAGGTCCGACCAGGACCAGTCGACGCCGAGGTCCGGGTCGATCGTCGCGTTCGCCCTCCGGATCGCGGTCGCCTGCCTGGCCGGGAGCGGCACGCCGCCCATGCCGCAGTTGCCGTTGACCTCGGTGGTGATCCCCTGGTGGATCTTGCTCGGCGCGCTCGGCGCTGACAGCAGCGTGAGGTCCGAGTGGCTGTGGACGTCGACGAAGCCGGGCGCGACGATCCGTCCGGCGGCGTCGATCCGGTCCCGTGTGTCGGCCGCGACGAGGTCGCCGAGCGCGGAGATCCGCCCGCCCGCGATCCCGACGTCGGTGCGACGACCGCGGGCGCCCGTCCCGTCGACGACGGTGCCACCCAAGACGACGAGATCGAACACGCCTCAGAGACCGAACAGCTCTGCCGCGTTCGACCAGAACACCCGCTCGAGCTGGTCCGCGGCGATCCCCGCGTCCTCGTACGTCCCCAGGACGTACGCCGGCTCGAGGAGTGGCGCGTCGCTGCCCCACAGCACCCGATCCGGCGGGGCGATCGAGACGGCCCGGCGGACCTCGGCGAGACTGGCGAAGCTGCTGGACAGCTCGAGGTAGACGTTATCGGTCGAGGCGGCGATCCGGCCCGCCGCCTCGCTCGGCGTCCCGAGACCCGAGTGAGCGACGACGATCGGCAGCCTGGGGTGTGCCCGGGCGACCTCGAGCAGCGCAACGTCCCAGCCGTCGCCCTCATTGTGGATCTTCACCGGTCGGCCGTAGTCGGCCAGGAGGTCGAACAGCGCGGCCATCGCGCGGGTAGCTGTCGGGACGCCGCTCAGCTGGCCGTGGACCTTGACGCCGGCGACGCCGGATCGGCCGAGGTACCGGTCAAGCTGGTCGCGACTGAACGCGACGTCCCTCGGGTCGGCGACGACGTAGGCGAGCTGCGCGGAAGCGCGCGACTCGCCCACCGCCCGGACCGCCTGCTCGTTGCCCCGCGCCGGGTCGCCGAAAATCCCGACCGCTGCCGACGCGACGGCCGCTCCGGTCGGCGGGGTGCGAAGCGCGCCGAGGAGCTCAGCGTCGCTGACCTCGGGGACATCGAAATCGAATGGCCCGAAGTGGGTGTGAACGTCGAGCGCGCGGGCGGGCATCCGAGGGGGAGTCAGGTCGACCGGGCCACCGGCGCCGTCGAGGCCGAACAGGCGGGTTGCGTTGCCCGCGAGGATGGCCCGCTTCGCGCCGTCCGGGATCGCCGCGCAGAGCACCGCGTCGATCGCGGATGCCGCGGGCCGTCGAGGGCTCCCGGTCCCGAGCAGGATCCGCTCCGCGCCGACCGCGGCCACGGCCGTCTCGATCGCCCGGAAATGGCCCATCGCGCTCGTCTCGAGGTGGAGGTGCAGATAGCGGCGGGCCGCGGCAAGGTCGTCGACGATGTGGTTGTAGTGGGCGCCGACAAGGATCACCGCGATCCCGAGATCGGCGGTTGCGGCGCCGATCGCACTCGCCTCGCCGACGCCGCTGATCCCGCCGTTCCACCGGAGCGGTACGAGGAGCGGCCGGCCCGTCGAGGCCACCGCGGCGAGGACCTCCCGAACGGCCTCCGAGACCGGGGCTCCGCCGGACCAGCCCTCGAGGCGGTACCCGACGGCTCCGCAACGCTCGGCCTCCGCGACGGCGCGCCCCGCATCCCCGGTCCGCCGGGCGGAGACGACCGAGATCGGGGCGACGCCGATCGACGGCTCGGTCGCGGCCTCATACGCGACCGGGTTGCCGGTCAGGCGGTCCGAGGCCTCGGCGAGGAGCGAGTAGGCCAGGCTCAGCCGGATCCCGTGCGACCGGCGCTCCGCGACGAGCGTCGAGAGGGACGCGTCGGCTGTCCCTGCGGTGCCGTGCTCCGGCCCGAAGCAGGCATTGACGTCGACGAAGCCACGCCCGAAGGCCTCCGGCATGAGATGCCTACCGGAACCGTCCGCGAGCGATGACGGGCCAGCGCTCGACGACCCGCTCGCCGTCGACGGCGACGAGCTCGTCGTGCATGTTCACAGCACCGCAGGCGTGGTTCGGCACGATCCGGACCGACTCGCCGATCCGCCAGCCTGGATCGCTCGCGCCTGGCGGCAACTCGACGATCCCGTGCTCCTCGGTCGCCCGAACGATCGCCAGGTCCGGCCGGTCGAGCGGCCGTCCCCACGTCCCCCAGCCGTAATCCTCACCGGCCAGCGCCTTGAGCCCGGCATCGAGAACGTAGCGATCCGGTCGGGCGTGCGACACGACCGTGGCGAGGATCGTCAGCGCACAATCGTCAAGCGTGCCCGCGTTCAGCGTGACCTGCTTGAGGTCGAGGAAGGCATACACGCCCGCCCGCAGCTCGGTGATGCCCGGTACAGTCAGGACGTGGGGGGCCGTCGGCGTGCTGCCGACCGTCACCACGTCGGCAGCCAGGCCACGGCTCCGGAACCCTGCGGCGACCTCGAGCGCGTACTCGCCCTCGCGCCGGCCGATCGCTGCTTGCTCGACGGGATCGGTCGTCCCGTACGCGTTGCCGTAGTTCATGACCCCGACGAGGTCGAGCGCCGGCAGCTCGGCGACGCGCTCCGCGATCGCGATCGCGTCCTCGGCCGATGCCGCGCCGGACCGTCCCGCACCGCCGTCGACGCTGACGACGACCTCGACCCGCCGCCCGGCCCGGTCCAGGAACGCCGCCGCCTGTTCCGCGCCAACCAGCGTGTCGACCTCGAAGCGGATCCGGGCCCGATCGAGGAGCGACAACAGCCGGGCGAGCTTGCGCTCCCCGACGACCGGGTAGGCGATGAACAGGTCGTCAAACCCCGCGTCGACGAAGGCCTCGGCCTCGCCGATCTTTGCGACGGTCAGCCCGCTGGCGCCATGCGCGAGCTGCCGCTCTGCAACCTCGCGCGTCTTGTGGGTCTTCGCGTGAGGCCGGTGGGCCACTCCCGCGTTGCGAGCCATGGCCGCCATCGACGTCAGGTTCGCCTCGAGCCGGGCGAGGTCCACGAGGGCGACCGGCGTGTCGAGGTCGTGCCAGGTCCGTATGCCGGCCTGGGCGCCCGTCGCAGGTCTGCGAACGCTCGCCGTCACCGCCCAGCCCGCTCGATGTAGTACGCCGAGGCGAGGGCGAACCCGGCCGCGATCCTCGACAGCTCCGCTACCGGCAGGACCTCGTGGTCGCTGTGGTTCGTGGCCGGGTCCGGCCCGTAGCCGACCGCCGGGACGCCCGCCTCGCGGACGAAGTGGACGGCGTTCGTCGCGACCCGGGAGCGCGAGAGACGCAGCTCCCGGCCGAAGAGGTCGCGGTGGGCGTCGAGCGTTGCCCGGACGAGCGGCTCGGCCGGGTCGACCGAGAACGCCTCGGCGATCGGCACCGCTCGCAGCACGATCGAGGCACCGGTGACGTGGCGGACCCGATCGACCAGCGCCTCGAGCTCGGCAGCGACCTCTGCGAGGTCGGTCGATTCGTCGTGCCGGCGGGTCCCGGCGAGCTCCGCCCGGACCGGGAGCCGGTTGTAGTAGTCACCCGAGGTGAACCTCGCCACGAACAGCGACGGCTTCGCGTCGTCACCGGGGGTCGCGGCGAGACGGTCGCGGAGCGCCACGAGCTCGGCGTGAACGAGCCGCCCGACCTCGACAGGATCGACCGTGCCGGGCGGGACGACGGTCTCGTGGAGAGCCATGCCAGGCCGATCGGCGACGATCTCCCAGAACGTCAAGCCGAGGCCGCCGATCGGCAGCTCGACGCCTCCGCCGAGTTCGCCTGTGATGACCGCATCGCCGTGGATCCCCCGTGCGATGAGCGCGTGCAGTGGCTCGTTGCCGCCGCTCTCGTGCATCCCGTGGAGCGTGACGAGGATCCGGCCTCGCTCCGGGAGACCGTGCTCCCGCAGGAGCCGGATGGCGGCGACCATCGCCGCGTCCGGGCCCTTCATGTCGGCGGCGCCACGCCCGACGAGCATGCCGTTTCGCCGCTCCGGCGGCGTGTGCTCGACGTCGATCGCGTCGAGGTGACCGTGCCACTGGATCGTCGGGCCCTCACCTTCGGCCGCGCCGAGCTCGGCGATGACACTCGGGCTCGACGGGAACTCGCGGTCGAGCCGGACGCGGGCACCGGCCGCAGCGAGCTCGTCGGCCATCCGCTCGGCAATCGCTGCCTCGCTACCCGGCGGGCTCCAGATCCCGAGAAGGTCGAGCGTGAGGTCCGAGATGGGGTCCGGGTCCATCGCGCGGGCCGCGTCGCGCAGGGCGTCCAGGGTCAAGCGCCACCCTCGGCGGGCTCCGGGTTCGTCGCCGTTCCGGCCGGCGCGGCCGTCGGCGCAGGTCGACGTTGTCCGCCGCCGTCGCGGAGCCCGGCGAGCATCGTTGGGACCTCGAGGACGTGCTGGCGGGCGGCCTCCGCGGCCTTGGCCGGGTCGCCCGACCGTAATGCCGCGACCAGGACATCATGGGACGACGCGGCGTTCTTCAGGAAATACTGGGCCGTCCGACCCGGCCGATCGAGGGCCTGGTACGAGCGGAGCCGGACGAGCCCGTCGAGGCTCGACCAGATGTGGCGCAGGAGCGTCAGCCCCGACCACTCGACGATGAGCCCGTGGAACCGAAGGTCGATCTCGGCGATGGCTTCGACGTCGCCCTTCTTGAGCTCAGCCCGCATATCGACGATGAGGGCCTCGAGCCGGTCGAGCTCGGCCTGGCCCACGCTGCCGCAGGCGTTGGCCATCGCGCGGCCCTCGATGATCGCCCGAAGCTCGTAGATCGCGTCGATCTCCGCCTCGGGCAGCCCGACGACGACTGCTCCCCGATGCGGGAAGAACTCGACGAGCCCCTCCTGCTCGAGATGGCGGATCGCCTCGCGCACAGGGGCGCGGCTGACGCCCATCCTCGCGGCGACCTCTGCCTCGAGGAGCCGCGAGCCCGCCTTGATCTCATTGGCGAGGATCGCCGTTCGCAGGGCGCTCAGAACTTCCTGGCGTAGTACCCGCGGCTGGATCCGCGGCAGCGTGAACGTGGCGTCGGGCGTCTCCGTCTCGGCCATCAGCGGACCGGCCTGTTGTCGTACATTCCGTGGTCACTCCCAGCAGCTGCGGCCGAAGTGTCGACAATATACGCTCGTGACGATGACCAACGGACGCTGGGCGGTCGCGGCCGGGCACCCGCTCGCGGTCGACGAGGGAGCGGCGATCCTCGAGGCGGGCGGGAACGCCGCGGATGCGGCCGTCGCAGTGGCGTTCGCCCAGGGCGTCGTCGATCCCGCGAAGTGCGGCATCGGCGGCTGGGGTGTCGCGACGTGGTGGGACGGCCGGCGCGGCGAGGCGACCTCGATCGACTTCCCGGGGCGCGCAGGGTCCCGGGCCCGGCCGGACATGTGGCTCGACGACCTCGTCGAGCCCGCCTACCACGGCTACCTGCCCCGCTTGCGTGACTCCGTCAACGACGTCGGCTACCGCTCGATCGCCGTCCCGGGCGCGGTCGCCGGCCTGGGCGAGCTGTACGCGCGGGGATCGGGTCGGTTCGCCTGGGGCGACCTGCTCTCACCGGCGATCCGCCATGCCAGCGACGGCGTGCCCGTGTATTCCGGCGTGCTGGGGGCAGGGCCGCCGGAGTGGGACTGGCCCGGCGCCGTGCCGTTCCTCGACAGGCTGGCTGTGACCGAGGCGTCAGCCGCCACGTATCTTCCGGGCGGCCGCTTCTTCCGCATCGGCGAGCGGCTCGCCCAGCCGCTCCTCGCCGCGACCCTGGAGACCCTGGCCGCCGAGGGGCCTCGCGCATTCTATCGCGGTGTGGTCGCCGACCAGATCGCCGCCGACCTTGCGGCCCACGGAGCCGACATCACCGCGGAGGACCTGGCCGCCTACCACCCGATGGTCGGTCCGCCGGTGGCGGGAGCATTCGGCGGGCTCGACGTCTACTCCGCGCCGCCGCCGGAGAGCGGCGTCTCGCTCGTCCGTGCGCTCAGCCTCCTGGACGCCCGACTCGAGGCCGCGGTAGGCCCGCTCGATCCGGGGAACGCGGGACTCATCGCCGACGCGATAGGGGCCGTGGCCGACGACCGGGCCCGCTACCTCGCCGATCCTGCGTTCGTCGACGTGCCGGTCGAGCGACTGCTTGGCTCGTCGCTCGTCCCGGGCGACACGACCAGCGTCGTGGTAGTCGACGGTGTCGGCAACGCCGTCGCGATGAACCACTCCCTCGCGAGTCACGGCGGATCAGGCGTCGTGACAGAGGGTCTCGGGTTCCTCTACAACAACTGCATGGCCGGCTTCGACGTCGAGCCGGACCGGCCGAACTCGATCGCCCCCGGCAAGGCCCGCTGGAGCGCGGCTGCTCCGGCCGTGCTCGTCGGCGCAGCCGGCGTCCGGCTCGCCATCACCGGCCCAGGCGGGAGCCGTGCGATCGGTGCCGTCATCCAGGGCGTCGTCGACCTGACGGTCTTCGGCATGTCCGCGCTCGAGGCGGTCAGCGCGCCGCGCATCGACGCCCACGACGGCCTCATCGACCTCGAAGATCGGGTCCCCGCGTTTGTCGAGCGGGCCCTCATGGCGCGGGAGCTGCAGGTCAACCGGACATACGAGTCAGGCTTCGCGGCCCTCTATGCCGTGGCTCGCCACCCGGAGGCCGGGCTGCAGGCCGCGGCGGACCCGCGACGACCGGGAGCCGCGATCGTCGGGGACGTCCCGGGTGAGCGCGTCAGCCGCTGACGACCGCGCCGCGGGCGACGACGACCTGCGGGCCGCGGAGCGCTCCGACCGACGCGAGCGGGTCGTCGCCGAGGACGAGGAGGTCGGCCACGTAGCCGGGCTCGACGAGGCCGACGTCCGGTAGGCGGAGGAGCCCGGCCGTGACCGTCGTGGCCGAGGCGAGAGCGTCTACCGGCGTCATGCCGTGGCGGACGTACAGCTCCAGCTCGCCGACCATGTCGCCCATCGGCACGAGCGGCGCACCGCCGTCGTTGCCCGCTGCGACCTTTACGCCCGCCCGGATCGCCGCCTCGAGGAACGCGACGAGGCTGTCGTGGAGCGCGTCGCACTGCTCGACGACGAAGTCTGGGATCCCGGCGTCGAAGCCGGCCTCGATGATCCGCCGATCGGACAGGATCGTCGGCACGAGAAAGGTGCCGCGCTCGAGCATGAGCTCGATCACCTCGGCGTCGCCCCCGTGGCCGTGCTCGACGGAGTCGACGCCGGCGAGGATCGCGTTGCGCACGCCGACCCGACTCTCGGCGTGGGCGCCGACGGGGACGCCCCGCTTGTGCGCCTCGTCGACCGCCGCCGCCATCTCCTCGATCGTGAGCTGGGGCTGCCCGGCCTGGCGACCGCCGGTCATCATCCCGCCCGTCGCCATGATCTTGATCGAGCGGGCTCCGGCCTTGAGGTTCGTCCGCGCGGCCGCACGGACCGCGTCGGGCCCGTCGGCCTCGAGGCCGATCCACCAGCCATGGCCGCCGGTCATTGTCACGACCCGGCCCGAGGCGAGGACCCGCGGCCCGGTGATCTCGCCACGGTCGACGACCCGGGCGAGCTCCAGATCGATGCCGCCGAAGCCACCCAGGTCGCGGATCGTGGTGACGCCGGCACGAACGGTCTCGAGGAGACGGCGAGCGCTGCGGATCACGGTGTCGGTTCGACTCTCCTCGCGGAGGGTCCGGTCGGGGTCCGGTCCGGCGTCGAGGGTGAGATGGGCGTGGGCATTCATCAGCCCGGGGACGACGAAGCCGCCGGCCACGTCGATGGACTCGTCCGCCTGGAACCTGGCGCGGGCGGTGTCTTCGATGTCCGCGATCCGGCCATCCGCGATGAAGATGTCGGTGAGCCCGTCCCGCCGGCCGCGGGCGTCGGCGACCCGGGCCGACCGCAGGACGAGTGAGGCTGCTGCCACTCGAGCTGCGGTCAGATTCGGAGCCGCGCCCAGCGGGCGCTCCGATGAAGTCCCGAACCGCCGTAGAACACGACGAGGACGACCCCGTCCGGCCGTCGCGCTCCCCGCGGGTGGCCGAACTGCCAGGCGCCCATGTCGTTCCAGAACTCGCGTTGCGGCCGCGGGCGGCCGCTGCCGGGCTCGGCGCCCGCCTCGCTGGCGTAGATCACGACCTCCGTCGAACGGTCCCACGTCCGCCCGAAGTCCTCCGAGAGCGCGGCCCGGATCCCGGGCGGATTCTGGCGGTGCGAGTACAGCGCGACGAGCCGGTCGCCGCCGATCGACACCGGCTGGGTGTGCTGGCCGGGCAGGCCGGTCGCGGTGGGGGTCGTCCACGTCCGGCCGTCGGGCGATCCCCACGAGATATGGACGTCGACGTCGCGACCGGCGTGCGGATCGTGGGTCCAGAACATGTTTACGAGCTGCCCGCTGTCGGGGTGGGTCTCGAGTCGTTGGTCCCAGTGGAACAGCGCGTTGTCCGGGTGCCGTGCGACGAGGACGTCCTCGGCCCAGCTCGCTCCTGCGTCTCTCGAGAGTCGCAAGAGCGCGGCCGGGCGGCCCGGCTTGGGGTCGTCGTGCTCCTTCCACGTCTCGAACGGCTGGGCGAGGACACCGCCCGACAGCCGCAGCACCGGCCCCGTCGTCGACGCGCCCTGGTGTGGACCGAGGTCGATCCGGCGCCGCTCCGGCCATGACCATCCGCCGTCGCGCGAGACGAGATGGTAGGCGCGCATCCCGAGCAGTCCCTGGGTCATGGGGTTGACCCACGGCTTCGCCGGGTCGGACCGATCCGTCCACAGGACCGACGCAGTCAGCTCGCCGGGCACCAGCTCGGCAAGATACCAGCCGCGCGACTCGCCCCGCCAGCCGTCCCACGTCTCGTGGCCCGGGCTGAGGAAGCGGAGTTCCCAGGTGGCGCCCCCATCACGGGACGCGAACACGCCGCTCCTGCCGTCCGGTCCCTCGCGGTCCGTGCCAAGCCGGCAGGTGGCAAAAATGGTCCCGTCGGAGGCGAGGAGCGCAGACGTCGCCGATGCGGTGCGGAGGTTGACCGGCGCCGATCGGGCGTCCCAGAACGTGCCCGACCCAACGACCTCCATCCGCGCCCTCCAGCCACGCCCGTCCGGCCCACGCCATTGCCACAGATTGTCGACAATCTACCGCACAGCGTCGCCCTGGAGGTCACGGTGGTCGCGCATCTGGTCGCCGACGAGTTGTCCCGGATCTGTTCGGTCGACGAGTTCGAGGGCCTCGCCCGCGAGCGGATGCCGATCGAGGGGTACAGCTTCGTGGCGGGCTGGGCCGGCAGCGGCAGCACGGCACGGGCGAACCTCGATGCATTCGCCCGCTGGGCGTTTCGGCCGCGGGTCCTCAGCGACGTCAGCCGGATCGACACCTCGACGACCGTCCTCGGCCGGACGATCGCCCTGCCGGTGCTGTTCGCACCAACGGCGCTCCATTCATTCGCACACCCGGACGCCGAGCTCGCGACCGCCCGTGCCGCCGAGGCATTGGACACGATCATGATCGTCAGCACGGGCTCGAGCCTGCCGATCGAGGAGATCGCCCGAGCCGTGACGTCGCCCTGGTTCCAGCTCTACTGGTTCACCGACCGAGGGCTCACCGCCGATCTCGTCACACGGGCCGAGGCGTCGGGCTGCGCGGCCGTCTGCCTGACGGTCGACGCGCCTGTGCCCGGTTGGCGCGAAGGCGAGATGCGCCTCCCGCCGCTGCCCTCGCCCGGGATCCGTGCCGGCAACCTTCCGGAGATCGTCGATCCGCCGCTCCAGGTCGACGGCAGCCTCACGTGGCGGTCACTCGCGTGGCTTGGCTCGATCACGAAGCTGCCGCTTGTCCTCAAGGGCGTGATGACAGCGGAGGACGCCTCGCTCGCCCTCGAGCACGGCGTCGACGGGATCGTCGTCTCGAACCACGGCGGACGCCAGCTCGATTACTCGATGGCCACGCTCGACGCGCTGCCGGAGGTCGTCGACGCGGTCGCCGGCCGGATCGACGTCCTCGTCGACGGTGGGATCCGGCGGGGCACTGACGTGCTCAAGGCACTCGCGCTCGGGGCCAGGGCCGTGCTTATCGGCCGGCCCGTCCTGTGGGGTCTCGGGGCGGGCGGGACCGAGGGCATCATCCGGATGATGGAGCTGATCGGCGGCGAGCTCGTCTCCGCGATGGGCCACACCGGCCAGACGAGCGCGTCGCGGATCGACTCGAAGATCATCACTCGGCGCGTGCCCTGAGCGACGACCCAATCAGTCGGGGTTCGTCGCCCCGGGCAGCGACATCGCGAGCTCCTTCGAGGTGATGAACTCGAGCAGGGCGGGCGTCCCCTCTTCGGTCGCGGCCACCGCCCGCCGGATCGCGGGCACGATCTCGGCCGGCTCGGTGACCCGCTCGCCGTGGCCTCCGAGGGCTCGGGCGATCGCCGCGCAATCGCCCCCGATGTCGGTGCTCCGGTAGCGCTCTGTCGAGATCGGCATGATCTCGAGCTCGATCGCCATCGAGAAGTTGTTCAGGACCACGGTCAGGATCGGGATCCTCTCCCGGACAGCCGTCTCGAAGTCGAGCCCGGTGAACCCGAACGCCGCGTCGCCCATGACGTTGACGCACAGCCGGTCGGGATGGGCAAGCTTGGCGCCCATCGCGAGGCCGAGCCCGTAGCCGAGCTGCGTCGTCTTGCCCCAGCCGATGTACGAGAGCGGCGTCGTGGCCGGCCAGAAGGGCGAGAGCTGGTCGCGCGGGCTCCCGGCGTCGTGGGTGATGATCGTCTGGGCAACGTCGACCGAGGCCGCGAGGTCCGAGATGACCCGGTACGGGGTGAGCGGGACCTCGTCCGAGCGAAGCTTCGTCGCCCAGTCCGAGCGCCAGGCATCGTTGAGCCGGGCGATGCGGCCGGCGACCTCGTTCGCCCGGTCCTCGCGTGGGACCGGCAGCCGCTGCCCGACGCACGCGGCAAGCGCGTCGAGGACGAGCCCTGCGTCGCCGACGATCCCGACCTCGGCAGGCACGCCCTGGTCGAGATCGGCCGCGTCGGCGGTTGCGTGGATGTAACGCCTGCCGGCCGGCCAGCGGATCCCGTAGCCCGTCGGGGTGAAGCTGCAGCCGATCCCCAGGACCACATCCGCGTCGGCGACGAAGGCGTCGAGCGCGCGCGACACCGTCCGGCCCCCAGATCCGAGCGACAAGGGATGGTCCTCGGGAAAGGCACTCTTGCCCTGAAGGCTCGTCGTCACCGGCGCGCCGAGCAGCTCCACGAGGCCGCGCAGTCCTTCCCACGCCCGGGCATAGTGCACTCCCTGCCCGGCGTAGATGAGAGGCCGCTCCGCCTCGAGCAGGATCGCGACCGCCGCCTCGATCGCGGCAGGGTCGGGCGCCGATCGGGCGCGGACGGCGGGCCGGTAGTCGTCCGGTGGGTCGACCTCATCGTCGTAGGCGTCCCAGGGGATCTCGACGAGAACCGGTCGCGGGCGTCCGTTGCGAGCCTGCGCAAACGCGCGACGCATCGTGTCGGGCAGGGTCTCCGAGACGCGAAGCTCGTCGGCCCATTTCGTGATTGGGCGATACGCCTCGACCGCCCGGAAGTTCTGGGCAATCCCCATGTCGCGCCGATCGTGGCCGGCCGGGAGGACAAGGATGGGCACCGAATCGGCGTATGCCTGTGCCACGCCGCCGAACGAGTTCTCGGCGCCGGGACCCGACTGCATCGTGAACACTCCGAGCCGCTCGCCCGACGTCACGCGGCTCAGCGCGTCGGCCATGTGGATCCCTGTTCTCTCCTGGCGGACGATGACCGGCCGGATGCCGAACGCGGCCGCGGCCTCGATCAGCGGGTTGACCGGGTAACCGATGAGGAGCTCGACGCCCTCGCGGGCGAGGATGCGGGCGACAGCGTCGGCGACCCTCAACCCTGCTCCTCCTCCCGTCCTCGATCGGTGCCGACCAGATTGTCTACGATCTACATTGCGGCGTGGCCGGTCAGACGCCGCCCGAGGTCGACAGCAGCCCACCGGAGGCGGCCACGTGCCGACGACGAGCCCGACGTCCCCCCATCCGCTGGTCGGCCTTGCGAAGGCCGATCTCGACACACCGGTGATGGTCCTCGACCTCGACCGGTTCGATGCGAACGCTCGGCGGCTCTCGTCGGCGATCGCCGCCGGTGGCAAGGACTGGCGGCCGCACTCGAAGGGTCACAAGTCGCCCTGGATCGCCCGCCGCCAGATGGAGCTGGGTGCGATCGGGGTGACCTGCGCGAAGCCCTCGGAAGCCGCCGTCATGGTCGACGGCGGGATCACGAGCATCCTCATCGCCAATGAGCTCGCCACGCGCCAGAAGGTGGAGCTCATTGCCGGCCTGGAATCGCGCGCCGAGATCATGATCTGCGCCGACGACCCATTCCACGTCCGCCTCGCGTCCGAGGTGGCGACGAGCGCCGGGGTCCAGATCCCGATGGTCGTCGACATCAACATCGGGATGGACCGTACCGGGGTCGCGCCGGGCCCGCCCGCGCTCGAACTCGCGCGGGCGATCGACCGGGCCCCGGGCCTCCGACTCGCAGGGATCATGGGCTACGAGGGCCACGTCCTGACCGCCTGGCCCAACGAGGAGAAGCGGGCCGGGACCGAGCGGGCGATCGGCGGGCTCGTCGAGTCGCGCCGCCTCATCGAGGCCGACGGCATGCCGGTCGGCATCGTCAGCGGTGGCGGCTCCGGGAACTACATGTACGCCTCCTCCATCGACGGGTTGACCGAGCTCCAGGCTGGCGGCGGTTGCCTCATGGACCCCTTCTACGGGAAGCTCTGTCACCTCGAGGAGCTCGGCTTCGAGTACGCCCTGACGATCCTCACGACCGTCACGAGCCGGCCGACACCGGAACGGGTGATCACCGACGCCGGCTTCAAGGCCCTGTCGGCGCGGGAGGAGGGGCAGGCGATCGTGCTGGGCATGCCCGACGTCGAGCTTGTCTACCTGTCGGCCGAGCATGGAGTCTGGCGACGCGGGGCGAACACCCCGGACGTGGCGATCGGCGACCGCCTCGAGATCATCCCCGACTACCACGACACGACCACGTTCCGCCACGACGCGTTCGTCGGGCTTCGGGGCGGAGTCGTCGAACAAGTCATCCCGCTGCTGGCCCGCGGCCGCCTGACCTGACCGACCGTGGATTTCGACCTGCTAGTTCGAGGGGGATCGGTAGTCGACGGGACGGGCAAGCCTGCCTTCCCCGCCGACCTTGGCATCCGGGGGGACCGGATCGCTGCCCTGGGAGTCATCCCCCAGGCCGCCGCCGGCCGGGTGATCGACGCGTCGGGGCGGGTCGTCGCGCCCGGGTTCATCGACACGCACGTGCACTCGGAAACGGCGCTCCGCGGCAACGACGATCGGTATGGCTCGGTCCTCCAGGGCGTGACAACGCACCTCACGGGCGCCGACGGGTTCGGCTGGGCTCCGCTCGACGGCGACGGCTCCGCGGAGCTGTGGCGCTCGACCGTCTTCGCATGCGGTCGCCCGGATCTCGCCCCCCGGTGGCCGACGATCGAGTCATACCTGGCGGGATTCGGTGGAGTGACGCCGGTGAACGTCGTCCCGATGGCGCCCCACCAGGCCATCCGCTTCGCCGTGCTCGGCTGGGATCCGCGCCCTGCCATGGCGTCCGAGCTCGACCGCATGAAGGCCCTCACCCGTGACTGGCTGGACGCCGGCGCAGTCGGCCTGAACACCGGCCTCGACTACCAGCCGGCCGCTAGCGTGTCGACCGACGAGATCGTCGAGTTGTGCAAGGTCGTCGGCGAGCGTGGAGGCGTCTATGCCGCACACATCCGATACCAGGGCCTCGGGCGCCGAGCCGCCTGGCAGGAGTCGATCGAGATTGGCCGGCGCTCCGGCGTCCCGGTCCGCATATCACACGACTCCATCGACGATGAGACGGAGCCGCTCCTCGAGGAGGCGCTCCGCGAGGTCGACCTTGCTGTCGACTGGTACCTCTACCCGGCCGGGTCCAGCCACCTCCTGGTCATGCTCCCGCCACGCCTCACGGTCGGCGGCTTCGACGGCGTCGTCGAACGGCTGAAGGAGCCCGGTTTCCGGGCCGAGGTCGCCGTCCTGCTGGAGCGGCAGCTCCTCGAGAGCCACGCGGTCGGCGGCCGCGAGTATTTCGGTGACACGAAGAGCGGCCGCCACATCGGCCGGTCGGTCGCCGACGTCGCGGCCGAGCGCGGTCGCCCGCTGGGCGAGACCGCAGTAGACCTCCTGATCGAGGAATCACCCGAGGCCATCCTCATCTTCCGCCGCGGCACGCCCCCGGACGTCTTCGACGCGCTCTGCCGCCGAACGATCGCCCACCCGGCGTTCTCGGTGTCGAGCGACGGCCTTTACCACGGTGTGCTGCCTCACCCGCGGGGCTACGGCTGCTTCGCTCGCGTGCTCCGGCTGTTCGTCCGCGAGCTCGGGGTGATCAGCCTCGAACAGGCCGTTCGCAAGATGAGCGGCCTGCCCGCGGAGCGTTTCCGGATCGCCGACCGGGGCAGGCTCGCCGAGGGCTACGGGGCCGATCTCGTCGTGTTCGATCCCGCGACCGTGGCCGATCGGGCCACGTGGGAGCAACCGCGACTCGAGGCGACCGGGATCGACGCCGTCGTCGTCAACGGCGAACTCGTCGTCGAGTCGGGGCGACCCACCGGGAGGCGGCCGGGTCGTGTACTTCGCCCTTTCCTGCCCTGATCTACGAACCAGCGTCGGTCGGCTTGACACGACTCGCGCTCCAGTACATTGTCGACAATGCCGGGTCCTCGACGAGTCACGCGCCGCCCGCGGCGCCTGCCGGGTGAGTCGGCTCTTTGTATGTTGAGGACGCGACGAGCGGTGACGAGATGACCGGACGCGGACCGCAACTCCCGGGCGTTATGGCAGCCGTCGCCGAGCCGGCCCGGACGGCGCCCCGCCCCGTTCCCGCGGGTTCGACGCTGCTCACTGTCGACGACCTCCACGTCGAGTTCGCCGGCCGCCACCGGACCGTCCGGGCCGTGCGTGGCCTGTCCTATGAAATTCGAACCGGCGAGACGCTTGGCCTCGTTGGCGAGTCGGGCTCCGGCAAGAGCGTCAGCGCCCTGTCACTCCTGGGGCTGCTGCCGAAGCGGGCAGGTCGGGTCACCCGCGGCAGTGCCCGGTTCGAGGGTCGCGAGCTCATCGGGATGCCCGACGAGGAGCTCCGCCGGGTCCGCGGCGCGAAGATCGCGATGATCTTCCAGGACCCGCTCTCCTCGTTGAACCCGGTGTTGACCGTCGGTCGGCAGATCACCGAGGCGCTGGAGACACACAGATCGATGAACCGACGAGCGGCCCACAGGCGCGCTGTCGAGCTTCTCGACCTCGTCGGCATCCCGGGCGCGGCGAGACGGATCCACGACTACCCCCACCAGTTCAGCGGCGGGATGCGGCAGCGAGCGATGATCGCGATGGCCCTCAGCTGCGAGCCGAGCCTCCTGATAGCGGACGAGCCAACGACAGCCCTCGACGTCACCATCCAGGCCCAGATCCTCGCCCTCCTCCGCCGCCTCCGCGAAGAGCTCGGGATGGCCGTCCTGCTCATCACCCACGACCTCGGTGTCGTCGCCGGGTTCGCGGATCGCCTCGCGGTCATGTACGCGGGCCGGCTCGTGGAGGTCGGCCCCACCGAAGAGCTCCTCGCCGATCCGGCCCACCCGTACACGATCGGGCTTCTCCGCTCGCTCCCGCGCCTGGACCGACCGCGCCAGGCGGAGCTCACGCCGATCGAGGGCTCGCCGCCCGACCTCGCCGCCGACCTCATCGGCTGCCCGTTCGCGCCGCGCTGTGCCTGGCGGACCGACGACAGCTGGAAGACGAACCCCCCGCTCGAGCCGGCTCGAGGTGTTGCCGGAGGCAACGTCCGGGCTCATCTCGTCGCCTGCCACAACCAGCCGCAGCGTGAGGAGGCTATCCAGGGCCTTCCGCTCCGCAAGGGCTTCGTCGCCGCGCCACCGCCGAGCAGGGTCCTGAGCGCCCTCGAGCAGGCGGCCGTGCCGTTGACCGAAGAGGAGCTCGTCGTGTTCGACGCGCAGACCGGAGCGGGCGAGACACTCGCCGCCGCCGGCGCCGCCAAGCGGGCGGCCGAACAGGTGCCCGAGCGGCCCTCCGAGCAGCCATCCGAGCCGGCGCCCGCGGAGCCGCCGGACCGGCACGACGAGGAGCGCCAGTGAACCCAACGAACGGCGTGGCGCCGGACGGCGACAGGGCGCTCCTCGAGGTCGACGGGCTGAGGGTCTATTTCCCGATCACGGGTGGCGTGCTGCGTCGCCGCACCGGTTGGGTCCGCGCCGTCGACGGTGTCAGCTTCCGCATCGACCGCGGCGAGACGCTCGGCCTCGTCGGCGAGTCCGGCTCGGGCAAGACGACGATTGGCCGCACGATCGTCCGGGTCACCCAGCCGCTCGAGGGGAGCGTCACGCTCGACGGCGAGGACCTCCTGGGCCTCCGGGGCGAGGACCTCCGCCGCCGTCGGCGGAGGTTCCAGATGGTGTTCCAGGACCCGTATTCGAGCCTGGACCCGCGGCAAACCGTGGGCGAAATCCTGTCCGAACCGCTCAGGGTCCACAAGCTTGCCGCAGGACGAGCCCGAGGCGAACGTGTGGCCGAGCTGCTCACGCTCGTCGGCCTCGACCCAGCCTTCGTGGAACGCTACCCACACGAGTTCAGCGGCGGTCAGCGGCAACGGATCGGGATCGCCCGCGCCATCGCGGTCGAGCCGGAGCTGATCGTCTGTGACGAGCCGATCAGTGCCCTCGACGTGTCGATCCAGGCCCAGGTCATCAACCTGCTCGAGCGCCTCCAGCGAGATCTGGGCCTGACTTACCTGTTCATCGCCCATGACCTGGCAGTCGTCCGGCACATCGCCGACCGGGTCGCGGTCATGTATCTGGGCAAGATCGTCGAAAACGCGCCGTCGGAGGTCCTATACCGGGATCCCCTCCACCCCTATACCGTCGCACTCCTGTCGGCGGTCCCGGTACCCGACGCCGCGGCCGAGCGATCGCGGCGGCGAATCATCCTGACCGGCGACATCCCGAGCCCGGCCGATCCGCCTTCCGGCTGCCGGTTCCACACACGCTGCTGGCTGCGCGAGCGCCTCGGCAACCCCGAGATCTGCACCACCGATGAGCCGCCGCTCGCACCCGGCCCGGAAACCCATCCACAGCAGTCGGTCGCCTGCCATTTCACGACCGAGATGAAGTCGATGCGTCCGGCCGCCGTAGTTCCGACCACGGAGCCGGCCGGCGAGACGAGATCGGCGCCGGCATGAGGGTCGAGCAGGAGGAGCGGATGCCGAGCGTCCCCGTGGCGAGCGGCCACACGTCGTCCGAGACGGTCTTCACGTGGGGCGCGCCGCCGCTTGTCTTTGGGCGGGGCGCGTTCGACGAGCTCGGGGACCACGCCGCCGCGCTCGGCCTTCGCCGCGTTGCGGTCGTCACCGATCCCGGTGCGGCCCGGCTGGGCCTGCCAGAACGGGCCGCGCGCGCCCTCGGCGCTGCCGGCGTCGCTTCGATCGCCTATGCCGACGTGCACGTCGAGCCGACCGACGATTCGATGCGCGAGGCCGGGGCCTGGGCGCGAGTCGAGCGGCCCGACGGTTTCATCGCGGTCGGCGGAGGGTCCGTCATCGATACGGCGAAGGCGATGAACCTCCTGGCGACCAACGACGGCGACCTGTCCGACTACCTCAACCCGCCGATTGGCGCCGGCCGGTCGCCGACACGGCCGCTCGAGCCGCTGATCGCCGTGCCAACCACGGCCGGTACGGGTGCAGAGAGCACTGGGGTCTGCATCGTCGGCGTCCACGCGCTCCGGGTGAAGACCGGCATCAGTCACCCAGCCCTGCGCCCGCGCCTGGCGATCGTGGACCCGCTCACGACGACGTCCCTGCCCCGGGGGGTGACGATCGCGAGCGGAATGGACGTCTTGTGCCATGCCCTCGAGTCGTATACGGCGCGGCCGTACAACGCCAGGCCGAGGGCCGAAGGCCCGGCTGCCCGGTCGGCCTACAGCGGTTCGAACCCGATCAGTGACATCTGGGCTACCAGGGCGCTCGCGCTGCTCGGGCGATGGTTCCGCCGGGCGGTCGACCGACCAGGCGATCTCGAGGCGCGGGAGGGCATGATGCTCGCCGCGACCTTCGCCGGGATCGGCTTCGGGAATGCCGGCGTCCACATCCCGCACGCCTGCGCGTACCCGATCGCCGGGCTCGTGCGCGAGTACCGCGCGCCCGACTATCCACCGGACGAGCCGCTCGTGCCCCACGGCCTGGCCGTCGTCGCGACGGCTCGGGCGGCGTTCCGCTTCACCTATTCGACCGCGCCCGGCCGGCACGAGGAGGCGGCACGACTGCTGACCGACCGGCCGCACGGCGCCGGGATCGACGCGCTCCCCGACGCGATCGCGGAGCTGTGCCGGGACGTGGGAGCTCCGACCGGCCTCGCCGCCTACGGCTACGACGAGTCGGACGTCGAGGCGATCGTCGAGGGGGCGTACCGCCAGCAGCGGCTGCTGGCGGTCAGTCCGCGCGAGGCGACGCCCGCCGCCCTGGCGTCGATCATCAGCCGATCACTCCACCCCTAGCCATGGCCGGCCCGGCCCGGCCCGCAGGTCGACGAGGAGGACAGCGTGGAGAGAGCCTTGGTCCACCAGGACACGACCCGAACCCATCGAGTCACAGGAGGAGGCATCATGCGCCGACGTCTACCCGCCATCGCGATGGCGGCCGCCCTGCTGGCTGCAGCCTGCGGCCCTGCCGCTCCTGCGTCGCCGTCCGCGCCCGGCCAGTCGCCGGCGCCTTCGCCGAACGGGGGAGGCGACGTCCTGCGGGTCGCCCGCCTGGCCGACCACTACAACTTCTGGCATCCGGTCCAGTTCCAGACGGGCAACCAGTTCCAGTGGTGGAGCGCGGTCTTCAATACGCTCGTCGAGGCCGAGGCCGACTCCAGGACGGTCGTCGGCGACCTGGCCGAGAGCTGGGAGGTCTCACCCGACGCGACGGTCTTCACGTTCAAGCTCGTCGAGAATGCCACTTGGCACGACGGCGAGCCGTTCGATGCTGATGACGTCATGTTCACGATCACGTGGGCAACCCAGAACTACGATTCGTTCCTCGGCTTCGCGCCGCTGTGGAACCAGATCAAGGGCGCCGACGCCGTCAAGGGCACCACCAACGTTCCCGAGGGCCTGCGGAAGGTCGACGACTTCACGGTCGAGGTCACTCTCGCGGCCCCGAACGCCGAGGCGCTGTACGCCCTGACCGATATGGCCAACGTCATCCTTCCTGAGCACGTCCTCAAGGACGTCACCGCGGCCGATGTCGAGAAAGTCCCGTTCACCCTCGGCACGCCCGGCGTCACCGTCGGGACCGGGCCCTACAAGCTTGCCGCCTTCACGCCCGACCAGTCGGTCGAGCTCGAGGCGTATGCCGACTACTTCAAGGGCGCGCCGAAGATCTCGAAGATCATCTTCAAGCTGTTCGCCGATCCCGCCCTGGCGGTCGCCCAGCTCGAGTCGGGCGACCTCGACCTCGCCTTCCGCGTCTCGCCCGGCGAATTCGACCGCCTGTCGGCGATCGACACCCTCAACGTCATCTCGGCCGACAACCCGGGCATCATCCGGATCGTGTTCCGGACCGGGATCGACCCATGGAGCGATAAGCGGGTCCGTCAGGCGGTCTACTACGCGATCAACCGTCAGGCGATCGTCGACGACTTCTACAAGGGCCGGGCGCGCGTCCTGATCAACCCGCCGGGCTTCCAGGAGTACGACGACCTCAACCGGTACGAGTACAACGTCGACACCGCGAAGCAGCTCCTGGCGGACGCCGGGTACAACGGGCAGCCGTTCCGGATCCTCTACAACCAGACGTTCCCCGACGCCCAGCAGGTCATGCCGCTCATCCAGAGCGACCTGCAGGCGGCCGGCATCACGACCGAGCTCGTCCCGACCGACAATGAGGGCTTCCTCGCCCAGTACAACTCGGGCGAGGGCCACGAGGCCTTCATCGCGGTCGGCGGCTCGGAAGGCCTGTCGCCCGACCGGTCGCGCCAGTACTTCAACCCCACGGATCCAAAGATCGAGTCGGGCTACACGAACCCCCGGATCTTCGAGCTGTGGGCCGAAGGCCGCGCGACTGCGGACCCCGCCGCGCGCGACGCCGCGTACCACGAGCTCGCGAGGATCCTCAATGAGGACGTCCCGCAGGCGAACCTCTATTCGCCGAACCTCGTGATGGTGGCGACCAAGCGCCTCGGTGGCGGATTCGATATCCACCTCAACGAGCGCGAGACCTTCATGGACGTGGAGACCTGGACCCTGGAGTAACGCGCCGCGTTACCCTGTCGTCCGAGCGGGGCGGCGCCTGCCGGCAACCCGGTAGGCGCCGCTCTCACCTTGGAGTCCCGAGTGAGCGCCTATTTCTTCCGTCGCGTCCTGATCGCCGTCCCGGTGCTCCTCGGAATCACGATCGCCGCGTTCTCCGTGCTGTCCGCCGCACCGGGAGATCCGATCACTGCCCGGATGGACCCCGAGGTCCGGGCGCGCCTCACCCAGGAGGACCTCGACCGGCGTCGCCGTGAGCTCGGTCTCGACCAGCCCGTCCCGATCCGCTATGTGCGGTGGCTGGCGGACGTCGTTCAGGGCGACCTCGGCTACTCGATCGTCACCGGCCGGCCGATCGCGACCGAAGTCGGCAACCGGCTCGGGGCGTCGCTGACGCTGATGGCGTCTGCGGCGCTGATCGCGATTCTTGTCGGGCTGCCGTTTGGCGTGGTCTCGGCGGTCAACCAGTACGGGCGCATCGACTATCTCCTGTCGGCGGTGACGATCATCCTCATCAGCACGCCGACGTTCGTGCTCGCCCTGATCGCCCTGTACGTGTTCGGCGTGACCCTCAAGGTCCTCCCGGTCGGCGACCTCTTCACGTTCGGCAAGGAGAACGACGTGGTCGACAGGCTGGCCCACCTGGTCATGCCGGCGATGATCCTCGGGCTGGCCAACGCAGCGCAGCTCATGCGCTACACGCGGGCGAGCATGCTCGACGTGCTCAGCAGCGATTACATCACGACCGCCCGGGCGAAGGGACTCGTGGGGCGCGTGATCCTCGTCCGTCACGCCCTTCGCAACGCCCTGATCCCGGTGATCACGATCCTGGCCATCATTCTGCCGCAACTGATCGGAGAGGCTGTCATCACCGAGACCGTCTTCAACTGGCCGGGCCTGGGCCAGCTCTCCGTTCGAGCGGCAGCGGACCGCGACCCGGCGATGTTGATGGGCGTCATCCTCATTGTCGGGACCGCGACGCTCGTGGCGAGCATCCTGGCCGACTTTGCCTACTCCGTCGTCGACCCCCGGATCCGTTATGTCCGCGATCGCTGACAGCACTGCCCGTCAGGTCGTCGTCGGCGAGCACGAGAGCCTCGCCCGCCAATCCGTCCGCCGGTTCCTCCGTCACCGCCTCGCAATCGTCGGCCTGCTGGTCCTCACGACGATCTTCGCCGTGGCGATCCTCCTCCCGCTCGTCGCGCCGCTCGATCCGACGAGGACCGACTACGGCGCGATCCGCCAGCCGCCGGGTCCCGAGCACATCCTCGGCGCCGACCTTTCCGGCCGCGACGTCTGGTCCCGCGTCGTCCACGGGACGCGGATCTCGTTGATCGTAGGCTTTGGAGCGGTCGGCCTCTACATCGTCATCGGGACGGTGCTCGGGCTGCTGGCCGGGTTCGGCGGCGGCCTCGCCGACCAGCTGATCATGCGGACGACCGACACGGTGTTGGCGATCCCGCTCATCCTCCTGTGCATCGTGTTCATCTCGGTCGTCGGGCCCGGCCTGCTCTCGGTTATCGTGGTCATCGCCCTGCTCGGGTGGCCGCAGACGACGCGCATCGTCCGGGGCCAGCTCCTGGCGCTCCGTGAGGAGGAGTTCATCACCGCCAGCAGGGTCCTCGGCGTCGCCGACCGCGAGATCGTGGCCCGTCACCTGCTGCCGAACATCTTCGGGCCGCTGACGGTCGTGGCGACGTTCGGCGTCGCCCAGGCAATCCTCCTCGAGGCGGCGCTCTCGTTCCTCGGACTCGGGGTCCGGCCGCCTGACCCCAGCCTCGGCGAGATGGTCAATGCCGCCCGGGCACCCTCGACCCTCCAGGGCCTGCCGTGGGTCTGGCTGCCGCCCGGGATCGTCATCGCCCTGCTGGTCCTCGCCGTGAACTTCATCGGCGACGGCGTCCGCGACGCAATCGACCCGAGGTCGACCCGTCGCGCGTGACTCGAGTGGCCGGCTAGCCTGGCGTGAGACTGATCATCCAGACACAATCGGGGTTCGCCTGGACGGTGAGGTAGTACTTGCCGCCGACCAGGTTCCTCGCCCGGTAAACGGGGTCGACGATGAATCCCAGGCTGTTGTCGTTCGCGTTGTACAGCTGGACGAACGGAGGAACCTGGTTCGAGGAGCAGGCGGTGACCTTGATCTCGGCCGTCCCGGCCGGTAGGTCGAACTCCGGCGTCGTCGCCGTCCCGAGGCCGACGACCTGGACGGTCGATCCGGACGTGGTGACGGTCGCGGCACCCTCCACGAGTCCAGACGGCGCGGGCGCCGCGGACGTCACCGGCCCGCCAACGTCCGGCGGAGTCGCCTGGCACCCGGCCGCGAGAGCCACCCCCAGGAACGCTGCCCGCAGCCCAGGGCCCCTACCGATCGAGCTCACAACCGCCTCGACCACCTCGCCAACCAGGGGCCGACCTTGTCAACCCCGCCTCACGGTCCTGGGATCGATCGCATCTCGCAGGCCGTCGCCGATGAAATTTACTCCCAGCACTGTGGCCGTGATGCCGATGGCCGCCGGCACCCATTGCCAGGGCAGGTGGTTGAGCACGACGGGGCTGATCGCCTCCGTGATGAGGTTGCCCCAGCTCGCCTCCGGCGGCCGGACCCCGAGTCCCAGGAAACTCAGGCTCGACTCCAGCAGCACGGCCGTGGCGACGCCGAACGTCGCCACGACGGTGACCGGTCCAAGGATGTTCGGGAGCATGTGCCTGAACAGGATCCCCCGGTCAGAAACGCCGACGACTCGGGCCGCGGTGATGTACTCCACCTCTCGTAGAACGAGAAGCTGGCCGCGGACGAGCCGGCAGGTGACCGGCCAGCCGAGGAGGGCGATGACGAGGATGACCGATCCGATGCTGGGCCCAACGACGGAGACGAACACGACGATCAGGAGCAGCGGTGGGATCGACAGGATCGTATCGGTGAACCGCATGATCGCCTGGTCGAGCAGCCCACCGTAGAAACCGGCGATCAGCCCGAGGATCGTGCCGATCACGAGGTAGAGCGCGACCGCGCCGAAGCCGACAATGGTCGAGGTTCGGCCGCCGTACAGCACCCGGGCCCAAATGTCGCGCCCCGCGACGTCCGTGCCCAGGACGTGCGTCGCGCTGGGCGGCTGGCGGGCACCGGTCAGGAAATCGATGCGGTTCGGCGCCCACGGCGTCAGCAGCGGCGCAAGGATGGCCATCAGGACGATCGCGATCACCAGGAAGACGCCCACGATCGCGAGCCGATGACGCAGGAACCGTCGGATCGCCGCCCGTGTGGGCGAGACATGCTCGATGACGATCTGCTGGGCACCGATCGTCCCTCGTTCGTCCCCGGCGAGCGCCGCGGAAAGGGCGGGTGACGCTTCGCTGCCTCCGCGCGCCGACGCCGTCTCTGGCGCGGTCACCATCGGGGGGAGCGTGTCGGGGTCATTTCGCGCGCACATACCTTACCCGGGGGTCAGCCATCGCATAGGCGATGTCGGCCAAGAGGTTCGCCAGCAGGACCGCGGTTCCGGTGATGAGGATGATGCCCATCATGAGGGATGGATCGCGGGCACCGGCCGCCTTGACGGCGAGCTGGCCGAGACCGTTCCAGGCGAAGATCTGCTCGGTGATGACGGCGCCGGCGACCAACTCGGGAGCGAGCCACGCGAGGATCGTGATGATCGGTATCAGGCCGTTCCGAAGGGCGTGCCGCAGGATGACGACCCGGTTCACGAGGCCCTTCGAACGTGCCGTCGTGATGTAGTCGCTGTTGAGGACCTCGAGGATGCTGGCCCGCGTATAGCGGATCAGCAGCGCGGCGTTGAAGCTCGCAAGGGTGATCGCGGGCAGGATGAGGTGGCGGATGGCATCGGCCGTGTCCGTCCGGCCGGCGGTGTGCAGCTCGCTCGTCGGAAGGATGCGCAGGTTGACCGCGAACACCCAGATGAGGATGAGGCCGAGCACGAAGGGCGGGGTCGAAGCCAGGAGGACAGCCGCCCCGGTGAGACCGTAGTCGACCTTCGAGTACTGCCTGACGGCCGTGATCACGCCGATGGGTATGCCGACCAGGATGGCCAATGTCAGCGCCGTGCCCATGAGATAGAGCGTCTGGGGCAGGCGCGATCCGATCTCGTGGACGATCGAACGCTTGGACGTGATCGAGTAGCCGAGATCGCCCTGGAGGACGTTCCCCAGCCAGCGCACGTACTGGTTGGGAAAGATCGGCTGGTCGAATCCGAGACGGCGACGCTCGGCTGCGAGCGTTTCCGGATTCGACATGAGGTTGGCCAGGACCTCGGGGTTGACCGACGTCAGGAGGGGATCGCCCGGCGACAGCTTGAGGGCCCCGAAGCCGAGGATCGTGATCCCGAGGAGGACGACGATCGAGATGAGCAGGCGACGAAGGATGTAGGCGCCCACCGGGCCTCCTATGCGATCGACGGGAGGCGATCGGCGGGCGCCTGCATTGCGAGCTCGTTGAACCTATGGCTTACGGGGCGTATGTCCACTCCAGGATCTTCTGGAACGACTCGCGCTCATTGGGATAGACGCCGAAGTCGCCACCCAGACGGTCCGAGTAGACGTGGAGGTAGTTCGGCTGCCAGAGGTAGATCTCGGGCAGGTTCTCGTTGAGGTCGAGCGCCAGCTTGTGGAGGATCGCATCCTGCTCGTCACCGACGACGGCGCCCGCGGCGGCGAACTGCTCGTCGTAGATGCATTCGGCTCGCGCTTCGGTCAGCTTCAGGTAGTTGGGGGCACCCTCGCCGCAGGCGTAGTACTGCTGGGATTGATACCAGCCGACGCCTTCGCTGCCGCCGAACGACAGGTAGACGTCCCAGTCGTCGGTCTTGGCGAGGAGGTCGACGTACGGCGCCGTCGGCAGGGCAATGAGCTCGACCTTCAGGCCCAGGTTGTCCTGGATGTACTGCTGGAGCGCAGGCGCCGTCAGCGTGAAGTTCGGGTCCTCCGCCAGCAGTGCCAGGCGGAACGTCTTGTCGACGTCCCAGCTGGACTGAGCGAGCAGCTCCTTGGCCTTGGCCGGGTCGTACTCGTACTTGTTGATGTCGTCGTAGAGCTTGAACCCGGGCGGGATCGTGTAGTTGAGGGTCGCGAGACCGCCGAGCACCTGCTCGATGATCTCGGGCCGATTGACGGCGTACGCGATCGCCTGGCGAAGGGGTTTGTCGGTGTTGTTGTGGTTGAAGTTGAACGCGAAGATCCCGACGCCCGGGACGTTCAGCTGCTTCAGGCCGGGTACGTTAGCGAGCCCGGGGCCCTCCTGGGGCGGAACGCGGATAACGAGGTCGAGCTCACCCGCCGCGAGCTGGGCAACCGAGACGTTTGACTCCTGAATCTTGTAGACGAGCTCCTTGAAGGGACCGTCCTTGCCCTTCCAGTAGTTCTCCTTGGCCGTGAAGTTCGCCCCCGTGGCCGAGATCGACGTGGTGATGTCATAAGGCCCGGAGCCGGGCGTCTTGCCGGCCACACCCAGGCAGAATTCGCACGTCTCTGCCTCTGCGGCCGTCAAGTCACCAAGGACGTGCTCGGGCAGGATGTAGTACACGGCGCCGGCGAGCCGCCGGAGGTAGGTGGAGTCGGCGGTCTCGAGCGTGATCTCGATGGTATGGTCGTCGATCTTCTTCAGGCCTGACGGAATGTCCTTCGTCCCCTCGACCGCGTCGCCGCCCGCCGTGTTGAGCCAGGCGACCACGCCGAGCTGCTTGAATGCGGTCGGGTTCTGGTTGGCCCAGGAGATCGTGTAGATCACATCGTCGACGGTGACCGGCTCGCCGTCGCTCCAGACCGCGGCCGGGTTCAGGTTGAACGTGTAGGTCTTCGCGTCCGGAGAGACCGTCCACTCGGTGGCCAGGTCCGGCAGGATCGTGACCTCGTCGATGTCGACGTCGACGAGGGTGCTGAACATGATGTCGGCCATCAGCTCCTGGTTGCCGGTACCGAGCGAGACGGGATGGATGCTCGGCAGGAAGTCCGAGATCCGGGCAAAGCGCAACAGGCTCGGGCGCGCCGCGACCGACGGCGTCGCCGCTGACGGCGCGGCGGACTCGCCCGGGGATGCCGACGGAGAGGGTGTGGCGGCCTGGCAGGCCGAGACGATCAGCACGATCGCCGTGCAGACCGCTGGGAATCGTGCTCGCATGGAGACCTCCTCCTCTGCCGGCCACGCACGGGCCAAGCCCATCGCCATCCTGCAACCTAACTGCGGCCGGTGTCAATCGATTGCAGTCAGGGTGAACATCGGGTAGAAGCGTGTCGTGCGAATCGAGGGTGGTGAGCTCGGGCGGTCGTCAGGCGCTGGCAGCGGCCACGCGTCGCGTCGGGGCGGGCGGCGGCGGGGTCGGCTGGATCGGTCGGCCGCGGCGCAGGACGAGCAGCGGCCGGCGGAGCGCCGAGATATCGCGATCGGGCTCACTGTCAACGACGAGGACGTCGGCGTCGAGGCCCGGCCCGAGCGTGCCGGTGACGTCGTCGAGACCGAGGTTCCAGGCCGCCACGGCGGTCGCCTTGCGGATCGTCGCGATCGGCGACAACCCCCAGCCGACATAGGCCTCGAGCTCGAAGAAGAGCTCCTCTCCGAAGTCGGTCAGGTTTACCCCGACGTCGGTGCCCGGCACGATCGTCACGCCCGCTTCGTGGAGGTTCCGCGCATTCGCCCACGAATCGGCCCGGGTCATCGCGCCGGGGTTCGGCTGGAGCTTGTTGATGTCGATCCCGGCCTCGACCTCGAACCGCGTCCCGGCCGAGATCGTCGGCACGGCGCGCGTCCCGCGCTCCGCCATGAGCCCTGCCACGGCGGCGTCGAACGTCCACTCCCAGTTCGGGCCGAGCATCGTGCAGTGCTGGATCGAGTCGACGCCCGCCTCTGTTGCCCGACGGATGCCGGGGACTCCGTGGGCGTGGGCCGTGATCCGCCGACCGAGGCGGTGCGCCTCGTCGGCGGCGGCACGGAGCACGTCGGTCTCGTAGGCGGCGTGGCGAGAATCCGTGCCGGCCGTCAGCCCTCCGCCCGTCGCGATCATCTTGATGATGTCGGCGCCCTCGTCCTCGATGAGGCCGCGGATCGCCGCCTGGACGCCTTCGGCACCGTCCGCCTGCCCACCGAAGAAGTGGCAATGGCCGCCCGTCGGCGTCACGGGCCGGCCGGCGACGAGCAGTCTCGGCCCGAGCGAGATTCCACGCTCGACCACCTCACGGACCCGGAAGCCGGTGGTCCCGCGCGCCCCGAGATCGACCGCGGTCGTGACGCCGGCCCGGACCATCCGCTCGGCGGCGACGGCGCCCCTGGCGACGAGCTGCTCGTCGGTCTCGGCGTCGAGCGTGGCCAGCGGGTCGACGGTCGGCGGCAGCGTCACGTGGACGTGACCGTCGATCAGGCCGGGCAGCGCGGTAGCCGTGGGGTACTGGAAATCCCGGGCACCGTTGGGCCTCGGAACCCGCGCCTCCGGTCCGATCGCTTCGATCCGGCCGTCGACGACGAGGATCGCACTCGGAACCTCGACGACGTCGTCGGTCGTCGCGTCGATGAGCCGGCCGACGCTGATCCGCACGGGCCGCCGTCCGATCGCCTCGATGTCCATCCGGTCCTCCCTCGGGGTATCGACCTCGGCATTATGGGCGCCGGTGCCTGACCAGCTCGTCCTCCACCCCGCCGTCGGCGTGCGGATCGTCAAGAACGTCCGGATCCCCATGCCGGACGGCGTACGGCTGGCGGCAGACCTCTACCTCCCCGACCGCGACGGCGAGCGCCGGGACCGCGATGGCGAGCGCTGGGACCGCGACGGCGAGCGCTGGCCGGTCGTCATGGATTACATCCCGTACCGCAAGGACGAGGTGAATCCGGCGCTGTTTCGGCATTACCTTGAGCTGCCCCGTAACGGGTTCGCGATCGCCCGGGTCGACATTCGTGGCACCGGCGCTTCGGAGGGTCGGGCGGTCGACGAGTATGTCGCCCAGGAGCAGGAGGACGGCCGCGACGCAGTCGAGTGGCTCGCCGGTCAGCCCTGGTGCGATGGACACGTCAACATGATGGGCATCTCGTACGGCGGCTTCACCGCGCTCCAGGTCGCCGCCCTCCGGCCTCCCCACCTCACGTCGATCGTCCCGATCGACTTCACCGACGACCGCTACACCGACGACTGTCATTACCGCGGCGGTCTGCTGCGCATGTACTACGACGTCGGCTGGTACGGGACGCGGATGATCGCCTGGAATGCGATGCCTCCCGATCCGGCATCCGCCGGCGAGGAGTGGGCACGGGTGTGGGAGCAACACCTCGCCGAGGACGAGCCGTACTTCCTCGAATGGCTCCGCCATCAGACCGACGGGCCCTACTGGCGGCAGGGCTCGGTCGCCGGCGTCGTCGATCGGATCGAGTGTCCGGCGTTCCTGATCGGCGGCTGGCGGGATGGGTACCCGAACCCTCCGCTCCGCCTGTTCGAGCGGCTGGCCGGGCCGAAGAAGCTGCTCATCGGGCCGTGGGACCACGCCCTGCCCGACGCGGCGATCCCGGGACCCCGGATCGACTACCTCCGCGAGGTGGTCCGCTGGCTCGACCACTGGTGCCGCGGGATCGACACCGGGATCATGGCGGAGCCACCGGTCGCGATCTACGTCCAGGAGGCGGGCAGCCTCGCACCCGACCGGCTCGACACACCCGGCCGATGGCGGGGGGAGACGACGTGGCCGGTGGCCGGCGCCGTGGAGCGAATACTCGTCCTCGCTCCCGACGGCCGTCTGGTCGAAGGACCGCCGACATCCGAAGGCGCAGCGGAGTTCGCGTATGACCCCACCGTCGGCGTGACCGGCGGCTTGTGGTCCGGTGGCGTGCCCTTCGGCCTGCCCGGCGACCAACGCCCGGACGAGGCCTTGTCGCTGGTCCACACGTCCTCGCCACTCGACGGACCCCTGACGATCGTGGGGCGGCCGCGGGTCGTCCTCCACATCTCATCGACCGCGTCGGTCGTCGGCTTCGCCGTCAGCCTCGCCGACGTCGCGCCCGACGGGTCGTCGCACCTCGTGGGAAAGGGCATGCTGAACGTCACCCGCCGGCACTCCCTCACCGAGCCCGAGCGCCTGACGCCGGACGAGGTCGTCGAGCTGGCGATCGATGTCGATGCGACGGCCTGGCGATTCCGGCCGGGCCATCGCGTCCGCGTCAGCATCGCGTCGGCCGACTGGCCGAACGTCTGGCCGACGCCGGAACCGGCGACGAACACCGTGCGGTTCGGGCCAGCCCATGCCTCAAGACTTGTCCTCCCGGTCGTGCCGGACGAGGGGTCGGCGGACGCGCCCGCGTTCGAGCCGTCGCCGGTGGCCGCCCGTCCTGCCGTGGCGGGCCTCCCAGCCCCCCGCTGGTCGATCGCTCGCGACCACCTCTCCGGCCAGGCGAGCGCGACCATCGAGGCGCCCTCGCGCTTCCGGACGGCCGACGGCACGCTCATCGAGCGCGACCTCGGCTGCGTCTGCGAAGTCGACCCGGCCGACCCCGCCCGGGCGACGGCCCGGGGCTGGCATCGCTGCCGGTCCACCCGCGGCCAGCGGTCGGTCGAGGCTCGGTCGGACGTGCTCGTCGAATCGACTGTGACCGACTTCCACGTGACAATCGATCTCGTCGTCCGGGTTGGCGAGGCCGTCCATTTCACGCGACGCTGGACGGAATCGATCCCGCGCGCCCTGCTCTAGTCGGAGGGTCCCGGAAATGCCGTCGCCCGCGTTGCTGCCGGACGGGCCGCTCGAGCTGATCTCGGCTCGGGCCCTGTTCCCGGGCCCTCCGGCCCGTCGCCGTTCTGCTGCGAGCGTCGTCCGTGTCGAATCGAGCAGCCGCCTGCTGATGGTGTTCTCGCAGGTGCCGAGGCCGACCCTCGGCAACGACGCGGCCCTCCTCCTCACCCGCTCGGACGACGCCGGGGAGTCGTGGGACGAACCGATCCCCATCTATGCCTACCCGGGCTGGTTCTGCCTCGCGATGGGTGGTCTGGCCCGACTCGCAGACGACAACATCAAGCTCATGCTCGGCCGCATCTTCATCGACCTCTCGCTCGGCGGGACGGAGCCCATGACGGGTTGGTACATGGCGTCGTCGACGACGCGGGACGGCGGCGAGAGCTGGTCGGAGCCGGGTCCGGAGATCCGGCTCTTTCCGCATTGGACGGAGATGTATGGGGCGAGTAACCCGCACCCGCTGCCCGACGGCCGGTTCCTCTGGGCAGTCATGGGCACACTCGGCCGCGACGAGGGGTGGCACTCGGGCGTCACGTTCAGCGACCGCGACGGCGAGCGATTCGAGGCTCCGACGATTATCGCCCAGGAGCCCGGGCGGGACTACAGCGACATCGACGTCGCGCGGCTGGCCGACGGGCGATTCCTCGCCGTCGTGCGCGAGCACAGGACCAGGCAGAGCGTGCTGTCGCATTCCGCCGACGAGGGCCGAACGTGGTCACCGATCCGGCAGACGCCGTTCAAGGGTTCGAACATCAAGCTCTTCCCGCTCCGGTCGGGCACCATCGTCTGCGCCTATCGCGACGAGGACCCGGCGCGGCGAGGGGTAAGCATCAGCTCGACCGACAACGGTGGGGAGACCTGGAACTTTCTTGGTCAGCTATACGCGGCGGGCGCGGACGCGCAGCACGAGCCGGGCAGCGTGTGCGGCTATCCCGACATGGTGGAGCTCGGCAACGGCACCATCGGGACGGTCCTCCACACCTATCCGACGGCCGATGGCATCGAGCTACACTGGCTCCGGCTCAGGGACCGGACGTAGCGGGAGGACACTCGATGCCAACCGCCGAGTTCGATCTGCCTGCCGGTCACCAGGACGTCGTCGCCGCGGCGCCGACCGAATTCCCGCTCGACGGGGCGGCCGAGGACGTCGTGCTCTCCGACGTGCGCGCCCGGCTCGCCGGCAACCGGTACGAGCCGGCCCGCAACTTCGCGGTCACCTACTCCGGCTTTCCCCATCCGATCAGCCGGCGGGTCGAAGCGATCACCGAGGGAACGTTCTTCGTCGAGTGGGCGGACGAGTCCGAGACCGGCACGCTCTCGATGGAGCGCGAAGCCGTCCGGATGATGGCGTCCCTCCTCGGCGACCCCAACGCGGTCGGGTTCATCACGAGCGGGGGCACGGAGTCGAACCTCGCCGCGCTGAGGCTGATGCGCAACAACGGCCGGCGTGCCGAGCCGGAGGTCGCCGCGCCGGCCACGATGCACTTCAGCTTCCGACTCGGCGCCGAGCTGATGGGGATCCGTCTGGTCGAGATCGACGTCGACGACGCAACGTACCAGCCCCGGATCGAGGACGTCGAGCGGGCGATCACGCCGAACACCGTCGGCCTGGTCTGTTCCGCGCCCGCCGGCAGCCTTGGCCTCCTCGATCCGGTCGAGGCGTTCGCCGACCTGGCCTGGCGGACGGGCCTCCACCTCCATGTCGACGCAGCTTTCGGCGGATTCATCCTGCCCTTCATGCGCGACCTCGGCCACGAGGTCCCGCCGTTCGACCTGTCACTGCGTGGAGTGAGCTCGATCATGACCGACGGCCACAAGCTCGGGCTCCTCCCGATCGCCACGGGGTTCTTCCTGGCCCGCACGGCGGACCTGTTCGAGGCGATCCCCACGGAACGGACGCTGATCCATACCACGTCGTCGACGAAGCCGGGCAGCCGGGCAGCCAGCGCCTGGGCGACCTTCCGACACCTCGGTCGGGACGGCTATCGCAGGTCGACGGCGCACGTCCTCGAGCTCCGCGACACCATCGTCGCGGGCGTGATGGCGATCCCGGGAATGCGGCTCCTCGCGCCGCCCCTCATCACGGTCGTCGCCTTCACCTCCGAAACGATCGACCTCCGCGCCGTCCACCGTCTCCTCGCCGACGGCGGCTGGGGCCAGGGATACGGTGAGATCCGGGGTCGGCCGTTCATCCGGCTGTCCATCCATCCGTCGCGCGACGAGGAGCACGCGCGCGGGTTCGTGGGGGCGTTCGCCCGAGCGGCCGAGCAGTCTCGTCGGACGGCAGACTAGATGCGCCTCCTGGGCTACGTCGACCCCTTGAACGCCGCGCCCGGCGAGAAGGTCCGGTTCATGGTCAGCTGCGATCATCCGGAGTACTCGTCCCGGCTCGTTCGGCTGGTCCACGGCGACACGAACCCGGCCGGGCCCGGGTTCCGGCAGGTCGAGGTGGACTCATCGATCGACGGCACACGCGCCGGCCGGCGCCAGTCGATCCGGAGCGGCTCCTACGTCGAGATCCCGCTGCCTCGCGGAGTGGTCAACGGAGCCGCGACGTTTGCGGTGTTCCTCTATCCGACCAACCCCGGCGTCGGTCGGCAGGTGGTCGTCAGCCAGGGCGACCCGTCCGATGCCGCCGGGTGGGCGTTCGCCGTGGCCGAGTCGGGCGAGCTCGAGCTCGTCGTCGCCGCAGGCGACGGCACGGCGCCCGCGCGCCTGTCCACCGGCAGGCAGGTCCATCGCTGGACCTGGTATTCGGTCGGGTTCTCGGTCGACGACAGCGGCCGGGCGACCGTCTGGCAGCGGCCTCTCCGGCCATGGCCCGACGATCCGCCCGCCTCGGCGGTCGGCCTGCTCGGACGGCTGCCCAGGATCGACGCCGATCTCCTTCTCGCCGGCGTTCGCTCGAGTGTCGGTGGGACGAGCCACCATCTCGACGGCAAGCTCGACGCGCCGTTCCTGCTCGATCGGGCGGTCGGAGTCGACGCTGTCGATCATGACGCGATCCGGCCGTTCGAGGACGACGTCATCGGGGCCTGGGACTTCGCCGCGGAGATCGAAACCGACAGGGTCATCGACCGGTCACGCCACGGCCGGCACGGGCGGGCAGTGAACATGCCGACTCGCGCCGTGACCGGCCACAACCATACCGGCAGCGAGACGAGCTTCCGCCTGGCCCGGGCCCAGTACGGCGCCATCCATTTCCATCGTGACGATCTCGAGGATGCTGGATGGGAGAGCGACGTCGAGCTGACCATCCCGTCCGATCTGCCGAGCGGCGTCTATGCGGCATGGCTCCGCGCCGGCGAGGACGAGGACCACATCCCGTTCATCGTCCGCCCGCCTCGCGGGACGAGCCGTTCGCCGGTCGCCGTGCTGATGCCGACACTGACGTATGTCGTCTATGCGAACTTCACCGACCTCGGCCCCGGCGCGTGGAAGGAGGGAGCGGCCGGCCACTGGAGCTCGGCCACGCCACATGCCGACCCGACGCTCCTGCGCGAGGTCTACCGATACATCGACGACAACGCCCTGTACGGCACGTACGACCTCCACGTCGACGGCTCGGGCGTCTGCTACGGCTCGCACCTCCGACCGATCCTGAACATGCGTCCGAAGTTCCGGTACCGGATCTGGGCCGCGCCGCCACGCTTTCCGGCCGATCTCTATCTCGTCAACTGGCTCGAGGAGAAGGGGATCGCGGCCGACTTCATCACCGACCACGACCTCCATGCCGAAGGCTCCGCTCTCCTCCGGCCGTACTCCGTTGTGCTCTCCGGGTCGCATCCGGAGTATTGGACCGCGCGCATGCTCGACGGGCTCGAGGCCTACCTCGGCGATGGCGGCCGTTTCATGTACCTCGGCGGCAACGGCCTGTTCGGGGTGACCACGTTCGACCCCGACAGGGCGCACAAGGTGGAGGTCCGGCGGTGGGGCGCACCGTGGCCGTTCGAGGTCCCGCCCGCGGAGCGGTACCACAGCAGCACCGGCGAGCCGGGCGGGACGTGGCGCAACCGCGGGCGGGCCCCGAACGCGATCGTCGGCGTCGGGACGAGCGCCGCCGGCTTCGACCAGGCGGTGCCGTACCAGAGGATGCCGGGCAGCCTCGATCCGCGAGTCGCGTTCATCTTCGAGGGGATCGGTGAGAACGAGCTGATCGGCGACCAGCCATCCCTCCAGACGAAATGGGGCGCCGCGGGCTACGAGATCGACCGCCGGGAGCCCGAGCTCGGGTCGCCGGCGACGAGTATCCTCCTCGCCTCGTCGGTCGGCTTCAGCGACGCCTACAAGCCGATGGTCGACGAGGTCCTCTGGTACATCCCCGGGCGCGACGGCAAGCATCCCGACGATCCACAGGTCGAAGGCGAGCCGCACCGGTTCGTCCGGTCCGACATGGTCTACCTCGAGTACCCGCGAGGGGGCGCGGTCTTCTCCGTCGGTTCGATCGCCTGGCTAGGGTCGATCGGGCACAACGGCGGCGACAACACGGTTTCCCGGGTGACGGAGAACGTCCTGCGGCGGTTCGCCGACCGACCGCGCGGCCTGACCCCCAGCGACGAGGGCGTCACCGAGCCGCGCCGACTGGTCTGAGTTTCGCCCGCGCGGCCCGCTGTGGCTCACCTCGATCCGGCGAGCTCTCCGATCGGGGCCGCGCAGTCGACCTCGTAGTCCGCCTCGAGGTAGGGCCGAAGCGGAACGTCGACCTCGGCCGCTCGGTGGACGATGCCGCCAACGATGGTGAACTCAGGCCGGAGCCTGCCGGCGACGGGCTCCCCGACCCCAGCGGAATCGACGAGCACCGCGGGCTCCGGATCCCGGCGGAGGACAGTCACGTCGGCCGGTGCTCCGGGTCGCAGAGTCCCCAGTTCCGGGCGGCCGACGATCGCGGCCGGCCGAGCCGTGGCCGCCGCGACGACGTCGGCGAGCGGGACGCCGAGATGGACGAACTTCGACATCGTCGTCGGCAGGTCGACGACCGGCTGCTCGAACGAGTAGCGGTGGAGGTCGGTGCTGATCGTGTCGGGCGCGAAGCCCGCCTCGAGCGCCCGCCGGGCCACTGCCCACGAGAAGCTGCCGCAGCCGTGACCGACATCGAAGACGACCCCGCGCCGGCGGGCCGCGCGGACCTCTTCGAGCAGCCCATCGCGGCCGAGGATGCCGGTGCCGGACCCCGTGAGAGCGTGGGTCACGACGTCACCCGGACGGAGCCGAGCCGCGACCGACGCCACGTCCGCGCCCTCGGCGATGTGGGCCATGAGCGGCGTGCCGGCGAGGCTGGCCGCCTCGAGCGCTGCGGCCAGGGCGGAGGTGCCATTCCGCCCGCAGGCGCCGGTCCCGATCCGGACCTTGATCCCGACCGCGACGTCGCGATTCGCGCGCACGACGGCGGACGCCTCGCCCGGTCGCGCCCACCGGATGTCCTCGAGCTCGCCGACGACCGTGGTCGCGAGCCCCGCGGCCGCGACATGGACGAAGGCGAGCACGCGGACGGCGCCGTGCTCGATCGCGTTGCGCCGGAACTCGCCGAAATTGGCATAGCCGGCCGTGCCCGCGTCGACCGCGGTCGTCACACCGCCCCGGAGGTTCGCTCGCGGGTCGAGCCCGTACGGGCTGCCCTCGAACCAGTGACCGTGGAGGTCGACGAGGCCCGGCACGACGAGGGCGCCCTCGAGGTCGAGTTCCTGCCCGCCCGGGGCCGCCCGGCCGGGTGCTTCGAGGGCGACGATCCGACCGTCCTCCACGACCACGTCGAGGCCAGCGTCGATACCCTGGGCCGGGTCCAGCACGCGCCCGCCCCGCAGCACGAGTCGATCCACAAGCGGCCTCCGGCTGCCGGCCTGCCCTACCATGTGCGACTGGCAGCCGGGCCGGGATTGTAGACATCGATGAGGGTCATGGGACTGTACGCGAGTCTGGGAGTCCGCACCGTCATCAATGCCCGGGGCAACGCCACGCTCGTGGGCGGAACCCTGATGGATCCCGAGGTGCTCGCGGCGATGGCCGAAGCCGGTCGCTCCTTCGTCCGAATCGCCGATCTCGAGGAGGCGGCGAGCGCGAAGATCGCGGCGGTCACCGGCGCCGAGGCCGGGTACGTGACCTCGGGCGCGGCCGCCGGTGTCACGCTTGCGACAGCCGCCGTCCTCGCAGGCCTCGATCCCGAGCGGATGGACCGCCTTCCGGAGACCGACGGCCAGCCGAACGAGATCCTGATCCAGCGCGTCCATAGGAACCCGTATGACCATATGGTCCGCGCAGCCGGCGCCCGTCTCGTCGAGTTCGGCGACGAGCGGGGCGGCAGCGCGGCCGAGATGGCTGGCCGGATCGGCCCCGCGACGGCGGGTGTTTTCTACCACGCCCAGGCCGAGCGGCTCGGCGTGCCGTTCGACGCGTTCGTCGAGGTCGCGCACGCCAGCGGCCTGCCGGTCATCGTCGATGCCTCTGTCAACCTCCCGCCGCGCTCGAACCTGCGCCGCTATGTCGAGGCAGGCGCCGATCTTGTCGCCTTCAGCGGCGGCAAGACGATCCGCGGGCCCCAGGCCTCCGGCATCCTTGCGGGGCGGCGCGATCTCCTCCTCTCGGTCGGGCTCCAGCACCAGGATATGGACGTCATGCCCGCCACCTGGGAGCGGCGGGAGCTGCTCGAGTCCGGCCGGCTGCCCGGGTTGCCGCAGCACGGCATCGGCCGGCCGATGAAGGCCGGCAAGGAGGAGATCGCCGGGCTCCTCGTCGCCCTGGATCGGTACCTTGCTCGCGATGAGGCTGCCGAGCGGCGCCGATGGACGGACATCTGCGCGGGCCTCGCGTCCGGACTCGCCACGATCCCCGGGCTGGCGGCCCGCGTCGAGGCGGAATCGCCGGAAGGGAGGCCGGTGCCGGCGACACTCGTCACCGTCGACCCGGCCCGCTTTGGGCGGTCCGCGGTCGAGCTGGTCCGGGCGATGCAGGACCTGGATCCGATCGTCATGGTCGGCGACCACGAGGCCGAGCAGGGGATCCTCCGGCTGGACCCGGAGAACCTCACGACGGCCGACGTCGGCCCGCTCGTCGACGTGTTTGGCCGCTGCGCCGGCTGACGGCCGGCCGGTACCGGCGCTCAGACAAGTGCTCGCCCGTCCCGAACCACGAACCGCCCCGCCTGCACCACGTCCCGCACTCGACGGAGTGCAGACAGGTCCTCGGCGGGATCGCCTTCGAGCGCCACCATGTCGGCCGCCAGCCCGGGCCGGAGCGATCCGACGACGCGGCCCAGCCCGAGCGCCTCGGCAGCGTCGGACGTGATCGTGGCGATCGCGCGCCACGGCTCGAAGCCGAGCAGGCGGCCGTACACCTGGGCGCTGCAGGCGACCGAATCGAACGTGACGATCGGCATGCCCATCCCCATCCCACCGATGAACCGGACGCCCCGTTCGGCCATGTCGCGCATGTATCCGAGTCGCGGCTCCAGCACGCTCGGCACGTCGGGCAGCGCCCAGTGCTCGAACTCGGGTTTGGGGGCGAGGCCGGCGTCGTGGTGCTCGGCGTGGAGCTGGACCTCGCCGATCGTGGGGTCGACCCAGATGCCGCGGGCGGCGATCAGGTCGGCCACCGACCGGTCATAGTCGTACGCCGCGTCGCGGACGCGATAGTCCGTCCACCAGACGCCGCCGTGGATGATCGTGTCGACCCCGGCCTCCGCGCACAGGCGGTTACCGGCAGTCGTCAGCGAGTGAGCGAGGACGGGCAGCCCGAGCCGGTGGGCCTCCTCGACGGCGGCCCGCAGCGTCGCCGGGCCGAACTGCTCCGATCTCGGGTTCGAGGTGGGCGTGTAACCGCCGCCGGAGGCGACGATCTTCACGCAGTCGGCGCCGAGCTTCTTCCGCTCCCGAACCCGCCGGACGACGTCGTCGGTCGTGTCCGCCTCCGCCCCGAGGAACCAGTAGTGGCCCCCGGTCGTCGTGATCGGCGCTCCGGCGACGACGAGCCGCGGTCCGGGGGCAACGCCGTCGCGGAGCGCCGACCGGATCGCGAAGGCAACGTCGTCCCGGCTGCCGGTGTCGCGGGCCGTCGTCGCGCCGCTGACCAGCAGCCGGCGCATGTTCGCCGTCGCCCGGATGAGCATCCGCTCGACCGGCTCCGGTCGGGCGATGTCGCGATAGTCGAGAGGCGACGAGAAGTGCATGTGAACGTGCGACTCGACGAACCCGGGCAACAGTGAGACGTTGCCGAGGTCGTGGATCATGCGCGTCGAGGCGGTGTCCGAGGGAACCTCGGACCGCGGAACGACGGCCCGGATCGATCCGTCGTCGACGAGGACGGCATGGTCGGGCAGCCATCCGGCAAGATCGACATCCGCGACCCGGTCGGCAAGGAATGCCTTGGCGTCCATCCTTTCCTCCAGCAGCGCGGTCGATAGAGTACCCAGCGTTCGGTCGGGGAAGGAGGCTTGTGAGCGATCACCAGGTCGTCACTGTTCGCGGGCCGATCCTGCCGTCGGATCTCGGCGTCACGCTCGGCCACGACCACGTCCTCATCGACGCCTTCCGGATGTACGGGGAGGCGACGGCCGACTACGGCTGGATCATCGACGACGAGGAGGTCGCCGTCGAGGAGCTGCGCCGGTTCCGCGAGGCCGGCGGGAGCTCGATCGTCGATCCGACGAACGTCGGTCTGGGGCGCGATCCGCTCGCGCTGCGGCGGATCAGCGAGTCCAGCGGCGTCCACATCGTCATGGGCTGCGGCTGGTATCGCGAGCGCGTCCATGCGCCCTCCGTCGCGATGGAGCTGCCGGACCGCCTCGCAGAGCGCCTCGTGATCGAGCTCGTCGAGGGCGTCGACGGCTCGGGCGTCCGGGCCGGCTTCATCGGCGAGATCGGGACGGGCCGCGCGGCGATGTCCCCCGCCGAGGAGCGGGTCTTCCGGGCGGCGGGCCGCGCCCAGCGCCGGACCGGCTGCCCGATCGTCACCCACACGACCCATTTCGGGGAGCTGGCTCTCGAGCAGCTCGACGTCCTCGGCGAGGAGGGCGTGCCGCCCGAGGCGGTCGTCATCAGTCACCTGGGCGACCGGATCGGCGTCCGCCATCTGGTGCCGATCGCAGAGCGAGGTGCCTGGCTCGGCGTCGACAACCTCGGCTTCGTCGGCGGGTACGCACCACTCGAGGTCCGCGCCGACAACGTCGTCGCCCTCTGGGACGCAGGCTTCGGCGGCCGGGTACTCCTGGGCAACGACATCTGCCGCACCGACCAGCTCGCGGCCTATGGCGGGCCGGGCTACGCGAACGTCATCGAGCGGTTCCTCCCGCTCCTGCGGGCGCGAGGGCTGGGTGAAGCCGAGATCCGGACGCTGATTGTCGACAATCCGGCCCGCGCATTCGCCTACGATGCCGAGGCGGCCCGCCGACGCTGGCTCGACGGCGGGGCCGAACGCTGATCCGGAGGACGAGCATGGCCAAGCCGAAGGTGCTGATCACCGGCGCGAACGGGCTGATCGGGACCCTGACCAGGCAGGGGTTGTCGGACAAGTACGAGTTCAGCGGCCTGAGCCGCCACGCGGTCGAGGGCATCCCATATACGGAGGCGTCGGTCACCGACCTCGACGCGGTGCGTCGCGCGGTCGGCAGAGTGGACATGGTCCTCCACCTCGCCGGCGAGACGAAGAACGACGACAACTGGGACGACCACTTCCAGGTGACCGCCGGAGGCACGGTCAACGTCCTCCGGGCCGCCGCGGAGGCCGGCGTGAAGCGGGTCGTGTTCATGAGCACCGGCAGCACGATGTGCGGCTGGGAGTGGGACGACTCGCTCCCCTACGGCAAGCTTGCCCGGGGCGAGACGGAGGGAATCTCCGACTGGCAGCTGCTCGACTACCGGACGCCGCCACGGCCGGACAGCCCGTACGGTTGCGCCAAGTTGTTCGGCGAGGCCTGCGCCCGCTGGTTCTCCGACCGCTACCCGATGTCGGTCCTCGTCATCCGCCTCGGAGCGGTGCTGGCGTCGAACCGTCCCGAGCTCATCCGGCACTTCCCCGGCTATCTGGCCCAGGAGGATGCGGTCCAGATGATCGATCGCTGCCTGGGCGCGCCCGAGGACGTCCGCTTCGGCATCTTCGACGCGATCTCCGAGAACTCGACCCGGTGGCGCGACACGACGCCGGCGAAGGAGATCCTCGGCTGGCGCCCGACGGGCTCGTCGGACCGCTTCGACAAGTCAGAGCTCGCACGCTGAGGCCGGCCCACAGACACGCTGGGAGAGAGTCATGGCGGTTCGCGATATCGATCGGCGGCGGCAGCTGGTGGGGCCTGTCGGCGCACTGCGCACCTTCACCAAGGACGACTTCACGCCCGACCTGGCGAAGCAGGAATTCCATCTGAACTGGGTCATCGAGCAGGGCATCACCACGGGCAACGGCTGCCTCATGACCGCCGCAGGCGGCTCGGAGGGCTACTTCATGTCCGACGACGAGTGGCGCGACCAGGTAACGCTCGCCGGATCCGTCGCCGACGGCCGGGTGCCGATCATCGCCGGCATTTTTGAGCTCTCTGCACGAGAGGCGGTCAAGAAGGCCGAATTCGCGGCGCGGGCCGGGTGCGATTTCGTGCAGGTTGCGCCACCGCACTACATGGTGCCGACGCACCGGGAGGTCATCGAGCACTTCCGGCTGATCAACGACAGCGTGGACATCGGCATCTTCGCTTACAACACGCCATGGGCGAATCCAATGCCCGGCTATGACTTCCGTGAGCCGGTCTTCGAGAAGTTCGTCGAGATGGAGAACGTCGTCGGCGTCAAGTGGTCCGCCAACGACCAGAAATTCGCGCTATCGATGTATCGCCTGTTTGCGGACAAGCTGAACTTCATTGACAACGACATGCCCAGCGCGCTCTCGCTACCGGCCAAATTGGGCGCCAGGGGCTTCGTGAACTCCGACCTTTTGGCGGCGCCGCGTTTCGTCCTCCACGAATGGGATCTCTTCAGGAGCGATCGCTTCGACGAGCTCGACGAGTTGCTGCTCCGGACCTACGTCGACCCTTTCCTGGGCCTGGCCGAGCCGGAGGACATCGTCTGGGAAAGCATGGGCGAGGGACCACACGCGCGGGCGGGGATGGAGGCGCTTGGCCTTGAGATGGGCCCAGCGTTCCCGGCGCAGCAACCACTCTCGGAGGATTCGCTGCGGCGGATCCGCGAGGGATATCGCCACTCGGGAATTGCCGCCTGGGTGGACTGGCGCGAAGAGCTCTGGGAGGTGCACCGGAACCGGAAGCGGCATCCAGCGCCACGGCCGCGCGACCGTGCCAGCAGCGTCCCGTCGGACGCCGCCTGGACGCAACCTCGGATCTACCGAGGCTCTGACTGATCGATCGGTTGACGGCGCTGAAGTCTGGTTGTAACTCGCGCCCCGTGTTAGCCTCTCACTGGCGAAGTCGAGAGGGGACATCGGGCGTCGCTCTCGCACTGCGCGCCGAATCGGGAGGAGGATGACGATGGCCGATCGGGCACCGTCGCATCAACGATCTGGGCTGTTCCTGGGACTGACGCTGGTCCTGCCGCTCCTCGCGGCCTGCGGTGGAGCGGCGCCGAGTCCGACCGCTCCCGCGAGCGCCCCGGCGACCACCGCTGCCAGCCCGTCGGTCGCGGCTGAGGGGGGCACCTTCATCGCCGCCTGGGTTGGCCCCTGCTGCAACGGCAACGACTGGATCACGCCGATGGATCCGGGCGGCGACGCCCACTGGTTCGACAAGATCTACGGTCGCCTGACCACGTTCGAGGTTCTCGACCCAGTCAAGCAGGCGGCCGAGTTCGACGCGAACTCCGGCGTCTACGGGGAGCTCATCGGCGACCTCGCCGAGTCCTGGGAGATCTCGTCCGACCAGCTGACCTGGACGTTCCACCTGCGTCAGGGTGTGACGTGGCATGACGGTGAGCCCTTCACGGCGGACGACGTCAAGTTCACGATCGAGCTCTGCTACAACCCCGAGAACTCGATGAAGCCCTGCCACTACGTGGCGGCCGTGGACGGCGTGGTCGGCGTTGACGAATACAAGGCCGGCACCGCCACCGAGATCACCGGCGTCAAGGTCGTCGATCCGAACACGATTTCGTTCACCTTCAAGAACCCGAACTCGCTCTTCCCGTCGTCCATCTCCGAGCTGTTCATCATGCCCCAGCACAAGCTCTCGGAGATCCCGCCGGCGCAGATGAAGGAAGCCGAGTACTGGAAGACAAGCCAGATCGGGACCGGCCCGTTCAAGTGGGACAAGTACACGCCGGGCCAGTCGACCGAGCTGGTGCGGTTCGACAACTACTGGCGTGGCGCGCCGAAGCTGGACCGGATCATCCGGCGTCACTTCGCCGATCCCGCGGCCGCACTCCTGGCCTTCGACGCGGGCGAGATCCACATGACCTACCTCACAGCGGATGAGGTGAGCCGCGAGCGAGACAACGCGGACGCCGTCGTCCTGCCGGGCAACTCCGGGGTGGACAACGGCCTCTCGGCCAATCCAAACACCGTTCCGGCGTTCGCCAAGAAGGAGGTCCGGCAGGCGCTGCTCTATGCGATCGACCGCCAGGCGATCGTCGACGAGATCTACGGCGGCGCGGCCAACATCGTCCCGTGCCTCTACGGTCTGCCGAACCTGACCGGGACGATCGAGCCGACGCCCTACGACCCGGCCAAGGCGAAGGAGCTCCTGCAGACGGCGGGAGTCGACCTCTCGACGCTCGGTGAAGTCCCCTTCGACACTTACTACACCGATCCGCTGTCGGCCAACGTGATGACAGCGATCGCGCAGAACTGGAAGGACAACATCGGTCTCACGGTCAAGCCGCTGCCGCTGGAGAGCCAGGCATGGCAGAAATACTTCTATACCGATGGCAAGGGCCAGCTGTCGTTCTGGGGTGCCGCCAACGGCCCCACCGGCGACCGCGGCTACAACTACTTCCATTCGTCCGCGGCGTGGCCAACGGGCAGCAACGGCGTGAATGGTCATTCCTACAGCAACCCGCAGGTCGATAAGCTGCTCGAGGATGCTCGGGTCGAGTTCGACCTTGCCAAGCAGGACGCCCTCTATCAGCAGGTCTGCGAGACCACCAAGGACGAGCTGCCGAACATCTATCTGTGGCAGTCGGTCCGCTTCCACGTCGTCAGCAAGAAGGTCGGCAACATCATCCTGATCCCGGCCGCCGGTGGTGGGTCGTACTACGACGCCGCCGAGCTGTGGACCGTCAGCGAGTAGCTTCGCCTCGCTGAGCATTGACGACGGGGGGCGGAGCTAACCACTCCGCCCTCTTGTCTTTCCTGTGACCTGCGGGAACGTCGATGACCACCTTCATCGTTCGACGTCTTTTGATCAGCGTTCCGGTCTTCCTCGGGATCACGATCCTGGTCTTCACCTTTATCGCTCTCGCTCCCGGCAACATCGCGGACGCCCTGATCAGGCCGGAGCTGGGGGCGAACGAGGAGGCGCGCCAGGCGATCATCCGAAGGTTCGGTTTGGACCAGCCGCTCCACATCCGCTATCTGAGTTGGCTCGCCAACGCCGTACAGGGCGACCTCGGCTACCGGGCGACCAGTGGCCAGCCGGTCAGCGGCGAGGTTCTTCGGGGCCTCGGGGCCTCCGTCATCCTGACCGGCACCGCAATGCTCCTGGGGATCTTCGTCGGCATCCCGCTTGGAGTCCTGTCGGCCGTCCGCCAGTACTCGAAGCTCGATTTCCTCCTGACCGGCATCACCTTCCTGGGCATCTCCCTGCCGTCGTTCCTGCTCGGGCTCGGCGGCCTGTGGCTGATCGGCCTGCAGCTCAGGCTCGTTCCGATCTCGGGCATGGTGACGGTCGGGAAGCCATTCGAGGTCGTCGATTTTCTGCGCCACCTGGCGCTGCCGGCCCTGATCCTGGGCTTCGGCTACATGGCCATCTTCCTCCGCTACACGCGGGCCTCGATGCTCGACATCATCCACTCGGACTACATCACGACCGCGCGCTCCAAGGGCCTGTCCGAGTCGATCGTCCTGTCCCGCCATGCCTTTCGCAACGGCCTCATCCCGGTCATCACGATCATCGGCCTCTCCATCCCCGAGATCATCGGGGCCGCGGTTGTCACCGAGACCGTGTTCACATGGCCGGGCCTCGGGCAGATGATGCTGGAGGGGGTCGCCCAGCGCGACTTCCTCCTGATCATGGGCATCACGATCCTCCTGGCCACCGTGGTCCTCCTGGCCAACCTGGCGACTGACGTGGCCTACGGCTACGCGGATCCCCGAATCCGGTACCGCTGATGGCCCAGGGCGATCTGGCGGCGCCGCTGCGGCTCGAATCGGGGACCGTCGCCGTCAAGTCCGAGTCGCCCGGCAGACGGGCGCTTCGGAGGTTCCTGCGTCACCGGCTCGCGATCGTCGGCCTGATCACGATCGGCCTCATCGCGGTGCTCGCGCTGATCGGCTCGGAAGAGGCCGCGCTCAAGCAGAATCTGCGCCTCGGGTTCCCGAACCAACCGCCGGGCAAGCTGGCCGGCTATCTGCTCGGCACAGACGCCCTGGGTCGCGACGTCCTCGCCCGAACGCTCGTCGGCGGCCGCATCTCGATCCTCGTTGCCATCATCTCGGTCGCGATCGCGACCGGGATCGGCACGACGATCGGCGTCATCGCCGGCTACGCCGGTGGCTGGGTCGACATGGCCCTCATGCGGTTCGTCGACATCGTTCTCAGCTTCCCGACCATCCTGCTCCTGCTGGTCATGGCATTCCTGATCGGGCCCGGCCTGGCCACCATGATGATCATCATCGGCCTCGTCACCTGGGCCCCGGGAGCGAGGATCATCCGGGGCCAGGTCCTCGCGCTGCGGGAGACCACGTTCATCGAGGCGGCGCGCGTGATCGGCGTCTCAGGGCCGCGGATGATCGGCACCCATATCCTGCCCAACATCGTCGCCCCGCTGGTGGTCTTCGCGACGTTCGGGGTGGCCTCGGTGATCGTGTTCGAGGCCAGCCTCAGCTACCTGGGCCTCGGCGTCCAGCCGCCGACGCCCAGCTGGGGCAATCTGGTCCACCAGACCCGGGTCGTCACGGTGCTCGAACGGCAAGTCTGGCAATGGGCGCCGGCGGCAGTTTTCATCGTCCTGATGGTGCTCGCCGTGAACTTCGTCGGCGACGGCCTGCGCGACGCGTTCGATCAGCGGGCGACGTCCGACCGCTGAAAGCGCGGTCCCGGCGCAGCAGGCCGAGGACCGAAACGACGAGCAGCCTTTCGTCGGCCGGCGTAACCGCCTCACCCACCCTGCTTCAGAACGATGCGGCAGCCGGTCCGGGCGGACTCGTAGGCGGCGTCGATGAGCTCGAGCGCGCGAACGAGATCCTCGCCGGTCACCGATGGATCGCGGCCCTCGCCGATGGCTGTGAGCAGGTCCTCCACCGCAGCCTTCCCGCTCGAACCGTACCCGGGCGCATCGGTCACATCGAACTGCGTCCGCTTCTCCTGGAGGGAGCCGTCCGGTCCGGCGGTCAGGACGACGAGCTCGTTGTCCAGGCTCAGCTCGACCGACGCAGACGAGCCTCGCAACGCGAGCGCGGGCCGATAGCCGCGGGCCGGCAGGGCGAACGCGTTGTGCACGGTCGCGATCGCCCCACCGGCGAAGCGGAGGGCCACCGAGATGACGTCCTCGACATCTATTCGTTTGTCGACCGTCGACGCCATCGCCATAACCTCGAGGACGGGCTCACCTGCCAGCCAGAGCAGCGCGTCGAGATCGTGCACGCCGAGCCATGCCAGTATCCCGCCGCCGCTGAGCTCCCTGCTGAAGAGCGGATTCGCGGGTCCCCGAACTTCGACGGATGACGCGGTGAAGATCGCCTCGGCCGCGGTGAACCGTCCGAGGCCCCCGGAAGCGATGAGCCCGCGGGCGGCTTGAGCGGCGGGCGAAAACCTGCGAGTAAGCCCGACGACGACGCGGGAACCGCCCGACCGTGCGGCGGAGAACGCCCGGCGCGCCGAGGACGCGTTCTTTGCAGCCGGCTTGTCGACGAGCATGTGGATTCCTGCCCGTCCGAGGCGTTCGATCGCAGCCGGGGCGTCTCGATTGGGCAGCGTGACGAGCGCGATATCGAGCCGGTGCTTGTCGATCAGCGCCTCGAGGCTCGTCTCGAACGGCAGCGCGCGGTACGCCTCGCCGAGCGATGGCCGGAGCGACGGGTCGACGTACTCGGGCGCAAGAGATCGCCCGCGCTCCGGATCGGGGTCGAATAGGGCGACGATTTCGAGGTCCCGCTGGAACTGTTCGATCGTCTCGACCCAGCCGGTTACGTGATAGTGGTCGAGCCCGACGACCCCCACCCGCAGCCGCCGCTCGCCGGTCACGCAACCCCGGCCGGCACGTCGCCCGAGCGGATGACTTCGACCGTGTGGTCGTCGACCCAGTTCCAGTCGATCTCGATGCCCAGCCCGGGTGCGTTCGGCAGCACCCGGCAGCCCTCGGGGTCGATCGCCAGGGGCGACCCAACCATCCCCTGCTCGAAGACCGGGTGGTGCGCCTCGACGAATTCGCAGTTCTCGACCGACAGGGCAACGTGGAGATTGGCGACGTCGAGGAGCGCGGTCCCAAGTCCGTGTATCTCAAGGTTGTAACCAAAGAGCTCAGCAGCGGCCAAGGCCTTGCGAAGTCCAGTGACGCCAGCCTTGATGAGGACGTCGCCCCGGGCGAGGTCGGCGGCCCCGTGGCAGAGGTGCTCGGGGAGCTCGTGGAGGCGGAGTGTCTCCATCGCGAGGATCGGGATCCGCAGTTCGTCGGCGAGACGTCGGAGTTGGCTGAGCTGGCGATCCGGAATCGGCTCCTCGAACCAGTGGTAGCCGAGCTCCTCGAGGACGCGCCCGGCGGCGAGGGCGTCGATATACGAGTACTCACCTGCGGCATCCTGCATGAGGGGGAAGTCGGGGCCGGCTCCCTCGCGAGCCGCCTGAAACCGAGGCACGTCCCGGTCGAGGCCGCTCCAGAACTGCACCTTGAAGCCACGGTAGCCGGCGGCGACCATGCGCCGCGCCTCTTCATAGACCTCTTCCGGCTGAGGATCGATCGTCCGAGCTGTCGCGTAGCAGGGAACACGCTCCCGGGCGAGACCGAGGAGGACTGCGATCGGTTGGCCCATGACCTTGCCCCGGAGGTCCCAGAGGGCGACGTCGATCGCCCCGACGACCGCGTCCGAGACGTTGTACATGTGCCGGTTCTTTCGCCGCAGGTCCTGCCAGATGCTCTCGATCAGCCGAGGGTCCCGGTCGATCAGATCGTTCGCGTACGCCTCGTGGAGGACGTGTCCGATCGCCCGCCCTTCGCCCAGCCCGCCGTACTCCATCGTCCACCCGTCAATGCCCTCGTCGGTGTGGAGGGTGTCGAATGAAACGGGAACACGAGTCGAGTGGATCCCGGCAGGGATCCGCCCTTCGCCCCATGCCTCTCCGACGTCGTACTCGAGGATGCGCGACGTGAGACCTGTGATCCGCATGTCCACCTCCCTCGGCAGCGTACCGCAGCGGGTGACTCAGACCGGAACGTGGGCCCTGGCGGCTGGTCGGTAGCGGAGCGTCGCCCGGATATTGGCGAGGATTGCCGGCATGGCTTGGTTGACCGTCACGTCGTCGACTTCGGCGGCGAGATCCGGATAACCGGCCTCCTCCAGCATCCCCGGAAGGTCTGCGAGGCGGCGCTCGATCCACGCGTATGGATCGGGAAGCATCGTTTCGTCGAGGACGCGTTCACACGGCTGCATCCCGCTGAACGTGGGGTGGTAGTGAGACGCGTCCAGTGGCGTCGCGCTGCCGACGGTCGTGAAGAGGTCTGCTCGCCAAATGGGCTCCTCGACCGACCAATAGGTGGCATCCCGCCGCGGCTGGGGCGGCGAGATCGTGGACGGGATGTCACGAATCCGACGGAGCTGGACCCGGCAACCGATCTCCTCTGTTCCGTCCTCCTGGTACTCCTCCCAGTAGTTCGTCGTCACGGCAACGGGACCGACGCCAACGAGGGTGATCACCTGCGCACCTCCGCTTCGCCCGTGTCGACAATCTACACTTTGGGGAGTCATGCGGCGGGCCTCGAGCGGCCCCGGCGAGAGGAGGTGCGGGTTGCTGCACGTGTACGTCTTCGGTCCGATCGCCATCACGGCGGGTCACTGGGTCCAGCGCGGCGTCGACACCGAATCGGGCGCGCGGGTCGAGATCCGGCGAGTCGAGTACGAGGACGTCCCGGGGGCTCCGGCCGGCGTGGCCGGGCTGCGCCTGCTTCCGGTCAGCGAGGGCATCTGGCGGGCCGACCTGTTCCGCAACCAGGCCGGCGAGATCATCTACCACTACCATCCCCACTTCGAGAAGGGCGACGTCGGCCAGCGCTTCTTCGACGACCTGCTCACTAGCGACCCGGTCGAGTTCGTCATGCGCAGGCTCGCCGACCTGCGTGTCGTCCTCGTCGACAGCGGCGCCGGAGACGTCGCCGACGAGGTCCCATACGCAGAGATCGAGCGGGTCCTGCCGGCTATCCGCGAGGCGATCGAGCGCTCCTTCGAGCCTGTGGCCACCCCCGCCTGACACGTCACCGGACCCGTGGCCCCCCGCCTGACCCGTCGCGCCCGGATACCTCGCCCTGCCAACCTCCTGCTGCCGTCAAGTCCCGCGCGTCTGGCCCTTCGCGGCGGTCTCGATCGCCCGCAGCCTGAGGCATCGATCGAGATCCACAACTACCGGGTCATGCGTTGGGACTCGGTGGCGATGGGCGTCATCAGCGCAGCCTCGACGTTCCTGCCGGTGTTCGTCGCCCGCCTCGGAGGTTCAGCCTTTCACGTTGGACTGATCACGGCGATCCCGGCCGTCAGCGGGTTCCTCCTGGCGATCCCGATCGGCCAGTTCCTCCAGCGCCGGGCCGGCATCGTGTCGTGGTACAGCCGCGGACGAATGGTGGCCCACCTTTCGTACGCGTTGATCGCAGTGGCGGTGCTCCTCGCGCCTCCGGCAGCCGTTGTGGCCGCCGCGCTGCTCGTGTGGGCCATCGCCGCGGTCCCATCGACGATCGGAGTCGTGTCCTTCCCCGTCGTCATGGACGGGGCCGCCGGCCCGCGTGGCCGGATGGAGCTGATGAGCCGGCGGTGGTCGATCATGGGTCTGACGACGGCGGTGACGGTCGCGGTCATCGGCCAGATCCTCGATCGCCTCTCTTTCCCGATCAACTACCAGCTCGTGTTCGTCGGCTTCACATTGGCCGGCCTCGTGAGCTACCACTTCTCGAGCCAGTTTCGCGTTCCCCCACATGACCCGCCGGCGCCCGGGGGGTCCTTCCTCGGCCGGATCAGGGATGTCGTCGCGATCGTCCGGTCGGCGCCGGCGTTCCTCCAGTACAGCGCTCGGCAGCTCGTGTACGTTGTCGGCGCCCGGCTCGTCCTGCCGCTCGTCCCGCTCTATTACGTCCGCGTGGTCGGGGCATCGGACGCCTGGATCGGGATCATCGCCACGGTCCAGTCGCTGGCCCTCCTCGTCGGCTACCTGTTCTGGCGCCGCGAATCCCGACTGCGTGGGACGCGCTTTGTCCTCCTCGCGACGATCCTCGTGTCGGCGCTCTACCCGGCTCTCCTGTCGCTGGTCGATCAGCTTGTCGTCGTGGCCGCCCTCGCCGGTGCATGGGCGCTGTTCGCCGCGGGCGTCGATCTCGTCCTCTTCGACGAGCTCATGAAGACGATCCCGCGCCGGTTCGGTGTGACGTTCGCGTCGGTCGACACGACGCTCGTCAACCTCGCAACGATCGGCGCCCCGCTCATGGGCGCCGCGCTCGCCGAGCTCCTGGGCATCGAGACTGCGCTCCGGATCGGGACCCTCGTAAGCCTGGGTGGCTGCGTGCTATTCGCGCTCGCGGCCCGGCGGCCACGCTCCGAGGCCGGACCAGCACCCGTGCCCGCCGGATGAGCGGCGCCGCAAACCCGCCCGCCGCGACGCCTCGATCGAGAGGGCGGCCGTGTCAGCCTGACCGATGGACGATCGTGCCGCTCTTGATCACCACCCGAACCTGCTCGAGGCGGCGCAGGTCGGCAAGCGGGTCGCCGTCGACGAGGAGACAGTCCGCCCGCTTGCCGACCTCGACCGTGCCGATCTCATTCTCCAGGCCGATGAGCTCGGCCGCCCAGGCAGTCGCCGACCGGATGGCATCCATGGCCGACCGCCCGTGCTCATGGAGCAGCCGGACCTCGCGGGCGACCATGTCGGGCATGACCCCGCGGACGCCGCAGTCGGTGCCGGTCGCGGTTCGAATACCGAGCCCGATCGCGGTCTCGATCGAGCGACGGTGATAGCCCTCGATGACGTCCTGGCGGGCCCGCGCGGCCGGTGTCAACCCCTCGAGCTGGTGCCACACATCGGTGACGGCGAGCGTCGGCACGAGGAATGCGCCACTCTCCGCGAGCGCCTCCAGCGCGGCGTCGTCGGCGAGGAACGCGTGTTCGACGCTGGCGACGCCGGCGCGGGCGGAGCGGACGACCGCCTCCGATCCCTGCGCGTGGCTGAAAACTCGTCGTCGTAGGCGAGCGGCCTCCTCGACGGCGGCGCGGATCTCGCCCTCGGTCATCTCCTCGACTCCGGCGACGGCGGTCGTCAGCATCGCCGCCTCGCTCGAGACGACCTTGATAACGTCGGCCCCGTCGCGGACGTTCGCCCGTACGGCCCTCCGGAACTCGAATTCGCCGTCGGCCTCGCGGCCGAACAACCAGCCGTGGCCGCCGGTGATCGTCAGTGCGGGACCGGCCGCGAGGATCCGCGGACCCGGGACGTGGCCGGCCTCGATCGCGTCGCGGAGGACGACATCGAAGTTGCGCGGCGAGCCGGCGCTGCGTGTCGTCGTCACGCCCGACTCGAGCGCTCGGCGCGCCATCCCGGCGGCGCGGAGGATGACGGTCGTGTCGGCGTCGTTGCGGAACGTCGCGAAGCCGTCCTCGACCGTGGGGTCGATCGGGTAGTGCGAATGGCAGTCGATCAGCCCCGCGAGGAGCGTCCTGCCCGCACCATCGACGACCTCGTCGTCGCCCCCTGTCCCTCTGGCCGGGTCGTGCGGCTCGATCGCCGCGATCTGGTCGCCCTCGATGACAACGTCGACCCCGGTCCGCGCCGCCTCGGCGACGCCGTCGATAAGCCGGACACCGGAGATGACGACCGTCATCCGCGGAACGCTGCCTCTCGTGCCTGTTCCTGGAGATCGAAGATCGACGCTGCCCGATCCGGCTTCGGCAGCGGGATCCGGACGTCGATCGCCTCGAGGCGGGGCTCGATCGTCGGGGTCCCGTAGGCGTTCTTCCGATAGGACGCTACCTCCCGATCGGTGAGCATGCCGCGCCCGATCAGGTGTAGCGGGCGCGGCCGCCCTCGGAAGTCAGCTGCCCGCTCCGGACAAGCTCGGCGACCTCGCGCAGGTCGGCGAGGTACCGCTCGACGTACGGCTCGTGCCCCGGCGACTGCATGTACCGGAGCGCCGGCACCGGGTGGCTGTCCGCGAACACGAGCCAGCCCCGCTCCTCCATCCCCTTCCCGATCGCGTAGACGTCGAGCCTCTTGGAAGTGACGGCAAAGACCGACATCGCGGGCTCGCCCATGACCTCGAGGCCCTCGATCGCCTCGATCCCGTCCCACCAGCGACGGAGGTACTTCATCGTCCGGTCGACGCGGTCCATGTAGCCCTGCTCGCCGAGGTAGGTCATGACCGCCCAGGCCGCTGCGATCGACCCGCCCGGCCGCGTCCCGGTCATCGACGGCGTCACGTACCAGTCGTCGGGCCGCTCCGGCCCGCCGAACCGGAACGGCTGGTTCTCATAGATCTCGCGGTTGCGAGACATGATCACCGACGCCCCCTTCGCGGCATAGCCGAACTTGTGCAGGTCGGCCGAGATCGTGGTCACCCCGGGGACGCGGAAATCGAAGGGAGGCACCGGGTAGCCGAGCTTCTCGGCGAACGGGAGGAAGAAGCCGCCGACGCAGGCGTCGACGTGGAAGCCGATGTTCCGTTCCGCGGCCAGCGGAGCGAGCTGCTCGATCGGGTCGACCATCCCGAGCGTCAGGCTCGGCGCCGAGGCCACGAGCAGGACGGTGTTCGGGCCGATCGCGGTCCGGTAGGCAGCCTGGTCGATCGCATGGTCCGGACCGAGGGGGGCCTTCACGAGGCTGATCCCGAAGTAGTGGGCGCCCTTCGTGAACGCCGGGTGAGCCGATTCGGGGACGATCATCTCGGGTGCGGTGATCTCGGGATGGAGCCTCCGGGCACGGTCGCGGGCCGATTTGATGCCCATGAGGATCGACTCGGAGCCGCCCGACGTGATGCTGCCGACGGCGTCCGGGCCGTGGAACAGGCCGGCCGCGTAGTCGATGAGCTCCCGCTCGAACCGGGCGAGGCTCGGGAACAGATCCGGCAGCAGCCCGTTGGTCGAGAAGAAGCGGAGGTATGCCTCCTTCGCGACCTCGAGAACGTCGTCGCCGGCCGGGTAGTTGGTCCCGACCGCCATCCGTCGCAGCCAGTCGGCGTCGCCGGCCGACGCCTCCTCCATCCGCCGCCGGAGGTCGTCCCGGTCGGTGCCTGCCTCTGGCAGGCTCACCCGCCCGCCGGTCGCCGTCGTCACATCGGTCCTCCCTGCTCGTTCGCCCAGCCGGGGGCACGCGGATTGTCGACAATCTACGCCATCGGGCGACGGGCTCGCCACGCCCGGCCGAAGCGAATGGAGAGACGTGAGGATCGTCGCTGACTTCCCGCGCGAGATCCGGGAGGTCGAGAACCTCTGGATCCCGCTCGCAGACGGGGAGCGGATGGCGGCCCGCGTCTTCCTGCCGACTGACGCCGAGACCGATCCCGTCCCGGCGATCGTCGAGTACAACCCGTACCGGAAGCGCGACCTCACCGCGGTCAACAACGAGCCCTTCCATCGCTACCTCGCGGGCCAGGGCTTTGCGGGCGTCCGGCTCGAGATCCGCGGCTCGGGCGAGTCCGACGGAATCCTGGGCGACGAGTACCTGCTTCAGGAGCTGTCGGACGGGGTTGAGGCGATCGACTGGCTGGCCCGCCAGCCATGGTGCTCGGGCCGGGTCGGCATGATCGGAAACTCCTGGGCCGGGTTCAACGCGCTCCAGATCGCGGCGCTCCGGCCGCCAGCGCTCGGCGCGATCGTGACGTCGTGTTCGACCGACGACCGATACGCCGACGACATGCACTACATGGGCGGCTGCCTGCTGACCGACATGCTCGACTGGGGCACGATGTTCCAGGGGCTTCTCGCCCTGCCGCCCGATCCGGCCCTCGTCGGCGACCGCTGGCGCGAGATGTGGCAGCGCCGGATGGCCGAGGTGTCGCTTCCGCTTGAGTCGTGGCTTCGACACCCGCGGCGCGACGATTTCTGGCGCCACGGTTCGGTGTGCGAGGACTTCTCGGCGATCGAAGTCCCCGTCCTCGCCGTGGGCGGCTGGCTGGACGGCTACTCGAATGCGATCTCGCGCCTCCTCGCCGGGCTTTCGGTTCCCCGCCGGGCCGTGATCGGTCCATGGGCCCATGCCTACCCGCACCTCGCCGTGCCCGGACCGGGCTACGACTTCCTCGCCGAAGTCGTCCGCTGGTTCGACCACTGGTTGAAGGGCGCCGACACGGGCGCGATGGACGGTCCGATGCTGCGGGCATGGATGGCCGAGGCACTCCCGGCGCGGCCGTACTACGAAGCCGCTCCGGGACGCTGGGTCGGCGAGGAGGAGTGGCCCTCCCGGCGGATCGAGGGACGACGGTGGTTCCTCGGTGACGGCCGGTTGGCGGAGGATGCGTCGGCCACCGCATCTCGGGCGTGGGCCTCCCCGCGGGTGACCGGGCTCGCGGGCGGCGAGTGGTGCCCCTACGGCACGGGCGGCCGCGGGCCCGAATTCCCCGGCGACCAGCGCGAGGACGATGGCCGGTCGATGACCTGGGACTCCCCTGCCCTCGACGAGCGCCTCGAGATCCTCGGCGCGCCGGCGGTCACCCTCGAGCTGTCGGTTGACCGCCCATCCGCATTCGTGGCAGTCCGGCTGTGCGACGTCGCGCCCGACGGCCCGGCGACGAGAGTGACGTACGGGGTGCTGAACCTCACGCACCGCGAGAGCCACGCCGAGCCGCGGCCGATGGTCGCGGGCCAACGGACGAGGGTCCGGGTCCAGCTCAACGACGTGGCGTATGCCTTCCTGCCCGGCCATCGCCTCCGCCTCGCGCTCTCGACCGACTACTGGCCGATGGTCTGGCCGTCGCCCGAGCCTGTGACGGTTACCGTGTACCCTCAGGCATCGACCCTCGAGCTGCCCGTCCGCCCACTCCGGTCCGAGGATGCTGCGCTTCCCGACCTCGGCGAGCCGACATGGGGTCCGCCCGCGACCGTCACCGAGCTTCGGGCCGGCCGCTGGGGACGCGAGCTCCGGACGGATGCCATGAGCGGCGAGACGTCCGTTACCAACACGGTCGAGGGGCCGCTCAGCCGTCTCGACCGCACCGGCCGCGCCATCGCCCTGACCGGCTTCGACCGGTCATCGATCCGGGACCACCCGACGTCGGCCCGGACCGAGAGCCGGCGCGAGTTCGAGATCATCGGCAACGGCGTGACGATCCGCGTCTCGGCCGAGGTCGACCTGTCCTGCACGCGGGACAACTTCAACCTTGCCGTCCGGATGGCGGCGCGGGAGGACGGTACCTTCGTCTGGGCACGGGACTGGGCCGTCATCATCCCGCGCGACCACGTGTGACCGCGTCGATGGACTACGACAACCCGTTCCTCGCCCGGCTCGATGCGGGGGGAGGCCTCGATCGGGCAGCTGCGTTTCGACGCCCGACCCGGTGATTGCGAGGACGGACAAGCACGGAGGCGAGGGAAACATGTGCGCAATGACGTCGGCGGCCGACCGGGCATCGAGTCCCACCTCGGGCCCGCTTGTCGTCATTCCCGAGCCGATCGGCATCATGGGCTGGAGCTATGAAGTCGAGCGCAGCATCCTCGAGCCGCACGGCATCCGGCTGCTCGTCCCGGCAACCGCGGAGGAAGCGCGGTCGGCGCTGCCCGATGCGGACGTCGTCTTCACCTCGAGCAGGATCACCGCTGACGATATCGCGAGGCTGCGCAACTGCGCCGGCATCGTCTGCTACAGCGTGGGCATGGACTACGTCGACGCGAAGGCAGCCGCCGATCGGGGCATCCCGGTCTGGAACTGCCCGACCTCGAACAACGAGGAGGTCTCCGACCACGGACTCCTGCTCATCCTCGCGGCGCAGCGTCGGCTGCTTCCGCTGGCGCTCGCAGCACGCGAGGGCAAGTGGGACGTCTACGAATGGCCCCAGCTCGGCCAGATCCATCGGCTGAAGACGCGGACGGTCGGCATCATCGGTCTCGGGCGGATCGGCCATCTCGTCGCCCAGAAGCTCCACGGCTTCCGGCCGACGGTCATCGCCTACGACCCGTATATCTCCGGGACGCGCGACCCGGACGTCCAGCTGGTGTCGCTCGACGAGCTCTGCGCCCGGTCCGACATCGTTATCTCCTGCGCAGCATTGACCGACACGTCGCGAGGTCTCATCAACGCCGAGGTCATCGCCAGGATGAAGCCGGGGGTCATCTTCGTGAACGTGTCGCGGGGCGGGATCGTCGTCGAGGACGCCCTGGCGGGCGCGTTGGAGTCGGGCCATGTCGCCTACGCCGGCCTCGACGTCCGCAGCCCGGAGCCTCCCGACCCGGCGACCGACCGAATCACCAAGCTGCCGAACGTCATCCTGACCCAGCACATCGCTGCGTCGTCGCAGGAATCGGTCGCAGGACTCCACGTCGAGGCGGCCGAACAGATCATCAAGCTGCTGCGCGAGGCGGGGCGGCTGCCGGCGGCCAGCTAGCGATATCACTCGCGCCACGGGGATCTGACGGAGAAGACCGCCGAGAACTACAGCGATCGACCCGGCCGCGCTCCCGTCGCCCGGCCGTCGACCACGACCCACTCCCCGTTGACCATGACCCGCTCGATCCCGGCCGGTCGGGCGGCGGGATCGGCCTCTGTCGCCCGGTTCGCGATCGTCGCCGTGTCGAAGACGACGAGATCGGCAGCGAATCCGGGAGCGAGTACCCCCCGATCCGCCAGCCCGAGCCGCCGAGCAGGCTCGGCCGAGATCTTCCGGACGGCCTCCTCGAGTGTCAGCACGCCCCGGTCTCGGACGTACGAACCCAGCACCAGCGGGAACGTTCCGAAGCTCTTCGGCATGAGGCCGTAGGCGCGATGCTTCTCGGGGTGGTTCGCGAAGCCGTCGCCGATTGGCACGCACAGCGGGCTCGAGATGAGGCGGTCGAGGTGACCCTGGTCCTTGATCGTCGGGGCGATCCAGAACTGGCCGTCCTCGAGGACGAGGTCCAGGGCCGTGTCGATCGGCTCCTGGCCTCGTTCGCGGGCCAGTTCGCCCACCGTCCGCCCCGTGAGATGCTCGTACTCGGGCCGGTTGACCTTGCAGATGACCTGGTCGTCCCAGTTCGCCATCCAGAAGTCGGCGTCCGGACGGCTCAGCTCCTCGACGAGCCGAGCCCGGGACTCCGGATCGCGGATAACGGCCTGGGTCGCGGCGCTGCCGCCGTCGCGCGCCCAGCCCGGCAGCGACTGGACCCATGCGCCGCCGCCGCGCGGGAAGATCGTCAGGTCGAAGGTCACCTCGACGCCCCGCGCCCGGGCCTCGTCGAGCATGCCGAGGAGCACGTCCGCCTCCTCGAGCGGCTCGTTCGCCCGCGGGTACATGTGCGAGATGTTCAGGGTGACGCCCGCCCGCTCGGCGGTATCGAGCGCCTCCTCGACCGAGCGCCGGACGCCGAGGTCGCCGTAGCGCATATGAGTGTGGTACGCCAAGCCCCGGTCCGCAGCCACGCCGGCCAGCGCCGCGAGCTCCTCGACCGACGCGAACAGGCCCGGCGCGTACGACAAGCCCGTCGTGAACCCCCGCGCACCCTGGTCGATCGCCTCGCGCACCAGCGAGCGCATCCGCTGGAGCTCGGCCGCGGTCGGTGGCCGGTTCGCCCCGCCGACGACGAACCGCCGCAGGGTGTTGTGGCCCACGAAGGTCGTCACGTTCGTCGCCGGCCGGGCACGCTCGACGGCCTCACGGTATCCGCCGATCGTCGTCCAGCTCCAGTCGACACCGGGGAAGGCGAAGACCGGCTCCTCGTCGATCAACCCCTGGAGGCTCTCGGGCGAGAGCGGGCCGGCCGAGAAGCCGCAGAGACCCACCGCCTGGGTCGTTACCCCCTGCTCGATCGCGCTGATGCAGCCCGGGTCGCTGAGCAGGGATACGTCCGAATGGGTGTGCAGGTCGATGAACCCCGGCGCGATTGCGAGTCCTCCGAGATCGAGCTCCTCGACTGCGGCGCCCGCCGGAGCGGGCTCGCCGACCGACGCGATCCGGCCCTCCTCGATCACGAGGTCGCCGTCGATCGGTGGGCCGCCCGTGCCGTCGTAGATCCGCGTGTTCCGGATGATGAGGTCGATCACAGCAGGGCGTCGCCGCCGGACGTCACGTAGCGATCCCAGCGGCCCCACGGCGCGGAGGTCAGCACGAGCGTCACGCCGTCACCGTAGCGCCAACCGCGGGCGAGCAGCAGGGCGATCGCCTCCCGGGCCACACCCGGGATGCGCACCCGGGCGGTCGTCGCCCCAAGCTCGGCGGCCACGGCGACCGCGGCCTCGACGGCCGGGGCAAGCTCGGCTGGATCGAGGACGGAGATCGGACCGATCGCGCCGTCGGCCTGCACGTACGCGTAGCCGAGCGGCCGACCGTCGCGGACCACGGAGAACGCATGGAGGCTCGACACCGACCCCCAGAACGCATGGTCCTCGGGCCGGGCGGCGTCGAGGACGGCCCGGTCGATCGCGACGAGGTCGTCCGCGCCCGGGACGCCCCGGACGAGGATCTCGGCGTCGCCCGGCGTCGCCGGCCCCGACAGCTCGACGAGCGGGATCTGGGGGAACATCCCGAAACGGCCGTAGAGCGCATTCGACACCGGGTTGCGAGCGTCGGCCCCCACCGTCAGCAGGCTGCCCGGCCTCGCCGCCGCCAGGGACCTCCGGATGATCTCCCCGCCGACGCCCCGCGACTGGTACAGCGGGCGCACGTGGAGCGCGGCGAGATACCAGAGGTGCTCGCGCTGGACGGCGATCCCGAAGCCGACGAGGCCGCCGTCGGCCTCCGCGACCCAGAAGCCGTCGGGGTCATGGCGGAGTGCGCTGGCCCGGAACGCCAGAAATCGCTCCGGCGGCGCGGGCGGTCGGGCCGTGGGCGCCCAGCCGCGGGTCCGCGCCAGGTCGTCGGCAGCTTCGAGGAAGACATGGTAGGTCGGGCGCGAATCGTCCGCGGTCGCCCGGCGAATTGTGATTCCGGCTAGCCCTTCCGCTGCCGCCACCTCGGTCATCCGGCTAGCATTGGCGAGCCGGTCCGCCCCGTCAACGCCGGACGCCGGCGCGCTAGATCGCCCCGCGCGAGGTCTGCGTGCTCGACCGTTTCGGCTGGTCCGCGCTCTCCGTCCCCGCCTATCGGACGTTCCTGCTCGGGGCGGGCGCCGCCAACGCTGGCCTGTTCATGTACGCCGCGCTGAGCGGCTGGGCAGCCCTCGTCGTGACCGATTCGTCGGCCGGCGTGGGCCTCGTCTACTCGGCCTTCGCTCTGCCAACGCTTCTGGTCACGGCACACGCTGGCGGCGTCGCGGACGGGTTCGGCGCGCGAAGGACATTCGGCGTGAGCGCCGCGGCGATGGGCGCGCTCATGGCGCTCATCGGGATCGCGTCGCTCACGGGGCGGCTGGACCTTCCGGTCTTCGTCGTGCTGTCACTCGCCCTGGGGGTGGTCACCGCGCTCGGCCTGCCGGCGTCGCAGAGCATCGTTGGCGAGCTCGTGCCGCTCGCCGCGATCTCCGGCGCGGTCACCCTCAACTTCGTCCAGTTCGCGATCGCGAAGATCGTCGGTGGGGTCGTCGCCGGCATCGCTCTTGCGACGCTGCCCCTGTGGGCGACGTTCCTTGTCGCGGCGATTCTCACCGCGTCGCTCGCGATCCCGCTGTATCGCCTGCCGGCGGCCTATGCCCCGCCGCGCGCAGACGATGCCGTGATGGCCGACGTTCGGGACGGCATCCGCCACGCCCGCGGTCGCCCGACGCTCGCCGCGATCGTGGTCCTCGGCCTGGCGCCCGGCTCGATCGCCTTCACGTATCTCGTGATCCTGCCGGCGGCCGCGCGCGACGTGCTCGGCGTGGGACCGAACGGCCTCGCCAACCTCCTCGCGGTGACCGGAGTCGGTGGCCTTGCCGCGGGCCTGCTGCTCGAGCCGGGCCAGCGCCTCGTCGGCCACGGCCGTCTCCTTGCCGGCGGGCTGGCGACGATGGCAGGCTCCATCGCCCTCCTTGGGGTCGCGCCGAGCGCATTCGTCGCGGCCTTGGCGCTCGTCCTCGTCGGCGGCGCGTTCGTCGTCTACCCGAGCGTCACGATCACGCTCATCCAGGCGATGGCGCCGGCTGGCTTGCGTGGCCGGCTCGTCGGCTTCTTCGCCCTCCTCTACTGGGGCTCATTGCCGATCGGGGGCATCGCGGCCGGATGGCTCGCCGAGCTCGTCGGCCCGCGCGGTGCCCTGGTCGCCGCCGGCGCCGGCACGGCCCTGTTCGCGCTGCTCGCCTTCGCTCTCCGGCCCGAGCTGCTCCGGCTGCGTGTCGACCGGATGGGGCGGCTCGAGGGCGCGATGGAGCCGGCTCAGGCATCGAGCGGCAGCGCCACAGGTTGACCGATCGCGGCCGATCGATCGGCGGCGATCCCGATCTCGATGCCCTTGCGCGCGACCTCGCCGGTGACCTCGGGGGCCCGGCCCGCGGCGATGGCCGCCGCGAACTCCGTCACCTGGTCGGCATACGCGTAGACGAAGTTGGGGTCGAAAACGGTACCCGATCCGTCGACCGGAGGGTGCTCGTAGAGCGTCTCCCAGCTGTCGCCCTTGCCGAGTCGGGTCGTCCCGCGGTACTGGACGTCGAGCATGCCATCGGAGCCGACAAAGAGGTAATCGCCCGTCCATTTCGTCGGGTCGAGGCCGGGACTCGGCAGCTCGTAGGTCGCCCAGATCGAGCACAGGACGCCGCGCTCGAACGCGAGCGTCACCATCGCGCTGAGTCCATCCGGGCCCGGCGTATAGCGCGCGTAGCGGGCGTAGACCTCGCGGACCTCGTCGCCGACGACCCACCTGATCGCGTCGTTGCAATGGGCCCCCTGATCGAGGAATGGGCTTCCGGCGCCGGGCTTCAGCAACCAGTGGCCGTCCGGAACGTAGTTACCCTGGACGTGGCCGTAGGTATGGCGGACCATCCGGATCTCACCGATCTGACCCTCGTCGACGAGCTGCTTCGCTAGCCGCATGCCCTTCCGGTAGCGGGTGACCGCGTTGACCCCGAGCCGAACTCCGGCAGAGCGGCAGGCCGCGATCATGTCGTCGATCTCGGCCAGCGACGCCGCGATCGGCTTCTCGGTGAAGACGTGCTTCCCGGCGGCCGCAGCCGCGACTGTCTGGTCACGGTGGGCCTGAGTCGGGGTCGCAAGGAGGACGGCATCCACATCCTTGCGCCGGAGAAGAGCGTCGAGGCTCGGCTCGACCGGGACGCCGAACTCGTCGGCGAGCGCCTGGGCCCGGGTTCCGCCGTGGAGCGCGACGACGTCCGCGCCCCCGACCATGTGGCGCAGCGCGCGGACGTAGGTCCGGCCCATCATTCCCGCCCCGACGACCCCGAAGCCCAGTCCCATCGCCCGTCCCGAAGCTGTGTCGCTGTCCATCATCCCCCAGAATGAAGCCTCAGTGAACCGGCAGGAGATGATCGTGGCCAAGCGGCGCTTCGAGGGTCGGGTGGCGATCGTGACCGGCGCGGGCCAGGGGATCGGTCGCGCCGTCGCCGAACGCTTCGCGGCGGACGGTGCCGCCGTCGCGGTCGCCGACCTGAACGCCGATACCGCCGCTGAGGTCGCCTCGGCGATCGAGTCGGGCGGCGGTCGCGCCGTGGCGATCCGCACCGACGTGACAAAACCCGTCGACGCCGACCACCTTGCCACCGAGGCGGTGGCGCGCCTCGGCGGGATCGACGTCCTCGTGAACAACGCCGGGATCCTCCGCTCGACGCGGGCGGCCGACGTCACCCCCGAGGAATGGCACCTCGTCGTCGATGCCAACCTCACCGGCGCGTTCCTCTGCGCGCGGGCCGCCTACCCGGCGCTCAAGGCGAGCGGCCGGGGCCGGATCGTCAATCTCGCCTCTATGGCGGGCCGGGCGACGAGCACCCTCGGCGGAGTCCACTACACGGCGGCCAAGGCGGGGGTGCTCGGGCTGACGCGGCATCTGGCGCGCGAGTGGGCTCGCGACGGGATCACCGTCAACGCGATCTCGCCCGGGATCGTCGACACCCCGATGGTCCGCGGATCGACCGACGAGGCGCGGATGGTCCAGGTCCTCGCTTCGATCCCGCTCGGCCGGCTGGCCGATCCGGCCGAGATCGCCGCGCTCGTCTGTTTCCTCGCCTCGGACGAGGCGGCCTACATCACCGGCACGAACGTCGACATCCATGGCGGCGAATTGATCATCGCGTGATCGTCGACTCCCACGTCTACTGCTTCGTCTCGCCCGACGAGCCGGCCGGGCATCCGACCGCCGACGCCCACCTCCGCGAGGTCCAGGTCTTCCATGCCCTCCACCACCAGCCGGCCTGGCGCGTCCGTGACCGTGCCCCCTCGGACGCCGGCCGCCTTCTCGCCCCGACTCCCGAGAACCGACTTCGGCCGGCCGATGGAGTGAACTTCCGGGTCGACCGGGAGCGCCATCGACTGACGTGGACTCTCGACGGCGAGGACCACACCAAGCAGATCTATCCGCCCAACCTCCACGACGTCGCCTTCGGGCCCGGCAGCTGCATTGCCGAGATGGACTACGCCGGGGTCGACGTTGCGCTGATGCACGTCGATCGGGCGCTCGGGATGGACGTCGCCTACCTCGCCGACTGCATACGGCGCTACCCGGGACGGCTGTATTCGATGGCTCCGGTCGACGAAGCGGCGATCCCCGACGACCCCGGGCGGGTCATCGGGGAGCTGCACGACGCGATCCGCGTCCATGGCCTCCACGCAATCAAGTTCATCCCTGAATACGCCTACCGCGCCGGGCACAGGTCATGGGTCGATGGCCCATTCCGGGCCTTCTGGGACGCGGCGACGACGCTCGAGGTCCCGATCTTCTTCACACTCGGGGCCTCGCCCGGCTCCCCCGACGAGGGCACCGGCTTCCTCGCCGAGCTCGACGTCCTGCGCCGCTGGATGGAGCGCTACCCGGACGCGGTCGTCATCCTGACGCACGGATTCCCGTATCGGGCGTTCCTTGACGGAGACCGCCTGACGCTCCCGGATCGGGTCTGGGAGCCGTTCGCGAACCCGCGCCTCCACCTCGAGGTGAGCTTCCCGGTGCGACTCGGCGACGTCTTCGACTACCCCTACCGTGAGGTCTGGCCGACACTCGAGGCGATGCTGAGGCGAGTCGGCGCCGACAACCTCCTGTGGGGCACCGACATGCCCTTCCAGAACCGGTTCTGCACGTACCGCCAGTCCCGGCGCTGGATCGAGACCTGCGGTCTCCTGGAACCGGACGAGCTCGCGGCCGTGATGGGCGGCACGGCGGCCCGTCTGCTGCGGCTCGGCGATCAACCCCAGGGCTGACCGAGCGCCGCGCCGAGGACAACGGCCGACGGTCCGGGTGCCGCGGTCGCTCGGGCGATCGCACCCGCAAGATCGGCAACATCGTCGACTCTCTCGGCGGGAATTCCGAAGGATCGCGCGAATGCCACGAAGTCGGGGTTGACGAGATCCGTCGCGTACGCCCGTCCATGGAACCGGCGCTGGTAGTCGGCGATGGAGCCGAACGCCGCGTCGTCGTGGATGAGCACGGTTACGTCCAGCCCGTGGGCGACCGAGGTGGCAAGCTCGGTCGCGGTGAACAGGAAGCCGCCATCGCCGCACGACGCGACGACCCGCCGGCCCGGGGCGGCCACCGCCGCCCCGTTGGCGGACCCGAGCGCGAACCCGAGGGTTGCCGAGCCCCACGGGAACAGCGAGCCGTCCGGCTCGTAGACGGGCCAGAAGTATCCCGTCCACGAGTTCAAGCGCGCGGCGTCGTGGGTGAGGATCGCGTCGCGGGGCAGAGCCGCGCGCGCCGCCTGGAACGCGTCGCGGACAGATCGATTGGCGCGCGGGACGCCGTCGAAGAACGCCTCGCGGGCAGCCCGGGCGCGGTCCGTGCCCCAGCCAGGCTCCCCTAGACCGCCGCCGTCCCCGAGCTCGGCGAGCAGGCCATCGAGGGCGAGGCGAGCGTCGCCCGCGATCCCGGCAGCGACCTCGTACGACCGGCCGATAGCGGCGGGATCCACGTCGATCTGCACGACGTTCCGGAGCGGCAGCTTCCAGCGGCCGGTCTCGACGTCATCGAGGCGGCAGCCGACGACGAGCACGGCATCCGCCTCCTCCACGAGCGCCCGGCACTCGGGCCTGCCCGGGACGATCGTGCCGGCCCAGTAGTCGTCGTCGGCCGGGATCGAACCGGCACCGGTGATCGGAGTCGCGATCGGGGCGCCCAGGCGAACGGCAAGGCGCCGGAGCACAGCCGAGGCGCTGGCCCGCTGGACACCTGCGCCCGGCACGACGAGGACCCGCCGCGCCGCGGCCAGGACGCGGGCCGCGGCGACCACCGCGTCGGGCTCCGGTTCGACCGGCCCCGGGAACGCAACGATCGGGGTCTGTCCGTCGGCGGGTAGGCCGATGAGGTCCGTCGGCAATTCGACATAGGCCGGCCGCCAGCGCCCCGTCATCGAGCAGCGGAGGGCGTCGGCGACGGCTGCCGGGATCGCGGCCGGGGACCGTGGCCGGCCGACGAACGCGGTCAGTGCCTCGAACGATCGGCCCTGGTCGGGGGTCTCATGGAGGACGCCGCGGCCGAGCCCGTCGAGGGCCGCGTCGATCTGGCCGGCAAGGACGACCACGGGCGACGAATCGGACCACGCCTCGGCGAGCGCCGCGAGCGTGTTGAAGGTGCCTGGGCCGGTGGTCGTCGAGCAAACGCCGGGCGTGCGGCTGACCCGGGCGAACCCGTCGGCCGCGAACGCCGCCCCCTGCTCATGGCGCGTGAGGATGTGCCGGATCGAGAGACGGCCGGCGAGCGCGTCATACAGCTCCAGGGTATGGAGCCCGGGGATCCCGAATATCGTGTTGACCCTGGCCGATTCGAGGACGTCGACGATCGCGTCGGACACGCGGCGCTCGCTCACCGGTGTGATCCGCTCGACGCTCACGAAGCCCGCGCGCGGGCGGCCTCCAGGGCACGGCGGACGTAAACCTCGGCCATCGCCGTCCGGTACTCCCGGTCGGCGTGGATGTCGCTGTTGACGGTCACCCCGTCGGTCGCATGCTTTGCGGCATCGGCGATCTCGGTCTGCCCGCAGGTCGTCCCGACGAGAGCGTCCTCGACGGCCCGTGCTCGGTACGCGACCGGCCCGACGCCCGTGATGGCGACGCGGATATGGTCGAACGTCGTCGACCCGGCGACGCGGTGGGCGCGCCCGACGACGGCGGCCACGCCGACGATCGAGTAGCCGGAGGCCGGCTGCTCCAAGTTCATATAGGCGCCCCCCACCCCCTGTGGCAACGGCCCGCGACGGATGGCAACGAGGACTTCGTCGGGCTCGATCACGGTCTCGAAGGGGCCGACGAGGAACTCGTCGAGCGGGACGATGCGTTCGCCCCGCCTCGACCGAAGGACGACCCGGTAGTCGAGTACGAGGGCGAGCGCCGGCAGGTCGCTGGCGGGATCGGCGTGAGCGATGGCGCCGCCCACCGTGCCCCGATTGCGAACCTGGACGTCGCCGATGTTGTCGATCGCCTCGCGCGCCCAGTCGAGACGCGTCTCGGCGGCAAGCTGGCGATACGTCGTCAGAGCGCCGACCTCGACGCCGCCCTCTTCGCGATGGCGAACGCCCTTGAGCTCGGACAGCCGGCCGATGTCGATCAGCCGGTCGGCCGACGCAACGCGGAGCTTGAGGAGCGGCAGGAGGCTCTGACCACCGGCCAGCAACTTGGCCCCTTCGTGCCGCGACAGGAGGTTGAGCGCCTCATCGAGGCTGGTCGGCCGGTCGTAGGCGAACCGAGCCGGGATCATGCCTGGTCTCCCTTCGCGGCCTTCGCGTCCCGGATGGCTCGCCACACGGTGGGCGGCGTGAACTGGATTTCGAGGTGGCGAATGCCTGAAGCGCCGGTAATCGGCGCGTAAAAGCGCCCGCCGAGGACGTCGACTGCCATCGTCAGGTCCCTCCTCGTTCGCTACGCGTCGGCTGGGCGGTGGCGCGGACACGGCGGCGGCTTCGCCGCACCGGTGCGGCTCCGCCCGACCGCATCGTCTGGGCGGCGTCCTTGATCGCCGCGACGATGTTGTGGTAGCCGGTGCAGCGGCAGATGTTGCCCTCGATCGCGTGCCGGATCTGGTCGTCGTCGGGGTCCGGGTTGCGCGCCAGCAGGTCGGCTGCGGCCATGATCATGCCGGGGGTACAGAAGCCGCACTGGAGGCCGTGGTTCGTCCGGAACGACTCCTGGATCGGGTGAAGCTGGCCGTCCGCGGCAAGGCCCTCGATCGTCGTGATCTGCGATCCGTCGGCCTGGACGGCGAGGACCGAGCACGACTTCACGGCCTGGCCGTCCATCGAGACGGTGCACGTGCCGCACTGGCTCGTGTCGCAGCCGATGTGAGTCCCTGTGAGGCCCAGGTCTTCGCGGATGAACTGGACCAGGAGTCGTCTTGGCTCGACGTCGACCTCCCTCCGGACGCCGTTCACCACGAGTGCGATGTGCTCCGCCACGGACGGACCTCCTTCCCCCGAGCGGTCGCGGAACCAGCGCAGCACGCCTCGGTGGCGACGAGGTGTGGGGCGAGGGACCTCGAATGATGGTCCTCCGCCGTCCCGCCCGCAAGTCGAATGCCGCCAGATGCTCGTCGCGGCCGGCTTGCCGCGTCGTCGGCGCGGTGCCGCCGGCCTCGCGGCAGTGGCATATTCGAGGCGATGAGCCTACGCTCACCTCCTCGACCATGGCCATTCGCGATCGCGGTCCCGCCGGACTCACTCCTGATCCAGCGGCCGGAGCCGCCGAGCTGCCCACGCGCCGGGTCGATCACGGCGCGGAGCCGCCCGCCGCCGGCGGCGACCACGCCACCACGAATCCTATCCAGGGCGTCGAAGCGCGCCTCGTGGCGCGAATGAGTGAAAGCCTCGGTGTGCCGACGGCGACCTCGTTCCGCGAGATCGACGTCGCGATGCTCGAGGCGGAGCGCGCGAGGCTGAACGAGGCTCTCGCCCCGCGGAGGCTCTCCTACACGCATCTGCTGGGCTACGCCGTGGCCCAGGCCGTCGCGGTCCACCCGCCGATGGCCGCCTTCTACCGCGAGATCGACGGACGTCCTCACCGGATCGAACCGGCTCGGATCGGACTTGGGCTTGCGGTCGACGTCGAGCAGCGGGATGGGACTCGCCTCCTGGTCGTGCCGGTGATCGCGGGCGCCGATGATCTGACGTTCCCCGAGTTCGTGGCGGCCTACGACGACCTCCTCGAACGCGCGCGGGCGGGCCGGCTGGCGGCCGACGACCTGGCCGGCGGCACGGTCACCCTGACCAACCCCGGAACCGTGGGCACGACCGCTTCGGTGCCCAGGCTGATGGCGGGCCAGGGCACGATCGTCGCGACCGGCGCGATCCGTCACGTGGGTGGCCAGCGGCTGATGACGGTCAGCAGCACCTACGACCACCGGGTCATCCAGGGCGCCCAGTCGGGGCTCTTCCTGGGGACCATCGACGAGCTGCTCGAGGGGGCGGACGGGTTCTACGACCATATCGCCGCCAGCCTTGGACTGCCCCGGCCGGATCCAGCCGCGACCGTCGGCGCGCTCGCCCCACAGCCGCCCGGAGAGCCCGCGGCGGCGCCGGCCGATATCGCCGCCGCGATGGCACTGGTGCGGTCGTATCGCACCGTCGGTCACCGGGCGGTCCACCTGGATCCGCTTGGCAGTGAGCCGCCGGGAGATCCGTCCCTCGATCCGGCGACCTGGGGATTGATCGAGTCCGCGATGGCCCGCGTCCCCGCCTCCCTCCTGCGGGTCGATGTACCCGGCGACAGCCTGGCCGAGGTCGTACCTGAGCTCCAGCGCACCTATTGCGGGACGACCGCCTTCGAGGTCGAGCACCTCAGCAGCCATGACGAGCGCGCCTGGCTGCGCCGGGCCATCGAGTCGGGCCGATACCGGACGGCGTGGACGGCCGACCAGCGACGGCGGGTCCTCACGCGACTGACCGCCGTCGAAGCGTTCGAGCACTTCCTCCAGGACGCCTATCTCGGCCAGAAGCGGTTCTCGATCGAGGGGCTCGACGCAATCGTGCCGATGCTCGACCAACTCATCGAGCTCCTTGCCTCGTCCGGCACCCGGGCGGTCGAGATCGGAATGACCCACCGCGGTCGGCTGAACGTGGTCGCCCACATCGTCGGGGTGCCCTACGCCGAGATCCTCACCGATTTCGAGCGGAGCCGGCCGACCGCCGAGGCGGAGGCCCCCGCAGAGGGTGAGACGAGCGACGTCAAGTACCACCGGGGCGCGGACGGCGTCTACGAGAGCGCCAGGGGCCCCGTCAGGGTCATCATCACCTCCAATCCCAGTCATCTCGAGGCGATCGACCCGGTCGTCGAGGGACGGGCCCGGGCGGCCCAGACCGACCGGCGCGGACCTGAGCCCGTCCGCGACGCCACGGTGGCGGTGCCGGTCCTGATCCATGGCGACGCGAGCTTCGCGGCCCAGGGCGTGGTGGCCGAGACGTTCAACCTGGCCCGCCTGGCCGGCTACACGACCGGTGGCACGATCCATCTGATCGCCAACAACCAGCTTGGCTTCACGGTCGAGCCGCGGGACGGGCGCTCGACCGACTACGCCAGCGACCTCGCGAAGGGGTTCGACGTACCGATCGTCCACGTCAACGCGGACGACCCCGAGGCCTGCCTCGATGCCGTCAGCCTCGCACACGGCTACCGCAATCGGTTCCACGGCGACTTTGTCATCGACGTCGTCGGCTACCGCCGCTACGGCCACAACGAGGGGGACGAGCCGGCGTACACGCAGCCCGTGATGTACGAGCTGATCGGTGCCCATCCGACCGTCCGTCAGATCTACGCGCGACGGCTCGCGGCCGAAGACGGGACCGGCGAAGGGCAAGCGGAGGAGGAGCTCGCCGCCGCCGAAGGCCGCCTGGCCGAGATCCAGACGTCGCTCGAGGCGAACCCCACAGTGGAGTCAATCTCGCCCGTCGGCTCTCGCCCGTCGACGGGGCTCGGCCGATCGCCAAGGACCGCCGTCGCCGCCGAGCGGCTCCGGGCGATCAACGAGGGGCTGCTCGCTGTGCCGCCGGGGTTCACGGTCCACCCCAAGCTGACCGGCCAGTTCGACCGCCGGCGCGAGGCGCTCGCGCCAGGGGGGCGGATCGCCTGGGCCCACGCCGAGGCGCTGGCGTTCGGCTCGCTGTTGCTCGATGGAACGCCGATCCGACTGACCGGCCAGGACACCGAGCGCGGGACGTTCAGCCAGCGGCACCTGGTGTTCCACGACGCGACCGACGGCCGCCGCTACGCGCCAATCCAGCACCTGCCCGAGGCGAAGGCGCCATTCGAGCTCCACGACAGCCCGCTCTCGGAGTTCGCATGCCTTGGCTTCGAGTACGGCTACGCGGTCGAGGCGCAGGAGGCGCTCGTCCTCTGGGAGGCCCAGTACGGCGACTTCGCCAACGAGGCCGAGGTCGTCATCGACCAGTTCATCATCGCCGGGCTCGCGAAGTGGGGCGAGAGCTCACGCCTGACGCTCCTCCTCCCCCACGGCTACGAGGGCCAAGGGCCGGAGCACTCGAGCGCGCGGCTCGAGCGGTACCTCGCCCTCGGAGCGGAGGACAACGTCCGGGTCGCGAACTGCACGACGCCCGCACAGTACTTCCACCTCCTGCGCGACCAGGCCCGACGCGAGGTCCCGCGGCCGCTCGTCCTCATGACGCCCAAGGGCCTGCTCCGCATGCCGGCCGCCTCGTCGTCGCTCGACGACCTGACGAGGGGCCGTTTCCGGCCGGTCCTCGATGACGCCGACCGGACGGGGAAGGCCGGCGCGATCCGCCGGCTCGTCCTGTGCAGCGGCCGCATCTACTACGACCTCGTACTCTCGGAGCGACGGGCGAAGGTGCCGGACGTGGCCGTCGCGCGCCTCGAACTGCTCTACCCTTTCCCGACCGCCCAGCTCCGGCGACTCCTCGATCACTACCCGAATGTCGAGACCGTCGTCTGGGCCCAGGAGGAGCCGGGCAACATGGGCGCTCGCAAGTTCGTGCTGCCGAAGCTCCGCGAGATCGTCCCGGCGCGCATGCCGATCGTCGACGTCGCCCGGCCCGAGCGGTCCAGTCCCGCCGAGGGCTCGCATGCCGCGCATCGCGCAGAGCAGGCGCGCATCCTCGACGAGACGCTGGTCGGCTGAAGGGCAACGTCAGTCGGGGCGGGCAACGTCAGTCGGGCGGGTCACCCTTGGCCGCGAGCTGATCCTGTGGCTCCGGCAGTCGGAGGTGCCGTCGAGTTCGAGCGGTTCAGTCGTCGAGGACGAATGTCACCCATCACGTCCTTCCTTCCGTCGGGGTCGGCTCACACACCACCGCCGAACCCTGACGCGACGCGGGGACCTCTTCCCGTCCTGGCCCGTCGCCCACGCTACAAGAACAGAGCAGCGGTTCACCCGGATGCTGCTGAGGCGCGGCGAGCTGGATGGTGCTCGCCTCCTCAAGCACCCATCGGCTGACGGCGGTGAGCCGGCTTCAAGCTTGCGCTAGACCGTCCAGGCCGTCCAGGTGGAGATCGGGGACAGCCCCTCCGCGATCCGGGCGAGGTCACGACTCCACGGGCTGTTCGACAAGTCGGCGGCCCTGAGGAGCTCGAGCGCAAGTGGCACGCCCCAGCGCATGACCGGCACCTGCCGCTCCGCCACGAGCCTTCCGAGGGTTGCCGCGCCCTCCTCCGACAGGCCTGCGTCATCCCCGCGATCGGCGGCGATCGCCAGGAGGTCGACGTCGATCCCGGTTCGGTCGACGCGCCGCAGGTTTCCGGTCACCGTCGCAAGGTATTTCCAGTCGGCCGCGGCGTAGACCGCGTAGGCGCCGGCGAGGCCAAGGATTGCGTCGAACCACTTGTCTTCGGTCAGCCGAACGCCATCCTCCGGGCGCAGCTCGTCGAGGCGGCCGCTCGCCACCAACAGGTCCCACTCTGGCGAGTCGATCCGGGAGAGAGGCTCGACGCGGAGGCCCCGCTTCGACCAGTCGATCGCGAGTGGCCACTTCCGGAGCATCGGGAACCGGACCCGCGCTGCCTCACCGAGCTCCACCGTCCCCGCGTCGGGGGCATCCCCGCCGAACCCGAGCGCCCAGCGCCCCGCCGTCCGCCGCTTCGGCTCGAGTGGGACCTCCCCCGCCCCAGCGAGGACGAGGCCAACCGGGCGTGGTCCCGCCGTCCCCATCAGCCGCCAGCCGTCGTCGAGGCGGGCGCCGGCCAGCTCCACGCGGAGCGGCGGGTTGCCGATCCGCTCGGGGAGTCGGACGCGGACCGCCTCCCGGACTGCCGGCGCCTTCACGGTCCGGCTCCACGAGCCCCACGGCAGGTCGATCCTGATCTCGGTCGGCCCCGGGTCGACGCGGATCGACGGATCCGCCCCGAGGTCGCGCAGCGATCGGCCTTCCCCGGACCGCCAGACCGGCTCCTTGATCGGGATAGGTCGACCGATCCTGACCGTCGGGCGGCCGACGATCGGGCCGGCAAGGTCCTCCGGCGAGCCGGCGAAGATGAGCCGGAGGTTGGGCGCGGCGGGCGTCGGGTCGTCGACGATCGTATGGACCGTGACGTCGTCGGGGACGACTTCGCGCATCTCCGCTGCCCATTTGCGGACCAAGCGGCGTGCTGCCACCGTGACCGCCGGATCGGCTCGGAACTCCGGCCCGTCCTCGTGGCGCTGGAAACGAAGGCCGCGCTGGATCTCGTACCAGGGCGATTCGTCGCCTGTGAACAGCTGCGGCCACGGCAGCTCGAGACCCAGGTTCCGTTCGATCGAGCGGTAGTGCGGCGTGAGGCCACCCCAGCCGGTCCCGGTGGCGTGGACAAGGCGGACCTTGTAGTGCGCCTCGGCAGCCCCCGGCGCCTCGTAAGCGGAGGGAAACGGCGACCAGCCCATCGGAGGGTGGTAGCCCGGCACCGGTCCTTGCCCCTCACCGCCGAGGCCGGCGTCCTGTGATGGACCGGCCTGGGCATAGGGCGGGACGATGATCGTCGTCGCGCTGGGGAGGTACCGGGACTGGGCGGCGGCCTTCGGCAGCGCCGGGAAGCGCGGCCCCGGCGGCAGCGGCGCAGCCTTTGGAAGCGGCAGGACGGGCGCGGCCGTGGCGGGCACCGGCGGGCCCCCGGCCCGGATCATCTCGAACACGACCGCCTGGTCCTGGGTGGGCTTGAGCCGTGTCAGAGTCGTGGCATTCTGCCATGGCGCTCCGCCGCGGACCGTGCAGTCAACCCGCAGCTCCGTGTCGGCCGGGACCTTGCAGACGAGGGGCGGCGTAACCTCCGTCGCGCCGTCGGCCGGCCGGTAAAACATCGGGAACGGAGGCCGGTCGACCCAGACCTTGACGTACTCGAGGTCCGGGGCTGCCGTGTCCGGGTTGACACGCAGCTCGAGCGTGACCGGCTTGGCCGATTCCAGGGTGAACGCTGGGTACCTGCCGTCGAGGCGCTGCAGGCCCATCGGCGTCGGCTGTGGCGTCTGCGGGATGACGGGCGTGAGGGCGAGACCGTCCTTCTCGACCTGCCGGCCCACGATCTGGACGACCTTCTGCATATCGAGCTCGAGCTGGCCGGTCTCCCAGGCCAGCGTCACCGCATCGCGGTTCGGCCGGGCCGGATCGATCGCCGGGATGAGCCGCCGCATGAATGCCCCGCGGCCCTCGATCTCCGCTACCCGCTGGCCCTGCGCGGCGCCGAAGCAGGCCAGCATGGAGTTCTCGGGACGAGCCGTGAACTGGTCCATGTCGACGCCGACAGGCGCGCCTTCCTTGATCCGCTGCCGCTCCGCCACCGAGTACGGCAGGTTGAGGCAGCCGTCCATGATGAGGAACTGGCGCCTGAAGCCAGGGATGCTGAGGAGCACCCGGACGTAGGTCTCGATCCCCAGGTTGGCATATCCGCCCGCGACCCCGAACTCCTGGGTCAGGAAGAGGCGCCTCGCGGACGGCTCATACAGGCCGTGGCCGCACAGGAACACGAACAGACGCGTCCCGCCCGTCACCTGCTGCAGGGTGTAGACCGACTTCCAGATCGTCTCGCTGCGAGCGTCGTGGTATGGGATTCCCAGCGCCCCGACCGCAGGCATGGTCTCTGCTCGAGGCACCGCGTGCAGGAAGACGTGGTCCTCGGGCACACCCAGCTTGCGAAGCCACTCCACCGCGGCGACGGCGTCGGCAGCCGCGCCGGTCAGCTTCGGCAGGTCGGCCGAGTCGTACAGGTCGATCCCGACGACGAGTGCCCACGTCGTCGCGCCCTCGTTCACGGGTGCGGTTGAGCGACTGCCGGGATCCTGGCGACTGCCTCGGCGACGAACTCGAACGTCAGAGGGTCGTACCAGTAGGCGCCGTGGGCCGCCGGAAAGGCCTCGCGGACGTGGAGTTCGCGGTCGACGATGTCGAGGGTCTCGTCGTCGAGCTCGCTCTTGAAGATGTCGGCCGCGACGAACGAGAGGAAGTCGTTGCGGTTGTAGATGTTGAGCCAGGGCGTGAACGGCGGGTGCTGCTTCGAGAACGGCTCCTCACCGTCGTGCCGGGCGCGGGCGCGCTCCAGGGCATCGTAGGCGTACAGGATCGGTGACTGCGAGCCGACCGTCACGAGCAGATCGACGGGCGGATGGTCCATTCGGGACAGCACGTCGACCAGGACGATGCCGCCGAGCGAATGGCCCAGGGCGACGACCGGGCGGCTCAGGCCTTGCAGGGACTTCGCGACCAGATCCGCCATCGCACGGCCGCGGCGGAGGTAGTACGTCACGTCGCCGACGACACCGGCTGAGCCCTCCTGGCCCCGCAACCGGTGGTTCGCGGCGATCGCCGTCCCCTTGCGCACGAGGAACTCGCCGATGCGGTCCTTGAACCACTGCATCGCGCCGCGCGTCGGCACCGGCACCAGCCGGACGGCCACGTCCGCGACGAACTCGTCCCGGATGGTCGTGCTCTCGACGACCGGTGGGGCCAGCCCGGGCGGCGTCCCCCGGTACTCGGCGATGATCGTGGCGACGATCGAGCGCGCGGTGGCCTCGGCGAAGTCGCTGTCGGCCGCCGTGCCCACCGCGTTCGCGGCGGCTGCCAGCTCGCGGCTGGCGGCAACCTCGTTGACCGCCACGCCGAACTCCGCGGCCGGAATGCCGGTCGGGGCGATCAGCGGGTCTGGGTCCTGGAGCAGGGCGAGCACCGCCGCCGCTGCGCTCTCGGCTGGGAGGGCAGCCCCGACCACGACGCCGCCAACGCCCGGCCCGGGCGCCTGGCCCACGAGCCGCAGCTCGAACAGCGGATCGTCGAAGAGGAGCGCCCAGCGCGCCGCCTCGACGAGATCCTCGTCGGGCGCAGCCCCGATCGCCCGCGTGCTGATCTCTCGCGGCAGGGTTGCGGGGATCCGAACGGGGGTGGCACCGGTGTCCGGACCCCATGCGCAGGACTTGACATCGAGGCCCTTGAGGGCGCCTGCGCCGGGCTTCGATGGGTCCAGCTTGGCGATCCCGTCCCTGATGTTCTCCTCCAACCTGGGGATCCCCTCGCCCCGAACGCCGGCCCCATGAACGACGACCAGTGAGCCCATCGTCTCCTCCCCACGCTCGTGACCAAACCCAACTATGGACCCATCATCTGACTGTCTCGGTCGCGCGCTCGCGGCCTGGTCGGCTCGATGGCAGGGACAGCTCGTGGATCAGCCGCTGGAGGCTGACCTCGAACTCGTCGTCGTCGGTCATGTCGAGCCAGAGGCGAGTTCGCAGGCCCAGCCGCGGCGGGGTCGGTTCGCGCATCACGGCCAGCAGGCGCCGCTCCTTCGTCTCGAGGCCCAGGTGCTCGGCCATAACGTTCTCGATCTCGGTGAAGCTGCTCTCCTCGTAGGCCGGTGTCAACACGGCCAGCGTGTAGCGGCTCTGCTCCACTGCGCGCGCCATCTCGAGGACGACCGGCTCGCCCAGGCGGAAGTCGCGGTGGTCGATGAAGGCCCGCAGGCCGGCGGCCTCCAGGGCGGGCCGCAGGACCTTGCGGACCCACGACCGATCGGGCTCCTGGCCGCGGTAGCTCAGGAAGACGTCGTACGGGAGGGCGTCGGCCTCCCTGGCGACAACCGGAGAGGCTGGTTCGGGCGCCTTGCCGCCGAGATGGAGGGCGACCGGGAAATTGTCCTCTACCTCGGCCTTGAAGATCGGGTGCTGGGCGGGATGGTCCCCCGTCACCTTCGGCTGGAGGTAGCCGAACAGGTCGAAGATGCGGATGACCCCGCCGGGACCGGGCGCCGCCCCGCGGAGGGCGGCCAGCAGGTGGTGGGTGAACAGGCTGTTCGGCATGCCCGGCAGCACGTAGGAGTATTCGTCGCTCCGGGAGGAGGCGAGGATCACCCGACCCAGGCCCTCAGCCAGGGTCGCGTAGTAGCTGTCAGGGATCGTCGCGAACCCCGGCGCGCCCAGCGCCTTCGGCTCGCCGATGCCGCCGGAGTGGCAGCAGTCGAAGATCACCAGCAGCTTGCGGGCCTTGATCGCCCGCAGCGCCGCTGTCAGCTCCATGCCGGAGATCGCCGTTGCCGCCAATGATTCGTCCGACGCGTAGTCGGCGTCGACGGGGAGCAGGTACTCACCGGCGCGCGGCCCGGACACGATCCGCCCGCCGTGGCTCGAGACGAAGACGAAGACCGTCGCGTGGTCGTCGGCCACGGTCGCGAGCTTGGCGAGGGCCTCGAGGATCGCCGGGCGCGTCGCCGCCTCGTCGAGCAGCAACGCGACGTTTCCGGGCGGATAGGCGCCCAGCGTCGGGGCCGTCAGGACGGTGTGGACGTCGCGCGCGTCGGCCAGGACCGTCTCGGGCAACGGCGTGATGTGGCGGTACCTGGCGATGCCGACGACGAGGCCGTGGGCCCCCTCCATGGGCAGCGGCGGCGTCGGGGTCGGTGGCATTGGCGCCGGCCCGTTGCTCATGGGTAGCAGGCCTTCAGTCCGCCGCTCGGCGCGAGGGCCCAGTACCCAGAGTTCCAGCCAGGGATCCACCACGATGCGGTGAGCATGTAGCGGTTGCTGCTGGTCAGCCCCTTGACGCCCAGGTCGTAGAGGAACCAGGAGGCCTGCGTGTCCGACAGGTCGCCGGCCGTCCCCGCCGACTGAGTCACGGCCCGGAGCGGGCTCCAGCTGTTACGGCACAGTCCGGCCCGGACCTGTCCGCCGCTCACCGTCACCCTGGTGAAGACGCGGGTCGACCAGATCTCTCGGTAGTGGTGGGTGACGTTCAGGCCCATCCCCGGATCGATGACCGCGTCGACGACGTAGTCGTTGGCGATCAGGTCGGGGCGGGCCGCCTCTGGCGTCGCCTCCAGGCGCTCCAGGGTGCGGGCCCAATCGTCGATCTGAATCGGAGCAATCTCCTTTGCGATCGCTCCGGGGTCGCCGGCCGGGTCCACGAACCCGAGCAGCGCGAGCTGGATGACCAGATCCTCCTCACCGAAGTCGCCGTCGGGGCGGACGTCACCCGCATCGGGTCCTTCCTGAGGCTCCTCTGCCGCCTCCGCGGTGAAGACGGCGTCGAGGCAGAGGTGGAGGTCCAGGAAGTAGTTCCTGACGAATTCGTCATCTCGACCGAACACGTCGATCCTGAAGAGCTCCCCTTCCCTGTTGGCAACGATGCCGTGGCGGACGACCCCGCCCAGGTCGCCGAGCTCTGCACCGACGGGCTCGCCGAAGGCGACAGTGTCGGCTGGGGCCGCATCCGGTGGACAGTTCTCGTACGCGACCTCGCTCCGGTCCCAATCGACCGTCTCGGGGAGCGGCTGCGGAGATGCCGTGGAGGTCCCGTCAGATTCAGCCGGCTCGCCGGAGCCCCCTCCCGCTCCCGGCCGGGTCGGGCTGCCGCTGCCGATCATGTCGCCACATCCGACCACCACAACGAGCAACCCGATAGTCGTCGCGAGGCGCCTCATCGTCGACACGGTCAACCTCCTACCCCTGCCCCGTCTACCCCATCAATTCCCAGCCACCGCGCACCGAAAGCCGCTGGCGGGGCCCATGTCGATCGGGTCCACCTGCGGGATGTCCGTGACCACGACGAATCCCAGGTGGCTGCCACCAGCGTGAGCAACATGCAGGCCATTGACATCCCGTGTGACCCACTCGTCGACGTTGCCCACGAGGTGGTAGATCCCCTCGGGTGAGCGGGTCTGGCTGCCCACCTCGACCTCGGCTAGACCACTGAGCCCGGGGATCTCGGCAAATGCCGGAACCTCGTTGCCCCACGGCCACTGGCGCCCGTCCGTTCCACGGGCGGCCCGCTCCCACTCGGTGGCGGTGGGCAGCCGCCGGCCCAGCCAATCGCAGAACGTTTTGGCCTGATCGGCGGTGACAAAGACCACCGGGAGATTGGCGTTCTCCGGCTGGTCGGCGATCGAAGGTTCGTTGGTGGGGCCGCACGGTCCTGCGTCCATGCAGGCGCGCCACTGCCTGTTGCTCACCTCGTGGATCTCGAGGCGGAACGATCCCACCGCGACGAGCCGGTCCGACCCCTGGTTGTCGTGGCCGATAAGTGCCTCGCCTCCGGCGAAGGCGACCAGCGGCGATCCCGTCGTTATCCGGGCAACCGCGCGTGGCACGACATAGACCAGGCCGGCCACGACAAGCACCGCGCCGATCACGCCGCCACCAATCATCGCTCGGTTCCGCAGCTGGTCCCGGCCTTGTTTCGCCCGGGACGCGGCCAGGAATGCCTTGTCACGGTCGCCCAGCTCTTTGGGCCATTGCTCGGCCCACGCCTCCGCCTCGCGGAGGCGCTTCCCCGTGTACGTGTAGCTGCTGTCGTGGCCGGATTTCTCCCACTCCGTGACCGTGCCGTTGAGGCGGCGTCGGGCGAGCTCCATCTCCTCGTACCGGTCGACCCAGCCGGCCAGCCTGGGCCAGGCCTCGATGAGCGTCTCGTGGGCCAGGTCGACGAGGTCCGTGCCCGTGACCAGGTCGTGGTCGCTCGTGATGAGGCGGCGCTCGATGAGCCGCTCCAGGATCTTGTCGACCTCGGCGTCGTCGGCGCTGTCGACGAGCCCGTTCCGTGGCTGCTGGCGACGGGTGTCCTTTCGGTCGGCCACGCCGAACTCGATCAGTCGAACGAAGATCTGCCGGACGACCTCCTCGCGCTCGCGGAGCGGCGCGAATGTCGTCTCGGCCCAGATCCGGAGGGCTTCCTGGAGACCAGTTCGGCCGTCCGTGCCCAGCGCCTCGTAGTCGGCCTGGATCAGCAACCGCCGACGGAGGTTGTTGGCCCACATCTGGACGAGCGTCTGCTGGAGGAGGGGCAGCGGACCGCGTTGGCCATCCGCGTCACGGATGAGCGCGTCGACGAGGCCCGGCTCCAGGTGGACGCGCACGCTCCGCGCCGGCTCGACGATCGCGGCCCGCAACTCGCTCTTCGAGAGCACCTTCAGCCGCTCCACGGGCTGGACCCGTTCGGACAGCGGCGTCAGGTCCAAGTCGTCCTCGAAGTCGGACCGGATCGCCAGAATCAGCCGCCAGTCGGGCGGAATTTCGTCGACCAGGCCGGCCAGCAGCTCGAAGAAGCGGGCCCTCAGCTTCTCGTCCTTGCACTGGGCGAAAGCCTCCTCGAGCTGGTCCACGATCAAGAGGCCCACGGCGCCGGCCTGGGGCGTCGGGATCGCTTCGAGCAGCGGCCGAACCTCGCCGGCCGGATCGGTCAATTCGGCGGCCATCGCCTCGGCGTTGCGGCCGGAGCGGAGTGCGATCTCGCCGGCCATCCGCTCGATCGGCGACGCACCCGGACGGAAGGTGACGACCCTGGGTGACGCCTTGCCGAACCGAAGGTCGCCCTCGATCGCGGGCAGCAGCCCGGCGTTGATGAACGACGACTTGCCGCTGCCGGAGGTACCGACCAAGGCCAGGTAGCGCCGATCGGCCAAGGTGTCGACGACGGTCCTGGTGAGCTGCTCACGGCCGAAGAACCATTTCCTGTCCCTGGTTTCGAAGGGGACCATCCCCGGGTAGGGGCACTTGATGGGGCCTTCCGGCTTGGTCTCCGGGCGCTCGAGCAGGGTCCGGAGCCTGTCCGTTTCGGCGTCCCACTGCCTCTCGTCAGTGCAGTCGAGCTTGACGATGTACTGGAGCTGGAGGGGAACCTCAACCGCCTCTCTGATCACCGGCACGACCCGACCCTTGCCGCCCTCGACGCTCGTCCAGGTCGCCAGCCGCTCGCCAAAGACGGCCCACCGGTCGTCGAGGAAGGTGGGGCTCAGGACGAGGACCGTGTAGCGGCTCTCCTCGACCGCTCGGACTACCTCCTCGGCGATGACCGCGCCGGGCGTGTAGTCCTGGCGGGTCAGGATGCGATCGTTGGGCACCCCCAGGGCCCGCAGGAGGTAACCCTCCACCCAGGCTTTCTCCGTGTCGGCGAACGACACGAAGACGTCGTATCGGTAGGCCTGTGCCACGCCTGACAGGTCCCTCCGTCCGACCCGCGTCTCACCATCTGGCGGGCCAGCGGGGACGACGCTACGACGGAGCCGTCACGCAAGCGTCTCGAAAGTAGCCGTCATCGCGGCAGTAGGCGATCGTGTTGGTGCCGCCCACGCCGCCGTCGTCGACCCGGACGCCGTTGAGGTAGACCTCGTAGGGGATCTGCCCCTGCGGTCTGGCGGTAGATACTGGGCCCGGAGGTGACGCCACCGTGGCAAGGATTTGCGTCTTCGACGTCAACGAGACTCTCCTTGACTTGAGCGGCCTCGACCCGCCGTTCGAGCGCGCCTTCGGCCGACCCGGCGTGCGCCGCGAATGGTTCGGCCAATTCCTCCAGTCGGCGTTCGTGTCCACGATCACCGACGCCTACACCGACTTCGGGACGATCGGTCGGGCCGCGCTCGAGATGGTTGCCCGCCGGAACGGGGTCGAGCTCGCGGCCGACGAACGAGACTCGATCCTCGCCACGATGCGGACGCTTCCGCCGCATCCGGAGGTGGCCGCGGCCCTCGAGCGGCTACGCGAGGCGGGGATTCGACTGGCCGCCCTGACCAACTCGACCGAGGCGGTCGCCACGGCACAGCTCACCAGCGCCGGGCTGGCGCCCCTCTTCGAGCGGATCCTCTCGGCCGACGCCGCCCGGCGCCTCAAGCCGGCGCGCGAACCGTACGAGATGGCCGCGCGGGAGCTTGGCACAGACGTCGGTGGGATTCGCCTCGTCGCGGCGCACGCGTGGGATATCACCGGCGCCCTCCGGGCGGGCGCTGCAGCCGCCTTCGTGGCGAGGCCCGGGATGGTCCTCGATCCGCTTGCTCCGGTACCCGACATCGTCGGGGCTGACCTGGCCCAGGTCGCCGATCGGATTCTCGAGGTCGACCTCGCGGCGTAGCGCAGCAGGGTGTGCTGGATACTGGGCGCACGTGGCACCTGGAGGGAGGCATGAGTGAACGGTTCGTGACCCGCGGTTTCGTGGGTCGCCGCGGGAGTGGTTCGACCGCGGACGTCGCGTCGCGCATCCCGCCAGGTCAGTACCTCACGACGGACTTCCCCGTCCTGTCGGCCGGGCCCACGCCCCGGACCCCGCTCGATCAATGGTCGTTCCGGATCGAAGGCCTCGTGGGCGAGCCCCAGACCTGGACGTGGGATGCGTTCATGGCGCTGGCGGCGCGCGAGTGGGTCGTCGACATCAGTTGCGTGACGAAGTGGACGAAGCTCGACATGCGGTGGCGTGGCGTCAGCGTCGACACCCTGTTCGAGCACGTCGAGCTCGACCCGGCCGCTGCCTACGTCGTCGCCTGGTCGGACGGCGGCTACACCACGAACCTGCCCGTACCCGACGTGCTCAACGGGCAGGCCTTCATCGCCTACGAGTACGACGGCCGACCGCTCGCTCCCGAGCACGGCGGCCCGGCCCGGCTGGTCGTCCCCGCCCGCTACTTCTGGAAGAGCGCGAAGTGGGTGCGGGGATTGCGGCTCCAGCGCGACGACGAGCCCGGGTTCTGGGAGTCGCTCGGCTACCACAATCGAGGCGACCAGTGGCGTGAAGAGCGTTACAGCGGCGACTGACGAACCTGCGAGCCGGAGCATGGCCCGACCGATCGACTGGCAGCTGTCGACCGTCACGGCAGTCCGTGACGAGACACCGACCGTTCGAACGTTCACCCTCTCGCTCCCCGACTGGCCCGGCCATCGACCCGGCCAGCACGTCGACCTCCGCCTCACTGCGGAGGACGGCTACAGCGTCGAGCGCTCGTACTCGATCGCCTCTGAGCCCGAGCGACCGGCGGAGATCGACATCACGGTGGAGCGCATCGAGGACGGCGAGGTGTCGCCGTTCCTCCACGACGTCGTCGTGCCCGGCGACCGGATCGAGGTCCGCGGTCCCATCGGCGGCTACTTCGTCTGGGAAGCGATGCTCGGTGGCCCCCTGCTGCTCGTCGCCGGCGGATCCGGGGTCGTGCCACTCATGGCCATGCTCCGCCACCGGGCACGGGCGGGCGCGACGATCCCGACGCGCCTGCTGCTCAGCTCGCGACACGAGGCCGAGATCATCTACCGGACCGAGCTCGACCGGCTTGCCGCAGGGCCGGACGGGCTGCAGGTCATCCACACGCTCACGCGTTCCCAGCCGCCGGACTGGAGCGGCTACGCCCGGCGCATCGACGAGGCCATGCTGGCCGACGTGCTCGAGCCCCTGGGCGACTCGACGCGGGCGTACATCTGCGGACCGACGGCGCTCGTCGAGACGGCCGCCAACGCGCTCGTCCGACTTGGCCTACCGGCCGAGCGGGTGCGCACCGAGCGCTTCGGCCCGACCGGCACATGAACGACGGCAAGGAGGATGCGCTCATGGACGACGCCTCGGGCCGGGACCCCATGGCCGACCAGGTCCTCGACGGCAACGCGGTGGCCGGCTCGCTCGCCTCGGCGTTCGGGGCGGACGTCACGGCGGTGCCCGGCCGCTGTGCCCACTGCGGCACGGTCAGCGTCGTGGGCACGCTCCGGGCCTACGTCAGGGCGCCCGGCGCGGTCCTGCGCTGCCCGGTCTGCGACGGAGTCGTGCTGCGGGTCGTCGAGACCGCTGAGGCCACGTACGTCGACGCGCGTGGCGCGTCGTACCTGCGCTTCGAGCGTCGCTGACGGTCAGGGCCCGCTCGAGGCCGCCACCGGCGCCACCTCGGCGGCCGAGTCGAGGGCGGTGACGGCCGCCCGGTAGCGCCTCTCGAGCTCCTCGAGATCCGCATCGCTCGTGATGAGCGCGCGGCCCATCCGCAGCACGGCCTCGGTCTCGTCGCGGACGAGCTTCCGATCGTTCGGGTCCCGGAGGCGCGGCCCGAAGCCGGCCACGGCCTCCAGCAGCCGGTTGAGCACGACCGGGCTCGAGCCACCGTAGTGACGGATGCGACTGAAGATCGTGTGCGTGATGCCGCCGAAGGTCGAGACGTCCGCCACCACCCGCAACCGGCCCTCGTCGTCGTACCGGTAGCGCGACGGGAACTCCTCGGTGGCCAGGCGCGCCAGCGCCGCGCCCAGCCAGTCCACGGCCGCCATGGCCGTGAAGGGGTCGTTGATGGCCGGCGACAGCGCCCGGAGCGCGACCTCGACGAGCTGCCGGACCGAGAACTCGATGTCGTCCTCGGGGGTGCGCACGTTGCCGATGATGAGCGTCGATCGCAGCTGGGCGGCGAGCGACCCATCGACGCGAGAGAGCGGCCGGGCGACGAGGATGGGGTTGCCGCCGACGACGAACAGGCCGGGTCGCGTCCGGAGGCGCACGCACAGGTCGTTGCGGCGCGCCAACTCGAGCAGCGCGGCGTCGTCGACGACCTGGACGTAGCCGCTCGACTCCGCCAGCACGACGGCATCGACCTCCGGGTCCGGGATCTCCCCGGCGTCCGGCTCGGGACCGCCGCGCCCCATGGCGCCCGGATAGAGGTCGTCGATGGCCCGATCGAGGTCGCGCGACACGGTGGCCACAAGCTTGGGCGCCTGGATCGCGACGGCCACGTGATGGAAGAAATAGATGAGCGCCGACACGCTCAGGAGCGTGAGCCCGATGGCGATCGAGATCGCCAGCTGCGGCACGAACGCCGTGCCACCCTCGCCGGGGCTGCGGATCGTGCGGAGCACGAGGATGCAGTACGTGAACGTGCCGGCGAACGTGCCCAGCGTCGCCTGGCTCGTCGTGTCGCGCATGAAGAGCGTCAGGAGCCGGGGCCCGAACTGCGTCGAGGCCAGGACGAGGGCGACGATCGTGATCGAGAAGCCCACCCCGGCGACGGTCACGACCGAGCCGGCGACAGTCGAGAGGAGGGCGCGCGCGCCGTCGGCGCCACCCGCGAAGACCCAGTCGGGCAGGGGCGCGCCCGCCATCGAGGCGTCGAGCGCGAGGGCGACCGAGGCCAGCAGCACGGACCCGACGACCATGAGCCCGGGTACGAACCAGAAGCTCGCCCGGAGCAGGATCCGGTAATGGCGGAGGCGCGTCCTCATCGATCGAGCATCCGGCGCCGTCGTCTCCCTGGCACGCTGATCGCCGACCCTGGCACGCAGAGTAGCGGTGCCATCCGGTCTTGGAGTGGCCGGTCGCCGATGGGGCTACGATCGGGATCGGCGCCCCATCCAGGGGCCCCGCCTCGGGAGGTGATCGTGCCTCGGGTCTGCATCT
>DASYTG010000041.1:0-26480 GCA_036002525.1 Candidatus Limnocylindrales bacterium
GCTGTTTCCTCAGCACCAAAATGGTCAATTGGGGGCCGGCCTGGATCCGGTCACGCAGGGCCCTGGCCTGGTAAGCGCCCGATAAGGGCCATCTGTTGTGCTGTGCGCACCAACGGCCCGCCGGCAACGACGAGACGCGCATGTTGAGCGGAGGCGCGGCACCGCCCACAGTGCGCGTGCAGCACCCGCGGCGTGGATGTGCCGGGGGCAACCAACCCAGGAAATGGGCTCGCCGGAGAGCCGTGTCAAGCGTGGCTCGACGCCCAGATGGTGGGGATCAGGCGCTTTGTTGTGCCGGGCGCACACCCGCGACGTTAGCCGCGGCCCGAGCGCCGACGCCGGTACCATCGGGATCGGTCGCCGAAGGAGGATCATTGATGCTCAGCCGGCTTCGCGAGGACCGGGCGGCCATCGCCTGGATGGTCGTGGTGGCCGTCGTCTACCTCGGCGCGACGCTGGCCGTCTCGGGTGCGGTCGCCGGGCCCGTCGACCGCGGGATGCAGCTGGCCGTCAACCTGTCACAGGGCCGGCTGGACATCGGCACCACGTTCCGGCCATATGACACGGTCGTCATCGACGGCCGGACGTACATGGCGATCGGCATCGCCCCCATCGTCCCGTACCTGGTCTTTGTCCCGTTCCAGTCTCTGTGGGCGCTCGCTCACTGGGTCATCCCGGCCGTGCTGGGAATGGTCGCCGGCTGGCTGGCGTTGCCACTGGCCAGGAGCTACGGACCGCCCGGCGCGCCGGTCTGGTGGCTCGCCGCCCTGGGCGCCTTCGGAACGTTGTTGCTTACCCAGTCGGCGTATCCGAACGTCTACTACCTGGCCCACATCGAGGCCGTCCTCTTCATGTTTGTCGCGCTGATCGAGTGGCAGGGGCGACGACGTCCGTGGGTCGTCGGCCTCGCCCTCTCGCTCGCCGGCCTCGCCCGGCCCACCGTGCTGCTGGCGGCAATCCCATTCGGCGTCGCGCTGGCCGTCGACCGGAAGGACGCGCAGGAACGTGCGCGCGCGCTCGTCGCCTACGCGGTCCCGCTCGCCCTCGGGATCATTATCGCCGGCCTCTACAACTTCGGCCGGTTCGGGTCGCCGTTCGAGACGGGCTACGGCATGACGTCGCTCGTCCCCTACCTGGCCGCGCGCCGAGCCGAGGGGCTGTTCGCCGTGCAACACGTCCCCGAGAACCTCGGCCTCCTCCTGGCCGGCGGATTCACGGTTCGCGACATCTTTCCGTACGTGGTCCCGAGCACGATGGGGCACTCGATCTTCCTCACGACCCCGGCCCTGCTGGCCGCCATCGGGGCGGGCGTGCGTGAAGCCCTGCCGCGGATCCTGTGGGCGGCCGCGATCCTGGTGGCGATCCCGGTCCTGCTGTATTACGGCGGGGCTGGCCCGAGGACGTACGGCTACCGCTACGCGCTCGACTTCACGCCGATGCTGCTGGCCCTGGTGGCCCTTGCCGCCCGAACCCGCTTCGGGGCGCTGGAGAAGCTGCTGATCGCGATGAGCGTGGCCTTCGTCGGTTACGGCGTCCTGTGGGCCGTCGTCGAGACGTAACGCTGCCCCGGCGCCGGCCGTTTGACCGCGAGAAGCTCCCGATAGAGTGCCGCAGTCTCCTCGGCCAGCCTCCGGGGTGAGAACTCGACCGCGCGCCGGCGGGCGGCGCGGCCCAGCTCTTCGCGCGTCCGCGGATCCCTCACGAGCCCCAGCACGGCGTCTGCCAGCGAATCGGGATCGCGCCGCGGAACGAGGACACCGTCGACGCCGTGGCGCACGATCTCGCGGGTCCCACCCGCGTCCGTCGCGACGATGGGCCTGCCCCATGCGGCGGCCTCCAGCACGGCATTGGGCAATCCCTCGCTGTCCGACGCCTGGACCACGATGTCGAAGGCGGGATAGAGCCGCCGCGCGTCCTCGTGCGCGCCGTGGAGCGTCACCATCCCATCGAGGCCCAGCCTCACGATCGAACGCTCGAGCGCAGGACGCAGTGGACCGTCGCCGACGACGACGACCCGCATGCTCTCCCGGACGTCGCGTAACCGGTCTGCCATGCCGACGACGGTCTCCGGTCCCTTGCCCGGTCGACAGTTGGCGACGCAACCGATCAGGAACTCCCGGTCGGACACCACCCACAACGCCCGGCCTGCCTGTCGCAAGACTTCCGGATCGTCGGTCGGCATTTCGACACCGTTCCGGATCACTCGGACCCGGGCCGGCGGCAGCCCCTCGGTCCGGATGGCATCGCGCGCCACTGCCTCCGAGTTCGCCACCACCGCGTCGACCCGCCGCATGGCCAGCGCCGCGAGGATCCGCCGAAATCGCCTTCGAAACAGGTTGATGTCCGACATCGTTCGGCGGCCGGCGACAAGCACGGGGACACGGGCGAGAGGCTGAGCGAGTCCAGCGAAGATGTAGGCACCGGGCAGCCAGGCCTCGAGGACGTCCACCTCCCGGGCAAATCGGACATACGTGACGAGCGCCCTCGCGACGCCGAGCACGTACGCGATGGGCGCCTTGCGCCACGGACGATCGTGCCAGCCAAGGTGGAGCGCCTCGATACCGAGCTCGCCCGGGATTCGGGCGAACTCGCCACCCGAACGCATGACGAGGAAGCGGATGTCGTGCGTGGGCCGGAGCTCCCGGGCGAGAAGGAGCATCTGCCGCTCGGCGCCGCCGCCGTGCAGCCTCGTCACGAGGAAGGCGATCCTCAGGCGACGGCCAGCTGGGATACCGGTGGTCACCGGTCAGTGATGACGAGCGGCCTCGGCAAGGGAATCCTCCTCGGCGCCGGAACCCCCGAGGTCGACGGGATGGCCCTGGACTTGCCAACTGGGCACCCCATCGGCGATCCACGACACGTCTTCGAAGCCGGCCGCGCGCAGGAGGGATGCCGCCACGCTCGAGCGGTAACCGGACGCGCAGATCGTGGCGATCGGACGATCGCGGGGGAGGCCGGAAAGCCGGGATGGGAGGTCGCCGCCCCTGATGTGAACGGAACCAGGGATGTGTCCCGTCGCAAACTCGGTTGCCTGTCGGACGTCGATGACGAGGGGAGCGCCCGGGCCTCCCGCCGTGAGCCGCCTGGCCAGCTGTTCGACGGTCATGCGGCCAGTCGATTCCGTCGACAGGCCAGCCTTGCGCCAAGCCTCGATTCCGCCGGCCAGGTACCCGACCACCCGTTCGTAGCCGATCCGGATGGCTTGCCGCATCAGGTCGTCTCGATCGCGAGGATCGTCGAGGAGGAGGATCACCGGTCGGTCCGGCTCGACGACCCAGCCCAACCACGTCCCGAACGACGAGCCGGCCGGGATCGAGACCGATCCTGGGACGTGCTCCGCGGCATGAGCCGCCGGCTCACGCGCGTCGACGAGCACCGCATCGCCGCCGAGCGCATCGCGCGCCTCCGTGACGGAGATCGGCGGGGAATCCGGAACGCGTCCGCCGAGCAGCGCCGGCCCGGCCCGGTTGAGCGGTCGCATCCGGGCGAAGTAGTGGGGGAACGCCGGCTGGTCGCGGAGGAGCAGCCGGGCGAACTCCTCGACCTCCGCGGGCTGGATCATCGGGTTGTAGCGGCGCTCGAATCCGATCGTCGAATTCGGCGTCGACGCGATGCCGGTCGAGCAGAGCGAGCCCGCGCCGTGAGTGGGGTACACGCCGACGAAGTCCTCGTGCGGCAAGACGACCTCATGGAGCGAGCGGAACATCTGGCGTGCGTACGGAACCGCGTTCTCGGCTCCCAGAAGGTCTGTCCGGCCGACCGCGCCGACGAGCAGCGATCCGCCCGTGAACAGCAGGATCGGCTCCTCCGCGCGGGACGTGTCCGCCACGGCGTACGTCACGTGCTCAGGTGTATGGCCGGGTGTGTCGAGCGCGGTGAGCCGCAGCGAGCCGACGTCGAGCGCATCCCCGTGGCGCACGCCGCGGTGCTCATGGGCGAGGTCCGCCCCCGCGCCGATGACGTGGGTGGCGCCGGTCAGCGCCGCGAGCTCGCGTCCACCGGAGACATAGTCGTTGTGGAGGTGGGTTTCCAGAACGTGGCTGATGCGGAGGTCGTCGGCGGCCGCCGCCTCGAGGTAGATGTCGACGTCGCGGCGGGGGTCGACCACGGCCGCCAGTCCCGTGGCATCGTCGGCGATCAGGGTCGACAGGTGGCCCAGCCCCGGGATGACGAACTGACGGATCCGCACGGCCCGAGCCTACCATCCGGTCGCCGCCGGGGAAGCGGGTGCTAGACTTCCCCCCGGCTTCCCGGGTTGGTAGAGGCCCGGTGGCGGCAGTGGAGAGGCGGCTCCCGAGGAGCCCACGGGCCAGCAGGGAAGGACGACCGATAGTGACCCAGCGGATTCTCGTGCTCGGCGGCGACGGCTACCTTGGCTGGCCGACGGCCATGGCGTTCTCCCGGGCGGGCCACCGGGTGGCGGTCCTGGACAACTTCGCGAAGCGCGACTGGGAGGCGGAGCTCGGGGTCCGGCCGCTCCTGCCCATCCCAAGCCTGGAACAGCGGATCCACGCCTGGCGCGAGGTGACCGAGAACGATATCGAGCTCTTCGTCGGCGACCTCACGGACTATGGCTTCGTCGAAAACGTCGTCGACGGATACCGGCCCGACACCATCGTCCATTACGGCGAGCAGCCGTCGGCGCCGTACTCGATGATCGACGCCCGGCACGCGACGTTCACCCAGGCCAACAACGTCGTCGGCAACCTGAACGTGTTGTTCGCGATTCGCGACCGCTCGCCGGAGACCCACCTCGTCAAGCTCGGAACGATGGGCGAGTACGGCACGCCGGACATCGACATCGAGGAGGGGTACCTCACCGTCGCCCACAACGGACGGTCGCACACGTTCCTCTACCCGAAGACGCCCGGGTCGATCTACCACCTGTCGAAGGTGCACGACAGCCACAACATCCACTTCGCGACCAGGATCTGGGGGCTGCGGGCCACCGACCTCAACCAGGGCGTCGTGTATGGCCTCGAGACCGACGAGTCCGCGCTCGACTCGCGGCTCGCGACGAGCTTCCATTACGACGAGGTCTTCGGCACGGCCCTCAACCGGTTCTGCGTCCAGGCTGCGATCGGCCACCCCCTGACCGTGTACGGCAAGGGCGGCCAGACGCGCGGCTATCTCAATATCCGGGACACGCTCCAGTGCGTGGCGCTCGCAGCCGCCAACCCGGCCTCGCCCGGGGAGCTTCGGGTGTACAACCAGTTCACAGAGCAGTTCACGGTGCTCGAGCTGGCGGAGCGGGTGAAGGCAGCCGCGTCTCACCTCGGCTGGGAGGCGACGATCGAGCACGCGCGCAACCCGAGGAAGGAAGCCGAAGAGCACTACTACAACGCGCGCCACTCCAAGCTCCTCGACCTGGGCCTCCAGCCGCGGCTGCTCAACGAGGAGCTGATCGACACGATGCTCCTGAAGATCGCCGAGCGGCGCGACCGGATCGACCCGAGCACGCTCGTCCAGAACGTCCGATGGGTGCCGCAGCCGTTGACGGAAGCGCGGGCGACGAGTCGCGCCTGAGCATGGCGGCGTGAATCGGACAATCCTCGTCACCGGCGGGGCCGGGTTCATCGGGTCGTCGGTAGCCAGGCTCCTCGCCGATGGCGGGGACCGGGTCCGGGTCCTCGACGACCTGTCGATCGGCCGGACCGAGTATCTCGACGGCGTCCCGCACGAGCTCCTCCGCGCGCCACTCGCCGACGGGCTGACGGTCGCGCAAGCCGTCGAGGGGGCAGACGCTGTCGTCCACCTCGCAGCCCGGGCCGGGATCCCCGATTCGGTCGCCGATCCGATCGGCACGTTCGACGTCAACGTCGGCCAGCTCGTGGGACTGCTGGACGCGGCCCGCCGGGCGGGCGTGGCGCGTTTCGTCCTGGCGTCGTCGAACTCCGCCGCCGGAGAGCACGAGCCACCCGCCGACGAGACGGACCTCCCCCACCCCATCTCCCCGTACGGCGCCTCGAAGCTCGCCGGCGAGGCGTACTGTCAGGCGTTCTCGGCGACCTACGGCCTGGCGGCCTGCTCGCTCCGCTTCTCGAACGCGTACGGGCCTCGCTCCCTCCACAAGCAGAGCGTCGTGGCGGCGTGGCTCCGGGCCGGGTTGAGTGGCCGGCCGGTGACCGTCTACGGCGACGGCGAGCAGACCCGCGACTTCGTCTACGTCGAGGACCTCGCGAGGGCCGTGGCGGCCGTGCTCGACGCTTCGCCGGAGACGGTGGCCGGGGAGCTGTTCCAGGTCGGCACGGGACGGGAAACGACGATCAACCAGCTGGCTGCCACAGTCGAGCAGGCGATCGATCGACCGCTCGAGATCGTCCACGAACCGGCCCGCCCGGGCGACGTCCGCCGCAACGTGAGCCGGGTCGACAAGGCCCAGTCTCGCCTTGGCTACCGGGCGACGGTGCCGCTCGAAGAAGGCCTGCGGCGGACGGCGGACTGGTTCCGCCTGGCGCTCCGGGATTCCGCGTTGGCCGGCGTGACTCCTCACGTCGCGTCTGGATCCGAGTAGTCGGGTGACGGCCCGGACGGCCCCCAGCCCGCTCCTCCGCGACGCACTGTTCACGATCGGGACCCGGTTCGGGCTGGCCATCCTCATCTTCACCACGGACATCCTCCTCGCCCGCCTCCTCGGGCCCGCGGCCAAGGGACGCTTCGCCCTCGTCCTCCTGTACAGCCAGCTCGCCGCGCTCATCGTCGGGTTCGGGATGGATTCGGCCCTCGGGCTCGTCGCCGGCCGCGGCCCGGACGCGGCTCGTCGCGGCTTCGCGAACGCGCTGCTGTGGACCGCCGTCGCGGGAGGGTTCGCCGTCGTCCTCAGCGGCTGGCTGTACGGCCTGCCCACCGAGGTTCGGCCGCGCGGTCCGCTCGCCATGGTCATCCCGAACCTGTCGGCCGCCCAGTTCGCGTACGCGGCCCTGGCCATCCCCGGCGAGCTGTTCTTCTCGCTCGGGTTGTACGCGCTGCTCGGCCGGAAGCGCGTGGTGGCCTACGGATCGATCCGGCTGCTGCGCCGGGCCCTCCTCGTCGTCTTCGTCGTCGCCGCGGCGGCGATCGCGAGGCTGTCGCTCGACGTCGCGCTCCTCCTCAACCTCGGCGTGCTCGTCGCAACCGGCGTCGCCATCCTGTGGGCGGCCGGCCGGGACGGGATGCTCGGCGCCCGGCCGTCCGCGCCGCTGCTCCAGGAGGAGTTCCGCTTCGGCGGCCGGGCCATTCTCGGAACCCTCGCGGAACGGCTCCAGTTCCGGGCGGATGCGTTCCTCGTCAACGCGCTCCGGGGGGTCCGCGAGACAGGCGTCTACTCGGTCACCAGCGGCCTGGCGGAGACCCTCTGGTACATCCCGAACGCCCTCGGAACGGTCATGTTCAGCCGGGCCGTCGATCCGGCCGCGGACGCGGGCAGGATCGCCGCCGTCCTCACGCGGACCACGATCGCCGTCGCGATCGCGACGTCGATCCCGGCATTCATCCTCGGGCCGCGCCTCGTCGAGATCGTCTACGGCGCCGAGTTCGGCGAGGCCGGGGACGCGCTGCGGCTGATCCTGCCGGGCGTCGTCGCATACAGCGTCGTAGCCGTGCTCTCCCGCTACATCGTCGGACAGGGCCGCCCGGGGACCGGCACGGCTGTCCTGCTCTCCGGCCTCATCCTCAACGTCGCCAGCAATCTCGTGCTCATCCCCCGATTCGGCATTCTCGGCGCCGCCGCGAGCTCGTCGATCTCGTACGCGGTGACGGCGCTCCTGACGCTGTTCGTCTTTCGCCGCCTCTCCGGCCGGAGCTGGACCGAAACGCTGATTCTGCGTGACGCCGACATGCGGGCCGTGGGGCGGGCGGCGTCGGCCCTCGGCGAGCGCCTGCGCGGCCGCCGGCGCGGGCCGCTCGTCGGGCTGCGGGGAGGCGGCGCCGCGGCGGAGATCGTCATCGGCGAGCGAGAACCCGGCGAGGAGCTGTAGGTGGCCATTCGGGTGGTCGTCGTCGACGACAACCCGCACGTCGCCTGGAACGGCCGGGTGTATCCGGTGAATGCCACGTTCCACCGCTTCCTCGCGGCCGTTCTCGACGTGCCGGGCTCACCGGTGGGATCGATCACCCACGCGGTGCCCGTTCGGCCGGCGAACGGCCCGCCCCGAACCCTCGCCCTCGACGACCGCCTCGCGGTCATCGCCACCGAACCGTTCGACGGGATCGCCGGCTTTCTCCGGCGAGCGCCCGCGATCACCGCGCGGAACACGCCGATCCTCCGGGCGGCCCTGGCCGATGCCGACCTCCTCTGGCTGAAGGTCCCGGCGTCGAACGCGCTGCTCGCCACCGTCCTCGCGAGGCGGCTCGGCAAGGCCCGCTTCGTGTACGTGGCCGGGAGCGCCGGCGACGTCGTCCGCGGTCAGCGCCGTGGCCTCGTCGGCGGGCTCGCCGCCCGCGTCGTCGCGGCGGGATACGACGGCATCGGCCGTCTCGTGGCCATCGGCGGGGCGCGCACGGTCGTGGGCCACGGCATTGTGGATGGCCGCGGCGTCGTCACGAGCCTCGTGGAGGCGGACGAGATCCGGGACGCCGCCGGAGCGTGGCCGCGCGAGAGCGGCCGGCTCGCGCTGGCCTGGGCCGGCCGCCTGGCCGCCGGCAAGGGCCTCGAGACGGTGATCGAGACGGTCGCCTCATTCCGGCCTGCGGCCGGCGTTGCCGACCTCCACCTGGCCATCCTCGGCGATGGTCCGGACCGGGAGCGGCTCGAGACGCTCGCAAGATCCCTCGGCGTGGCCAACCGCGTCCGATGGCTCGGCTACGTCGCGGATCGGGCCAGCTATCTCGACGAGCTCGCGGCCGCGGACGCATTCGTGTTCCCCTCCCCTGCCGAGGGCTTCCCGAAGGTCGTCCTCGATGCGATGGCCGTCGGGCTGCCCGTGGTCGCGTCGCCGTCCGGCACGGTCGGCGAGCTCGCGGCGCGCGGCCTCGTCGAGGCCGTCCGGCCGGGCAGCCCGGCGAGCCTCGCCGCGGCGGTCCGGCGGCTCGCAGGCGACCCGGATCGCGTCGCCGACCTCCGGCAGCGTGGCGCGGCGTTCGCGTCCCGCCACACCCGGTCGGCCGAGGCGGCGCGGCTGGTCGACTCGTGGCGGGTCGCCTTTCCCGGCCTGCCCTGGGCCTGATCCCGCCGGCCGCGCATCGCGTAGGCTTCCGGGGTGCTGCTCGAGCTGGTCTTCTGGACCGCCAGCCTCCTGTTCGCGTGGGTCTACGTCGGGTATCCGCTCCTCGTTGCGGCGATCGGGCGCCTCCGCCCGATCCGACTCGTCGCCAGCGATCCCACGCCGAGCCTGGCCGTGGCCATCGCGGTCCATGACGAGGCGGCCCACATCGCCGATCGAATCGCCGACGTCTTCGCCCAGGAGTCGTCGGGTGCCACGATTCACGAGGTCCTCGTCGGTTCGGATGGCTCGACCGACGGCACCGACGAGATCGTCGCCCGGCTGGCGGCGTCCGAACCGCGGCTGCGCCTGCTCAGCCTGCCGCGTAGCGGCACGACGCCCGCCCAGCACGCCATGTTCGAGGCCGCCCGCGCGGACGTCGTCCTCCTGACGGACGCTGAGACCCGATTCGCGCCCGGCTGCCTGGCTGCGCTCGTCGAGGCGTTTCGCGATCCCCGTGTCGGATGCGCGACCGGGCGCCTCGAGTGGGCCGGCGAGGACGTGACCGCGACATCGCGGAACGAGGGGCTGTACTGGCGCTACGAGCGGCGGGTGAGGGCGCTCGAGAGCCGGGCCGGGTTCCTGACTGCCGGGACGGGGGCGATCCTCGCCGTCCGCCGAGCCTGCTATCGGCCCGTGACGTCGACGACGGGGATGGACCATCTCCTGCCGCTGTTCGTCCTGGAGCAGCGTCGCCTGGTCGTGTTCGTCGCCGACGCCGCCGCGACCGATCGCCCGATCACCGGACTGCGCGAGCAGTTCCGCAACCGCGCCCGTACGGCGACCCGTGGAATCGAGGCGAACCTGTCGATGGCGGGGCGCCTTGCGCCATGGAGTCACCCCCGGGCAGCCCTTGCCGTCTGGTCGCACAAGGTGCTCCGGTGGTCCACTCCGTGGCTCGTTCTGGCCGCTGCCGGGAGCGGCGCGGTCCTCGCGGTCGCCGGACGGACGTCGTACGCGATCGCGCCGCTCGCCGTCCTGGCGGGGGGCGTCGCCGCGATCGTCGCCCATGCGATCTCGCGCACCGGCCGGAAGCCGCCCCGCCCGATCGCGTTCGCCCGCGCTTTCGCGGTCGTCAGTCTCGCGTTCGCGCTCGGCTGGTGGAACGTGCTCCGCGGTCGGCGGATCGAGGCGTGGCACCGGGCGGACTGGCATGCCAGGCCCTGAGCTGCCGCCATGCGGTGAGCTGCCGCCAGGCGGTGAGCTGCCGCCAGGCCCTGAGCCGGCGGCACGCTATCGGAGCCACGTCTTCACGATCACCCGGAGGAACCCGAGGCCGTAGCGGAGGTTCGTGCCCTTCTTGCTGGCCCCCGACGCGCGCCGCCGGATCGTCACCGGGACATCGACGACACGAAGCCCCGCCCGGGCCGCACCCAGCAGCAGCTCCGGGTTGTGGAACTGGTCCTCGGTGAACGCGATCTCCGACAGGCGGCTGGCGCGGATCGCTCGATAGCCGTTCGCGACGTCGCTCACGTCCGTCCCGCCGAGCAGGTTGATCAGCCGGGTGTAGACCGAGATGCCCGCGTCACGGGCGCGCGACTCGCCGGCGGCCGCGCCCATCCGGCGCGACCCGACGACGAAATCGGCGGTCCCGGCGACGATCGGCCCGACCAGCCGCTCCATCTCGCGCGGATCGTGCTGGCCGTCCGCGTCGAGGGTGACGACGACGTCCACCCCGAGCCGTTCGGCGACGAGGTAGCCGGTCTGGAGCGCGGCGCCCTGGCCGCTGTTCACCGGGTGGCTGACGACGTGCGCGCCGAGGGTTCCGGCCACGGCCGCGGTCTCGTCCCGGGACCCGTCGTCGATCACGAGGATGTGGGTCGGCAGGCCGGCGACCGCGGCGGGCACGTCGTTGATCACGCCCGGCAGGTTGGCCGCCTCGTCGAACGCCGGGATGCAGACGAGCACGCCGCCCAGCCGTGAGCCGACCCGCTCGACCTCGAGCTGGGCCACCGAGAGTGACCGGATCAGGCGGCTCACCCGCTGGTTTGCCCGGTCCGCCCGGGCGAGCGCGTAGAACACGAGGAGGTAGCCGACGGCCACCGAAACGACGAGCACGGTGACGAGGCGGCCGAGCGGCGCGCCCTCCAGGCCCAGGATGTCCTGGAGCGGGAGGACAAGATCGGGAAACACGGCGATCGCGCCGAGGCCGATGGCGACGAGAAGAAGCGCCACAGCAGGGATGCGGCTGCCGTTCCCGGATCGTCGAAGCCGGGCGATCGCGAACGCGAGCAGTCCGATCGCGAGAAGGAAGCCGACGATCCGCAGCAGGCTGGGCATCCGGCCAGAGTCTAGCGGTCGGCAGCCCGCCGGCGGGGGATCGCGAGGCGCGGCGGCCGAAGGCGGCCGGGTGGGCGGGCGAGAACGATGAGCAGCGCCCCGAACGCCAGCATCGCCAGGGCAGCTGGACCGGCCAGCGGGAGGGGCTCGAGCCGGTCGACCCGGGCGGCCCCGGAAGCCGGTTCGACGACCTCGTGGATGACGATCCCCGGCCCCTGCCAGGCGGGTCGCAGCCACTCGACGCCCGCGACGCCGCTCGTCGAGCCGCCGAGCGTGGCCGTCGCCCCGAGCACCGCCGGGTCGTCCGCCACGACGACCCAGCGCGCCCCGAGTCGATCGACGAACCCGCGGTCGGCAGGCCCGTCGAAGAACTCGTGCCCCTCGTGGAGCAGGTCGTTCGCCGCCCGGAGGAGGCCGAGCTCCTCGATGAGCGGCTGGCGCGCCTCGAGCGGATCCTCGAGCCCGGTGAACAGTTCGATCGTCCCGGCGGTGAGGACGTTCGACACGACGACGTCGTCCGGGCCTGCGAGCGCCTCCAGCCGGGCGAGTGCTTCGAGACCCGCCGGCTGGATTCGTGGCTCGGCGGCGTACCGCGGCACGACCCACGGCACGAGCCAGGCGACGCCGACGATCGCGGCAACGAGCGGGAGGCGGCGCGGAACAGGCCGCTCGGCGACGCGGGTCCACGCCCGCAGGAAGCCCTCGAGACCGAAGGCCACGCCGACGGCGACGCCCAGTGGGACGTACTGGCCGAACCGGACGAGACCGGTCCACCGCGGGACGTAGGTTGCGAACGACAGGGCGAAGAACGCGATCGTCAGCCCGAGGAGGGCGCCCGACACGCCGAGCCCCAGGACGGCAGCCCGTCCCCGCCGGCCACCGAACGCGGCGAGCAGGAACAGCCCGACCGCGACGCTCGCGAGGAGCCACCAGCCGAACGCCGAGGTCACCCGGAATCCGTCCCACGGGAAGCTGATGCCCCCGGCGAGCGGGCGTGCCGGCGGCGAAGGGAGGGGATCCTCGAAGACGCCGGTGCTCGCCAGGAAGAACGCCCAGGTCGGGTCTTCGCCGCCGACGAGGGCCGGCTCGAGGGCCTGCGACGCGACGATCGCCCGGCCCTGGAGGCCCACGCCGAGCGCAACGCTGAGGGCGAGACCGAGGACCGCCGCCCGGACGAGTCCGTCCGCCAGGCCACGCCGGGCTCGGCGCGCCAGGAGCCATTCCGCCCCGCCGAACCCTGCCCCAAGGAGACCCGTCGCGACGGCCGCGATCGCGTGAACGGACAGATCCGCGCCGTAGAGCAGGCCGGCCAGCAACAGCCACGAGCGACGCCCGGACCGGACGCCCTGGACGACGAGCCACAGGGCGATCAGGCCGAGCAGGATCCCGACGGCCTCCGGCTTGTAGGCGTTGAACTTCGCGACGAAGAACGTGCCGCCCGCGATGAGCGCGGTCCCGAGGATGGCGGGCGACCGGCCGATCCACAGCCTGAGGAGGGCGTAGACCGCGACGATCGACAGGGCGGCGACCGGGACCCGCCAGGCGGAGATGGCCTCCGCCGGGCCAATCCCGGGCAGCAGCGCCGCGTAGGTGTTCGAGATCACGTCGAAGACGAGATAGTCGGGCAGCCAGCGGACCTCCCGGCCCCATTCGGCGACCGAGATCGGGATGCCGCCGGCCCCCGCCAGCTGCCGCCCGACCTCCGCGTAGTACCACTGCAGCCGGTCCGCCGGCGGAAAGCCCGGCTCGAGGGCGACGAGGACCCACGGGACGGCGAGTGCGGCGACCCACGCCGCGGTCGCCAGCGGCCGGCCCGGGCTTCGCCCCTCCGTCCGGCCGACCGTCCGCCGGACCCAGTGCAGGAACGGCGGCAGGCTCCACAGCGCCAGGGCGACGGCCACCATCGCCATGGCGAGACCCGAGAAGAACCCGAGCGCGAGGAGCGGCGTGGCGATCGCGAGCAACAGGAGGACGGAGGACGCGATCGCCAGGGCGAGCGGCCCGAAGCCGCGGTCGATCGGACCGCCCAGCCGGGCGGCGAGCCTGAAGCCGGGCAGGACGAGCAGGCCGGCGAGCGCGACCGACCCGGCGAGGACGAGCGGGAGCATCGTCGGCTGGATCACGACGAAGGGCACCATGCGTCCGTGGCCATCAGCATCGGGCCGTCGGACGCCTCGACCCCGGGCAGAGGGCTGAACGCGGTGACGCGGATGAGATCAAGCGGCTGGAGGGCCTCGATCGTGAGGTCGCCGGCAAGCCCGGCATGGAGCGGCACGGTCAGGCGGTGGAAGCCGGGGAGGAGCCCCGGGCCAACCTCGCTCGACGCGCCACCGCTGGTCACCCGGAGAGCGCTCGTCGCCGGCGGCGGCGTCGCCGGGGCGCCCGGGGGTGGCAGGGGGATCGCAATCTCGATGGCCATGTGGCCCGCCTCGGGAACGGTCCATCCCGGCGACCACGCGGCGCCCCGCTCGAGCGACAGCACGTCGAGGCTCCCGAGGTCGCGGTAGGAGATCCCGGGGGCGAGCGGCCGGCTGATCGTCGCCTCGCTCCGGTCGCCGGGGTCCACTCGATACGGCGCGGCCGGGGAGATGTCGTGGAGGCCGACGAGGCCCTCCTCGGCGTCGAGCACGATTCCATCCGCCGAGAACCGCCTGGCGAGCCCGCAGATGCCCGCGATCCCGGCCTGGAACGCGGCCGTCTGGGCGCGGACCCGATCAGCCTGACCCGTGCCAGTGAGGACTGCCGGCTCGAAGCCGAGCTTGAACGGGCCGGGCAGCCAGAGGCTCGGAACCTGCGCGCCACTGAAGGACCAGATCCAGGCCTCGTAGGCATCGTAGCTCGCGACGACGTAGCCGCGATCCTCGCGAACCCGACGGTTCAGCTCCGCGAACAGCGGGTCCCACCGCGCGGCATCGAAGGTCCGTCCCCCGGCGCGCCCCGATTGCCACGCGCCGTCCACGAGACGGACCGTCGCGAAGTTGCCCGGGATCGAGGGGGCGACGATGAGCGCGGCGACGGCCAGCAGGCCCCAGGCCGGTGACAGGCGCCGGACGATGACGACGGCGACCGACGCCGCCAGCACGGTGAGCGGGATCGACACGAGGAGCCAGACCCGTCGCTCCGAGAGCAGGTCGAATCCGCCGACGGCACGGTCGACCACGATGAGCGGCACGAATGCGGCGATCCAGACGAGGAACGGCGCCAACCGACCTGGGAGCGGGCGGCGGGCCGCCACGACGGCAAGGCCGAGGAGTGCGAGCAGCCCGACAACGCCGAATGCCATGACCGCGTTGGCGGGGCCCAGCCTCAGCTCCGGGGCTCCGGGGTAGCCGCCGAGGAGCAGGCCCTTCGTCGAGACGACCGCCGCGAGACGGGGCAGCCACCACCAGGCCGACAGGACGGCCGCGAGGACGGCCGTGGCGCCGAGCTCCCGGAACGGTCCGAGGGCGCCCTCGCGACGGGCCCGCCAGATCGACCAGGCGACGAGGAGCCAGCCGGCCAGCAGGCCGATCTGGAGATGGACCAGGACGATCCCGGCCAGGATGATCCCGGAGCCCGCGACGCGCGCCCGCCGGTCGGCGCTCAGCGCGGCCGTCGCCAGCAGCACGACGAGCAGGATCGCGACGTCACGCGGGTAGACCGGGAAGGCGTTCTGGGCGGACGCGAGCACGCTGTCGACCCAGATGAGGACGCGGTGGGTGAACGGGGCAGCGAGCGTCCCGAGCAGCACGAAGATCCCGTGGGCGAGCCGATCGTCCGGCCAGACCCGGCGGGCGAGCAGCCACAACGCGGCGGGCCAGAGGAGCGCGAAGGCCCAGCTGGACACGCTGACGACCGTGTCGAACGTCGCGCCGGACAGCGCCGCGACCGATCCGAGGATAAGCGGGTAGAGCCCTCCGTAATAGCTGAGGAGCCCGGGGTAGGGGCCTTCGCCCTGGATCGATCCCGCCTGCATCGTGTACGCCACGCCCCGGTGGTACGCGATGTCGCCCACCATCCAGCTGGAGACCTGGAAGAGGTTGCTGCCGAGGACGAGGGCGGCAACCCAGGCGGTCGCGAGCAGACCACGAGCGAACCGCGTCTCACGGTCGATCGGGATGCGCTCGACGACTGACGCGGCGACGCTCGTCAAGATTCGTCCGCCGGCTCCGACGCGGGAGCCGGCTCCGCCGCGGGAGGCGCGGCGGGAGGCGCGGCGACCAGCGCGGCGAGGGCGACCCCCGTCCCGGTGATGATGAAGGCCGGGATCGTCACCTGGTTGAACAGGAACGGATTGTTGAAGCACGCCGCGAGCACCAGCGAGATGAACGCGCCGAGAATCCCGAGTCCGAGCCAGCCCGTCACACGGGCCAACCAGCGGATCGTCGCCGCGACAAAGGCCAGGCCCGCCAGTCCCACCACGATGCCGTTCTCCGCAAAGAGCCGGAGCCACTCGCTGTGGGGCGCGTTCAGGGCGATGCCGCCGAAGGCCGGTGACACCTCGCGGTAGGCGCGATACCCCTGCCCGGTCAGCGGTTGGTCGAGGAACATCCGCACAGAGGCCGCCCACGCCTCGAGGCGCGTCCTGTCGTTGGCGAGCAAGACCTGGCCGGGTTCTGGCGGAACGCCCGCTCCTTCCATGCGCAGGGCCATGTAGCTCGGCAGCAGCGCCAGCCCAAGGACAAGACCGGCGAGGGCCAACACGATCCCGTAGCGCGGCCTGACGCGCCAGGCGAGCAGAACGGCGAGAGCGAACAGAGCCAGAAATACCGCTCGGTTGTAGGTGAAATACGCGGCGATGAGCATTGGGATCGCGGCGAGCCACGCGCCCACCCGCAGGCGTACGTCCCGCGCGACGAATGCCGCAGCGAGAAAGAGCATCGCCGGCAACATGACCAATGCGGCCGTCGAGGTGGGTGAGCGCATGACGCCCGTCAGCCTGGAGATGGACGGGCCCGTGACGGTCCAGCCGGCGAAGCTTGCCCGGAAATCCTCGGCCGCCATGAAGTCGGCGAGGCTGAGCAGGCCCGCGAGCGTGGCGGCGGCACAGGCCACGACCAGCGGCCGCAGCTCGCCTCGCCGAGTCACCCAGACCGCGGCAATGAAGGTCAGGAACATCGTGCCGATCCCGGTGAGCCAGATCTGCCAGGCGCCGGTGAAGAAGTCGTGGCCGAATCGCATTCGCGTGATTGCCAGTCCGGCGCCGGTTCCGACGAGAACGACCATCCCGACGACGATCGGCTCGGGGAGACGGCGCCAGACGCGCCAGTGGGGCGCTGCCCGGATGAGGACCGACCCGACGATCAGCAGGACGAGCAGCGACTTCACCCCGACGTCGCGGGTCAGCAGAAAGCCCTCGTTGAACGGTCCGATCGCGGCGAGGATGACAAGCCCGGAGGTGGGCGCAAGGACGGCCAGGGCCGCGGCAACGCCCACCCAGAGCGCCATCACCAGCGGGTTCGCGTCGACGGTTCGGAGGACGAACCACGAGACGATGACGGCGACCTCGACGTACCGCGCAGCCCGGGTCCATCCGCTGGTGAGCGCCACGCCGAGAGCCCGGTAGAGGTCGACGACGCCCGGCCGTGGCTTCACGGTCGTGGCCGGGCGGGCGATCACCGGGCGCGTTCTCGGACGGTCACCACAGCGGGGTAGTGTATCGGCCAGATGGTTCGACGACTCCGCCAGCCGATCGTCTGGGTGCCCGTCTCCCTGGCTCTCCTCGCCGTCGTCGTGTGGCGCTCCAGGCCGTGGGAAGCCGGCGAGCAGCTCGGTGCGATCGACGCTCGCCTGCTGCTCGCGGCGCTCCTCGTTGGGCAGGCAACGCCGTTCCTGTGGGCCATTCGATCCCGCAACCTGCTCGCCGCCGCCGGTCGCCCGGTACCGCTTCCGGCCCTCCTGCCGATGACCTCCTTCGCGAACACGATCAACAACCTCACCCCGGGCTCGGCCGGCGAGCTCGTCCGGCTCTACCTGCTCCGGGCGCACCACGGGGTCGACTACCGGACCGGCGCGGCGGTCATCCTGATCGAACGGTTCGTCGCTCTCGGCTACCTGTCCGCCAGCGCACTTCTCCTCTGGATCGCCTGGCTGGAGGACTGGCCGGCGCTGCTCACCGCAGCGTCGGTCGCCGTGCTCGCGGCGGCTCCGGCCGTCGTCTATCGCCTTGGCCTCCGGCCGCTCAACCTGCTCGGCGCGTTCCCGCTCGGCCGCCTTGTCGGGCCCGGCCGATGGGCACTCTGGGGCGCCGCCCTCGCCCGGGTCGACGACACCGTCGCCGGCCTCCTCGTCCATCCCGCGAGGCTCGCCTCGTTCGCCGCGACGACGGCCGCCGTCTTCGCCGTCGCGACGGTCCAGCTGGAGCTCGTCGCGGGCGCGACGGGCGTGACCCTCGATCCCCGGGCGGCCTGGGGCGCTCTCGGGCTGTCGATCACGGCCGGCGTGCTCACGTTCCTGCCGTTCGGGCTGGGGGCGGCTGACCTGGTCCTCGTCGCGCTGCTCGGTACAGCGGGCGTCGGGGCATTCGACGCCGGCGCGATCGCGCTGGGCTACCGACTCGTCGCGACCCTCCCCTTCGCGGTGCAAGGCGTCGCCGCCTACGCGTGGCTGTCCGCGCGCCTGCCGGACGGCGACCTCGGGCGGGCCGCGGGCGAGGCGGCGGCAGGACTCAATCCCGGCCGCGACGTGCCGGGCTGAGCCCGCGGCCGATGGAGATCGCCGCGGCCGTCGCCGTCGTCACAGCCTTCGGGGCGGCCATCCTCCTCGTTCGTCCCGCCGCCCGCCGGACGCTCGGGGTCCTCCATCCCGCGGTCGTCTGGCTGGGGCTCGAGGCCGTCTTCTTCGGCGCAGGCTCGATCGTCATGGCCGTGCCGGGCGGACGGGCTGGTCCGGCGCTGTTCGTCGCCGGGTCCGTCCTCGCGGCCGGCATCGGGACGTGGGCAGCGGATCGCCTGGCCCGGCGGCGGGAACGATGGAGCGTGACCCAGGAGGAGCTCGTTCGTGAGGCAGCTCCTCCGCTGGAGATCGAACGCGGCAACCGACGGCTTGGAGCGCCGGCCGTGGCGCTGATCAGCGTCGTCGCGATCGTGCCGACGCTTGTGGTGACCGGAATTCCGCTCCTCACCGGCGACATCACCGCGGCGCGGTCGGATGTCGTCGGCATCGCCGTGCAGCTCATTCGGGTGGCCCTTCCGGGCCTCGTCGCGGTCTGGCTGCTCGACACGGTCTCGGGCCACGCCCCGGCCGGCCGCCGTTCGATCGCCTGGATCGCCCTCGCCGCCTGCCTCGCGTTCACGTTCTCGCTCGGCAGCCGGTACCTGCCACTCGAGCTTGGCGCGGCGGTCGTCCTCGCCTGGCTGCTGTCCGGCCGCCGCCTTCCCGGACGTCCCGCGATCGCGGTCGCACTCCTTGCTGGGATCGTGTTCGTCGGATTCGGCGTGGTGAGGGCGGCCGACCGGGCGGCCGGCGACCCGTTCGGGTTCGCCGTCGAACGGACCGTCAGCCGGGTCTTCCTCGTCCAGCCGCGGACACTGGCGGCCCTCCAGGAGCGGATCCCCGCCGAGGAGCCGTACTTCCTCGGCGCAACGTGGCTGCGCCGGATCGGGCCGCTGCTGGGCCGCGACATCCCGAACCTCGGCTACTGGATCTATCCGCGGGTCGTGCCGGGCGAGCAGACGACCGCGGGCTACGCTGCGCCGGGCCTCCTGGGCGAGGCATGGGCGAACTTCGGGCCCGCCGGGGTCGCCCTGTTCGGGTTGCTGGGCGTCTTCTGCGAGCGCCTGGGCTCGCTCGTGGCGCGCCGGCGCGGCAGGGCCGTGGACGTGGCGGCCGGCGGCCTGGCGATCCTGTTCGTTGCCCGGACGCACGCCCTCGGGCTGATGGGCCTGGCCCTGCTGCTCGGGATCGTGCTCGCGTGGCGCTGGCTGGCCGGCGCCGACGCCGGCCTCGGACGCGATCTCGTCGCCGCCGCTCGCTGGCGGCTCGGCTCGACGTCCATGAACGTTCCAGAAGACGACCGGAGGTGAGAGTCCACCAGGCCCGGTGTCCGCCCCGGTGTGCGCCCTGAACAACAAAGCGGCCGTTTCGTGCATCCGGGCGTGATGGCCACGCTTGGCACGACGTCCGACGGGCCCGGTTCCCCCGGTTTGCTGTTCCTGGCGCACGGGTCACGAGGGCACCGGTCGGCGGTTCGCTTTGGTCACCACAGCTCGCCGGGGGCCCCGTGGTGCGCCCTCACACATGACTTTCGGGCCGGGCCGGCGGTCTTACGGGCCGCTTCTCCGGGCGCCGGACGGAGCCGACAATGCGGGTGCCATGGCCCACACCCATCGTCCCCGCTCGCTTCGCGCCGGCCTCCTCGTCGCGGCCATCCTCGTGGCCGGATCACTCGCCGGGGCAGGCTCCGCGGCGGCCGTCACGCCGTACAGCCGGACGGCCCCGATGATCCTCCAGGGGCCCTCGCCCGAGGACCTGGCGGCCAACAAGAACGGTATCTGCACGGGGAACTTCACCCACGTCATACGAAACGTCGGCGGCGCCGCGAGCGCCAAGACGTACCTGGACGTCGCGGCGAAGTGCGACCTCAAGGTGATCCTGTTCTTCTCGACGACGGCCGACCACTCGACCGGCGTCGTCTACCCGACCCGCGTCGCGCCGCTCGTCAACGCGGTGAAGGCGCACCCCGCCCTCTTCGGCTACATGTCGGTCAAGGAGCCGTCGTGGGTCGGGATCACGGCCTGGGAGATCCGCACCCTGTACAAGGCGTACAAGGCCGCCGACCCGGCCCACCCGGTCGTCGGACTGTGGGGCGACATCCCCCATTTCGGGATGTCGGTCAACCCGTACACCGCCGGCATGGCCGACATCGTCATGGTCGGCTGGTATCCGGTCGAGACGACAACCGGGACGAACACGATCTATCTCACGACGGGGCCAACCCACTTCAAGCGGGTCCGCTCGGTCGTCGCGGCCGCCACACCCGGGCGGCCGATCTGGCTGCTGGCCCAGACCCACAAGTACCTGAAGCCGGCGACCCACAAGAAGCAGCGGCCCAGCCAGTCGCTCCTGTCGCGCCAAGTCCGCGAGGCGTTCGTCTACCTCGGTGCGAAGGGGATCGGCTTCCACACCTGGTCGAACGTCAACTACACGATCGACCAGCGGCGCGACCCGACGATGGTCGCCTGGATGAACGATCTCGCCCGGCGGATCCAGGCGGGCACGTTCCAGTAGGTCCGGTCAGCCGCCCGGCGCCGGACTGGGTTCCGGCGATGCACCCTCCGGCAATACGCCCTCGGGCGAGGCGGCCGGCGACGGCTCCGGCCACGCACCGAGCGGGCGGACCGGCGGGAAGTTCTTCCTGATCCACGCGCGGCAGACATCCAGCTTGAGGGCGAATGAAGAGCCGGCGGTTCCGCTCGCGAACGTCCGCGGGCCGAACACCGTCCGGCGCACCGTCGCGAGATCCGTGGTCGAGAACAGCTCGAAGAGTTCGTCCGCGCGCTCGAGCGGCAGGTCCGTGCGAACCGTTCGGTCGGCGATCGCGAGGAGCTTGGGGAGCTTTGTCGGGCCGAGGGTCCGGACCTTCTTGAGCGCGGCCATGACGAGGATCTGCTGACGCCGAGCCCGGCCAAAGTCGTTGTCGCCCTTCCGGCTCCGGGCGAAGATCAGGGCGTCGTTCGGACCGAGGTGGCTCGTCCCCTTCGGCAGCCCCCAGCCTTGCCGTCGGCTGGTGACCCAGTAATACGGGTCGTAGTAGGCCTTCTCGAGGGTCACGTCGACGCCGCCGACCGCGGCCACGAGCTGCTTCACGCCGGCGAACCCGATGAAGACGAATCGGTCGACCTCGATGTCGAATGCCCGCGCAACGGCCCGTTTCATGCCGCCGTATCCGTCGCCTGTCGTCTGCTCGAGATGATTCAGCAGGGCGTTGACCTTGCCCCGGTACCTGCCGGACTCGGGCAGCGGAAAGTTCGTCGTGTCACGGGGAATGCTGAAGGCGGCGCTCCGTCCGGTCGTCGGGTCGATGGACACGATCATGATCGCGTCGGTCCGGTTGCCGGGGTGGGAGGGGCGGTAATCCGACCCGAGGAGGAGCACGGTCAGGCGGCCGTCGGTCCCCAGGAGCGGATCCGCGCCACGCGGGGTGGGCGACGGCGTCGGGGTGGGACTCGCGTCGGGCCGCCGCGACGGCGTCGGCGGGAGCGGGGGAGCCGTGTCGACCGGCTCGCCGCTGGGTCCCACGGCGACCTGGGGGCCGGCGGATCCGGCCAGGATCGTGACGAAGCCGACGAACAGCGCAGCGCCGATGGCAAGCCCCGCACCCGCGAGGACTCGGCTCGGCGCGCTCATGGCTGCCCAGATGGCTCGGACTGCGGACACGCCCAAACCCTACCCGAGTCTCCCGAACCGCTCCACGGGACGATCGTCCCGGGCGGCAGAGTACCGGCGGCCCCCGCCTCGAGCAGCTCTGGCGAGCGACGTTCGCGCTACTGGGACTTCCCCGCGGCCGCGTAGCGGCTTTCGTCGCCGAACAGCTTGACGGACATCTCGGCGACCCTGGCGAGGTCCAGCTTCAGGATGTAGATGCCCCCCGTCGTGTTCGTGGGCGGGTGTGTGGCATACGGGGGCCCCAGCACGACGCGCTCGATCTGGTCGTCCTCGATGCCTCTGCCCAGCTGGAGCATCTCGCCGAGCTGGCCCGGCGGAAAATTGGTCGTGATCGTGCCGGCCGCGGCATCCAGGATGGCCGGCATGCGGGGCAGCATGGCCGGGTCGGTCAGCTTCGCCTGGAGGGCGACCAGCAGCTGCTGCTGACGCCGGGCCCGGGTGAAGTCGTTGTCACCGGCGCCCTTCCGCGAGCGCGCATAGGCGAGCGCGGTCGCGCCATCGAGGGTGTGCTGGCCGGCCGGGAGGTAGAACCCGATATGGCCGTCCCGCCAGCCGCCGTACGTCGGGTCGTTGATCGCCCGGCTGTTGACGATCGTGACGCCGCCCACTTCGTCGACCATCCGCTCGAAGCCGGCAAGGTTGACCGCGGCGTAGTACTGGACGTCGATGCCGAGGAGGAACCCCAGCTCCTGGGTCACGCTGGCCATCGGGCCGTCCGGAAACTCGGCCGGGTGCCGACCGGCATACGTCATCAGCGAGTTGATCTTGCCGTTGAACGTTCGGCCGTCGACGAGCGGGAAGCGGGCGATGTCGCGGGGGAAGCTGACCATCGCCACGGCGCCGGTGTCGCGGTCGATGCTGACGACGATCAGGGTGTCCGTGAGCGCATGGTTGCGGCTCTCCGAGGAGTCGATCCCCGTCAGCAGGATGTTGATCCGGCGGGCGGCGGGATCGGGCGTCGGTCGCGCGTCGGGTGGGTTCGACTGGCCCGGCAGCGGCGTTGTGCCGGGGGCCGGTTGCCCCGGGACGTCGTCGGCCACGAAGATCCGCTGGCCGGCGACGTGGAACCCCCAGGTGACCGCCGCAAGGCCGAGATGGGTCGCAATGGCGAGCGCGGCCAGGACTCCGAGCACGGCGACGGGTCGACCGCGAAACGCTCGCCGGCCATCGGCCATCGCCCCGGCATGGAACATCGAGACGAGACGCCAGGCCCCGGCAAGCAGGATCAGCAGGGTGACCGCCAGTGCCACGCCCGGCTCGAACATCTGGAGCGCCAGGCGCTGGGGGTCGGCGAGGAACACCAGGATGGCGAGGACCAGGACAAGCCCGATCGGCACGGCGAACAGCACCGCGGCGGTCCTTCGGCCGGCATACCACTGACCCAGCCCGGGCCAGAGGAATGACAGGAACGAGGCGACCTCCGGTCGGCGCTGACGAAACTGCCTTCGCCACGGTCCTTCGTTCACGGAGGCCTGAGCCTAGCACGCCCCTGCCCGTCGGGCCGTTTCCCGGACCCGGCCGCTCGCTGCTAGGCTGTCCGGCGATGCCCCCAGCCTCAGTCCCTTTGCCCGTGCTCGTCGTGGGGGCCGGCTATGTCGGCCTCGTGACCGCCGTGGGCCTTGCCGAGCTGGGCCATCGCGTCCACATCGTCGAGATCCGGCCCGACCGCCTCGAGATGCTCGGCAAGGGGATCCCGCCGATCCACGAAGCGGGCCTCCCGGAGGCGCTCGCAGCGGCCATCTCGAGCGGCCGCCTGTCCGTGTCGGCCGAACCGACCGGCGATGCCGAGATTGCCCTCGTCTGCGTCGGCACCCCGATCGGCGCGGACGGGCGGAGCGACCTGTCCCAGCTCCATGCGGCCCTCACGAGCCTGGTCCCCCACCTCGGCCCGGACGTCCCGCTGGTGATCCGCAGCACCCTGCCGCCCGGATCGACCCGCCTCGCGGTTGAGTGGTCCGGCATCCCGACGAGCCGGATCTTCACGAACCCGGAGTTCCTTCGTCAGGGCACCGCGGTAGCCGACTTCCGCCGCCCGAGCCGGATCGTCATCGGGCGCTTCGCGGACGCCGATCCGGTGGCCCTGGCCCGCCTCGAAGGCCTGTTCGCCGGAATCGAGGCGCCGCGCCTGGTCGTCGACATCGCCGCCGCCGAGCTGATCAAGAACGGCGCGAACGCCTTCCTGGCCCTGAAGCTGTCATTCACGAACGAGATCGCCGCGCTGTGCGAGGAATACGGGGCGGACGTCGACGAGGTTCTCGCCGGGATCACGGTCGATCCGCGGATCGGCCGCCAATACATGCACCCGAGCTTCGGGTTCGGCGGCAGCTGCCTGCCCAAGGAGCTCCAGGCGGTTGCCTTGGCGGGACTGGCCCGCGGCCTGTCGATGGATGTGACGATCGCCGCGTCGCGGGCGAATCTCGCCCACCAAGCCCGCTTCGCGGCGCGGATCGAATCACTGCTCGACGGCCTCGAGGGTCGGACGGTCGGGCTCCTGGGGCTGGCGTTCAAGGCCGGCACAGACGACGTCCGCGAGTCGCCCGCTCTCGCCCTGGCGAAGCGGCTGATCGACGGCGGCGCAACGGTGCGAGCCCACGACCCGCAGGCGGCCGCAAATGCCCTCGCCGTCGAACCTCGCCTGGTCGTAGTCGATTCGCCGGCCGATGCGCTCGCCGGTGCGGACGCGGCCGTCATCGCGACCGAATGGCCCCAGTACGCCGATCTGGACTGGGCGGTCTTGCGCGATCGGCTCAGGCGGCCTCTCGTCGTCGACGGCCGGCGCCTCCTCGACCGGGCGGCGATCGAGGCGCTCGGCTTCCGCTACGAGTCCGTCGGTCGAGGCCCGGCGGAGGAGCCGGCGCGACGGCCGGCCGCCCCGGCCACCATCGACAGCCAAGCGAGGCGATAAAAGGTCGACCCGGCGTGGTACCTTCCCCGCGAGCGCGGGGGGACTGGTCTTAGGAGGCAGGGGTGATCCGTCGGCACATCGTTGCGCTCCGGCTGAGCCTCATGGCCGCCGACGCCGTGACCGCGTTCCTGGTGTTCGTCGGCCTGTCGGTCGTCCGGTTCGGCCCGGATTGGGTCAGGACATGGGAGTCGGCGGAGGTCCACGCGGTCGGCGCGGCGCTGGCATATGGCATCGCGTGGCCGGCCCTCCTGTGGTTGTCCGGGCTCTACCGGCTCCGCAGCCGGTGGTCGTTGCGGGCCCAGCTCGCCGACATCCTGCGGGCCGGCGGGCTCCTCGCCGTCCTGTCGTTCGCCGTCCTCTTCCTGCTGAAGCTGCCCGATGTCAGCCGGCTGTTCCTGCTCGCCCTGTTCCCGACCCAGGTCGCGGTGACGCTCGTCTCCCGGTTCATCCTCCGCCGGATCTTCGCGTCGATGCGGACGCGCGGCTACAACACGCGCTTCCTGCTCGTCGTCGGGACGAGCCCATCCGCGGTCGCGTTCGCCGACCGGGTAGAGCGTCATCCGGACCTCGGCCTGCGGGTCATCGGCCACCTCGGCCTGCCGCCCACGGCCGCGTGGGCCGGTCGACGCCCCGTCCTCGGCACGGTCGACGAGATCGAGGACATCCTCCACAACCGGGTCGTCGATGAAGTCGCGATCTGCCTGCCGGCGAACTCGCTTCACCTGGTGGAGCCGATCACGAGGCTCTGCGAGGAAGAGGGCAAGATCGTCCGGTTGCCACTCGACGACGTCGGCCTGCCGATCGCCGGTGGGCGGCTCGAGGAATTCGACGGCGTGCCGGTCCTGTCGTTCGTGTACGGGCCGGATCGGGCGCTCGGCATGCTCGCCAAGCGCCTTCTCGACTTTACGGTAGCCGCCGTGGCGCTCATCGCCCTCAGCCCGGTGTTCCTCGCGATCGCCGTGTGGATCCGGGCGGTCGATGGCCCCGGCGTCTTCTTCCGCCAGAGCCGGATCGGGCTCCATGGGCGGCCGTTCCGCGTGGCCAAGTTCCGGACGATGGTCCGGGACGCCGAGGCCCGCCTCGTCGAGCTCGAGGAGCTCAACGAGATCCGCGGCCACGCGTTCAAGGTCACCAACGACCCGCGCCTGTCGCGGACGGGCCGCTGGCTGCGCCGGACGAGCCTCGACGAGCTGCCCCAGCTGTGGAACGTCCTCCTCGGCGAGATGAGCCTCGTCGGCCCGCGGCCGCCGCTCCCGCGCGAGGTCGCCAGCTACAACGTGTCGCACCGGCGGCGGCTGTCGATGAAGCCCGGGATCACCGGCCTGTGGCAGGTCACCGCCCGCCGCGAACAGGACTTCGACCGCTGGGTCGAGATCGACCTCGACTACATCGACCGGTGGTCGCTCTGGCTGGACCTGAAGATCATGCTCCGAACGATCCCGGCGATGGTCCTTCACGAGGGCCGCTGAATCGGATCCGGAGATCGATCAGGCGCGAGCCGCCCGGCGCCAATCAGGATCGCGATCATGGGCACTCGCGGGGTTCCCGCCGCGTACGGTGGATTCGAGACCTTTGCCGAGGAGCTGGGCGCGAGGCTCGCCGAGCGCGGCCACGCGGTGACGGTCTACGGTCGGTCGCACGTCGTCCCCCAAGGCCTGAGGGAGCATCGCGGCATGCGGCTGCGTGTCCTTCCGACCATCCGTCACAAGTATCTCGACACCGTCGCCCACACAGCGCTCTCCGTCCTCGAC
>DASYTG010000042.1:0-24840 GCA_036002525.1 Candidatus Limnocylindrales bacterium
CGACCGACCACGAAGCTACCGTTCGCCCATCTCGCCCGGATCTCCGCCTACTGGCTCGGTCTCACCGCCATCGACGCCGCCGTCGGCCAGGTGGTGAACAACCGGATCCTGTTCGAGGGCTGGGTCCCAGATCTCGAGGTCGGTCGGACCACGGCGCTCGTCGGCGTCGGCGGCGCGATCGTCGGAATCATCATCCAGCCGACGGTCGGGGCGATCAGCGACTACACGGTGAGCCGCTGGGGGCGGCGCAAGCCGTACATCGTCATCGGCTCCCTGCTCGACGTCCTCTTCCTCTTGGGGATTGCGTACTCGAACTCACTCCTCGCGATCGCGGCGTTCGTGATCCTGCTCTCGTTCAGCACGAACATCGCGCGCGGCCCGTTCCAGGGCTACGTGCCGGATCTCGTGCCGGAGCGCCAGGTCGGCCTGGCGAGCGCGATGGTCGGCCTGATGCAGATCCTCGGGAACGTCATAGGCTTCGGGCTGGCCTCCTTCGCGGCTTCGGCCACCGCTGCCGAACGAAAGCTCGCGCTGTTGGAGGGCCGCCCCGCCGCTGACTACCTGCCGCTGGCGCTGATGGCGATCGCGGTGATCGAGCTCGTGACGATGGTGAGCGTCGTCCGGAAGGTGCGGGAGGGGCAGCCACCGCGGCCGCGCGAGGGCAGGTCATGGAGGCGGATCGCCCGCGAGGCGTGGGCCACCGACATCCTCAAGGAGCGCTCGTACGTCTACCTCGTTGCATCGCGCCTGTTCTTCCTCATGGGCGGCGGCATCCTCGTCAACCTCGCACTCACGTACCTCAAGTTCACCCACCGCCTGGACCAGGAGGCGGCGAACCAGGTCTTCTTCGCGATGCTCGCGCTGGTCATCGTCGGAAATCTCATCGCGATCGTCCCGGCCGCCCGGATCTCCGATCGGATCGGACGAAAGCCGGTCATCTACGCCGCCTGTGCGATCGGGGCCGTCGGAATCCTGATCGTCGCGCTGGCACCCTCAATCGAGCTGGCCCTTGTCGGTGGCGGCATCTTCGGGGCCTCGGCCGGGATGTTCCTGTCGGTCGACTGGGCGCTGATGACGGACATCATTCCCAAGGCGGCCGCCGGGCGGTACATGGGGCTGTCGAACGTCGCCACCGGTGCGGCGACGCCGTTGTCGCTCTTCATTGGCGGCTTCACGATCGACCTCGTGAACACGGCTGCGGGCTCGCTCGATCTCGGGCCGCGCGTCGCGTATCTCCTCGGGGTTGTTCTCTACGGCGTCGCCGTCATCCTGTTCCGTCCGGTCGTCGAGCCGCCACGCGCCACCCCGGTATTGCCGATATAACCTCAGGCGCCGAGGCCGAGGAACGCCCGAACACGGTTGGACATCTCGCGCCGCGCCGCCGCCGGCCCGCCGCCCTCTCCAGCGCGCCACAGCGCCGCCCACTGGCCCATCGCCTCGCGAACCCGGCCGGCGAACGCCCGCCCGGCCGACGGCCGCAGCCAGCCGAACGGTTCCTCCCGTCGCCAGAGGAACGGGACGAGCGGCCAGAGCAGCACGAGGTAATCGAGCCGAATGGGCCGCGCCCCGAAGCCGAAGAGGGCCTGGAGCTGGATGATCGTCAGCGGCAGCGTCGCGAGCGAGAGGAGCGCCGAGGCACCCAGCCAGACGAGGCCCCACGCTCGCGCCCGCGGGGCGAGGACGAGCCAGAGCGGCGCCGGCGCCCACTTCATCCACGTCGCGAGGCCCCACAGCAGCCCGGCCAGGCGCGGCCCGGTGAACTGGGCGAACCACACCGCCAGCGCGAGGAGCAGCGTGATATTGCCGGTGTCGAGGTTCGCCGCCACCGGGAACGCGAGGAACGCGGCGACGAGGGCCGTCTCGAGCGGCCGGCGGCGGTAGGCCCACTCGATCGTCCACAGGAGGAGAAGGATCGTCGCGCCGCGCCAGACGACCCACGCAACGTCCCACGGCAACAAGGCCCACGGCGCGAACAGCGGCAGCATCCAGGGCGCGTAGACGTAGGGAAGAAACGGCCCGGTGGGGTGATAGGGATCGCCGCCACTGAGCCAGATCCGGACGCCGGCCCAGTACGCCCGGGCGTCCGCGCCGCTCAGCTCGCCCCGCGCGGCGAGCCCCGCCGCGACGACGCCAAAGACGACGATGAGGATCGCCATCGCGGCAAGACGCCGCCGGTCGCGGAGCCGCGACGCCTCCCGCCGGAGGGCGCGCCGGAACACCCCGGCCCGGCGGCGGGTCGGCGCGCCGACGAGGCTGCCCGGATCGCGCAGGACCGGGCGGGGAACGCGAGGGGTCTTCCGGGCTGGCGGCCGCGGCGTCTCCACGGCGCCGATTGTCACACGCTGCCTGCGCCGATCACGACTCGCGGGGTCGGGACATGCGCGCCGGACTTGCGCGCCGGACTTGCGCGCCGGACGATGGAACCAGTGCCGCCCGCTCGCGTGGCCGGTTATCCTCTCCGGGACGTTCAGCTGGAGGCCAGCTCGCTCGTGACCGAAGGGTCAGTCATCATCATCGGCGGTGCGGAGGACAAGGTCCGGGACCGAGTCATCCTGAATCGGTTCGTCGCGCTCGCGGGAGGCCCGGACGCGACGATCGTCGTGATCTCGACCGCCTCGTCGCTCGGGGCGGAGGCCGGCGAACGCTACCGCGCCGTGTTCGGCGAGCTCGGCGTGAAGCGAGTCCGGCCGCTCCATGCGGTCACCCGACCCCAGGCGAACGACGAGTCCGCCACCCTCGCGCTTCGTGACGCGACCGGCGTGTTCCTGACGGGCGGCAACCAGCTCCGCCTCGCCTCGACGATCGGGGGAACCCGCCTGGCCGACGCGATCCTCGACCGCTTCCGGCACGGCGCCGTCGTGGCCGGGACCTCGGCCGGCGCCAGTGCCCTGAGCAGCCACATGATCGCGTTCGGGGCGTCGGGAGCGACGCCGAAGCAGCGGATGGCCCAGATCTCGGCCGGCCTCGGGCTCATCCCCGGGGTCATCGTCGACCAGCACTTCCAGCAGCGCAACCGGCTCGGCCGGCTGCTCAGCCTCATCGCCCAGAACCCCAGCCTGCTCGGGATCGGCGTCGACGAGGACACTGCCGGGGTCGTGGGACCGGACCACCAGCTCGAGGTCATCGGCCGCGGCAGCATCACGATCGTCGATGGCTCCGGCTCCGAGACCGATGCCTGGGAGGTCAAGGGGCACCGGCCGCTGATGATCAGCGGCGTCGTCCTCCACTCGCTTCCGTCCGGTTACCGGTTCGACCTCCGACGCCGTCATCGGATCGCCACCCCGGCGCTCCACGCGCTGCCCGGCGGCGGGGCCGCCGCATCGAACTGACTCCCGCCGCCCGGGGGCGCCTCTCCTTACGGGTGCGTCCAAGTCAACAAATCGGCCCGTATCGCGTGTCAGGCAAGCCGTACTACCGCCTTTCGGACCGATTCGGTGCACTGGAGGCACGCGGCAAGCGGCTGGAGCCCATCGGAGGGATCTCGGGGGCGGTTCTGTTGACTGGGAGACACGCCTCGGCCCGGTAAGAGTGGGCAGGGGTCGCCGGGCCGGCGAATCGACGTACACTCCCGCCACCGCACCCCGCCCAGGAGGGATCCGTGGCCCAGACCGTCCCCCCGCCCCGGTCGAAGCGAAAGGCCACGCCCGGCACGCCCCGCGGATCGTCCATGACCACAGCGGACGGCCAGTGGACCGGCCGGGACCGGCGCCGCAAGGAGGTCCGCCCGGAACCGACCCTCAGGATCCTCGAGGCCCGAACCCTCCGCGGGCCGAACTACTGGGCGCGCGAGCCGGTCATCCGGATGCTCGTCGACCTCGGTGTCCTCGAGGACTTCCCGTCGCACCTCATCCCGGGCTTCAACGAGGCGCTCATCGAGCTCCTCCCCTCGCTCGACGACCACGCCTGCTCGCTCGGCCGGCGGGGCGGCTTCATCAGCCGCTTGAAGGAAGGGACGTGGGCCGGCCACGTCGCCGAGCACATCGCGCTCGAGCTCCAGAACCTCGCCGGCACGGACGTCCGCCACGGCAAGACCCGGTCGACCGACGTGCACGGCCAGTACAACGTCATCTTCGAGTACCGCGAGCAGACGGTCGGGATCGAAGCCGGCAAGATCGCCGTGGCCCTCGTCAACCACCTCGTCGCGCCGAACGATCCCAGCTACACGATCGACCTCGTCGCGGAGCTCGAGCGGCTCATCCTCCTCGCCGAGCGCCAGGCATTCGGACCGTCGACCCAGGCGATCATCGACGAGGCGGTCAGCCGCGACATCCCGTACATCCGGCTCGACCGTCACTCGCTCGTCCAGCTGGGACAGGGCGTCCACCAGCAAAGGATCCGGGCGACGATGACGTCGCGGACGTCGGCGATCGGGGTCGACGTCGCGTCCGACAAGAGCCTGACGAACCGGCTCCTCGATTCGGCCGGCCTGCCGGTCCCCAAGTCGGAGGTCGTCCTGACCGACGGGGAGGCGATCGCGGCGGCCCGGCGAATCGGATTTCCGTGCGTCGTCAAACCGCTCGACGGCAATCACGGCCGTGGCGTCCACCTCGACCTCCGCTCCGACGATGACGTCCGCAAGGCGTTCCACGGCGCGGTCGGCCAGAGCCGGTCCGGCGACGTCGTCGTCGAGACGTACGTGGCAGGCAACGACTATCGCTGCCTCGTCATCGGCGGCAAGCTCGCGGCGGTCGCCGAGCGGGTGCCGGCCAGCGTGACCGGCGACGGCGAGCACACGATCCGCCAGCTCGTCGAGATCGCGAACTCGGACCCGCGGCGGGGGATCGGCCACGAGAAGGTCCTCACCCGGATCAAGATCGACGATGCGGCCGAGGAGCTCGTCCGCGCCCAGGGTTTCGGGCTCGACGACGTGGCCCCGGCCGGGATGCGGGTCAAGCTCGCCCTGACCGGCAACATGTCGACCGGCGGAACGTCGATCGACCGGACGATCGAGGCCCACCCGGACAACGTCGAGATCGCCGAGACGGCCGCCCGAATCGTCGGCCTCGATGTGGCCGGCATCGACTTCATCGCGCCCGACATCGCGACCCCGGTCCGCGAGACCGGCGGCGGGATCGTCGAGGTCAATGCGGCGCCCGGCTTCCGGATGCACACCCACCCGACCGAGGGCGAGCCGCAGTACGTCGCGAAGCCTGTCATCGACCTGCTGTTCCCGCCCGGCACCCCGGCCCGGATCCCGATCCTCGCGGTGACCGGCACGAACGGCAAGACGACGACGGTCCGGATGATCAGCCACATCCTCAAGCTCATGGGCCGCCGGGTCGGGATGACCTCGACCGACGGGATCGTCGTCGACGGCCGGCTGATCAAGAAGGGCGACATGTCCGGCCCGAAGTCGGCCCAGATGGTCCTCCAGAACCCGACCGTCGATACGGCCGTCTTCGAGGTGGCGCGGGGCGGGATCTTGCGGGAGGGCCTCGGCTACGACCGGAACGACGTGGCGGTCGTAACGAACGTGACCGGCGATCACCTGGGCCTCCACGGGATCGATTCGCTTTCCCAGCTCTCGAACGTCAAGGGGGTCATCGTCGAGGCGGTACCGCGCTCCGGCACGGCGGTGCTCAACGCCGACGACCGGCACGTCTACCGGATGGGCCGCCACTGTGCCGGTCGGGTCGTCCTGTTCAGCATGGCAACCCAGAAGGGCGAGGACGGATTCGACCGGGTCGACGGCCACACCGGCCGGGGCAACGCGGCGTTCTGCCTGGAGGCGACGCCGGAGGGCGAGTTGATCGTCCTCAAGCACGGCCCGCGGAAGATGCCGGTCCTCTACACCCACCTGGTGCCGGCGACGTTCGGCGGGAAGGCCCGGATGAACGTCGCCAACGCGTTGGCCGCGGCCGCAGCCGCGTGGGCCACCGGCGCCCACCTCCACGACATCCGGCAGGGACTCCGAACGTTCACGACCTCGTTCTTCCAGGCGCCCGGGCGCCTCAACCTCCTCGAGGTCGGCGGGGTCCGGGTCGTGATCGACTACTGCCACAACGTCGACGGCATGCGCCAGCTCGCGGACTTCGTCCGGCGGATGATGGCCGAGCCGCAGACGAAGGCTGGCCGGATCAGGCCCGCTACGAACGGCGCGGTGGGGAATGGTCGAGCGATCGGCGTCATCGGGATCCCGGGCGACCGGCGCGACGACGACCAGCGCGAATACGGGGCGCTCGCGGCGGGCGCGTTCGACGAGATCATCGTGCGCGAGGACAAGAACCTTCGCGGCCGGTTGCCAGGCGTGGCAGCAGCGAACGTCGTCGAGGGCATTCGAACCGCCCGCGGCAACGGCGGCGCCCGGACGACACGGGCCGAGAAGATCCTCGAGGAGATGACCGCCGTTCGGACCGCGCTGCGCCGGGCGAATCCGGGCGACCTCGTCGTGATGTGCGTAGACGACGCGATCGGCGTCTATCGCGAGGCGATGGCCGCCGCCGGAGCCGCTCGTGGCAACACCGCCTTCGCCGACCCGGGCGAGCTCGAGGCGCCGGAGGGATAGGACCGCCAGGTCGCAAGGGAGCCAGCGTGCCGCGCTACGTACCCGAGGATTCGCTCGCCTCGCCCCGGTTCACCGGGCCCACGACATTCGCCCGGCTGCCCCATGTCCGGACGCTCGAGGAGGTCGACGTCGCGATCGTCGGCGTGCCGTTCGATACCGGCGTCACATACCGGGTCGGCGGGCGGTTCGGGCCGGCGGCGGTCCGGACCGCGAGCGTCATGCTTCGCCCGTACAACGCGAACCTCGACGTCAAGCCGTTCGATCTTTTGTCGTGCGTCGATTACGGCGACGTGGCGATCGTGCCCGGCTACATCGAGCGGAGCTACGAGGCGATCGAGGCGGCAGTCGCCCCGATCGTCGAGGCCGGCGTCGTGCCACTGCTCATCGGCGGCGACCACGCCTGCACGCTGCCGCACCTCCGGGCGACCCGGTCTCGCGGGCCGGTGGCGGTCATCGACTTCGACTCCCACACCGATGCCTGGGACAGCTACTTCGGGGAGAAGTACAACCACGGGACGTGGATGCGCCGCGCGATCGAGGAGGGCCTGGTCGACGTCGCCCACTCGATCGAGGTGGGCCTGCGCGGCTCGGTCTACGAGCAGGACGACTGGACCGGGCTGCGCGACGAGCTCGGGCTCGAGTACGTCACGACCGAGGAGGTCTTCGATCTCGGGCCGGAGGCGGTCGCCGACCGGATTCGCAAGCGGGTCGGCAAGGCCAAGGCGTTCATCAGCTTCGACATCGACGTCGTCGACCCGGCCTTCGCGCCCGGGACCGGCACGCCCGAGGCCGGCGGTCCCTCGGCCCACGACATGCTCGTGATCCTTCGCGGCCTCACCGGCATCGAGTTCCTCGGCTTCGACGTCGTCGAGGTCATCCCGGCCTACGATCCGGCCGGCCAGACCGCGACGCTGGCCGCGAACCTCGCCTACGAGATGCTGTCACTGGTCGCCCTGCGCCGAGCTGGCTAGGCCGAAGCGGGGTCCTGCGATGTTCGAGGCGGCGAAGGCGGCGCAGGCGGCGCAGGCGGCGCACGACAGGTTTCCACTGTCGGTGAACAGAGATCGCCAGCTCCGAGCGTTTCAGGTTGATCCTTGGCTATCGACACCAGACTCGAGGCCTTGACCACGCACGATTTGAGCATGCGAGCCAGCCCGCGACCGCTCGGCGGACCCTCGAAACGTGTCGCGGACCCGATTCTTGTTCACTCCAGGTGGATTCCCGTCGCTCAACAGAGAGCGGCGATCACGGTCGCGCTCCGGCGGGCAGGCGGCCGGGCGCAGCCCGAAGCCCTGAACCGGCGGCGTTTGATCGCCCTGGCTGATCAGACTGGGCCAGCACGCCCGGCTCCCCGGGGTTCACCACGGATCTGGCGGCTGGCCAGGCTCGCTGGCGCCGATTCTCATCACTCAGCGCGATACGGGCGCTCCAGCACGCGCGAACGCGAGGTTCCCATCGACGATCGTCGTCGCCACGGCGAGGTCCGGGATCCGATCCGGCGCCGTCGCGAGGAGGTCGCCGTCGAGGACGGTGATGTCCGCCAGCTTGCCCGGCTCGAGCGACCCGAGGCGATCCTCCGCGAAATACGAGAACGCCGCATCGAGCGTGTACGCCCGCACGGCCTCCTCGACCGTCAGCGCCTGGTCCACCCCGATCGTCGCGCCGGACGCGGTCCGCCGCAGGACCGCCGACGCGATCGTGTCGACCGGTCGGTAGGACGCGACCGGGGCGTCGGTCGAGATGACGAAGCGGACACCGGCCTCCGCCAGCTCCCTGTACGGCTGAAGCCGGTGGGCGCGGGGCCCATCCAGCGCGGCGAGCCAATCGTCGCCGGCGTCATGGAAGTAGCGCGGCTGGCCGATGGCGATGACCCCGAGACGCGCCATCCTCTCGATCTGGTCCGGTCGCGGACCGCCACAGTGCTCGATTCGGTGGCGAGCGTCGGCTCGCGGATGCGCCGCGAGAGCCGCCTCGTACGCGTCGAGGACACGGTCGATCGCGCGATCGCCCTGGGCATGGACACCAATCTGCCAGCCGGCCGCGTGCGCCCGGCGGATCGCCTCCCGGAACGCCTCCTCGGACGACCAGTAGAGCGACCCCGTGAACTCGCCGTTGCGGCCGTACGGCGTCGAGAACGCGGCTGTACCACCGGTGAGCGCCCCGTCCGCGTAGAACTTCATCGGCCCGATCGCCAGCCGGTCGTCGCCGAACGGGCCGGCGAGGCCGACCGATTCGAACTCGTCGAGCTGGGATGAGATCGGCATGCACGTCACCCGGACGCCGAGCGGGCCCTGCCGGTGCGCGGCCTGGTACGCGGTCAGCTCGCGGCGCGTCACCTGCGCATCGACGATCGACGTGATGCCGGCCTCGAGGTACGCCCGCGATCCGCGTTCGATGTCGCCGACGACCTCGCCGAGCGGCGCGCCGTCGTGGAAGCCCGGCCCGTGATGCCCGATGTCGACGCCGGGCGTGACGACGAGCTGCTGCGCCGCGTCGAGGAAGTACCCGGTGAGCCGGCCCTGATCGTCGCGGACGAGGTGTCCGCCCTCGGGATTCGCCGTCGCCTCGGTCACGCCGCGAACCTCGAGGGCGAGGCTGTTCGCCACCGCGTGATGACCGCTCATGTGCTGGACGAGCACCGGGTGGACGCGGGTCGCCGCGTCGAGATCCCAGCGCGTCGGTCGCCGCCCGTCGGCGAACGTCGCGTCGTTCATCCCGACCGCCCGGATCCACTCGCCGTCCGGCGTCCGCTCGGCCGCCGCGGCGATCCGTGCAACGAGATCCACAATCGACGCCACACCGGGCGACCGCACGTCCACGGCGGCGAGCTCGGCGCCGGTGAATGCCAGATGGTTGTGGGCGTCGACGAAGCCCGGCAGGATCGACCCGCCCCGGGCGTCGACGATCGCGGCATCCCGCGGCAGCGCCGCCCGAACCACCTCGTCCGGCCCGACGGCGACTATCCGTCCGTCGATGGCGGCGACGCCGCCGCGGAACGGCAGATCGGCAGCCCGCGCCGTGAAGACGGTGCCGTTGACGACCCCGAGTGCGCTCATTCGTTGATCGTCCCACGGGACCGCGCGCATGCGCACCCCTTGTTTCAGCCCTCCGCCCGCGAGTACGATGCATCGCTCCGGGCCGGAGATCGGCCGACCCGCGCCGCCCGTCGCCGACGCGCGGTTGAGTGGAGGAGGCTCAGATGCGTCCCACGACACGGATCCTTGCGATTGCCGCGACCGGCCTCGTGGTCGTTGCCTGTACGACGGGGGGCGGTGGGGCCTCGAGCCCGACGACGGCCGTGCCCTCGGCCCCCACTACCTCGGTCGCACCGAGCGGGAGCGCGCCGACGAGCGAAGCGTGTAACCCGCCGCGGCAGGAGGGCGTGACGCTCACCTTCGTCTCGTTCGGTGGGGCGTACCAGGAAGCTCAGCGCAAGGCCTGGCTCGAGCCGTACACGGCGTTGACCGGCGTCACGTTCCAGGAGGATGAGAACTCCTCGAACGCGACGATCAAGGCCCAGGTCGAAGCCGGCCAGGTTACGTGGGACGTCGTCGACGTCGGCAACGATTTCGGGCTCGAAGCGAACTCCGCGCTGCTCGAGGAGCTCGATTACTCGCTCATCCCCGAAGCCGAGGTCAACCCCGATCTGGGCCTCAGCAAGTGGCGCGTCCCGGACATTACGTACGGCGTCGTCCTTGCCTACAACACCGAGAAGACCGCCGGCCAGGTGCCGGCCGGCTGGGCCGACTTCTTCGACACGACGAAGATCCCCGGCAAGCGCGGGATGTGGGACTACTCGGAGGGCGGGATCTTCGAGGTCGCGCTCATGGCCGACGGCGTCGCCCCGGCGGACCTCTACCCGCTCGACCTCGAGCGGGCGACGACGAAGCTCGACACGATCAAGGACGACTTCGTGTTCTGGGCATCCGGCGCCGAGTCGCAGGAGCTCATCGGTTCGGGCGAGATCGCGATGACGCTCATCTGGAATGGTCGCGGCTGGAGCGCCAAGCACACCGACGGCAAGCCGGTCGAGATGCAGTGGAACCAGCAGATCGTCACCGCCGACTACCTCGTCGTGCCGAAGGGCTCGCCGAACAAGGACGCGGCGATGAAGTTCATCGCCTACACGATCTGCGCCGAGAACAACGCCAAGCCGTCGGAGTACATCCCGTACGGGCCGACGAACATCAACGCGAAGCCCGCCCCCGACAAGATCGCCGATCTATCCGTGTCGAACGCCGACGAGAACTCGGCGTACTTCGACGACGAGTGGCTGGTCAACAACTTCGAGGTGGTCGACGCGGCCTACCAGGAGTGGAAGAGCCAGTAACCCGCGGATCCGCCGGGAGTCGCTGACGCCGTGGTGGCGGACAGCGCAGCACGCGGCATCGAACGGCCGGGCCGCCCCCGCGGCCCGGCCCTCGACCGTTGGGCCGTGCTCGTCCTGCCGGCCGTCCTGTTCCTCGTCGTGTTCTTCCTCGCGCCGCTCGTGACGATGAGCCTCCGCTCGCTCACCGACCCGCCCGACGCCGGCTTGTCGAACTACGCGAAGTTCTTCAGCCAGGAGGCGTACATCCGGGTCCTGACGAACACGTTCTGGATCGCGTTCATCTCGACGTTGACCTGTCTCGTCATCGGCTACCCGTACGCGTACCTCATGACGATCGTGCCCGGGCGGGTGGCCGGACTGCTCCTGATCGCCGTGCTCCTGCCGTTCTGGTCGAGCCTCCTCGTCCGAACGTTCGCCTGGCAGGTCATCCTCCGCGACACCGGGATCATCAACAGCTTCCTGCTGAACGTCGGGGTGATCTCCGGGCCGATCCCGCTCATCCGGACGACGGCCGGCGTCATCGTCGGGATGTCGCACGTGCTGCTGCCGTTCATGGTCCTGCCGATCTATGCGGTCATGCGACGGATCGACCCGGAGTTCGGGCGGGCGGCCGCGAACCTCGGGGCATCGCCGTGGCGGGCGTTCATCCGGGTGTTCATGCCGCTGACGTTGCCGGGGGTGCTGGCCGGCGCGCTCCTCGTGTTCGTCCTCGCGCTCGGCTTCTACATCACGCCGGCGCTCCTCGGCGGGCTGCGCGACCAGATGATCAGCCAGCTCATCGTCCAGCAGGTGCAGCAGCGCCTCGACTGGGGCTTTGCGAGCGCGATGGCCGTCCTCCTCATGGGGATCACGTTCGCGTTCCTCTTCGTCGCGTCGCGGCTGGTCCGCCTGCGCGACGTGTTCGGCAGCGCCCTCGAGGAGTGAGGAGGGTGACATGAGCGACTCGTGGCGCCAGACCCGGCGGCTGCTCATGGCGGCGCTCGGCGCCCTGACGGTCTTCTACCTCCTCGCCCCGACCCTCGTCATCGTCCCGATGAGCTTCACCGAGGCGAGCATCCTGAGCTTCCCGCCGGAGGGGTTCTCGACCCGCTGGTACGAGCAGATGCTCACGAGGCCCGAGTGGTCGACGGGCCTGCGGAACAGCGCGCTCGTCGCCACCCTCACCGCGATTCTCGCGACCCTGCTCGGGACGCTCGCCGCGCTGGGGATGACCCGCGGCCGGTTCCCCGGTCGGTCGCTCGTCAACGGGCTTGCACTCTCGCCGCTGATCGTGCCGGTCGTCATCATCGCCATCGGGATGTTCTCGCTGTTCGTCCAGTGGCGAATCAGCGGCTCGATCGTCGGGCTCGTCCTGGCTCACACGGCGCTCGCGCTGCCGTTCGTCATCGTCAACGTGGCGACAAGCCTCCGGACGATGGACCGCAACCTCGAGCTGGCGGCGGCGAACCTGGGGGCAACGCCGGCGCGGAGCTTCCTGCGGATCACCCTGCCGATCATCTTCCCGGGCGTGCTGGCCGGCGCCATCTTCTCGTTCATCACGTCGTGGGACGAGGTCGTCGTCGCGATCTTCCTGACCTCGGCCCGCTTCAGGACGCTGCCGGTCGAGATGTGGGAGCAGGTCCGCCAGGTCGTCGACCCGACGGTCGCCGCGGTCGCGACGACTCTCCTCGTCGTGACGACGGGGTTGCTCCTGCTCCTCCTCGTCGTCCGGCGCCAGGCGCCCGCCCGATGACCTCGGCAAAGGGCGCTTCGGGCGGCCGGCCCTCGGACGGCCGGGCGCTCGTCCTGCGTGACCTCGTGAAGCGGTTCGGCGACGTGCCGGCGGTCGACGGGGTGGACCTCGAGGTGCGCGATGGCGAGTTCCTCACGCTCCTCGGGCCGTCCGGCTCGGGCAAGACGACGACGCTTCGGATGATCGCCGGCTTCATGACCCAAACGTCCGGCACGATCGAGATCGGCGGGACCGACATGACCCGGATCCCGCCGTACCGGCGCGACGTCGGGATGGTCTTCCAGAACTACGCCCTGTTCCCGCACATGACGGCTGGCCAGAACGTGGCCTTCCCGCTCGAGATGCGGCGTCTCGCCCGGCCCGAGATCAATCGACGGGTCGGGGAGGCACTCGCCCTCGTCAGGCTGGAGAGCCTGGCCGGCCGCTACCCGCGTCAGCTGTCCGGCGGCCAGCAGCAGCGGATCGCGCTCGCGAGGGCGGTCGTGTTCAGCCCGCGGCTGCTGCTGATGGACGAGCCGCTCGGGGCGCTCGACAAGAAGCTACGCGAGGCGCTTCAGCTCGAGATCGTGCGGGTCAGCCGGGAGCTCGGGGCGACGGTCATCTACGTCACCCACGACCAGGAAGAGGCGCTCGTGATGAGCGACCGCATCGCGATCTTCAAGAACGGCAGGATCGAACAGCTCGGCAGCGGCGAGGACCTCTATGACCGGCCGGTCTCGATGTTCGTGGCCGACTTCATCGGCGAGTCGAGCATCCTCCGCGGCCGGCTCGAACGTGCGGCCGACGGGGCGTATCTCAGCCGAAATGGCTCACGCTGGCGGGTGGACGAGGCGACCCTGGCCCGCGCGGCACTCGCGGACGGGACGGCGGGGGCGCTCGTCGTGCGTCCCGAGCGGATGCGGATCGGCGGGCCGGACGAGAAGCCGCCGGCCGGCTCGAACGCCGTCGAGGCGACCGTGTCGGCCGTCCTCTACCTGGGCTCCGACCGGAAATACGAGCTGGCGCTGCCCGACGGCGAGCGCGCCGTCGTCCGGCAACAGCTCGGCGGTGGTGAGCGGGAGTGGCAGCGGGGCGACCGGGTGACGCTGTGGTGGCCGGTCGAGAGCGGGGTGCTCGTCGCGGACGCCTCGGCCTGAGGACCTGGCTACCGCGCGCTCCAGGCCTTCCGCGCAGCCTCCGCAGCTGTGCCTTGCGCGTTCCGGCGGCGACCTGCCGATCGTCGGTAGCTGCGTTGTTGAAGTCGAGCCAGCCTTCGTCGACGCCGGTCCGGCAGTCAAGTTCGCTTAGTCGAGCAATCCCCGGTACGTGCATGGCCCGTCCTCGAAGTAGCGTCGCAGTGCGGTCGCGATGCGCCTCGCTCGTCCGACCGTGCCTGCTCGTGCGTCGTCATCGCTCGATTCTCCTGCGCCGCTCAACCGCGCGTCCCCGACAGGTTTCCACTGTAGGTGAACAGGTCTGGCGATCCAATGGCCCGCTCCAGCCCAGGTCCTCGACCCCCGCGCGTCCTTGATGCCCTGACCACGCTCGGCCGAGCGCGGGAGGTGGCCGGCCAGGACGCCGGCGGGCCCCGGATGAGGCCCGCCAGCCGAATCCTGTTCACCCCAGGTGGATTCCTGTCGCTCAGGCCGCGGGGGTGGCGGTGTCGCCGGCCACTCCTGGCGGCACGTCGCCGGTCCCTACCTGCGCGGACGCGCCTGGAGCCGCGGGATCAGCTCGGTCAGCTCCGAGGGGACGTCGACCGGCCGCGCGCCGAGTCGCTCGAGGAGCCGGAACACCTCCTCGCGCTCCTCGTGGCACATGAGAACGATCACCCGCCCCGCTTCGACGCGGCCGGCTGAGGAGCCGTTGAGCGCCACCTCCGCGCGGAGTGCCTCCGTCTCGGTCTCGTAGACCGGGATATCGGCCGTGGGCCGTCCGCTGGAGCGAACGCCGGCCAGCAGCTCGCCGATCATCGACGCCCGCGTCCGGCCGCGAAGGTACTTCAGCGTCTCCTTGACAGCGACCCGCTGGGCCCGCTTCCCGGCGATCTTCCCGATGCCACGGAGCGTGTCGTCCGGCCGGTCGCCGGCCGTGCCGATGATCACGGTGATCGGCGACGTCCGGCCGGCGGCGCCCGCGGCGATCCCCTCGGCCACGTCGAGGACCGCCCCGAGGCCGGCCTCGTTGTGGGCGAAGTCGACGATCACGACCGTCGAGCCGAGCCGGAACAGGTTGAGCCGGCCGGGGGAGCGCTCGGACGACGGCCGGAAGTCGCGGAGGCCGTCGCGGACCTGGGCCAGCGTGGCGCCGAGCCCACGAGCGGCACCGGCGGCCGCCAGGGCATTGGCGATGTTGTGGCGGGCAAGGCCGCCGATCGCGATCGGGACGCCCGACACGGCGGCGATCGTCGATCGCCGCTCACCCTCGACCTCGACGAGGTCACCGTCCTCGAGGAGATACGCCCGGCCGCCCGAGGCGATGTGGCGCCGCACCACGGCGGGCCGGCCGTCGAGGGAGAAGTAGGCGACGTTGCCGCGGACCCGCCGCCCGAACGCCGCGACGAAGGGATCGTCGGCGTTGAGGATCACCCAGCCGGCGGGTTTCGTGATCCGGCAGATCACCGACTTCACTTCGGCCAGCTCGGGCAGCGTGTGGATCCCCTGGAGGTCGAGGTGGTCCGACGACACGTTGGTCAAGACGCTTGCGTCGTTGGACTCGTAACCCACACCGCGGAGGACGATCCCGCCCCGGGCGGTCTCGAGGACCGCGACGTCGATGTCGCTGCGCTCGAGGATCTGGGCCGCGCCGCCCGGTCCGGTCCAGTCACCAGGGTCGACCATCCGCTCGTTCACGAGCACGCCGTCGGAGGTCGTCGTCCCGACGCGTTGCCCGGCGAGCCGGAGGATGTGGGTGATCAGGCGGGTGACCGTGCTCTTGCCGTTCGTGCCGCTGATCGAGACGATCGGGATCCGGCGGTCCACGTCGTGGATCCACGACGGCGGGGTCGCGCCCGCGGATGAGATTCGGTCGGTCCACCGGTCGAGGAGCCGGGACTGCCCGCCGCTCAGCTGCGCCCCTCGAACCGGCGAGACGTTCCGCTCGGCCAGCGCAAAGGCCGCGTCGGCGATCGCCTGGGATCGTTCGGCGCCGGACCACGGCCAGGTGACGATCCAGTGGCCGGGATCGGACGACCGATGGACGACCACGCCACCGGTGCCCTCGCCGTGATCCTTCCTCAGCCGGCGGACCCAGGCGACGACCGCCGCGACGCCGGCCGGCCAGTCTGCGGCCGGGACCGCCGCGCCGAGCCTGACGAGGGCATGCCGCGCCGGGACGCGCTGGCCATACCAGCTCCTCCGTCGCCCGATTCCGATCTCGACCTTCATCACCGGCTCGAGCCGGTAGACGTTCGGGCCCTCGAGCAGGCGGATCTCGATGAGGCGCACGGTTCGCGCAGGATAGCAAGCGACCGTCTCGATAGACTGCCTCGATGAAGACGGTCGCCGAACCCGGCGGAGGAGTCGAGCAGGCAGATCTCGAGGCTCTCCGGCGCCGCGTTGAACAGGCTCTCCCGTCGTACCTCGCCGACCTGGAGCGACTCGTGAACATCGATTGCGGCAGCTACACGAAGGCGGGCGTCGACGCGGTGGGGCGGTGGACGGCCGATTTCCTCGAGCGTCTTGGTGCCTCGGTCGAGCGCCGCCCCCACGACACCCTCGGCGAGACCGTCGTGGCGACGTTCCAGGGCGCTCCGGGTTCCGGTCCGAGGCTTCTCCTCATCGGCCACCTCGACACCGTGTTCGACGAGGGCACGGCGGCCGAGCGGCCGTTCCGGATCGAGAGCGACACGGCCTACGGGCCGGGGGTCACCGACATGAAGTCGGGGCTGCTCGCGGGGCTCTACGCGATCCAGGCGGTGCGCGACGGTCTCGGCGGCCTGCCGTTCGAGCGGCTCGTGTTCGTCGCCAATCCCGACGAGGAGATCGGCTCGCCGAGCTCGCGCCCGCACATCCGCGCGCTCGCCGCGGACGTCGACGCGTGCCTCGTCCTCGAGTGTGCCCGCGCCAACGGCGACATCGTCTCGGCCCGCAAGGGGATCCTCGACCTCCGCCTGACGGTTCATGGCCGCGCGGCCCACGCCGGCGTCGAGCCGGAGAAGGGGCGCAACGCGATCGTGGCTGCGGCGCGGCTCGTCGGCGAGCTCCAGGCGCTCGACGGCCGGTGGCCGGGGGTGACCGTCAATCCCGGGGTCATCGCCGGCGGGACCCGACCGAACGTCGTCCCCGAGCGCTGTTCGATCGAGGTCGATATCCGCGCCGTCGCCCGGGACGACCTCGAGGCCGCTGAGGCGGCCGTTCGTGAGCTTGCCGCGTCGACGGTCGTCCCCGACACCCGGATCGAGATCGAGGACATGGGGCGTCACTGGCCCATGGAGAAGCTTGAGCGCTCGGGCCGGCTCGTCGAGCATGCCCAGGCCATCGCCCGGCGGCTGGGATTCGAGGTCCACGACACGCTGACCGGCGGGGCGTCCGACGCGAACACGACGGCGGGACTGGGCGTCCCGACGATCGACGGCCTGGGCCCGATCGGTGGCAACGACCACTCGCCGGCGGAGTATCTCGAGGTCGACTCGATCGTTCCCCGGACGACGCTCCTCGCCGGGCTGCTCGTGGCGATCGCGCGCGATCCGGTCGTCGCAGGCTGGCGCACCCGAGCCAACACGGGAGCCGGGAGCTGAGCCGGCGCCTCATCACCTCCGGCGGCCCGTGGGAGTCGGTCGCCGGCTACAGCCGGGCGGTCGTCGTCGGCGACTCGTGCTGGGTGGCTGGGACGACGGACGCGGGCCCCGACGGTCGATCCCGCCATCCGGGCGATGCCGCGGCGCAGGCCCGGGCCGCCTTCGAGATCGTCGGCCGCGCCCTCGAGGAAGGCGGCTTCTCACTCGCCGACGTCGTCCGGACGCGGATGTTCGTCGTCGACATCGCCGCATCGTCGGCCGCGATCGGCCGCGTCCACGGCGAGGTTTTCGGCGCGATCCGTCCGGCGGCGACGATGGTCGAGGTGCCGGCGCTCATCGACCCGTCGCTCCTCGTCGAGATCGAGGCCGAGGCGCGACGCAGTCGAGGCCCGACGCGCCCAGGGCAGAGGCGGCTAGGCGATCCCCAGCTGTCGAGCGCCGGCGACGAGCACGACCGCCGCGACGATCCCCAGGAGCAGGCTCTTTCGCCACGCGACGAGGGCAAGGCAGACGAGCACCGCGATCCACTCGAACCCGACGTGGAATGAGGCGGTTCGCGCCCCGTCCGGGGTTGTCGTCAGCGTGACCATCGTGTAGACGGCGGCGAGGGCGGCGAGCACCGCCGGCCCGACGAGCCGGAGGTAGGCGAGCGCGGCCGGCGGCAGCCGGCCAAACCCGGCGACGAGGAGCGGAATCGCCCGCGACGGATAGGTCGCGAGGCCCATCAGGATGGCGAGGGGGACGAGGTCGGTCACGGCGGCCCCTCCCCGCCGGCCGGGATCGGTACCTCGGCGACGGCCGGCGGTCCGGGGATCGCCAGGGCGACGAGCGGCCCGATGAGACCGCCGGCAATGATCCCGACCGCCGGGTCCCAGACGAGCGACACCGTCACGCCGAGCACCGCGCCGACGATCGCCGCGACGATCTCGCGCCTGCCGGTCGCCAGCCCGACGACCAGGCCCGCCATCGCGGCGGGGAAGACGACGTCGAGCCCGAACTGCGACGGATCCGGCAGGGCCCCACCGACGAGCACACCGCCGATCGTCGCGAGATTCCACGGAATGAACGTCGTCCCGATCGCCGCAAACCAGTAGCCCCACGCGTCGACCCGCCCGACACGCCGGAAGTGCGTGATCGACAGCGCGAACGCCTCGTCGGTCAGGAGGTGGGCCATGACCGCCCGTTCGGCCCGCGGGCGATCGGCGAGCCACGGGGCGAGCGCGGCGGAGTAGAGGAGGTGCCGCGCGTTGAGGAACGCGGTCAGGAGGACGATTCCGAGCCACGAGAAGCCGCCGGCGACGTACCCGACGGCCGCGAACTGGGCGGCGCCCCCGAACACGATCACGCTCATCGCGCTGGCCTCGACGAACGAGAATCCCGCGGCGCCCGCCGCCACGCCGTAGACGAACCCGAACCCGAGGGCCGATGCGACAATCCCGAGCCCGTCGAGGACGAGCCGCCGGCGCGCGGCGCGGATGTCGGGCTCGGTCACCGTGCCAGAACGCGCGGTCAGCGGAGGAACGTCTTCGCGCAGGTCCCGTCGCAGACGACCCAAACGGCGTGGAGGTCACGGGCATAGCCGGCCGCGTGGAGGAGGCCGGGGCAGCCTTTCGTCGGGCACTTCCAGACCCACCAGCGGTCGTGGGCGTCGAGCGGCGTCGTCTCGGCCGCGATCGTCGCCGCGAGGCCGTCGCGCTCGGCCACGAGCCGGACGATCCCGGCGGCGCGCTCGGACTCGGTCTCGCTCGTGTACGGGTAGCTCTGTGCGACGTTCGAGGTCACGCCAGATCCGCCTCCGCCTGCCCGCGTCCGCGTGACATGAGGACCGGTGGCGGCCTCGTGTGAGCGCAGCCTGCCACCGGCACCGGCGAGTATAGCCATCCGCGCCGTCAACGCACGGCGGGCAAGCCCTCGCTTCGGGGGTCGGTCGCCGCGGCGAGCGATCCGTCCGTCGCACCCGGGCCGCCGTCGACGAGCTCGATCGCATGACAGTGGCCGAGCCAGCTGTCGAACGGCTCGGCCCGCGTGACCGGGTGGCCCATCGTGTCGAGCTCCTCGAGGACGCCCGGCGCGAAGCGCGGCTCCGCCCGGACCTCGATCGGCGGAGCAAAATGTTCGGACGGCTCGACGAACCAGCGAGGCGCCGAGACGGCGGTTCGCACATCGACCCCGCCGTCGACGAGCGCGGAGACGACCTGGGCGTGGATCTGCGGTTGGGCGTCGCCGCCCATCGACCCGGCGACGACCCACGGCGCCCCGTTGTCGCGAAAGAGCATGCCGGGCATCAGCGTGTGAAGTGTCCGCTTCCGAGGGGCGAGGACGTTCGGGTGGTCAGGCTCCAGGCTGAAGTACGAGCCCCGGTTCTGGTAGTGAACGCCGGTATCGGGATCGACGACGCCGGAGCCGAAGCCCATGTAATTCGACTCGATCAGGCTCACCGCGTTGCCCGCCGCGTCGACGACGGCCAGATAGATCGTCCCGCCGCCACGGGGCGCCGTCGCGGTCCGCGGCCGGCTCGCCCGCGCCGGATCGACGAGGCCGGCCCGCTCCGCGGCGTACGCCTTGTCGAGGAGCCGGTCGATCGGGATCTCGTGGAACTCCGGATCCGTGAGGTGGGCGTCCCGATCGGCCATCGCGAGCTTCGACGCCTCGATCCCCAGGTGGATCCAGCGGGCGTCCGCTCCGTGGCCGTGGGCGAAGATCGCCGGGGCCGGCGGCTCGAACCGCTCGAGGATGTTGAGCAGCTCGAGGGCGACGGGGCCGGAGCTGTTCGGCGGGTGGCTCGTGACGCGGACGCCCCGGTAGGTCGTGGATATCGGCTCGGTCCACGTGGAGGTGTGGGCCTCGAGGTCCGCGGCGGTGATCGACGAGCCGGCCGCGGCGAGGGCGCGGGCCTGCCGCTGGGCCAGGTCGCCGCCGTAGAACGCGTCGAAGCCATCGTCCGCGAGCCGGCGGAGCGTCGCGGCGAGGGCGGGCAGCCGGATCGGCTCACCCGGATGCCAGGCGCGGCCACCGGGTCGGTAGACGCGATGGAACCCGGCGTCCGGGCCGATCTCCGCTGCGACGATGGTCGCGGTGTGCTCGATCGCGTCGATGATGCCGTCGTAGGCGGGGAAGCCGCCCTCGGCGAGCTCGATCGCCGGGCCGAGCACGGCGGCCCGTGAGAGCCGACCGAACCGGGCGTGTGCGTCGCCCCATGACCGGACCGCGCCGGGCACCGAGATCGACAGGCCGCCCCGAAGCGGGATCGACCGCAAGCCCTGCCCGCGCAGCCGTCCTGGATCGGCAGCCGCCGCCGCGCGGCCCGAGCCGTTCAGTGCCTGTTGACGACGGGACACCGCATCCCAGATGAGCCAGAACCCGTCACCGCCGATCCCGCAGCCGCTCGGCATGACGACGCCCAGGACGGCATTCGTCGCGATCGCCGCGTCGACGGCCGAGCCGCCTGCGGCGAGGATCTCGAGACCGGCCGCGGTGGCAAGGTGGTGGGGCGCGACGACCGCCCCTCGCCGCCCACGGGCGAGCGGCACGGGCACGAGAGGAGAGTCGGACATCGCCGCATTCTAGGCGGGGCAACATCCGGGGCGGGCGCGTTCGGTAGGCTTTCGTCGTGACCCGCTCGCTGTACGCCGTCCTCTTCGGCACGTTCACGCTGCGCCTGAGTACCGGGCTGACCGGCGGCCTGCTGGTCTTCTACTCCGAACGGGTGCTCAAGACCAACGAGCTGACCCTGGCGCTGCTGACCGCCACGTTCTTCGCGGCGGAGCTCGTCCTGTCGACGCCGTTCGGCCTCTTGTCCGATCGGTTCGGCCATCACCGGATCATGCAGGTCGGCCCGATCTTCGGGGCGATCGCCGTGGTCGTGACCTGGGCCTCGACGGACATCTTCGTTATCGGCGCGACCCGCTGGCTCGAGGGCGCGTCGACCGCCGCGTCGGTGCCGTCGATCCTCGGTTTCATCGCGATGGCCACCGCCGGAAACGAGCTGCTCCGGGGCCGGATGTCGGCCCGTTTCGAGGGCGCGACGCTCGCCGGCCTGGGAGCGGGGTTCGTCCTTGCCGGGCTCGTCTACGACGGCATCCCGGGGCAATGGGCCGGGCTCGGCCGCCACGCGTTCCTCCTCAACGCCGCGATCTACGGCCTGTCGTTCGTCATCTACCGCTTCGGCGTCCAGACGCCGCCGTCCGAGGCCGCCACGCTGACCGCCCCCCACTTCGGCTGGCGGCGCTACCTCACGCTCCTGACGAGCTCGCACGTCTGGCTCCTCGCCCCGACGTGGATCGCGATCAACGCCGCGCTCGGCCTCTGGACGAGCCAGTCGATCTTCCAGCTGATCAAGGAGCCGGACCCGCGGTTCGCCGACCAGCTCCTGATGGGGCAATTCCAGGGCGCGCAGATCGCCCTCGGGGCCGCCGTCGGGCTGGTCGTGTTCTTCGCCGGGCTCGCCTACTGGGGAGACCGGTTCAGGAACATGCGACGGACAACGATCATCCTCTACGGAATCCTCGGCGGCGCGCTCACGATCGGCTCGGCGATCGTCGTCAATCACAGTCGTGGCCAGCCGGACCTCCTCCTGCTCGCGTTCGGGCTCGCCGCCGCCGGTGGCCTGTTCGTCCTTGCCGGGGCCACCCCGGCCGCCCTCGGGCTGCTCGCCGACGTGAGCGAGGCGTACCCGGCCGACCGGGGCGCGATCATGGGCCTCTACTCGGTGTTCCTCGCCCTCGGCCAGATCGGGGGCTCGTTCATCGGCGGTGCCGCCGCCGGACCGTTCGGGATCGACGGTATCCTCGTCGCCACGCTCGCCCTGCTCGCGGTCGCCGTGCTGCCGCTGTCACGATTGCGGGCGTACGAGCACCAGGTCGGCGTGGCGCCACAGGCCCGGACCACCTGACGAGCGGCCGAGGCGCACCCGTATCATCAGCCGAACAGGGGGTGGGCAGCGTTGGAGGAGGAGCCACGTGAGCCGCGTCGCCATCGTCACCGATTCCGCGTCGGACCTGCCGCCGGCCGCCGCGGCCGCCGCCGGGATCGCCGTCGTCCCGCTCGTCGTCAACTTCGGGCCGGAGACGTTCAAGGCGGGCGTCGACCTGTCGACCGAGGAGTTCTGGCGCCGGATGACCGCGCCGGACGCCCCGTTCCCGACGACGGCCGCGTCCGCCCCGGGTGAGTTCAAGGCCGTTTACGACAAGGCCTTTGCGGCCGGTGCCGATGCGATCGTGTCGATCCACGTTGCCGGTTCGCTGTCAGGGACGGTGAAGAGCGCCGAGATCGCGAGAGGGATGCTCCCCGACCGCGAGATCCACATCGTCGACTCCGGGAGCGCCTCGATGGGCGAGGGGATCCTCGCCCTGATCGGCGCCGAGATGGCGGCCGACGGTGCATCCGCGGCAGCGATCGCCCGCGCCCTCGACGATCGGAAGAAGGATCTCGACCTGTTCGTCGCCCTCGACACGCTCGAGTACCTGAAGAAGGGCGGGCGGATCAGCGGGGCCCGGGCCGCGATCGGGACGCTCCTCTCGGTCAAGCCGATCATCACGATCCGGGACGGGGTCGTGGAAACGGCCGACCGCCCGCGGACCCGGGGCAAGGCCCGGGAGCGGACGATCGAGCTCCTCGTCCAGCGACCGATCGAGCAGCTGGCCGTGCTGTTCACGCCCCCGGCTGACGCCGAGTCGTTCCGCACGGAGGTCGTGGCCCGGGCGGGTTCGAAGCTCGACCCGAAGAAGGTCTCGGTCCAGCCGGTCGGAGCCTCCGTCGGGCCGCATCTCGGGCCCGGCTGTCTCGGGGCGGTCGTCCTCTACGCCCGCTGAACGCGCCCCGCGGCGCCCGCCCGGCCGGCGCAACGAAGGTTGCGGTCCGGTTGCGGTAGGGTTGCGCGGCGGGACCATCGAGGAGTCGTCCACGGCAGGTCCGGGGCTATACTCGGGCCCAATCGGAGCGCTCAGACGCGCCCCACCAGGCGGCCGGCGGACGCCGCCACATGCCGCACACACGGAGGTCCTCGAGCTCATGACGACGGAGCAAGTCGCTGCGCACATCAATCCCTGGGAGATCGCGCAGCAGCAGTTCGACCTGGCGGCCGTCAAGCTGAACCTCGACCCGGGTCTGCGCCGCGTCCTCCGCCAGCCGCGTCGTGAGCTGACCGTGCACTTCCCCGTGAAGATGGATGACGGGAGCGTCCAGGTCTTCACCGGCTACCGTGTCCAGCACAACCTCGGACGGGGCCCGGCGAAGGGCGGGATCCGGTACCACCAGGACGTCACCCTCGACGAGGTCAAGGCGCTCGCGATGTGGATGACCTGGAAGTGCGCGGTCGTCGGGATCCCGTACGGCGGCGGCAAGGGCGGGGTGATCGTCGACCCGAAGAAGCTGTCGATGAAGGAGCTGGAAGCGCTCACCCGGCGGTTCACGACCGAGATCGAGGTCCTCATCGGCCCCGAGCGGGACATCCCGGCCCCGGACGTCAACACGAATGCCCAGGTCATGGCCTGGATGATGGACACGTACTCGATGCACCAGGGCTACACGGTCCCGGGCGTCGTCACCGGCAAGCCGATCAGCCTGGGTGGCTCGGAGGGACGCACCGAGGCGACCGCCCGGGGCACCGTGTTCTGCATCGTGGAGGCCGCCCCTCACATCGGGATGGACCTGAAGAAGTCGCGGGTCTCGATCCAGGGCTTCGGCAACGCGGGCTCGATCGCCGCCCGGCTGATCGCCGCGGAAGGCGCCACGGTGGTAGCCGTGTCCGACTCGACTGGCGGGATCCACAACCCGGCCGGCCTCGACGTGGCCAAGGTCATCAACTGGAAGAAGGAGCACGGCACGGTCCAGGGCTTTCCGGGGGCCGAGGACATCTCGAACTCGGAGGTTCTCGAGGTCGACTGCGACATCCTCATCCCGGCGGCGCTCGAGAACCAGATCACGAACCGCAACGCCGGCAAGATCAGGGCCCGGATCGTCGCCGAGGCCGCCAACGGCCCGACGACCCCGGACGCCGACATCGATCTGGCGAGGCGCGGCGTGTTCATGATCCCGGACATCCTCTGCAACGCCGGCGGCGTGACCGTCAGCTATTTCGAGTGGGTCCAGGACCTGAACCGCGACCACTGGAGCGAGGCGGTCGTCAACGACAAGCTCCGCGGGATCATGACCCGTGCGTTCGCCGAGACTCTCGCCATCGCCGAGCGCGAGGAGTGCGACATGCGGACCGCGGCCTACCTCCTGGCGGTCCAGCGGGTCGCCGACGCGACCTCGATGCGAGGCCTGTACCCGTAGGTCGCGGCCCGGGACGCGCCTCGCGCCCGGCCAGCACCAGCACCACGGGTGGCGCGACGCGGATTTCGTCAATCGCCGGCCGTCTACTGCCGCCCGTAGTACTCGGCACGGCGCCGGCCGCCCGGCGGGTCAGATACCAGCCGCGATGGTGAGGGGCCGCGGGCGAGGCTTGCTGAGGGGCCTGCCGCTGGCCGGACGGTGACTATCACCACGAACAGTGGTATCTGCCCGACCCTGCGCCGCCGCGAAGGCGAGCGGCGTCAGCGCGGCAGGTGGCTTGT